>NZ_DATMFA010000129.1:0-10147 GCF_035556475.1 Paracoccus sp. (in: a-proteobacteria) | reverse complement strand
CGACGACGCCGTCCACTGCCTCGATCGGGGTTTTCAGCACTGCTTGGCGGAAGGGGTTGTGGGTGCGGTCAAACTCCATGATCGGCTCGACCGGGTTCACGCGCACCGGGTCCGGGGTCTGGGCCGCCATGAACTGCAGCGCGGCGGCGATATGGACACCGGTTCCCCAGACATGGGGCACGATGCGGACCCCGTGAAGCGAGGCGATGGCTGCGATCTTCATGGCCTCGGACAGCCCGCCGCAGCCCGCGATATCGGGTTGCAGGATATCGACGGCGCGGGACTGGATCGCGGGCCACATGCCCCAGCGCGTGTGCCAAGTCTCGCCACCCGCGACCGGGATCGGCTGGCCGGCCCGCACCTCGGCATAGGCCGAGAGTTGTTCGGGAACCACCGGCTCCTCGAACCAGTCGATGTCATATTCGGCGGCGGCGCGGCCGACCTTGACCGCCTCGGCCACGGTATAGCCGTGGTTCGCGTCGATCATCAGCCGCATGTCCGGCCCGATCGCCTCGCGCACGGCGGCGATGACGCGCAGATCCTCGGCGGGATCGAAGCCGATCTTGATCTTGCAGGCATGAAAGCCCTCGGCCCGGCGCTGCGCCATCTCGGTCGCGTTATCCTCGACCCGGTCCACGCCGTCGCGCTTGAAGCTGCCGGTGGCATAGGCGCGGACGCGGTCGCGCCAGCGCCCGCCCAGCAGGGTCGAGACGGAGACGCCCAGCGCCTTGCCCTTGATGTCCCACAGCGCCATGTCGATCCCGGAAAGCGCCGTGACCGCCAGACCGCGCTGCCCCTGATCGCGCAGCGCGTTGTAGAGGGTTGCCCAACGCCGCTCGGTCGCGAGCGCGTCCTGGCCGATCAGCCAGGGCACATAGGCAGCGACCACCGCGGCATTCGGGCGTGCCGGGCCAAGGCATTCGCCCCAGCCCAGCGTGCCGTCATCGCACTCGACCTCGACCAGAACATGCGCCCGGCGGTCGAACCGCATCGACGCACTCTCGAAAGGCACGTCCAACCGGTGTTCCAGCAGGTGAGTGCGAATGGCGGCAATTTTCATCAGGCGGCGGCCTTGCGCTGATAGGGTTCGATCAGGGCGGCCATCATGTCCATCTCCTCGCCCGACAGATCGACCAGCGGAGAACGGACCGGCCCGGCGGCAAAGCCCTGCAGGCGGACGCCAGCCTTGATCGCCGAAACCGCATAGCCCTTGGAGCGGTTGCGGATCGCCATGAACGGATAGAAGAAATCGTTCAGGATCCGCTCGCAATTCGCGCGCTCACCGGCGCGGAGGGACTTGTAGAACTCATTCGCCAGCGCCGGGACGAAGTTGAACACGGCCGAGGAATAGGTGGTGAAGCCCGCACCAAGATAGGCTTCGGCGAAAAGCTCGGCCGTGGGCATCCCGCCCAGATAGGTCAGGCGGTCGCCCATCTTCGCCGTCACCTGACGGACAAGGCCGATATCGCCGGTGCCGTCCTTGAAGCCGACGAGGTTGGGGCATTCGTCGCAGAGCCGGGCGAGGGTGTCGGCCTGAAGGACCGCGTTGTCGCGGTTATAGACCATGACCCCGAAGCCGACCGACTGGCAGACCTTCTTCACATGGGCATAGAGCCCCTCTTGCGGCGCGTCGATCAGGTAATGCGGCAGCAGCAGGATGCCATCGGCGCCGGCCTTTTCGACCGAGCGCGCGATCTCGACCGCCATTTCGGTGCCATAGCCGCAGCCCGAGACGATCGAGGTCTTGCCGGCGACTTCCTTCGCAGCCGAGACGATCTCCGGGATCTCGCGCGGCGCGAGCGAGAAGAACTCCCCCGTGCCGCCAGCGGCGAACAGCACCGGCGCGTTATAGCCAGCCAGCCATTCCACATGGGCGCGATAGCTGTCGCCGGCGAATTTACCCTCGGCATCGAAATGCGTGACCGGGAAGGAAAGCAGGCCGGAGCCGAGGGTGACCTTGAGCTGTTCGGGCGTCATGAGAGATTCCTCTGATTAGGTTCTTGTCATGGATATGACAGCTCTTTGCAAGCTGTCAATAACTTATCATATAAGTTGTGTGATAAGTTACCGCGCGAGCCAGCCGCCATCCACATTCAGCACTGCGCCATGCACATAGGCGGCGGCGGGCGAGCAGAGATAGACCGCCGTTCCCGCAATATCCTCGGCCCTGCCCCAGCGCCCCGCAGGGATGCGGTCAAGGATGGCGCGGCTGCGATCGGGGTCGTTTCTCAGCGCCTCGGTATTGTTGGTGACGATATAGCCCGGCGCGATGGCATTGACGTTGATGCCCTTCGCCGCCCATTCATTCGCCATCAGCTTGGTCAACCCGGCCACGCCATGCTTGCTGGCGGTATAGGAGGGAACCCGGATGCCGCCCTGAAAGCTGAGCAGCGAGGCGATGTTGACGATGCTGCCGGGCTTACCCTGCCCCAGAAGCTCCCTCGCGAAAGACTGGCAGGTGAAGAACAAGGCCTTCAGGTTGACGTCCATGACATCGTCCCAGTCAGCCTCGCTGAAATCGACCGCATCGGCGCGGCGGATGATCCCGGCATTGTTGATCAGGATGTCAAAGCCCTGCCCCGCGAAGATGTCCTTCGCAGCCATCGGATCGGCGAAGTCGATCAGCAGCTCGCTGCCATTGCCCCCTGCCGCAGCAATCTGCGACAGGGTTTCCTCGGTGCTGCGACGGGCGGCGCAGACGACTTCGGCCCCGGCCTGCGCAAGCCCCACGGCAATTGCCTGCCCAAGCCCGGTATTGGCGCCCGTGACCAGCGCCTTGCGTCCTTCCAGCGAAAACGGGCTCAACGCAGATCCTCCGGTTGGATGAAGTCCATGTCGGTATAGTCGACATTGTCGCCGGCCATCGCCCAGATGAAGGTATAGGAGCCGATGCCCGCGCCCGAATGGATCGACCACGGCGGCGAGATCGCCCCCTCTTCATTGCCGATGAACAGGTGGCGGGTTTCCTGCGGCTCACCCATCAGGTGCAGGACGCGCGATTGCGGCTCCATCCCGAAGTAGAGATAGGCCTCCATCCGGCGGTCGTGGATATGGCTCGGGATGGTGTTCCAGACCGAACCGTCCTCAAGCCGGGTATAGCCCAGCACCAGCTGGCAGCTTTCCATGACCAGCGGATGGATGAACTGGTTGATGGTCCGTTTGTTCGAGGTCTCGGTCGCGCCGAGCTTCACTTCCTTGCTGTCGGCAAGGCGGATCAGCCGGTTCGGATAAGTATGATGCGCCGGGCAGGAGGTGATGTAGAACCGCCCCTGCCCCGCGAAGGTCACAGCACCCGCGCCCTTGCCCAGATACAGCACGTCGCCACGCTCGAGCGTCCAGCTTTCGCCGCCGGCCTCGACCGTGCCGGTCTCGCCCACGTTGACGATGCCCATCTCGCGGCGATCGAGGAAATTCGGGGTCTTGGTCTCATCGACCTGATCGAGGGTGAGGCTGCCCCCGGCCGGAACGGCGGCGCCCATCACGAAGCGGTCGTAATGGGTATAGATCAGCCGGATCTCGCCCTCGCGGAACATGTCCTGAGCGAGGAAGTTGCGGCGCAGGGCGGAGGTGTCCATGGCCTTTGCATGTTCGGGGTGAACGGCTTGGCGGGTCTCGACGGTGAGCATCCGAATCCTCTCTGACTGTTATATCATATAGGTTGACAGTTCTTGTATTATATGTTGTCTACGTCAAGGTCCAGCGGATGTGGACATGATGCGGCACCCGGCCAGCAGAAGCCTTGGCGCATGGCCTGCCGGTCCGGTTCCGTCCGCGGCAACGACATCTAGCAGAGGGCTTTCATGCTCAAGCGACTTCTGATCACCGGCGCGGCGGGCGGCCTTGGCCGCGCCCTGACCCCGCGGCTTCGCGATTTTGCCGAAACCCTGCGCCTGTCGGATATCGCGCCGATCCCGGACAGCCTGCCCGGAGACGAGGTCGTGGAATGCGATCTTGCCGATACCGCGGCGGTCGATGCGCTGGTCGCGGGCTGCGACGGCATCCTGCATCTGGGCGGCATCTCGGTCGAGAGGCCGTTTGGCCCGATCCTCGACGCCAATATTCTCGGCCTCTACAACCTTTACGAGGCCGCGCGCGCGCATGGCCAGCCGCGCATCCTGTTCGCCAGCTCGAACCACACGATCGGCTTCTATCCGCAGACCGAACGGCTGGGGCCGGACGTGCCCTTCCGGCCCGACAGCCTCTATGGCGTTTCGAAGGTCTTTGGCGAGGCGCTGGCGCGGATGTATTTCGAGAAATTCGGGCAAGAGACCGCGCTAGTCCGCATCGGCTCCTGCACGCCCGAACCGGAGAACCACCGGATGCTGGCAAGCTGGTTCTCGCATGACGATTTCCTGTCGCTGATCCGTGCGGTCTTTACCGTGCCCCAGCTTGGCTGCCCGGTGATCTGGGGCGCCTCGGCCAATGATGCCGGCTGGTGGGACAACAGCCATCTCGGCTGGCTGGGCTGGACGCCCAAGGACAATGCCGAGGCCTATCGCGCCAAGATCGACGCGAGCCAGCCGCGACCGCCCGCCGATGCGGCGGTGATGAAATATCAGGGCGGCATCTTCACCCAGCTCCCGATCTACAAGGACGGCGAAAGCTGAAAAGGGAACGAAGGGCTTCTCTCGGCGACAGGACGGGGTTATCCGGTCCAGAACATGGCGGACAACGAATGAGCCCAAGGATGAAATCTGAAGACGGCCTAACGCAGCCCGGCGCCACCCTCGTCGTGACGGTGCGGGACGAATTGCGCCGCCAGATTCAGGCCGGCGACTATAAGGCCGGGGATCGGCTGCCATCCGAATCCCGGCTGACGCAGGATTTCGGCGTCAGCCGCACCGTGATCCGCGAGGCGATTGCCGCACTCCGCGCCGACGGGATCGTCGAGCCGAAGCAGGGCGCCGGGGTCTTCGTCCTTGCCGCCGTCGAGGCAACGCCGCAGTTCCGCGACGTCGACACGGCCCGCGTCTCCTCGATCATCGAGATCCTCGAGCTGCGCACCGCGCTCGAAGGGGATGCGGCGGCGCTTGCCGCGCTGCGCCATTCGCCCGCGCAGGAGGAGGAGATCATCGAGGCGTTCCAGCGCCTGACCGAACTTGCCCGCGACGACCTGCCCACGGCCGAGGCCGATTTCGCCTTTCACATGGCGATTGCGCAGGCCACGAACAATCCGCGCTTCAGTGAGATGCTGAACCTGATCGGCATTGCCATGATCCCCCGCCGCGTCCTGAGCCGCGAGGGGGAGGCCGCGACGCCGCCCGATTATACCAAGGTGCTGGAGCAGGAGCATGGCGCGATCCTCGCCGCGATCCAGAACGCGGACCCCGACGAGGCGCGCCGCGCCATGCGCACGCATCTGAAAAACAGCCAGTCCCGCTATCGCGAGCAGTTGCGGCTGGCGCGGATGCAGGGCTGATCCGCAATGGCGGGGGCGGACGCACCGCCCCTAGCCCGGTTTCCGGCTCAGGCCGGGCTATGCAGCCTGCGCGTCACCAAAAGGCCGCCCTTCGGCGCGTTCAGCGCCTTTGCCAGCCCGAGAACGGCGAGGTCGGCCAGCGGCTCGACCACCACGACCAGCATATAGGCGGCACCGAAGCTGAGGATCGAGGCGAGGTTTTCGCCCCCGACGCCCTGCCCGTAAAGCGCCCAGAACGCGACCCACAGCACCACGCCGCCCTGATAGGCGGTCGAGAGAGCAAGCGCCTGACGATATTTCAGATCGACATAAGCCGTGCCGGGCGGAATGATCCGCGCGGCCAGCGCCTGAAGCGCGAATAGTGGGAAAAGCAGCGTCGAGACGTTCATTCCGTATTGCGGCAGGTCGAAGGGCGCGAAGAACAGCCCTTGCACCAGCAACCCGGCCACAAGCCCGATCGCCGCTGGCGCCGCCCCGAAGATCAGGAAGATGGTCGAGCCGAGGATCAGGTGCACCTCGGACACGCCGACCGGATGATGCGGCAGCACCTCGAAAAAGGCAAAGACGGCCGCCGTCGCCAGCACGGAACGCAGGGCAAGCGACACCGCTCCCTGCGCGCGGACGGCCTCGGCCGCGAGTTTCAGCGTATAGACGCCCGCCGCTGCCGCTGTGGCATAGCTCAAAAGGATCTTGGCCCCGCTGACGAGGCCCGGTTCGATATGCATGTCGTTCTCCCTTGCCGTCATCCCCGACGGCAGTTGCGATGATGCATGAGGTCGGTCTCCTGACTCGCGGGTCGCGGCCTTGCCGGGCCTTCCCGTGGCGTCTGGCCACAGTGGCGCTTCCGGTTCGGCTCGCCGCTCACAGTCGCGGGGGCGGTCGGATTGGGGAAATCTCCCCCTCCTGTTCCCGTGTCGGTCCGCTTCGCGGCCGACACCTCGTGCAGGGGCTGTTCTTGGGCATTGGCCGGGGCCGGTCAAGCCGCAATTCCGCGACGCCGGAACAAATCGGGCGAGCGCGGCGTTTTGACAGGCCCGTCTCCAGTCCCGGTTCGGATCGCCATGCACCTTCTCTGCCGACATCGCCGGACCTCCTCCATCCCGGCGGCGCAAGCATGAGCGCGCTCGCGCTCTGGTGGAGCGCGCCGGGACAGGCCGAGATCCGGCCCGCCGAAACCGGCGCGGGCCTGCTGGTCGAGACGCTGTTTTCCGGGATCAGCCGCGGCACCGAGCGGCTGGTCAGCGAGGGGCGCGTCCCGGTGGACGAAATGGCGCGGATGCGCGCGCCGTTTCAGGAGGGCGAGTTCGCATTCCCGGTGAAATACGGCTATTCGGCGGTGGGGCGCGTGGCGGATGGCAGCATGGCTGGACGGACGGTCTTTGCCCTCTTTCCGCATCAGAACCGGTTCCGGCTGCCAAGCGCGCAGCTTTTCCCTTTGCCCGAAGCGATCCCGCCTGCCCGCGCCGTTCTGGCGGCTAATATGGAAACCGCGCTCAACATCCTGTGGGACAGCCGCGCGGGGGCCGGAGACCGCATCGCCATTTTCGGCGCGGGGCTGGTCGGGCTGCTGCTGGGCAGCCTCGCCGCCCGCCTTCCGGGGGCGGAGGTCACGCTGGTCGATCCCCTGCCAGAGCGGGGCGAGATGGCCCGGCAACTGGGCTGCGGCTTTGCTTTACCGGCCGAAGCACCGATAGATCAGGACGTGGTCATCCATTGCAGCGGCGCGCCGGACGGGATTGCCGATGCGCTGGCCGCGGCCGGAAGCGGCGCGACCGTGGCCGAGGCAAGCTGGCACGGCGACCATCAGGTGACCCTGCCCCTTGGCGGCGCCTTCCACAGCCGCCGCCTGCGCATTATCAGCTCGCAGGTCGGCGGCCTTCCGGCCGAGCGCGCCCCGCGCTGGAGCCATACCCGCAGGCTAGCCAAGGCCATCGACCTGCTGGCCGATCCCCGCCTCGATCTGCTGATCTCGGGCGAAACCGCCTTCGGGCAGATGCCCGAGGCCTTTCCCGCCATTCTCGCCGACCCCGCCACCCTCTGCCACCGCATCCGGTATTGAAGGAGAAGCCATGTTCGCCGTCGAAGTCCGCGACCACATCATGATCGCCCATTCGCTGCCCGATCCGGTCTTTGGCCCGGCCCAGTCCATGCATGGCGCGACCTATACCGTGGATGCGGCCTTCCATGCGGAAAGCCTCGATGATACCGGCCTTGTCGTGGATATGGGCCGCGCGGGCCATGCGCTCGCCGCCGCGCTGGAGCCGCTGCGGTACAAGAACCTCGACGAGATGCCCCAGTTCGAGGGCAAGTTCACCACGACCGAGTTTCTGGCCCAGGTCATCTTCGACCACCTCGCCGCCTCGATCCGGGCGGGGGAACTGGGCGATCAGGGGCGGATCACCCGGCTGCGGATCACGCTTCAGGAAAGCCATCTCGCCTGCGCCTGGTACGAGGCCGCGATCTGAGATGGGTTTCCCGGCCACATGGCTTCATTTGCGCGAACCGGCCGACCGGCTGTCGCGCGATGCCGGGCTGATGCGGGCGGCGGCAGAGGCCGCAGGCCCCTACCCGGTCGTGGCGGATCTGGGCTGCGGCACCGGCGCGACGATGCGCGCCATGGCCCCGGATATGCCCCCCGATGCGCAATGGCGGCTGATCGACCGCGACCCGGACCTGCTGGCGCGGATCGCGCCCAAGGCGGCCGTCACGCGCCATGAGGTCGATCTGGCCGATCTGAACCACCTGCCGCTCTCGGGGGCAAGCCTTGTCACCGCCTCGGCGCTCTTGGACCTGATGCCCGCCGATTGGGCCGCAGAACTGGCGCGGCAACTCGGGCCATGCCCGTTCTATGCGGCGCTGACCTATGACGGAACGATGGAATGGCAACCGCCGCTGGCCGCCGATGCCGACGTCACTCTTGCCTTCAACGCCCATCAGCGGGGCGACAAGGGCCTTGGCCCGGCCATGGGCCCCGATGCCCCCGCCCTCACCACCCGGATCTTCGAGGCGGCGGGTTACGACGTCCAGCTTGCCCCGAGTCCCTGGCATCTTGGCCCCCGCGAAGCCGATTTGCAGCGGGCATTGCTGGAGGGCATTGCCACCGCCGCCGATGAGGCGGGCTGCGAGGGGACGCGCGAATGGCTGGCGGCGCGAATTTCCGCAATCCCCGAGGCAAGGTGCAGGATCGGCCATGCCGATCTGCTGGCGCGACCTCGCGGGGCGCGATGAGATACGGAGGAGAGACATGGAGCAGGTAGAAGTCACGTCCCGCATCTGGCAGCGCATCCTTGCCTCCCGCAGCGGGGGCGAGGGGCCCGGAAACGGCCATCTCTCCCGCCCCGAGGAAGCGGCGCTGCGCCTCTACGGGACCATCGCGCGTCCGGGTCGCGCACCCTTGACGGTGGCGCAGATCGGGCAATCCCTCGACGGCAGGATCGCCACCGCCTCGGGCGATGCGCGCGATGTCTCGGGGCCGGATGGGCTGGCGCATCTGCATCGCCTTCGCGCGCTGGTCGACGGGGTGGTGATCGGGGTCCGCACCGCGCTCCATGACAATCCCCGCCTGACGGTGCGCCTTTGCGCGGGAAGGGATCCCGCCCGCATCGTCATCGACCCGCAGGGACGGCTGCCGGACGATGCCACCCCGCTGCGCGACGACGGCATCCGCCGCATCGTGGTGCAGGGAACTGACCGCCCCCGCGCCAAGGGGGTCGAGGTCATCCGTCTTGCCCCCCGCGCGGGATGGATCGCCCCCGCCGCGATCCTCGCCGCCCTGCGCGCCGAGGGGTTCGGCAACCTGCTGGTCGAGGGCGGCAGCCGCACCATCGCGGGCTTCCTCGAGGCCGGGCTGATCGACCGCCTGATGGTCACCATCGCGCCGGTGATCATCGGCGCCGGTCCGCAAGGCCTGACGACACGCAGCCCGATCGACACGCTGGCCCAGGCGATGCGCCCACGAACCGGGATCTTTGCATTGGGCAGCGACATCCTCTTTGACTGCGCGCTCGGCCCGGTCGGGCAGCAAGTGGTCCAGCCCGTTGTCCCGCCACGCGCGGCGAGTTTGATCTGACGTGGCGAGACGGGATCCAGCTGGCCGCCTTGGTCCGCAATGACGGTCCTGTTTTCCTGAGGCTGTAAGAATGGCACGCTGTTCCTTGATTTCTCTGCGGGAAATCAGATGCGCCTGCGACTCTTCGGCGTGTTTTCCGTCACGCCCCAGACGCAGGAGTCGGACTGGGCCTATATCGCCAATATCTACGCTTCGGTTCCGGGTCTCGACGTCATGCTCGGCCTCTCGACCTCCTGAACAGGAAGGGAACGCTTTCAGAAGAGGGTATCACTCCGATCTCAGAACATGTCGACATGATTCGCGCTCTGATTGATCGTGGCATCATGTGCTCTATCTGCTCGAAGAACGATTTCCAGCAAGGCAAGGACGCCCTCGAGAAGCTCGGAATTTGGGATCTGTTCGTATTCCCGCACATCGCATGGTCCGCGAAAGGTCAGGCCATCGCTCAGATGATCGATGAGATGGGGCTGCGCGACGAAAATGTGCTGTTCCTGGACGATAACCATCTGAACCTCGAGGAAGCGGTCTTTTTCAGCAAGAATCTGATGGTGGTGGATGCGTCCAAGGGCGACTTGACCGAGCTTATGAAGCCGGACAGTTCCGGAAACGCCTGCAGCCTTGGTGTTTTCGGTGGAAACGACGCTTTGGCACTCAATCCG
>NZ_DATMFA010000128.1:0-4638 GCF_035556475.1 Paracoccus sp. (in: a-proteobacteria) | reverse complement strand
TATCATCCGCTGCGCCGAGGACAGCCTGCGCCGTCTGGGCACCGACTGGATCGACCTCTATCAGCTGCATGAATCCGACCCGACCACCCCCATTGACGAGACGCTGCACGCGCTCGATCTGCTGATCTCGCAGGGGAAGGTGCGTTACATCGGCACCTCGAACATGGCCGATTGGGAAGTTGCGCAGGCCCATTACATGGCGCGGGAACTGGGGCTGCAACGGTTCGTGTCGCTGCAGGCCGAATATTCGCTGATCCGGCGCGAGGCCGAGGCCGCGACCATCCCCTGTCTGCAGGCGCTTGGCATGGGGTTCCTGCCTTATTTCCCGCTGGCCTCGGGTCTGCTGACCGGCAAATATCGGGGGGGTGACACGGCGGACGGGCGCTTCGCCAAGATCGACCGGCTGGCCAACCGTTACCTGACGCCCGAAAACCTCGCCCGCGTTGAACGCCTTGCGCAATGGTGCGAGGCGCGGGAGTTGGCCATGACCGACGTGGCCTTTGCCTGGCTCTTGTCGAAGCCGCCCGTTGCTTCGGTCATGGCGGGGGCGACCAAACCCGAACAGGTCACCGCGAATGCCCGCGCCGCCGATCTGCGGCTGGATGCCGGACAGGTCGCGGAACTTGAAACTTTGCTGAGCGAGGAAGAAGCATGAAGGTTGCAGTCATTACGGGCGCAGGCTCGGGCCTTGGCGCCGCTACGGCGCGGCGGTTTCACCGCGACGGCTGGAAGCTGGTCCTTGGCGACCTGCGCCCCGAAGGGCTGGCCGAGATCGCCGCGGAATTGCAGGCCACCGCCGTCGCCTGCGATGTCTCGGACGAGGCGCAGGTTCAGGCGCTGGTCCAGACCGCCATCGACCGGCACGGCCGGCTGGATTGCATGATCAACAACGCGGGCATTCTGGGCGCGCTTGGCCCTATCGGCCAGACCGAGGCGCAGGATTTCAACCGCGTGCTCGACATCATGGTCAGCGGCGTCTTTTACGGCACCAAGCATGCCGCGAACGCCATGGGGACGGATGGCGGCTCGATCCTGAATACCGCGAGCATTGCCGGGATCGGCGCCTGGGCCAACCATTCCTATACCACGGCGAAACATGCGGTGGTTGGGCTGACCCGCTCCAGCGCGGTCGAGCTGGCGCCGCGGCGCATTACCGTGAATGCGCTGGCGCCGGGGAATGTCATCACCACCATGACCAGCAACCTCAGCGGCGGCGCTGACGTGGCTTATGAGCGCGCTTTGGGGCGCAATCCCATCCCCTATGTCTGCACGCCCGAGGATATAGCCGACGCCTTTGCCTATCTGGCCGGTCCCTCGGCGCGCGGCATTACCGGGCAGGTGCTGGCCATCGACAGCGGCCTCAGCGTGGCGGTCGTCCCGCCCGCCTATCACCTGTCGCCCAGCAAGTTCGTCGATTGAGAAAGCCCTTAGCCGTGGCCTGAGATCAGGCCACGGTCAACACCAGTTTTTCAATGTCTTCGCGGATGATCTTGCCGCTGGTGCTGCGCGGGAAATCGTCGACGGGGATGAACACCACACCCTTCGGCCGCTTGTAGCCTGCAAGGTTCTCGCGGCAGAGCGCAATCACCGCGTCCTCGTCCAGCGTGTCGTCGATGCGAGCGATCACCGCAACCGGCACCTCGCCCCAGCGTTCGTCGGGGCGGCGCACGACGATGGCGTCGGCGACGCGCGGGTCGGACAGGATCACACGCTCGATTTCGGCGGGATAGATGTTCTCGCCCCCCGACTTGATCAGGTATTTCGAGCGTCCGGCGAATTCATAGCCCTGCCCGGTCCGGCGGAACAGGTCGCCCATATGGAACCAGCCGCCGCTGAAACAGTCGCGATTGACCGCATCGGCATTCCAATAGCCGCTAAAGAGGGTCGGTCCCTTCACCCATGCCTCGCCGGTTTCGCCATCGGCCACGTCCCGCCCGTCCGGGCCGACCAGCCGCAACTCGGTCAGGACGCTCAGCCGCTTGGCGAGGTTGCGCGGCATGGTGCCGGGATGGATCAGATCGGCGGAGAGCGGCGGCATCCCGGTTTCGGTCGCCCCGAAGGAATTGAGGTAGGGCGCATCCAGAAGCCGCGTCACCTCGTCGATGACGGCGGCGGGCACCATGTCGGCCATGGCGCCGACCACGCGAACGCCCTTGATGGTCGGCTGCCGCGCGCGCAGGCCCGCGACCAGCAACTCGGTCGTGGCGGGCACGGTCATCAGCCAGCCGATGGGAAATTCCTCGAGCGCGTCGATGATCCGGTCGGTCTCGAACCCGTCCATGATGACGGTGGTGCCGCCGATCAGCAGGGTCGAGAACAGATGCTCGGACCCGCCCATGTGGAACATCGGCGCCCATGAGATATAGCCGTCCCCCAGCGCCAGCCCCAGATCCAGCCGGAACGCGCACATCCGGGCAATCTGCGCCCGCTGGCTGATGACCGCCGCCTTGGGCCGGCCGGTGGTGCCCGAGGTATAGATGATGTTGAACCCGTCCTCGGGTTCGGCAGCATCGGCAGTCTCGCCGTCACGGCCCAGGGTTTCGATGGCAACCGGTGGGCGCGCGGGACTGGCGGCCAGCGCCAGATCCCGATAGCGGGCTGAGGCGATCACCACGCGCGGATCGACCAGATCCACGCACCATTCCAGCTCGGCCGCGACCAGCCGCCAGTTCAGGCAGGCGACCATCGCGCCCAGCTTGGCAGCGGCAAGCTGGATCAGCGAATATTCGATGCGGTTTTCCGACAGAACCGCCACGCGGTCGCCGCGCCTCACGCCCCTTGCCGCCAGATCGGCGGCCACCCGGTCGCCCAGCCGGATCAGGGTCGCATAGTCGATGCGCCTCTCTCCCTCGACCAGCGCCAGCGCGGAAGGACGCTCGGCCGCGCGCGCGGCGATCAGGCGCCAGACGGTGCTGGAGCCGGCGGAAAGAATGTCGGACATCATGGTTTCTCCAGCATGATGGCGGTCAGGACCGGGGCCTCGCGGTCCTTGGCGGACAGCGTGGCATGGCTGACGCCATCGGCCAGCGTCACGGTCAGATGGTCATCCTCGAACACGTTGCCGGCGAAAAACGCGGTGATCTCGGCGAACTCGACACCGGGGCGGGCGTGCATCGCGGCGCTGATGACATAGGCCAGATTGGCCGGGCCGGGGTTCACGCGGCGCGGACCAAAGCCCGCCGCCTCGGCCGCCTCGCGCCGCAGGTGGATGGCGTTGTCGTCATGCAGCATGGCGCACCATTCGGCCATGTCGGGACCGCTGACCGGGCCAGAGCGAAAGCTCGCGTCACTCATCTCCGCTCACCGGGGTAATCATGGCGAATTCCAGAATGCTCGCCGGACCCGCCGCGTCGGCAAGCGTGATCGACAGGTCCAGATGATCCGCCTGACCAAAGCGGCGGCTTGGCTTGCGGGTCAGCGACAGCACGCGGGTTTTCACGCGATAGCCCTGCCCTACCCGAAGCGTGCCGGGATAGCGCAACGTGCAACGGCCCAGAACCGGTCCGGCATCAAAGGCCAGCCCCATTCCCCGGCTGAAATCCCGGATGGGCACCGGCATTCCGGCCAGCGCGCCCAGATAGGCATGGATCGGATGCGCCCGGTCATCGGTCCGCGCCGGCGCGCCGCTCATCTCACGGACGCGATCGTCGTCGGAAGCCGTCAGGTCGAACCAGCCATCGGGCATTTGGCGCGGATCCGCCATCATCTGCCAATCGCCTGAAAGCGCCGCTCGATCTCCGGGCCGACCGCGTCGAAATAGCTTCTGTCCTTCAGCTCGGACATGGGCATGATCTTGAAGAGGGCGCGGGCGTTCATCACCGGGCGATCGTCCACCGTGCAGCGCATCAGGGCAAAGACCAGATTCCGGGTCCGGCGCGTCACCTCGAGGTCGCCGCAGACCCAGTCGCCGGGAAAAACCATCGACAGGAAGTCGATATTCATCGAAATCGTCGGCACCACCGCCGCGTCATAGCCGACCAGATGCTGGATGCCGTAAGCCTGCATGTCGGTAAACGCGGCCAGCGCCGCGCCATGGCAATAGCCCGACGGGTTCAGATGCCGCTCGGTGCAGCGAAAGCCCACCGCGAATGTGCCCGGCCCGTCCCGCGTAGCGTGGACCGGGCCGAAGGTATGGTTGAAGCCCCCCGGCGACGGCAATTCGATCCAGCCATCGGGCGCGGCCTGCCGCTGCTCCCAGGGTTGAGAATGATAGAAATCGTCAGCGGACATGGCGGCCTCCTCCACGCTCAACACATCATTTTCATCGGCTTTTCGACGTTATTTTTGATTGTATTGAGGAAGATTGCGGCTGTTGCGCCGTCGATTGCGCGGTGGTCTGCGGAGAGGGTGAGGGTGATTGTGGTGGCGAAGCGGACGCCGTTTTGGGGGCATTCTCGGGCTTCGCGGCGGGGTCCGCCGATGGCGAGGATGGCGCCTTGCGGGGGGTTGATGATGGCGTCGAAGGCGCGCAGGCCATACATGCCGAGGTTCGAGAGGGTGAAGGTGCCGCCGCGCAGCTCCTCGGCGGTCAGGCTGCGATCGCGGGCGGCGGCGATCAGGCGGGCGGCCTCGGCCGAGATCTCGCTCAGCGGGCGGGCGGCGGCATTGCGGATCACCGGGGTGATCAGCCCGGCATCG
>NZ_DATMFA010000127.1:0-4620 GCF_035556475.1 Paracoccus sp. (in: a-proteobacteria) | reverse complement strand
GGCCATGCCGAAGTCCAGCTCGCCCGCCTTGATCGCATTGGCGTTATAGGCCGATCCGCCGGTGGATTCGACCGAGCAGCGCAGCCCGTGGGTCGCGCGGTCCTTGTTGACCAGACGGCAGATCGCGCCGCCCGCCGCATAGTAGACGCCGGTGACGCCACCGGTGCCCACGGTGATGAAGGTCTGCTGCGCCATGGCCGGCAGCGAGATGCTGCCCGCCAGCATGGCAAGGCCAAGTCCGAAGACCGAGTTTCTGAAGTTCATTGCACTCTCCTTGTTGAAGCGCCACTGCGGGCGCGGTTTATGAGTTGTTTATTGGCCCGCTTCTGCGGGCATGGGCGCGGGCTCGCGCCAGATCCGTCGCAGATCGGCCGCGTCCGCCAGCACCCGGCCCGAGGCCGCTGCCGCCTCTGCGCAGGCCGCCACCAGCGCGGCATTGTTGGGGGCGATACCGCCGTTTGGCAAGTTCAGGTTGTTCTCGAAACCCACGCGGGCATGTCCGCCCCGCAGGGCCGACAATCCCATGAAGCGCGCCTCCTCCGGGCCGAAGGCGCAGAGTATGAAGGCATGGCGTGCGATGCCCGCCTCCAGAAAGGCCGCGAATTCGGCCTCGTCGGCGCCGGTGCCCGAATAGCGCCCCAGCACCGGCAGCACCGCCAGAGGCCCGTCAGGCAGCAGCCCGCGCGACTGCAAGACCTCCATCCGCGCCAGATCGGCAGCATCATAGAGGATCAGCTGCCAAAGCGTCCCGCGCTCCTCCATCTCGCGGATCAGCGCGGCGGGGGCGGCCTCGTCTTCGCCCTCGGCAAACAGTTCGCGCAGCGCAAGGCTGACGGATTCGGGCCAGAGCGCGCGGACCAGCGCGATCTGTTCGGCCGGGCCGTAGCGCCCGACGGCTTCGGTCGTGACCTGCATCACCATCCGCTCGCCCAACTCGCGGCGGAGCGCCGCCAGCGCCTCACGGTAAAGCCCGGCATCCAGAACATGGCGGCCTGTCGCGTCGCGCACGTGCAGATGCAGCATGGCCGCCCCGGCCTCCTGCGCGGCGCATGCCTCGCGCACCATTTCCGCCACGGTCAGCGGCAGGCGCGGATGATCCGCCTTGGTGCGGCGCGCGCCGTTCGGTGCGACGGCAATGGCGAAGGGCAAGGTCATCGGCCCACTCCGGCCGAAGCGAGGGCCGCATCCACCGCCGCCAGCAGCCGGTCCGCGATCATTTCGACATGCCCCGCGTCGATGATGTAGGAGGGCGCCATCAGCACATGATCGCCCGCTATACCATCGGCGGTGCCGCCGCCCGGATAGACCATCAGGTCCCGCGCCATGCTTTCGGCGCGGATGCGGGAATGCAGCTTCAGCCCCGGCGCAAAGCTGCGCTTCGTGGCACGATCCTCGACCAGTTCGATGGCGCGAAAGAGGCCCCGGCCGCGGATGTCGCCGACATGTGGATGCGCGCCGAAACGGTCATGCAGCGCCGTCTCCAGCGCCCCCCCCATCTCGCGGCAGCGCGCGAGCAGGCCATCCTCCTCGATCACCTTCTGCACCGCCAGCGCGCCGGCACAGGCGGTGGCATGGCCGATATAGGTGAAGCCGTGCTGGAAACTGCCCGAACCACCGGTGATCGTGTCATAGATCTCGCCCGACATCAGGCAGGCGCCGATCGGCTGGTAACCTGCGCCGAGGCCCTTGGCGCAGGTCAGAAGGTCGGGCGCGACGCCCTCCTGCTCGCAGGCGTTGAGCGTGCCTGTGCGGCCCATGCCGCACATCACCTCGTCAAGGATCAGCAGCACGCCATATTTGTCGCAGATCTCGCGGATGCGACGGAAATAGCCCGGTGCCGGGGTGATCGCGCCACAGGTCGCGCCGCCCACCGTCTCGGCGATGAAGGCAATCACGGTTTCCGGGCCAAGGCGCAGGATCTCGGCCTCCAGCTCATTGGCGGCGCGCAGGCCGTAGGCTTCCGGGGTTTCGCCCTCGGCCCGGTGGCGATAGTCGAAGCAGGGCGGGATATGGCTGACGGGCAGCAGGATCGGCTCATAGACCGCGCGCCGCCCGGCATTGCCGCCCGCCGACAGGGCGCCCAACGTATTGCCGTGATAGCTTTGCTGCCGCGCGATAAAGCGGCTGCGGCCGGTTTCGCCCTTTTCCCAGAAATACTGCCGTGCCAGTTTCAGCGCCGTCTCGTTCGCCTCGGAGCCGCCCGACAGGAAATAGACATGCTCCAGCCCCTCGGGCGCGCGCGAGACGAGGAAGTCGGCCAGTTCCTCGGCCGGCGAGGTGGTGAAAAAGCTGGTATGGGCATAGGGCAACCGGTCAAGCTGCGCCTTGATCGCCGCCACCACGCGCCCCTCGCTGTGGCCAAGGCACGAAACCGCGGCGCCCCCCGAGGCATCCAGATAGCGCCGCCCGGTGCTGTCGATCACGAAAGGCCCATCGCCACCCACGGCCACGGGCAGGATGCGCGAGGGATCGCGATGCAGGATGCGGGTCTGGTTCGGCAGGGTGGCAAGGGTCATCTCAGGTCTCCAACGGAAGAAAGGCCGAACGGGCGGCGAAGGTCGCCTCGCGCCGGCGCAGGGCCTCGAGCCCCGCCTCGCCCCGACGGGTCAGGGCAAGGCTGGACAGGGATTGCGACAGCACCATCAGCCCGCTGATCGAGGCGATATGCGACGGCCCGCCATTCGCTGCGGTCAGCGTGATGTCGGCCAGCCGCGCCAGAGGCCCGAGCGGCGCATCGGTCAGCCCGATCACGCCGATCCCCGCATCACGGGCATGGCGCGTGGCGGCAATCGTCTCGCGGCTGAATGGCGCAACAGAGATCGAGACCAGAACGTCGCCCGCACGCAGGCTGCACAGGTCATCAAGCATCATCCCGCTTCCCGCGCCCACCAGTCGGGTATTCTCGCGAAACAGCGACAGGCTGTAATGCATGGCGAAGGCCACCGCGTGACAGCTGCGCAGACCCAGCACCGCCACCGTCGGACTGTCGGCCAGAATGGCCGCCGCTTCCAGCATTCTGCCGCGCTGTTCCTCGCGCAGGCCCGACAGCACATTCGTGACCTCGGCCTCGGCGATGCGGGAAACGAGGTCGCCCGGCTCCTGCGCGGCCAGTGTGTCAGAGGCGCGGCCCGAATAGATCGCGCCGTTCCTCTCGGTCAGCCAGTCGCGGTGCAGGGCCTGAAATTCCTCCCAGCCCGCGAACCCGAGGCTCTGGACCAGCCGCAGAAGCGTGCCGGGCGACAGCGCCGCCTCGCGCGCGGTGCGCCTGAGGCCGTGCAGCGCCACTTCGGCCGGATTCTCGCGGATCCAGATCGCCGCCTCGCGCAGTCGCGGCGACAGGTCTGCATAACGGAGTTCCAGATGCTGCCAGAGATCGGTGATGGTCATGCATGGCCCCGGATCATTTGTTCCGAACTTAATCATTCATGGAACAAACGTGTCAATGTCCGATGTCACGGGTCGTTGATGGCGTTCTTCGCCGTGCCGGGGAGGTGCCGGTTGCTTGGGCTGGCTGGTGACGGAGATCTTGGAGTCATCCGGGCTGGATCACGGCGACTGCCACAGATCCCGGCTCGTCGCACATACTCCCGGATGCGCGGGGGAATAACTGCGGGGTCTTTGTATCATGTCCGACAATTTTTTTTGTAAAAATATGATCTTACCGGAATTATTGGCGGAGGGGATGAGACTGATGTCGAAGAATCTCAACCCCCACCTACCTGCAGGGCATGGCTCCTTCGTCGCGTCGTTCACATCATTAGCCAACCTCTCGATCGCCGTCCCCATCTTGACAGGCGGACTGTTGAGTGCCGCAGTCGTGCACGAGCGCTTGTCCGGCGCGAAGCGCGAGCGCCGCGATGGTCAGAGCCGGGTTCACGGCAGCCGAAGTTGGCAGGATTGAGGCATCTGTCACCCAGAGGTTCGCAATATCGTGGCTGCGGCAATCGAGGTCCACAACCGACGTGGCCGGATCAACACCCAGCCGCGCCGTGCCGCATTGATGCGAAGTGGTGCGGTTGCCGAAGATGCGCACCAGCGTAACAGGAAACCCCGCGCGCCGCATCACCTGCCGCGTGCGCTTGATCAGCAGGTGATGCGCGTCCATGTTGGAGCGCTGCCAGCCCACGACGATATCCTCGCCCCGGACAAGGACGCGGCTGTCGGGATTGGGCAGGTCCTCGCTGGTCAGGAACCAGCCGAAGGCGCGGTCTGCAATGAGGCGTGCAAGCGGTCGCGGCAGGGCGGGGATCTGGGCCTTCAGGATATTGCCGGTGATGCGGCCCAGCAGCTGGACGTTTCCAAGTGGGGCATGCGCCTCGGGGTCGTCATTGTAGAAATCGTTGAAGCACAGGGTCTTCTGATAAACGGAATCATTCCGGATCCGCGGGTTCAGCGTGATCATCGCGCTGGTATTGTGGTTCATGAAGTTCCGCCCCAACTGGTCCGAGCGGTTGCTCAAACCTGTCGGATGCGCGGCATTTGCCGACCGCAGGAGAAGCGCGGCAGATTGGACGGCACCCGCGGCGACGGCAAAGTGGCAGGCAGTCAATCGCTCCTCGCGCCCGTTCCGGCGGATGATCGCGGCGGTGACGCGGCAGCCCGCATCGTCGGTTTCGAGGC
>NZ_DATMFA010000126.1:0-10278 GCF_035556475.1 Paracoccus sp. (in: a-proteobacteria) | reverse complement strand
CGGATGATATAGTTGCGGTCAGCCCCGTGCGAGCCGTCGGCCATCGGCATGCCGAACTTGGTCGAAACGATCGCCTCCGCGCGGCGGGGTCCAAGGGCGCGACCGAGAAACTCTTCGGAACCTCCCGACCGGCCATAGATATTCGCGGTGTCAAAGAAGGTGACGCCCGCGTCCAGCGCGGCATCGACCACGCGGCGGGACTGCTCTTCGTCGATCGTCCAGTTGAAATTGTTGCATCCCAGCCCGACGACGGACACGGAAAGGCCGGAACGGCCCAGCTTGCGGTATTCCATCCGAGGATCCCCTTACAGATTGCGCAGCGGATCGCTGCCATCCCAGCCCACGGACGGCGCGCGCATCCGGTCGAACATGTGGCGGCGTTCGGGCTTCAGGTCGACCAGCTCCATCATCGGCGCATCGGGTTTGGCGGGGTCGCAGAGATAGCACATGCGCGAGGCCGCTTGATACCCTTCCATGGCGCGGACCATGCCGCGCGCCTCGGCCGCGGCGATCTGAGCGTCGAAATCATCGCAGAGGAAGCCGAAATGCTGCAGGCCCTCGCCACGGCTGTTCAGGAAGTCGAGATAGGGCGAGGGTTCGGAGGTCGGTTCGATCAACTCGATCTGCACCGGGCCGGAATAGCCCATGACCACCCGCTTGTGGATCTGATGCGAGACTTCCTTGCCCCAGACCTTCAGCACCTGAAACGGGATCGGGGTCGGATAGACGAAGAACGGCCCGATCCCCATGGTTTCGGCCCATTGCTTCACGCTCGCCTCGACATCGGCGACGACATATCCATGCTGGAACAGGGTTCCGTAGAAACGGCTCATCAATGGCCCTCTGATCTGAAAAGTTTCAATGTGGCATCGCGGGCCCGCCTTGCGGCCTCGGGTCCGGGAATGCCCGACTGCGGGATTTCCAACCCGATGACCGCCCCGGGCGGCAATGCGTCCAGAAACCCGGCCAGATCGGCAATGCCCTCGCCGGGCAGCGCGCGGTCGCGGATCGCCTCGTCCCATTCCTGATCGGGCGTGATCCCGGCGCGCAGGTCGCAAAGCTGGATACGGCCGACGTGATGGGCATGGGCTGCAATATCGCCCACCTTCCCGCCCGCGCGAAAGAAATGCAGGCTGTCGAGTTCGATGCCGAGCGGCAGGGCATTGGTCTCGATAAAGGCGACCGTCTGGGACAGGGTGACAAGGCTGCCGCGCTTGGAAATCTCGGTCACGACCTCCATCCCGCGCGCATGGGCCGCGTTACAGGCAGCGGCCATCTGGGCGGCCAGCTGGCCATGATCGGCTGTCCGGGCCAGCAGGTTGACCATCCTTGCCCCCAGTTCGGCGGCAGTGTCAAACCCCGGCAGCAGGTCATCCGTCACGGTATCGGCATGCAGATAGAACGGCTCGGCCATATCGAACACGACGCTGGTGTCGCGCAGCGCGTCCAGAACCGCGCGGCGCGCCGTACCCGGCCGGTCCAGCCCGAAATCGGGCAGGCCGTCCAGCGGCGTGACCAGCAGCGAGACGCGCTTCACGCCCAGATCGCTGGCCAGATGCACCAGATCCGCCGCGGGCAGATCCAGCGCGGTCAGGAAATCGAGGTTGAGCCGGTCACGCATCGCCCGGCGTCCGGCGCGGCCCGTGGGGCGAGAAGACCAGCGTGATCCGATTGGGGTCCAGCGCGTCCGAGATCGGCATGCGCTCGGTCCCGCCCCGCTCGCGCATGTCGTCGATCAGGGCCGGAAGGTCGTCGGTTTCGACCTCGTAAAAGGCGAACCACGAAAATGGATAGGGCGCATCCATCCGCTGCACGGGGGCCAGCCCATATCTTTGGGCCGAGATCACCCCCGGAATTGCCAGAACATCGGGGATGTGGCGGTCGTCATACCATTCGGTGAAGGCGGCATCCTGTCCCTCGCGCGGGTTGGTCAGCACCGCGATGATGAACTTTTCAGCCATCCTCCCGCTCCAGATTAGCGAAGGAAAACGGGTGGTTGTTATCTGTCACCTCCAGAAGTTCGAGGATATTGCCGTCAGGGTCGTGGCCATAGACCGAGGCATGGCTGGGCCGGCGCTGCGGATCCGAGCGGAAGGTGATCCCCGCCGCCTCGAGGCGCGCGACCTCGACCTCCAGATCGCGGACATGCAGGCACAGATGCGCGATGCCGTGGTCCTGTACCTCGCGCCGGAGGGGGTGGGGCGTGGGGCTGGAAAATTCGAACAGTTCCAGAAAGCAGTTGCCGGCCCGCAGTTTTGCCTGACGCGCGGCGGTGTCCTTGACGCCCAGAATGGTGTCGGGCAGGGCGGTGCCCTTTTCCCAATCCATGCGCGAGGCCACCTGAAACCCGAGGATGCCGCAATAGAAATCCAGTGCCCGGTCAAGGTCTGGCGTGGAAATCGCCGCGTGGTGAATGCCAAGGATCATGATGCCACCTCTCGTGCCGCGTTGGTTCCGGCCACCCGGCCAAAGACGATTGCATTGCCGATCGACGCGCCGCCCCCGGCATAACAGGGACCGAACATGCCGCCCGTGGTCTCGCCCGCCGCGTAAAGTCCGGGGATCGGGCGGTCGGCCTGATCCAGGACGCGCGCCTCGGTATCGATGCGCAGTCCGGTGCCGGTCCAGCAGACGATGGCGGGGCGGATGCGTGCGCCGTAGAAGGGCGGGGTGGCGATGGGTTTCAGATGCGCGGCATCCTTGAAGAACTGTGCATCCTCGCCAGCCTCGACCGCGCGGTTCGTCGTGGCGACGGTGGTTGCCAGCGTGTCCGCGTCGATCCCCAGCTTGCCCGCCAGTTCTGCGAGCGTCGCGCCCTGGGCGATCTGGCCGCCCGCGATGAAATGCGCCAGCCGGTCGGCCGACCAGTTCGGCGCGGTCAGCGATTTCGCCGTCGCCCGCGCCGCCTCGTCAAAGATCGAGAAGCATTCGCGCGCGGTCTGCTCGTTCAGCAGTTCCGACAGGATCGAATATTCGCAGGATTCGTCGACAAACCGCCGCCCCTCATGCGTGACATGGATCAGCCAGGGCGGCAGATAGGTTTCCAGCTCCTTCGCCCAGCCGGGTGTCATCAGCAGCAAGCCCCGATCCGGCTGGGTGATCCCCGCGCCTAGTCGGCGGCCGATCCGTATCCCGTCGCCCTGCGAATGGGTCGAGCCGATATACCATGAGAGATCGCCCTGTGAGGCCGCCGTCGGGAACAGTTCCGCAAGAAGCTGCCGGTTCGCGCCGAAGCCGCCGGTGGCCAGAATGACCGCGCCCGCGGTCACGTCGTCACCGTCGATGCGGATGCCGCAGACGCGCCCTTCCTCGACCAGCAGGTCTTCGACACGGGTGCGCAGCGCGACATCCACGGTCTTGCCGGTCAGCGAGCCTTCGAGAACCTCGGCAATCTCGGCACCGTGGCCGCGCGCGCGATGGCCGCGCCGGATCTTGTCGACCCCCGAGCAGTAGAGGTTTTCCTCGGGGAAATCGACGCCGAGGCCGACCAGCCATTCAAAGGTCGGCGTCGCATCATGGCAGAGGCGCCGGACCAGCGCCGGGTTCAGCTTGTATTGGTTGACATGCAGGTAATAGCGATACATCGATTCCGGGTCGTCCTCGATCCCGGCCTTGCGCTGGAGCGAGGTTCCGGCCGCATAGAAGACGCCGCCAGAGAGCGCGGTCGACCCGCCCGCCTTGTCACCTGCCTCGACCAGCAGCACCCGCGCGCCTTCGAGACTGGCCATATGGGCCGCCGCCAGTCCGGCGCCCCCCGCGCCGATGACGATCACGTCGTAATCGTTGTCCCGGACCATTCCGTTCCCCTGTCCTTGTTGGCTGACATTGCTGTGCTCGCGGTGGCCATGTCCTCAAGGATCATGGCGGCGCATTTCTCACCGATCATGATGGACGGAGCGTTGGTATTGCCTGCGGGCAGCCCCGGCATGATCGAGGCGTCGGCCACGCGCAGCCCCTCGACCCCGTGGACGCGCAGGCGGTGGTCGACCACGCCCATCACGCCGGGCAGCATGGCGCATGACCCGACGGGATGCAGGTTCGCGATGCCGTTCGCGCGCACCCAGTCGACGATTTCGGCATCGGTATTCACCTCACCGCCGGGGCGGATCTCTTCCGCCATGTAGCGCCCCAGTGCGGGCTGGTTCGCGATGCGGCGCACGATGCGCACCGCATCGACCATGGCCTGCCGGTCCACCTCGTCTCGAAAGAAATTGTGGCGGATGACCGGGTCGGCATGGGGATCGGCGGAACGCAACCGCACCTCGCCGGTCGAGACCGGGTCAAGATGCACCGGGCTCATGGTGAAGCCGGGGAAGTCGTGAACCTTCATCCCTTTCTTGTCTCGCGAGGCCACCGACCAGATATTGGTATTGATTTGCAGGTTCGGGCGGCTTTTCGTTTCGTTGGTGCGGGTAAAGACCCCGGCAAAGATGCCGTTCGCCGCCAGCGGTCCGCGCTTTGCCAGCACATATTGCGCCCCGGCGATGAACTGGCGCAGAGGGCTGCGCGCCAGTTCGTTGATCGTCACCGGCTCATGACAGCGGAAGATCATCGAGGCATAGAAGTGATCGCGCAGGTTCGCGCCCACGCCGGGCAGGTCGTGCAGCACCGGCACGCCCATGTCGCGCAGATGCTCGGCCGGGCCGATCCCCGACAATTGCAGCAGTTGCGGCGACCCGAACGAGCCGCCGCTGACCACGACCCCGTGGCGCGCGCGGGCCCGCAGGATGCGGCCCTGCTGGCGATATTCGACGCCAATGACGCGCTTGCCGTCCAGAAGCAGGCGCGTCGCATGGGCATTGGTGTCCACGCGAAGGTTCGCGCGCGACCTTGAAAGATAGGCCCGGGCGCTGTTCCAGCGGCGGCGCTTGCGCGTCGTGGTCTGAAACAGCCCGGTCCCTTCCTGTTGGGCGCCGTTGAAGTCGGCGTTGCGAGGCACGCCAGCCTGCACGGCGGCCTCGATGATCGCGAGCGCGACGGGCGAGGGGTTCGGCTGGTCGGAAACCGTCAGCGGGCCGCCGGTGCCGTGATAGGCGTCCGCGCCGCGGGTCTGATCCTCGGCCTTGCGGAAAAACGGCAGCACGTCATCCCAGCCCCAGCCGGGATTGCCCATTTGCGCCCAGGTATCATAGTCATTCGGATGGCCGCGCACATAGAGCATGCCATTGATCGAGCTGGTCCCACCCAGAACCTTGCCGCGAGGATTATACATCGGGCGGCCGTTCAACTCGGGCTCAGGCTCGGATTCAAACATCCAGTTCACCTTCGGATTGGTGAACAGCATGGGATATCCCATCGGAACCTTGATCCAGAAAGCGCCGTCCTTCGGCCCCGCCTCAAGGAGCAGCACCCGGAAGCGACCGGATTCCGCCAGCCGCCCCGCGACCGCGCAACCGGCCGATCCCGCGCCCGAGACGATAAAGTCAAACTCGCTGTCAAATTCCATGCCACATGTCCCAAAGCTGTCGGGGCGCGCGGCATGACGCGCGCGCCCCGTCCCTGATCAGAGATCGTCGGGTTGAACGAACTTGCCGTCCTTGACCGTCAGGATACCCATGCCGAAACTGGCAAAGCGCTCGGGTGTATAGTTGAAGACGCCCTTGCCGACGACGACGGGCAGATCCTTGACGCTGCTGATCGCGTCGCGCATCTCCTCGCGCGTGGCCTTCGGTCCGGCGCGCTTCAGGGCATCCGCCACCAGCATCATGGTGGAATAGCCTTGCGGCGCCCAGTTGTCGGCATCGACGCCGTATTTCGCCTTATAGGCCTCGGCAAAGGCGCGCGAACTGTCGTCGAACCCGCCCGGCGTCCACTCGCCGATCACGGTGACGCCCTCGACCGCGCCGCCGCCGGTCGCCACGAATTCGGGGGAAGCAAGCGAGTTGAGGCCGAAGATCTGGACGCTCGGGTCAAGCCCGGCTTGTTTGAACTGCATGATCATGTTGGCTGCCACGGCAGCGGGCGTCGCGACGAACAGGCAGTCCTGCTCGCCCTGCGCGATCTTGACCGCCAGAGCGGAAAAGTCGATGTCGCCGATCTTGACGCCTTCCAGTGCCGCCTTGACACCCCGCTCCTCGACGGTCGCGGCGAAGACCTTCGACATGGCGACATAGGCCTCGTTGTCGATGACGGTGACGATGGTGCAGTTCTTCACGCCGCGGTTTTCGGCGGCATAGATGGCGATTGGTGGCGTGGCGATCTGCGCGGGCTGCGAGAACGAGTTGGACCAGGGACCCGCCTGCGGCACCGCGAGGTTGTTGGCCTGAATCAGGATCGGAGTCTTCAGGTCATTGGCCGCCGCGGCAGCGGAGGGCGCAATCGCTCCGGTGGTCGGGCCGACAATCATCAGGACGGATGGGTCGGCGGCGTATTTGCCGATCAGCCCAAGCGCCTGACCCCGATCACCCGCATCGTCATCGAGGGTGTATTTGATGGTGACGCCATCGCCTGCCAGCCCCTTGGCGTTGATTTCCTCGATGGCCAGCACCGCGCCATCTGCCAGCGTCTTGCCGATGAAGGCGGGACTGCCGGTCAGCGACTCGATGATCGCCAGCTTGACCTCTGCGGCCGAAGCCATGGGCGCGGTCAGCGCGCAGAATGCTGCCGAAGCTGCGAGAACCGTTCTTAGAAACATCCTTCTCCTCCCGATCAGGATAAACCTTGTGATTGCGTCAACCGCAGCCTGTTCGCATTTGCGATGATCTGCCTGCGTCTCGTGTCCTCACGGATGGGAACTGCGACGCGACCATCCTTCTCCCGAGTCGCAATGAACACAAAAAATATCTTTGTGTATACAAAAATATCTTCATATGAATTATGCATGATGATCAAATCATGATTCACCGCCAGGGGAGGGGAGGAGCATGTTCGTCCAGCAAGTCGTCAACGGCCTGATCATCGGGGGTGTCTACGCGCTGTTCGCGCTTGGCTTCACGCTGATCTTCGGCATCCACAAGATCATGAACCTCGCGCATGGAGGGATCTTCATGACTGGGGCCTTCATCGGCCTCTACTCGGTTCAGGCGGGATTGCCGCTCTGGGTCGCCTTCATCCTTGCAATGATCGGGGCGGGCCTTGTGTCCGTCATCATCGAGGTCACGGCCTTCCGCCGGCTGCGGGCCAGCGGAGAGGTCGAGTTCGGTGCGCTGATCTCCTCGATCGGGGCGAATCTGGTGCTGGTCTCCATCGCGCAGATCCTCTCGAAGACGCAGGTTCTGCGGTTTCCGTTCGATACATTCCCGGTGGTGATGTTCAAGTTCTGGGGGCTGCGTATCTCGGCACTGCAACTGGCCATTGCAGTGCTGGCGGTAATCCTCGTGATCGCAATGAGTTGGTATCTTTACAAAACCAGCTTTGGCCGCCAGGTCCGGGCGGTCGCACAGAACGAACGCGCCGCGTTGCTGGCCGGTATCCGTCCGGGGATGATCTATTTCCAGACCTTCATGCTGTCGGGGATGCTGGCAGGGGCGGCGGGCGTGCTGGTTGGCCTTGCCTTCAACTCGATCCACTTCATGATGGGTGACCCGTTCCTGCTGCGCGGATTTGTCGTGGTCATCCTGGGCGGGCTCGGATCGGTCGCCGGGGCGCTGGTCGCGTCACTGGGGTTCGGGGTGCTGCAAACGCTCAGCGTAGCCTATCTGTCCTCGCGCCTGTCCGACATCATCATCTTCGGGCTTTTGTTCGCGGTCCTGCTGATCCGGCCCAACGGCCTCTTCGGTCGGGATGAAGCGGGCGTTCTGCGGGGGCGTCGGTAATGGACCAGCTTCTTGGATACCGCCCGCTATTCGACCTGTTCCTGCTGCATCTGGGTTTTGCCTATTCGCAATATATCGTCCTGAGGGCCGGGGCATTTTCCATCGGCAATGTCGGGTTGTCGGCTATCGGTGCGTATACGACCGCTATCCTCACCGTACAATTCGGCCTGCCGATGCCGGTCACGCTTCTCGCGGGTGCCCTGATGGGACTGCTGTTCGGGGTCTTGCTGGCGCTGCCGCTGGCCCGGCTCCGCGGAGTCTATCAGGCCATTGCCTCGCTGGCTTTCGTGCAGATCGTGCTCTCGACCAATCTTTACGCCGAGAACATCACCGGCGGCGCCATGGGCTATTCGGGCATTCCGAAGCTGGCGGGGACGGGGACGCTGCTCTGTTTCGTGGTCGCCACGATCTATGTGATCTGGGCCGTGTCGCGGTCGCGGATCGGGCGCGCCTTTGATGCCGTGCGGGAGGACGAGGGCATGGCCGTGTCGCTGGGGATCAATGTGCCCCGCACCCAGACCATCGCCTATGCCATGTCAGGCGTAATCGCCGGGCTTTTCGGCGGCCTCGAGGCACTGCATTCCTATGCGGTCGAGCCGAACCAGTTCGGGTTCCACCTGATCATCGTGATCATGTCCTATGTGGTCCTTGGCGGACGCCGCAGCGTTTGGGGGCCGCTGGTCGGCGTCGCGCTGCTGATCGCGCTGCCGGAAATCTCGCGGCCCTTGGCCGATGCCCGGATCATGATCTATGGCCTGATCCTGATGGCGGTGATGAATTTCATGCCGCGTGGAATCGTGGACACCCTGATCGCGCGGCGGGCACGTCGCAAGGCGCGCAAGCCCGCGCCCGCAACGCTCAAGCCAGAGGTGCAGTGATGAAAGACCTTGTGCTTGAACACGTCCACAAGAAGTTCGGCGGCGTCACCGCGTCGAATGATGTGAACATGACCGTGCCCGCCGGACGGATCACCGGGCTGATCGGCCCGAACGGGGCGGGGAAGACCTCGCTCATCAACCTGATCACCGGAATGCTGCCGCTGACCTCGGGGCATATCCTGTTCGGGGGGCAGGACATCTCGACCGAGCCGGCAGACCGCGTCGCCCGGTCCGGCATGGGCCGCACCTTCCAGAACATCCGCTTGCAGAAAGAGGCCAGCGTTCTGGCCAATGTCATGGTCGGCTTTCACCGGCATGAGAAATGCTCGCTCATCTCGGCGATCCTGGGGCTGCCATCCTCGCGTCGCGAAGATGCGATGTTGCGTCAGCGGGCCATGGCGCTGCTGGAGCAGTTCGACATGACCGATCACGCCGAAAGCCCCGCCGGCAGTCTTGCCTATGGCCACCAGCGCAAGGTCGAGATGATGCGGGCGCTGGCAACCGATCCAGACCTGATCCTGCTCGATGAGCCCGTCGCCGGCATGAACGATGTCGAGGCGCACCACCTTGCCCAGATCTTCCGCCGGTTGGCCGATCAGGGCAAGGCGATCATGCTGATCGAACACAACATGCGCTTCGTCCAGGAGCTTTGCGACTATGTCTATGTGCTGGACGGCGGCCGGCTGATCGCCGAGGGGCTACCGCGTGACGTTGTCGCGGATCCCGTCGTGATCACCGCCTATCTGGGAGTGGAATGATGGTTCTAACGGTCCAAAAGCTGCATGCCTCGTATAGCGGCATCCGCGCTCTGGCCGGTGTGTCCATGACGGTCGCACAGGGCGAAATGGTCGCCCTGATCGGACCGAACGGGGCCGGGAAATCGACCTTGCTGAACTGCATCAGCGGGATCGTCACCCCCACCGCCGGTTCGATCCAAATCGACGGGGTCGAGCTGGTGCGCACGCCCGCCTGGGCCATTTCCCGCATGGGTATCCTGCAATCTCCCGAGGGCCGGCAAGTCCTGCCGGACATGTCCGTGATGGAGAACCTGCTGGTGGGGGCGAATGCCCTTCAGAGGCGAAAACCCACCCACACCGAAAGCGACGTGTTCCGCCTGTTCCCCGTGCTCGATGAACGCCGCGACCAATTGGCCGGGTCATTATCGGGGGGCCAGCAGCAGATGCTGGCCATAGGCCGCGCGTTGATGGGCGCCCCGCGCCTGCTGCTGCTGGACGAGCCGAGCCTCGGGCTGGCGCCGGTGATCGTGCAGCAGGTCTTTGACGCGCTGGTCCAACTCAAGCGCGAGGGAATGACCATCCTTCTGGTCGAGCAGAACGCGCGCAAGGCCCTGCAAGTGTCGGATCGGGCCTATGTCATCGAACAGGGCCATTTCGTCGCCACCGACAGCAGCGCCAACCTCGCGCAGGACGGTCGCGTGATCGCGCATTATCTGGGCACCGGCACGCATTGAAAAACTGTGGGGCTTGGAGATCGGCAGCGCGTCTTTAGGCTCCAGACCCATTGATTTCGTGCCTTTGGCGTGTTTCAGGCTCCGCAAGGAGAACTGACCGATGGGCAATTTTTTCTGGCTGAGCGAGGCGCAGATGGAGCGGCTAAGGCCCTTCTTTCCCAAGAGCCACGGCAAG
>NZ_DATMFA010000125.1:0-3200 GCF_035556475.1 Paracoccus sp. (in: a-proteobacteria) | reverse complement strand
TCCGTGCCGACGATCTCAACTCGACACAGGTTCAAGCCGCGGTAACCCGAAACAGTCGCCCGTGTCGCCTCGCCGATACAGACACGCTTCCAATGTTTACAGACAGTTGATGATGGAGTGCACAATGACTCGGCCGTCGCGCAGGAAGGTCTGCAACCCGTCCCAGTGGCGATGGATATAGGCCAGCTTCTCTCCGAGGCGGGACTTCATTGACATTCGCCGACACTGCAGCTGCAGCCATTCGCCGAAGGCCGCGACCAGCGGCGCATTGCGCGCCTGGCGGGCCGAGAGGCGCTGGCCGGCACCCATGCCACGGATCTCGGCTTCGATCCGGTAAAGCTCGGCGATCCGGCGCAGGCCTTCGGCCGTGATCTCGGCGCCGTCGCGATCGAAGACCTCCTTCAGCTTGCGTCGTGCATGTGCCCAGCAAGGGGCGACGATGATTGGTGCGCCGCCTGTCCGGGAAGGCCGTGTCAGCCGGTTGTAGCCGGTGTAGCCATCCAGTTGCAGGATGCCGTCAAAACCCTGCAGGATACGCTCGGCATTCACGCCCGCGCGGTCGGGGGCGTAAGTGAACACCACGCCGGGCGGGTCTGCTCCGCCCCAGGTTCGATCGTCGCGCGCCAAGGCCCAGAGATAGCCTGTCTTCGTCCGCCCCCGGCCGGGATCGAGCACAGGTACAGTTGTTTCGTCCATATAGAGCTTGGTCGACGTCTTGTTCGGCCAGCCGATCGACCACGGGGTCGAGATGGACGGCGGCGGTGCCGACCCAGTCGGCCAGTGTGCTGCGATGCAGTTCGACCCCGGCTCGGGCCAGGATCTGGCTCTGGCGGTATAAGGGAAGGTGGTCGGCACACTTGCTGACAAGCACATGCGCGAGGGCACCCTCGGTGGGCAGACCTCCTTCGATCAGATGTGCAGGTGCTGGTGCTTGGGTAACACCCTCGGCGCACCGGCGGCAGGCATATTTGGGACGGATGGTGACGATGACCCGCAGCTGCGCGGGCACGATGTCCAGCCGATCCGTGCGGTCTTCTCCGATCCGGTGCATCTCGCCGCAGCCACAAGGACAGAGCAGGCTATCCGGCTCGATCACCCGTTCGAAGCACGGAAGGCCCGCCGGAAGATGCCCGCGATTGCGGCGCGCGGTCCGCCGCGACGGCGCGAGGGGCGCAGCCTCCGCATCCTGCCGGGTCTCGGCCTCGGCCATGGCAGCTTCGAGATCCTCGAAGGCCAGCGGGCGCTCGTCGTCGCTCAGTCTCTCGGAGCGCTTGCCATACGCGACTTGGTTCAGCTCGGCAATGAGATGCTCCAGCGTCCGGTTTGTTTCCCGCAGCGCATCCCGTTGGTGCAGCACTGCCAGCACAGCAGCACGTTGGTTTTCAGGGATGGCGGAAAGATCGATAGGCGGGGAGGTGGACATGTCCCGATCATAGACCGGTCATCCTGATATTGCTCGCCTTTTCTGCTGTTCAACTCATTCTGCAACGGCCGGTTTTGGCGTTTCCAGAGGCCGATGGCACGCGACAAACAGGATGAGATTCCGCGTCAATCAGGATGAGACGGAACGGCCTGTGCATGACGTAGGGAGGGCGTAGCCCGACCGGAGGCATGCACAGGCCGTTGCGCCCAAATTTCCGGGGTCTGTGATCGCGGTCGCCTCGTTACACTGGTGGTTTTCAGGATTGGAGAACCACCTTTGTGCCGGGGCGCCATGTAACCGATCATCAGACGAGGCTTTTCATGAAGCTGAGACAGGACCATCCAATTGAGACCGCCGCTGCCAAGGCGGGCCTGAGCCGGGCGACGGGCTACCGGATCGCGCAGGACACGCGGCGGCCCTCGCAGAAAGGCGAACCTCGTGGCCGCCGTCGCCCCGACCCACTTGAGCAAATTTTTGATGCCGAGGTGGTGCCTTTGCTGCAATCGGCTCCCGGACTACGGCCCGTCGCCATCTTCGAGGAGATGCTGCGCCGTCATCCCGAGTTGCAGCCGGGCATCCGGCGGACCCTGGAGCGCCGGATCCGATCCTGGCGAGCGCTGCATGGGGAGGATCAGGAGGTGATCTTCCGGCAGGTCCATGAACCGGGCCGGCTCGGCCTGTCGGATTTCGCCGATATGGGCGCGCTCGGGATCGCTGTCGGGCGAACGGCTTGATCATCTGCTCTATCACTTCCGTCTGCCATGGTCCGGGTTTGAGCATGCTCATGTCATTCTCGGCGGCGAGAGTTTCGTGGCCCTGGCCGAAGGGCTTCAAAACGCGCTGTGGATGGCAGGCGGCGTCCCCGCAGCCCATCGCACCGACAGCCTCTCGGCCGCGTTCCGCAACCTTGATGCCGAGGCCCGGACAGATCTGACGATGCGATATGAGGCCCTGTGCGCCCATTACCGCATGGTGCCGACGTGGAACAACAAGGGCGTCGCTCATGAGAACGGTTCGATCGAGAGCGCCCATGGCCATCTCAAGGGGGCGATAAGGGATGCCTTGCTGATGCGCGGCACTTGCGACTTCGATGACCTCGGCAGTTACCGTGCCTTCGTCGACGAGATCGTCGGGCGCAGGAATGCCGCGCGCAGCAAGAGTATCTCGGCCGAACGCGGCCATCTGCAGGAGCTGCCGGCTCGGCGCAGCACCGATTTCGAGGAGGTGATCGTCACTGTCACGGGCACCGGCGGCTTCACCTTGCGCAAGGTCTTCTACACCGTGCCCTCTCGCCTGATCGGTCATCGATTGCGGGTGTGCCTGTTCGATGATCGGCTGGAGATCTTCGTGGGCGGAACCCATCTGCTGAACCTTCCGCGGGGTCGGGCCCAAGCCAACGGCAAGAATGATCAGGTGGTGAACTACCACCATGTCATCCATTCCCTGCGCAAGAAGCCCATGGCGCTGCTCAATCTGGTTTATCGCGACAAGCTCTTCCCCAGGCAGGATCGGCATCGTCGCGGGTGGCCGCCGATTGCGGGCCCTGCAATGGCTGGCCGAACGCGGCAGAGGTCTGGCAGAGGTCGCGGTGCGGCTGACCGGGGATCGCGATATGGCGCTGCTCTGGGCCAGCACCGAGAATACCGCGCGCGAGGCGCTGCATCCCGCCGATGAAATCCGCGCCTATTACCGAATGCTCTCGGAAGGGCAGGCCAGCATTGCGCAGGTTGTCAGTGCCTTCGCCGTGACCGAGGCGCAGGTGCGACGCCGGGTGCGG
>NZ_DATMFA010000124.1:0-2257 GCF_035556475.1 Paracoccus sp. (in: a-proteobacteria) | reverse complement strand
ACGACGCGCTGGCCAGCCTCGATGACGATTTCGATCATCTTTATATCGATTTTGGCCGCCCCTCGATCGCGCCGGAACGACTGATCCGGGCCAGCCTGCTCCAGATCTTGTTCTCGGTCCGATCAGAGCGACAGTTGATGGAACAGATGCAGTATAACTTGATGTTCCGCTGGTTCGTCGGCCTCGGTATCGATGATCCGGTCTGGGGGCCGACGGATTTTCACAAAGAACCGCGACCGGCTGCTGACGACCGAGATGTCGCGCAAGGTCAAGGCGGCGATCCTGGCTCATCGCGAGGTCGCGCCGCTCTTGTCAGATGACCATTTTTCGGTCGATGGCACGCTGATCAAGGCCTGCGCTTCGATGAAGAGCTTCAAGCCGAAGGCGGCGCATACCCGGCTCTGCCAGGAGATCGATCCTCAGGGCATCGCCGGGCTCACCCCGGCACTGTCGCGCTGGGTCCGGGCCAAAGCCATTGCCCATTTGGAAACCTATCTCGCCCGGGCGGGATACTGACCGCGACCAAGCTCGCACGCAAAAACAGTCTCACCGCCGATCCGGCGATCGTCCCCATTTCCAGTTGACGACGACACGCAAAAGCGCCAGCTTGCCGCCACGTCAGGGGAGTCCCGCCTAGGGGACTGAGAGGCTGACAGGGGGAAACCCCGGTGATGCGACCCTTTGAACCTGACCCAGTTGACACTGGCGTAGGAAGACCGAAGGGCAATCTCCCCAAAGCATCAGCGGGGCGGTCCTTTCGGGCCATGGGCCCGGATTGCGGGGTCAGTGGCCCCTTTCTGCCCGGTTTCGCTTGGGTCTTTTCGAAAGGAAGGACCAGATGACGAAACTGAACATCACCACCGGCGCCTTGCCCGCATCGCGCAAGATCCATCTCTCGGGCCAGTTGCACAATATCCGCGTGCCCCTGCGCGAAATCACCATCTCATCCGAAGCGCCTTTGAGCATTTACGACAGCTCCGGTCCCTATACCGATCCGGCGGTCCAGGTCGACATTGCCAAAGGATTGGCGGATATGCGGGGCGACTGGCTGCGCCAGCGCGGTGATGTCGAGACCTATCCAGGCCGAACGGTGACAGCCGCCGATAATGGTTTTGCGCAAGGCGCAAGGCTCACCCCGGCGTTCCCGCTGCAGCGACCGCCCCTGCGTGCAACCGGGGGACGGGCGGTGACGCAACTCGCCTATGCCCGCGCCGGGCTGATCACGCCCGAGATGGAATTTGTGGCGATCCGAGAGAACGAGGGCCGCAAGGCTGCGCCTATTCGCGACGGCGAGCCTTTCGGTGCGACCCTGCCCGATCTCGTCACCCCGGAGTTTGTCCGCGCCGAGATCGCCGCCGGTCGCGCCATCATCCCGGCGAATATCAACCATCGCGAGCTGGAGCCGATGATCATCGGCCGCAGCTTCAAGGTGAAGATCAACGCCAATATCGGCAACTCCGCCGTGACCTCCAGTATGGAGGAAGAGGTCGAGAAGATGGTCTGGGCGATCCGTTGGGGCGCGGATACGGTGATGGACCTGTCCACGGGCCGCAACATCCATAACATTCGCGACTGGATCATTCGCAACGCGCCGGTCCCGATCGGCACCGTGCCGCTCTATCAGGCGCTGGAAAAGGTCGGCGGCGTGGCCGAGGATCTGACATGGGAAATCTTCCGCGATACATTGATCGAACAGGCTGAGCAGGGCGTGGATTACTTCACCATCCATGCAGGCGTGCGGCTGGCCTTCATTCCGATGACAGCCAAGCGGGTGACCGGGATCGTCAGCCGTGGCGGCTCGATCATGGCGAAATGGTGTCTGCACCACCACCGCGAGAGCTTCCTCTATGAACGTTTCGACGAGATCTGCGACATCATGCGGGCCTATGACGTGTCGTTTTCGCTTGGGGACGGACTGCGCCCGGGTTCCATCGCCGATGCCAATGATCAGGCGCAATTCGCCGAATTGCGAACGCTGGGTGAGCTGACCAAGATCGCCTGGGCCAAGGATTGTCAGGTCATGATCGAGGGTCCAGGTCATGTGCCGATGCACAAGATCAAGGCCAATATGGACGAACAACTCAAGCATTGCCACGAGGCGCCATTCTACACGCTGGGGCCGCTGACGACCGACATCGCACCGGGATATGACCACATCACCAGCGCCATTGGTGCGGCAATGATCGGTTGGTTCGGCACGGCGATGCTGTGCTACGTCACCCCCAAGGAACATCTCGGCCTGCCAGACCGCAACGAC
>NZ_DATMFA010000123.1:0-46682 GCF_035556475.1 Paracoccus sp. (in: a-proteobacteria) | reverse complement strand
GAGATCATGTTCGGCCGCCTGAAGGATTGGCGGCGCGTCGCGACCCGATACGACCGGTGCCCGGAAACCTTCTTCTCTGCGATCTTGCTAGCCGCAACCGTCTTGTTCTGGCTCCGAAACTCAATGAGTCTGGACCCTAGTGATCGACTATCACCGGGTGAAAGTCATGAAGGAGCTTGCCGACATGGAAACCGGCCATTTCGTTCCGAGCCAACAGGAACCGGGATGGACGGAGGCTCACTATCGCAAGAGCGCCGAACGCCGCTTGAAGCATATCGACCGCGTTGCAGTTGCCTTCATGGAGTTGGAGGTAGAGGAAGTCATGGCAACGTCGCCCAGCTTCCGGCAGGCAGCCTAGCTTGCCCTTGCCTCGGCGCTCTATGCGCCGAGCGAATTTCCCGAGTGCCTTTGCGACTGATCCCGCCCGTGCCGGTATATCTATGTGTCGGGTTGGCACACCCGGCGGCTAGCCAATGAGCCGCGATGGTGCTGCGATTACTCGGTGAGTGCGCGACCGGCAGTCGAAAACCCCGAGACGGCACGGCGACCAACTCCGGTTGCGCGGTGCCGGTAATATCTGTCTCGCTCATGGCGAAGGGCGGGGAGCAATCCCCGCCCTTTCTGCACTGCGGCATCATCTGTGACGCAACGTCATCATGCCCATTTTTGGGGGCGTCACAATGTTACAAAATGTATCGTAAGTCATTGATTTTACGTTATGAACTACCAGTTCAAATCCGTTATCGCCCACCATTATTCCTTTGAAAAGCCTCGGGTAGATCCGGGGCTTTTTCAATTCTGCGAAGCGTTATCCGGTTCAGGCTCCGCTTGGCTGGCCGATCGCTCAGTCGGGTTGCTGGGCGAATTGGCGCAGGATCTCGATGAACTCGCATTGCGCCCGCGTCGGCTCCCAGCCCGCGCGGGTCGTCAGGCCGATCGGGCGCATCGCGCCCGGCTGGCGCAGGGGCAGGATGGCGAGGGACGGGGCCTCGACCTCGGCCTGCATGCGGGAGATGCCGCCCAGATGATCGCTGCCTCGCAGGATCTCGCGCATCATGATGACCGAGGAGGTCTCGATGACATTCGCCGGGTCATGTCCGGCCAGCAGCCTGTCGAGGATACCGCGGATCGGGGTCGGTCGCCGTGGCATCACCCAGGGATAGCGGGCAAGATCGGCGGTCCCGATCGGGCTGGCAGCAAGCAGCGGGTGGTCTTTTCGCGCGACGACAACCACCTCGTCGTCGAATAGCCGTTCCTGCACAATGTCCTCGATCGGGCTGGGCAGGCGCAACGCGCCCAGCATCATGTCGATTTCGCCCCGGCGCAGCCCGAGGAGAAGCTCGTCATAGCGGCCGTCGATGACCTCGAAGGGAAAGCTGGGACGACGCTCGCGGAATTTCAGGATCGCCGAGGGCAGCCAGCCCGACCGTGAGAGGGGAAGGGCGCCGATGACGATCCGCCCGACCTCGCGCCCGGCCAGCGCGGCAAGGTCCGAGGCGGCCTGGTCGATCTCGGCCATGGCGAGGCGGGCGGCCTGGGCCAGCTGTTGCCCTGCTCGCGTCGTGATCAGCCCATGCGCGGTGCGCTGGAACAGCGCAAGCCCCGCCGCCTGCTCCAGCGTCGTCGTCGAGCGATGCACCGTCGGTTGCGCAAGCCCCAGCCTGCGCGCGGCAAGGGTGAAGTTCTCGGTCTCGGTCACAGCGATCAGTGCCGAAAGCTGCGCCCATGTCGCCTGTACCCTGACTGGGCGCGCCATATCCGCCATTGCGGCGTCGAGGAGGCGCAGCGCCCGCGTGGCGCGATGGGCAAGAACCTCTCCCGCTTCGGTCAGGAACAGGCCCTGCGGGCTGCGGTGAAACAGCACCTGCCCGGTTTCCTGCGCGATCCGGCCCATCGCCTGCGTTACCGCAGGCTGCGAGACATGGCAAAGCTCGGCCGCGCGCGTCACCGAATTGCTGCGCCCCAGCGCGAGAAACATCCTGAGATGGCGAAGACTGGGAAGCATGGCGCGGTCCTTGGCAACGGCCCTCTGCCTAACCCCTTTGCGGAGGTCGTGCAAATGGCGGGCGTCGCTCATGTCTGTCATCCCAACTGGCAGGGAAAGGTTTCCCTTGCCTTGGCCACGAAGGACAGCCCCCGGTCGAGGCGAGGCCTGACCGGGGGCATGGCGACCAGCGGCTTGCAATGTCTGAGGCCGCGCGCGCCTCCGGTTACGGCAGGGGAAGGCCCAGAAGCTTCTGGAACAGCAGGGTCGCGATCAGCCACAGGCCGATGCCGGTCGCGGCTGCGCGGGGCCAGCGGCGTTCGCCCTGGAACAGCAGCGTCAGCACCGCAGCGGCGACCGAGAGCGCCAGCGCCAGCCCCAGCCACGGGACCACCGCCATGCCGATCGCGAAGATCGCGAAACATGCGAGCGCGCGCGGCGTATCCGTGAACTGTCCAGCCTTCCCCGCGAAGCCCCCGCGCAGGACCGAGACGAGATAGCAGGCGGCGCAGATCATACCGAATATGCCGATCTGCTCGGGCAAGGCGCCCGGACCGACATCGCCGCGCGAATGCCCCGCGGGCAAGGCCATCGCAAGGGCAACGAAACCCGCGCTTGCGGCAAGACAGATGAGCGCTGCCGCAAGCTCGCTGACCGGAATTTTCCGGTCAGGACTGGTCTCAAGCGGCGCCGTCATTCGACGAAACCGGCGGATTTCAGGAACTCGCGCTGCTCCTCAAGATCCTTGCGGGTGCGTTCGGTGAACTCAGCCTCGGCCCAGTTCGGGCTGTCCTGCAATTGCTCGTCCTGGAATTTCTTCCAGTCCTCCGAGGCCGTCACCTTGTCGATGGCGGTCTGGATGCTGGCCACCACGTCATCGGGCGTCCCGGCCTTGACGGCGATGCCGCGCCAGATCGCGCCTTCAAGGTCGAAGCCCTGTTCCTTGAAGGTCGGCGCATCGGGCAGGAAGGAGGAGCGTTCGGCGGTGGTGACGCCGAGCAGGCGGATATCGCCGCTCTTGACCTGGGAAAGCCCGGTGGAGGGTGTCATCATCGCCGCGTCGATATGATTGCCCAGCAGGCTCAGCGTGACCTTGCCCGAGGCGTCATGCGGGATCCAGCCGCTTTCGAAGCCGCCCTGCTTCATCATCTGGTAGAGCATGTATTGGTGGAACCCGCCCGAGGAATGGCCGCCGACCTTCAGCCCGTTCGGATTGGCCTTCATGTAATCGACGAAGTCCTGCACGGTCTGGAACTGGCTGTCCTTCATCACGGCGAGCGACGAAGGCTCGGACTGCATGGCGCGCAGCAGGCGCAGGTCATCCAGCTTGAACGGGATCAGGCCCTGCGCGATGCCGAAGGTCAGCGTCCCGGTCAGCACGAGGATATTGTAGCCATCCGCGGGCTGCGTGACGATCTGAGAGAGCCCGACCGCGCCGCTGCCGCCGGGGCGGTTGTCGACCTTGACGGTCCAGCCGGATTCCCGCTCCAGCAGCTCGGCCAGCTTGCGGCCGTAGGTGTCGAGGGCACCACCGGCACCCGACCAGACAACCAGCGTTACCGGCTTTTCCGGGAACTCGGCCGCGGCGCTCTGGGGCAGGGCCATCGTTGCGGCGGCAAGGCCGAAGGTCGCCACCGCCACCCTCGCGAGGCCCCGCAGGCGCGCGGCGATGGGCCGCGCGATCGGATATGAAATCGTCATCTTCTCTCTCCCCTTTGAATGTTTCATTCGGTGACCACGGCCCGCGCGCGCCTTGCGCGCCATGCGCGGCGCACCGGCACCAGCACGCTGATCAGGCTGAGGATCAGGAACAGCAGGCTGATCGGATCGGTCACGAAGATCGAGTAATCCCCCTGCGAGGACACCAGCGCGGTGCGATAGCTCGACTCGACCAGATAACCCAGCACCATGGCGAGGATCACCGGCGCGACCGGGAAGTCGAGCTTCTTCATCGCATAGCCCAGCAGGCCGAAGCCCAGCGTCATCCAGACATCGAACATCAGGTTGCGGATGGCGAAGGCGCCCAGCACGGCGAAGGCCATAATCCCCGCCGCGATGACCCCGTCCGGCAGCATCACGCTGCGCGCGATGATCGGCAGGAACAGCGAGCCGACCAGATATTGCACCAGCGAGGCGATGATGACGCCGAAAAGGATCGCATAGACCAGCGTTGGCGCTTCGGTGAAAAGCTGCGGGCCGGGATGCAGGCCATGCATGATCAGCGCGCCCATCATGATCGCGATGGTGGGCGAGCCCGGCACGCCAAGGGCCAGCATCGGCACCAGCGCGCCCCCCACGGTCGCGTTGTTCGAGGCCTCGGGGGCCGCGATGCCGTTCGCGGCACCCTTGCCGTATTCCTCGGGCTTCGGGTCACGGGCGCGGGCATAGTCGCGCGCCACCCAGCAGGCGATATTGCCGCCGACGCCGGGCAGGATGCCCAGAAGCGTCCCGATGACCGAGCCGGAGACCATCGACCGCCAAGTCTCGCGCCAGAGGTCCATGGACATGAAGACATGCCCCACCTTTTCCTTGACCATCGGCAGGGCGCGGGCGTGCTTCTCGGCCAGCGCCATCGCCTCGGAGACGGCAAAAAGGCCGATCAGCGCCGCAAGGAAGGGCACGCCCTCATAAAGCTCGAACTGGCCGAAGGTGAAGCGCGGGACGCCGGCGATGGGGTCGATCCCGACGGTGGCCAGCGCCAGCCCCAGCGCCGCACCCAGCAGGCCCTTGACCAGCGAGCCGCCAGAAAGCGCGGCGACCGAACTCAGCCCGAACAGGCCCACGGCGAAATAGCCGGCGGGGCCGAATTTCAGCGCCAGACTGGCAAGCGGCATCGCCAAAAGCAGCAGCGCCAGCCCACCAAGGACGCCGCCCACGGTCGAGGCGGTCAGCGAGATCGAGATCGCCTCGTTCGCGCGCCCCTTCTGCGCCATCGCATACCCGTCGATCGCCGTCGCCGCCGCCGCCGCGGTTCCCGGCGTGGAAAGCAGGATCGCGCTGATCGAGCCGCCATATTCCGCCGAGGTGTAAAGCGAGATCATCAGCAACATGCTGAGCTCGGGGGACATCGTATAGGTGAAGGGGATGAGCAGGCTCAGCCCGATCGACGGGCCAAGCCCCGGCAATGCGCCGATGACGATCCCCAAAAGTGCGCCGATCAGCAGCACCGCCACGCCCGACAGGCTGAAGATCACCCCCAGCGACTGAAGGATTCCATCCATCCGTTTCCTCCTGAACTCCGTGCCCCGTCATCGCATTGCCGCGATGCCCGGAACTCTCCCCTTGCTTTCCCTTTTGCGGAGGCGGGCGCGATAGGACAATTCAGATTTGATCCGTCGGGAATAAGCTTAGGCTATATCGGCAGCGGAACGCGCCGGCCGGACGATCTTTCCGGGGTTCATGCGTCCCTCGGGATCGACGGCGGCGATCAGGGCGGCCATCAGGCGACGCTCGGTCGCGCCGCGCAGCCGGTCGGCCAAGGCGACCTTGGCCTGACCCAACCCATGCTCGGCCGAGAAGCTGCCACCCAGCTCCGCCGCGAGGTCATAGACCGCGTCCGAAAGCGCCGCCTCGCGCCCGGCGAAATCCGATCCGACGGGGGGCGAGAGGTTCAAATGCACGTTGCCGTCGCCCAGATGACCGAAGGGGTTGATGCGGACCCCCGGCAAGATGGGCGGCAATCTCTCCTCCACCCCATCCACGAACTCGGCGAGGCGTGAGACCGGGACGGCCACGTCATGCTTGATCTGCGGCCCTTCGCGGCGCTGCCCCTCGGGCATCTCCTCGCGCAGGCGCCAGAGCGCGGCGCGCTGCGCGTCCGAGGCCGCGACGGTGCCGTCCAGAACCTCGCCCTGCTCGAAGGCGGCTTCCAGCAGATCCGTCAGCAACGCCTGCAGATCGACGCCCGCGCGCGGGGTCGCCAGTTCGACCAGCAGATAGAAGGGGCCGCGCGTATCGACGGGCCGCGACAGGTCGGGCAGGTGACGCAGCAGCATCGCGAGCCCGGTCTCGCAGAAGAACTCCATCGCCGTAAGCTGGTCGCCCACCTCGCGGCGAAGCTCTGCGCCAAGGCGCAGCATGGTTTCAAGATCCGCCACGGCGAGCAGGGCCGTCGCCCGCGTCGCGGGGGCGGGATGAAGGCGCAGGATGGCGCGGGTGACCACGCCCAGCCTGCCCTCGGCCCCGCAGAACAGCTTGCGCAATTGCAGGCCGGTATTGTCCTTGATCAGCGCGCGCATCCCGTCCCAGACCTCGCCATCGGGCAGCACGACCTCGAGGCCCAGAACCTGCGCCTCCATCATGCCATAACGCAGGGCAAGGCTGCCGCCGGCATTGGTGGCGATCAATCCGCCGATCTGCGCGCTGCCCTCGGCCCCCAGATGCAGGGGAAAGATCAGCCCTTGCGGGGCCAACGCCTCATGCAGCGATTGCAGCACAAGGCCCGCATCGACCGTCGCCGTCATCTCGACCGCGTCGATGGCGTGGATGCGGTTCATCCGGGCCAGCGACAGGATGATGCCGCGCTGCCCGGAGGAGATCACGCTGCCGCCGTTCAGCCCGGTGTTCCCGCCCTGCGGGGTGACGGTAAGGTCCAACCGGGCGGCAAGGCGCATCACCGCCGCCACCTCGCCGGTCGAGGCGGGCAGGGCGACGCCAAGCGGCACCTCGCCCCAGCGGTCCAGCCAGTCGCGGGCATAAGGCTGCATCTCGCTGGCCCCGGAACGCCATCCGGCCGGGCCCAGCAGTTCCAGAAACGGATCGCTCATCCTGTCCTTCTCCCTCGCAGTCCGGGGCCGGTTCTGGGCGAGGGGGATGGCGGGCGCAATTCCGAAGCGCGGCAGAGTCCATAAGCCCGAGCTATGGCGACTTGCGCGGCGTGGGTGGCGCGCTAGTCCTTGCGAAAACCGGAGGATGAGCATGACCGATTTCGACGCCCTTTCAGGGAAACTGGCCTTCATCGGATTTGGCGAAGCGGCCGAGGCCTTCGCGACCGGCTGGGGCAGCGATGTCGCGACCCGGACACGGGCCTATGACATCAAATGCGACGACCCCGCGACGGCGGCCATGCCGCAGGCGCGCGCCGGGCGCGCGGGCGTCGCGCTGGCCGCAGACCGGGCTTCGGCCCTTGCGGGGGCGGGGGCGGTCTTCTGTCTGGTGACAGCTGATCGCGCGGTCGAGGCGGCAGAGCAGGCGGCCGGTTCCCTCGCCCCCGGCGCGTTCTGGTTCGACGGCAACAGCTGCTCGCCCGGCGCGAAACGGCGCGCAGCCGGGATCGTCGCGGCGGCGGGCGGGCGCTATGTCGACATGGCGATCATGGCGCCGGTCCATCCCAAGCTGCACCACACCCCGCTGTTGATCGCCGGTCCCCATGCGGCCGAGGCGGCCGAGGTTCTGGCCGCGCTGGACATGCGGGCCACGGTCGCGGGCGAGGCGGTCGGTGACGCCTCCTCGATCAAGATGATCCGCTCGGTGATGATCAAGGGGATGGAGGCGCTGACCGCCGAATGCCTGCTGGCCGCCCGGCGTGCCGGGGTCGAGGCGCAAGTCCTCGCCTCGCTTCAGGCCTCCAATCCCGCTATCGAATGGCCGCGCCAGGCGGCCTACAACCTCGAACGGATGATGGTCCATGGCCGCCGCCGCGCCGCCGAGATGCGCGAGGTAGGCGAAACGCTGGTCGAGCTGGGCCTGCCCAATGGTCTGGCCTCGGCCACGGCGGACTGGCAGCAGCGCATCGGCGACCTCGAGCTGCCCGCGGGCCGGGACGAGTTCGCGGAGCGGGCGGACCTGATCCTGAAAACCCTCAACGGTTGAGCGCAGCCTTGAGGCGCGCGAGGACCCGGAGGGCTTTCCGATCGCCGTCCGGGCACGTTTTTCCGGCCTGAGCAAAATCTCTGTAGACATAAAAGCTTCCGGCAATATCTTTCGTCCCATGGCCCCCGCGAGTGGGCCGCAGGGCGAGGTGCCAGCTTGTGGTGAACATCCCTCCGCCATCTTCGCCAGAGGGGCGAAATTTGCGGCTCCTGCCCAGCCTGCGCGGCTATCGTGCCGCATGGTTGCCTTCTGATATTTCGGCCGGGCTGGCCATTGCCGCCGTCGGCCTTCCCAGCGCGATCGCCTATCCGGCAATTGCCGGGCTACCTGCAGAGACCGGGATCTATGCCAGCATCGGTTCGGTGATCGGCTATGCGCTGCTTGGCCCCTCGCGCAGGTTGATCGTCGGGCCGGATGCCGCGACCATGGCGGTCCTTGCGGCCGTGCTTGCCACCGTCGCCCAGCAGGTGCCGGGGCTTTCCCGCGACCAGCTTGCCGGCGTCGCGGCGATTCTGTCGCTGGGCGTTGGCATCATCTGCTTTGCCGCCAGCGCCCTGAGACTCGGCAATATCGCCAACCTTCTGTCGCGCCCGATCCTTGCGGGGTTTTTCATCGGCGTCGCGATCTCGATCATGGTCGGGCAGATCGGCCGGGTCACCGGCCTCAGGATAGAATCCGAAGGGCTGATCGAACCTTTGTGGGAGCTGTTCCAGAATGCGGGGGCCATTCACGGCCCGTCGCTGCTGCTTGCCTGCGCGATGTTCCTGATCCTGCAACTGGTCAGCATCCGGCCCGTGAGCATTCCGGGGCCGGTAATCGTCGTGATCCTGTCCGGCGTGCTTTCCGCGGCTTTCGACTTCGAGGGCATGGGGATCAAGGTCGTCGGAAGCCTGCCTACCGGCCTGCCCATGCCCAGCCTGTCGTTCCCGGCAGGGTTGCCGATCACAGAGCTGCTGATGGGCTCGGCCGCGGTCTTTGTCGTCAGCTTCGGCGCGGGCATCATCACCGCGCGCAGTTTCGCGGCGCAGACGGGCGAGGAGGTCGATCCGAATGCCGAATTGCGGGGCTTCGGGGCGGCAAGCGTCGCCTCGGGTCTTCTGGGCGGCTTTCCCGTCACCTCGTCGGATTCCCGCACGGCGGTGAACCTCTCGATCGGGGGGAAGTCCCAGCTTGCCGGGCTTGCGGCGGCGGTCGCACTTGCCATCGCGGTCACTTTCCTTGGCGGCTATCTGCGGATCCTGCCCGTTCCAGCACTTGGCGCCATTCTTGTCGCGGCGGCGCTGAGCGTGATCGACCTTGACGGTCTGCGGCAGATCTGGCGGATCAGCCGGGTCGAGTTCGGCTTTGCCCTGATCGCGATGGCCGGGGCGATCAGCTTTGGCGTGCTGCAAGGCGTCGTCGTCGCGATCATCGCGACCTTCGCCTATGTGATCCTGAAGGAGATGCAGCCGCGCGTGGTGCTGCTGGGACAGATTCCCGGTCGCCTCGGCTTCTACAAGCTGCACCGCTCGCCCGAGGTCAGGCAGATTCCCGGCCTGACCATCTGTTTCATTCAGGGCAACATGCTGTTTTTCAACACCGACCATGTCGAGAAGCGGCTGCGTGAGATCGCACTCGCGTCCTCGCCCCCCGCGCGCTGGCTGATCATCGACGCGGCGGCGGTGACCCAGATCGACAGCACCGCTATCGCCATGCTGGAGGATTTTCACCGCGACCTCGTGGCGCGCGGCATCCGGCTGGGCCTGTGCGAGGTGCAGTCGGATGTGGCCGTCCTGCTGGAGCGTTGCGGCCTCGCCGACGCCATTGGCCGGGCGATGATCTTTGATGACCTTGATGACGCACTGCGCGCCTATGATGACGCGGCGCCCGGTGTTCTGGAAGAAAGCAACGACCCATCGCGGACATGAGGAGAGAAGTCCATGGCCAAGAAAAGCAAGGATGTTCTGGAAGAAGCCGCCCCGGCGGCCGAGATCACGAAGCTTGACCGCAAGACCTATGAGAAGGAGATCGCGCGCCTCCAGGTCGAGCTGGCGCATCTTCAGGCCTGGGTGAAGCACAGCGGCGCGCGCATCGTCGTGATCTTCGAAGGGCGCGATGCCGCGGGCAAGGGCGGCCTGATCAAGCGGATCACCGAAAAGGTCAGCCCGCGCGTGTTCCGCGTCGTGGCGCTGCCCTCGCCCAGCGACCGCGAGAAATCGCAGATCTTCATGCAGCGCTATATCAGCCAGTTGCCCGCCGCGGGCGAGATCGTGATCTTCGATCGCAGCTGGTATAATCGCCCCGGCGTCGAGCGGGTCATGGGCTTTACCGAGGAAGCCAAGGTCGAGGCCTTCCTGAAGGGGCTGCCCCAGCTTGAGGCATGGCTGGTCGGCTCGGGGATCATCCTGCTCAAATACTTCCTCGACGTCTCGGAGGAGGAGCAGGAGCGCCGCTTCCGCCAGCGCGCCGATGATCCGGTGAGGCAATGGAAGCTGAGCCCGATGGACGTCGAATCCTATCGCCGCTGGTGGGACTATACCGCCGCCTATGCCGAGATGATCCAGAAGACCGACACCGACCACGCGCCCTGGTGGGTCGTCGATTCGAGCGACAAGAAACGCGCCAGAATCAACGCGATCACGCATCTTCTTCAGTCGATCCCCTATGAGCGGATCAAGTTCGACAAACCGAAATTCGGCAAGCGTCAGGAGCGGCCGAAGGGTTTCGACAAGAACATCGTCTTTCGCCATGTCGTGCCGAACGTGATCTGAATGCCGGGGGGCGTTACCGGTTATCGTCAACGAGTCGTGGGCAGTCTGGAAGGGCCCGCGATAACGGACAAGCTGCGCTATTTGGCCCGCATGAAACCGGGCTAATGCGCTGATGATGAACGGAAAGATTATTTGGCTGGGGCGGTAGGATTCGAACCTACGGTACACGGTACCAAAAACCGTTGCCTTACCACTTGGCCACGCCCCAACTCTGTGGAGGGGTATCTATCCAAGCATACAGGGGGGTGCAAGAGGGTTTTCGAAAATTCTTGTGGGCAAAATCCGGGGCGGTTATGCGCCGTCCATGGAACATGTCGATACCCTCATTCTTGGCGCGGGCGCGGCCGGCCTTTTCTGCGCAGGCTCGCTGGTCGAGGTCGCGAAGCACATCGAACCCTCGCGCATTCTGGTGGTTGATCACGCCCGGTCGCCGGGGGAAAAGATCAGGATCTCGGGCGGCGGGCGCTGCAATTTTACCAATCTCGCGACCAGCCGCGAACGATTCCTGTCGCAGAATCCGCGCTTTTGCGCCTCGGCCCTTGCCGGGTTCACCGCGGCCGAGTTCGTGGCGATGGTCGATCGCGCCGGCATCGCCTGGCACGAAAAGACGCTGGGCCAGCTTTTCTGTGACGAGAGCGCGCGCCAGATCATCGACATGCTGCTGCACCGGATGCGCGGCGCGCAACTATGGCTCGAGACCACGATCGGCAAGGTCGAGGCGCGGGAGGGCGGCTATCTGGTCCAGACCAGCCGCGGTCCCGTGGCGGCGCGCAACCTGATCGTCGCGACGGGCGGCAAGTCGATCCCCAAGATGGGCGCGACCGGCTTCGGCTATGATCTGGCCCAGCAATTCGGTCTGCGCCTGATCGAGCCGCGTGCGGCGCTGGTGCCGCTGACTTTCGCGACCCAGGACCTCGACCTCTGCCGTCCGCTGGCGGGTGCCTCGGTCGAGGCCGAGGTCAGCCACGGGCAGGGTCGCGCGGCCACACGTTTCCGCGATGGCTTGCTTTTCACGCATCGCGGGCTTTCGGGGCCGTCGATCCTGCAAATCTCCAGCTTCTGGAAGCCCGGAGACGAGATCGAGGTCAATCTGGCGCCAGATCGGGACGTGGCCGAGGAGCTTCGGACCCAGCGCGGGCAGGGCGGGCGCGTGGCGGTCGCCACCGCCCTTGGCCGCATCCTGCCGGGTCGGCTTGCTGACCAGATCGCGGCCGAGATTGGCTTCGAGGGTGCCCGTCTTGCGGACCAGCCGAATACCCGGATCGACGCGATTGCGGACCGGGTGCATCGCTGGCGACTGCGCCCGGTCGGTTCCGAAGGCTGGCGCACGGCCGAGGTGACGCTGGGCGGCGTCGACTGCCGCGACCTCAATGCGCGCGACATGCAGGCGCGCGGCCAGCCGGGCCTCTACTTCATCGGCGAGGTCGTCGATGTGACCGGCTGGCTCGGCGGATACAATTTCCAATGGGCCTGGGCCTCGGCCCATGCCGCGGCGAAGGGAATCGCCGCGGCCTGAGGCTCAGTCCATGACCGGGTCGGACTTGGCGAGCCGGTCGAACCGCATCAGCGATTCGATCAGCGCCGGCATCTTTTCCAGCCGGATCATGTTCGGCCCGTCCGAGGGGGCATTGTCGGGATCCTGATGGGTCTCGATGAAAACCCCGGCCACGCCCAGCGAGACCGCGGCACGCGCCATGACCGGCGCAAATTCCCTCTGCCCGCCCGAGGAGCCGCCCTGACCGCCCGGCTGCTGCACCGAATGGGTCGCGTCCATGATGACCGGATATCCTGTCCGCGCCATGATCGGCAGGCTGCGCATGTCGGCGACAAGGGTGTTGTAGCCGAAGCTGACGCCGCGCTCGGTCAGCATGATCCGGTCGTTTCCGGTCGAGGCGACCTTGTCGGCCACGTTCGGCATGTCCCAGGGCGCAAGGAACTGGCCCTTCTTGATATTGACGACTGCACCCGTTTCGCCCGCCGCGAGCAGCAGGTCGGTCTGGCGCGACAGGAAGGCCGGAATCTGGATCACGTCGACCACCGCCCCCGCCGCGCGGGCCTGGGGGATGTCGTGAACGTCGGTCAGGACCGGGCAGCCGATCCGGTTGCGGACCTCCTCGAGCATCCGCAACCCTTCCTCCATCCCGATCCCGCGCCGGCCGGAAAGCGAGGTGCGGTTGGCCTTGTCATAGCTGGCCTTGAAGACGAAGCCCGCCCCGGCCGCTGCGGCGGCCTTGGCCACGCGTTCCGCGATCATCAGCGCGTGGTCGAGGGTTTCAAGCTGGCACGGACCCGCAATCAACCCGAGGGGCAGGTCGTTGCCGAAACTGACATCGCCGATCTTGATATGTTTCATGAGGACACCTGTTCGCGCAGAATCGACGCGGTGAGCGAAAGCATCAGATAGATGCCTGCGAAAATAAGGAAGGCCACGACCGTGTTCAGGAAGGCCTTGGGATAGGTCGCCTCGTCCGGGGCCACGGGCGCGACCGAAAGCGACAGGTAGCGCACCTGCTTGTTGGCCTCGATCCGCGCGGTTTCCATCTGGGTGGCAGCCGCGGCCAGAAGCTCCTGCCGGGTCAGCAGGTCGGATTCCGCGATACGGATCTGCCCCGATATGGTCGCGAGCGAACCGCGCGCGTTATTGCCCTCAGTCAGCTGGCTGCGCGTGTCCGTGAGCATCTCCTCAAGCCGGGATATGTCGCCCTCGACGCCGGCGACACGACTGCGGTTCGGCCGCGCATTGGCCTGCAACTGCCCCAGTTCCAGCTTCTTGGCGGCAAGCTGCCCCTCGAGCTGCGAGATATGGCCCATGACGACGCTGCTTTCGGCCACAGGATCGAGGACGCCCAGCTTCTCCTGCAGCTCCTGCACGCGCAGCTGCGCCTCGCGCACCTTGGCTTCGGCGTCGTTATAGCTGTCGATGGCGCCCTTCATCTGGTCTTCGCGCAACCTCGCCGTCATCTGGTCGACCTGACCTTCGGCATATTTGATCAGCGCCACCGAGAATTCCTGGCTGAGCTTCGGATCGGGGGCGATCACCTCCATGTCGATGACGCCCTCGGTGGGATCGTAGCCGATCTTGACGGAATTCTTGTAGAGCTTGTAGGTCGCCTCGTTGGTCGCATCCGGGGACAGTCGCAGGATGGGATCAATCGCCGCCTGCTGGAATGCGGTCTTGAAGCCGAGTTCCCCGTCAAGCCGCAGCATGGCATCGCGCGAGGTCAGATAGCTTTGCACCGAGACCGAGTCGGTATTCGTCGCAAGCTGCGTGCCGCTGAACAGGCTGCCCAGGCTGCCCGCGCCGGACTGGTCGGCCTGCTGGATCTGGAACTGCGAATGGGTGGCGTAAAGCGGGGTCGCCATCTTCGAATAATAGAAACCGGCGATCAGCGTCGGCAGGCCGACAAAGACCAGAAGGCGCGCCCCCAGCATCATCAGCTTGCGCCGCCGTCGCCGCGCGATGTCCTTCTGGATGCGCATGATCTCGGCCGCGCGCTTTTCCTCGGTCATCGCCTCGGGCGAGGGGAGGTTGCGGCTGCCGGGGGGCAGGGGCATGATCTCGGTGCCGCGGCCCTTCATCGCGCCGGGTTTCGAGGTCGGAACCGGCAGCCCGCCCTGGGCCTTCGCAGCCTCGCCGGACAGGATCTTGCCCACGGCGGCACGGTGGAACGGGTCGATGCCGCGGTCGCGCAGGACAACCACCGCCTCCTCATCCGAGGCCACCTCGATCTCGTACATGGCGGCGATGCGGCGGGCCATGCGCAACTGGCGCTGGCTCAGGTTCTCGGCCCGGACGGCGGCAATCCGTTCCTCCATCTCGGGGGCTGCCGTGGAGCGGGCCGGAGGTTGCCCGACCTCCGCGCCCGGAAAGCGCAGGTTGCCGAAGCCGTCGTCATTCTCGTCCGGGGCAAAAAGCGCCGCGTGATCGGGTTCGGCCTGCGCCTTCGCTTCGTCGCGCTTGCGCAGGTCGACCTGCACCTTTCTGGCAGTCTCGACCGCGCCGGAACCGCGGGTGACGGCCAGAACCGATTCCTCGCGGCTGACGCGATAGACGCGCGCCTTAGGCGGAGTAGTCATAATATTGCTTTGCCTCTTCGAGGGTTTCAAACTGATAAAGCTTTCCGTCGTGCAGGACAGCCGCGGAGCTGCAGAACTTCTCGATGGTGCGCGCCTGGTGCGAGACGATAACCACGGTCGAGGACTTGAGGCGCTCGTAAAGGACCGAGCCTGCCTTGCGGTTGAACTCCACATCCGTGGTGCCCGGCATCCCCTCGTCGATCAGGTAGACGTCGAACTCCAGCGCCAGCATCAGCGCGAAGGTGAAGCGCGACCGCATCCCGGCACTGTAGGTGCCGACCGGCATGTCGAAATATTCCTTGATATCAGTCAGCCAGCGGCAGAACGCCTCGACATAATCGGGATCGAGGCCATAGATCCGTGCGATGTAGCGCGCGTTCTCGTTCGCGGTGAGCGAGGGGGTGACGCCGCCCATGAAGCCCAGCGGAAAGGAGACACGGCAGTCGATCCGTATCTTCCCCTCATCTGGCTTCTCAAGGCCGCACATCATGTTGATGATGGTGGTCTTTCCGGTTCCGTTCGGGGCGAGGATGCCGATCGACTTGCCAAGCTCCACCCGGAAGGAGGCCTGGTCGAGGATCACCTTGCGCTGTTTTCCCGTCCAGAATGACTTGGACACATTGTCGAATTCGATCATCTGGTCTTATCCAGAAAGCCCGGCCGCAAAGCGGTTTTGCCGCGGCCCAAGGAGTTTGCATCATTGATCCTGCCAGCGACCACGAGGGTCGCGGCGGCAGACCGGACATTAAGCGGGCCGCGCCCGCGTGTCCACCTTGCGGCAGGAGGGGTTAGGTCTTCGTGAACGACGCGGCGTCGAGCCGCCGCTTTTCAGGCAGTTTTGTCAGAAAAACCCGCGATTTCTGCCCGAATTGCGCCGATCACGAAAAATCGTCGCGGGCATGGCTGGTGGCGAGGATCGGCGAAGCATCGCCCATGCGCGGCTAGTCCCTTGGCAGGAGTGAGGCGACCCGTTCCTTGAGCGCGGGGAGAACCTCGGCCTCGAACCAGGGGTTGCGCTGCATCCAGCCCGTCGTCCGCCAGGACGGATGGGGCAGCGGCAGGCAATCGGGCAGATGTTGGCGAAAGGCCCGGACATGTTCGGTCATCGCGCCCTTTCCCAGATAATGCGCCTGGGCATGGCTTCCGACCAGCAGCGTGAGCCTGACCGAGTGCAGCGCCTGCGCAAGCCGTGGCCGCCAGAGCGCCGCGCATTCCGGTCTCGGGGGCGCGTCGCCCGAGGCCGCGCGGCCGGGATAGCAAAATCCCATCGCCGCAATGGCGAAGTTGTCCTTGTCATAGAACTGCGCGGGGGTGACGCCCAGCCAGTCCCGCAACCTGTCGCCCGAGGCGTCGTCGAAGGTCCGCCCCGAGACATGCGCCTTGAGGCCGGGGGCCTGGCTGACGATATAGATCGGTGCCCGCGAGGAAAGCTGCAGGATGGGCTTCGGCTCGAAAGGCAGCTTGCCAAGACAGGCCCGGCAGGACCGGATTTCCCTGTCGAGGTCGGAGATGCTCTGTTCTGCCTGTGCTTCCATGACGCTGCCGGGAACGGTGGGTGTTCTGTCCCTAGTTAGGTGCTATTCCCGGCTTTCCAAGCGAATCCCTCCGGCAACCCTTGCGGGCATCTTTCGCTTGCCTAATCCCCGCTGGCGACATACCGGCTGACGAAACTCTGGTTCAGGGCTTTGCCCTGCCAACCGAAATTCTGGGAAAGTTCGATGACCCCGCTGGACCTGCTCTGCTCGATTCCGTTCCACGAAGCCGACCCCGCGCGGCGCGCCCGCATCCTCTCGCGCCTGGCCGATACCGAGCTTTTCGCGGCGCTGGTCGAGGAGCCGGTGGCCGACCGGGCCGAGTTGCAGATATTCCCCCTCGAAGACGGTCCCGCTGCGTTGGCCTGCGACAGCGAGGAGCGGCTGGCCGGCTTCATCGGCGGGCCGGTTGCCTATGTCGGCCTGCCGGGCCGCGTGCTTGCAGCCGCGCTGGTGGCGGAGGGGCGGGGCCTGCTGGTCAATCCCGGTCAGCCCTCGCAAATGCTGCTGGATGCGGCGGCACTCGCCTGGCTCGGGCGGGCGTTGGAGGCGGAGCCGAGCCTTGCCCCCGACGAAGCCCCGGTCGCGATGCGCCAGCCACGCCCTGAGGCGGTCGAGATCCTGGCCGAGCCTGTGTCGCTGCGTCTCGGCGACATGGGCGGGCTGGTCGAATCGGCGGCGCTTGTCGCGGCGGAATGGGCGGATGGCCGCGCGAACCACACGCTGATCCTGAAAGGCGTCGGGGAATCGCACCGGAATGCCGTCGCGAAGGCATTCGCCGAGCTTCTGGCCTTCCTGCCCGAGATCCCCGGCGGGACGGATCTGGCCTTTTCCGACGCTTCCCATCCGGCGCTGGCGCTGGTTCTCGAATCACCGCCGCTGGACGAGCCCGCGCCTGCGCCCCGACGCGATCCGAACGCGCCGCCCCGCCTGCGCTAGCCCAGAAATGCGCGAGGGGGAAATGCGCTGCGGAAGAAACGCGAAAACCCGCCCCAAGGGGCGGGTCTTAGCGTGATCACATCATTGTGTTAGCTCGTGATCAGGCGCCCCAGTGACGGATTGGCCCGCAATCCATGTGCACGAAATTGGAGCGCGAATATTTGCCGACCCCTCCTGCCTTGCAGGCGGCGGCGGCCTTGTACATCTGCGACACCGAACGCGACTTGAGGCGCAGGTCCGCAGCCTTCCCGACCATGTGCAGCGAGTTGCGCGCCACACCCGACGAGCGCGAGCGGAGCATCGCGTTGGTCTTGGGCGAGCGATAGCCCGACAGCATCATATAGGGTTCGTTGGTCTGCAGCAGCCGGTGCGAGGCTGCGGCAATGTCTACGGTGCGCGGGTCGACCCCGATCACCTCGCCCGTGCGCCAGTCGCGCATGAACACATTGATTTCATTCAGAGCGTCGCGGATATATTTGCCATCGACCCAATAGACCGTGTCGATGCTTTCCCCGGTGCGTCCCGAATACATGCGGATGCGGCGAATGTCACCGGCACCTCGCATAAGACCGAAGGCATTGGCCATAACCGGCGCTGCTGCCACCGTCGTCGTCGCGAACACACCAAGGATGCCGCGACGCGAGATAGTTTCAAACGTCATGTCAGATCGCCTGTCCTGCTTCGTTTGTTGTGCCGGTACTCCGGCTATCCCGATCTAGCCGGGACTGATTAACAATATGTCACCAGCCCGCGAGCGGAGGAAAGCATTTGATTCCGCGGCGAGCGGACATTCGCCATATTCGGCGAGAATCCGCCGATTGGAAAGTTGCGTGGGAACCGGCGTCGAAGATTGGCAAATCGCCGTGGTTTGCGGGCATCAGCGCGCGACAAAATGGCCACAGATGCTGGACCCCATCCGCGCCTGATGGCACTGAGAGTGGATAAGGAAAAGGGATTGTTCAGGGCTATGGGCTCGGGTTTGATTCGTTCAAGGGTTGTATTTCTCCTTCTGGCACTCGCCGGTTTCGCGGGGGGTAGCCCGGCCTTGGCACAGGGTCTGGAGACGGCGGCGGTGGCCGCGCTGCCCGCGCCCCGTCTGGTCTTTTCGCCCGAGGAGATGGCGCTGGCCGAAGCAGTGGCCGGCAATCCGGGGCTTGCGGATTTCTATGGCTCGACCGGGCTTCAGCCGGTGTTCGAGGGCGAGGCCGGCAGCGCCCGGCGGCACGCCCTGATCGAGGCGGTCGATACAGCGGGCCGCCACGGCCTGCCTCCGGCCCGCTATGGTCATGAAGGGCTTCTCGGCTTCGACCGGGACGGCGCGTCGGGGCTCGAGGCGGAACTGGCCTTCGCGCGGACCTTTGCCCGCTGGACCCATGACCTGACCGGAGGCTTGCTCGACCCCACCAAGGTCGATCCCGGCATCAAGCGCAGCGTCCAGCGCGTCCCGACCGGAGAGCTGATGCGCCAATTCGTGGCGAGCCCCGACCCCGAAGCCTGGCTTGCGGCGCTTGCGCCCCGGAGCCGCCCCTATCTGGACCTTCAGGCCGCGCTTGAGCGGATGTCGAGGCTGACCGCACCGGCCGGAACGCCGCGCGTACCCCCGGCGCTTTATCGCGAGGGGGAGGGCGGTCCGGGCATCCGGGCGCTTCGCGAACGGCTTTCCGCCATCGGCTTCACCACAGCGCCGACCGGCCCTGCCGACCAGTTCGACGCGCCGCTGGCCGGCGCGGTCGCGGCATTCCAGCGGGCGGCGGGACTTCCCGCCGACGGCGTGGCGGGGCCGCGCACCATTGCCCGGCTGAACCAGGGTCCGGGCCCCGAGGCCGGCGGCATCCTCGTCGCGCTGGAGCGGTTGCGCTGGATGCATGGCCATGACCTGAACGCGCGCCATGTCTGGGTCAACCTGCCATCCTTCAACGCCATGATCGTGGAGGGCGGCGTGCCGGTCTTTTCGACCCGCGTGGTGATCGGCAAGGCGGATCCGACGCTCGAGACGCCGGAATTCACCGAGAATATGAAATACGTCGTGGTGAACCCGCGTTGGAACGTGCCGCATTCGATCACGGTCAAGGAATACCTGCCGCGGCTGAAGGCGAACCGGAATGCCGTCAGCCATCTCGATGTGGTTGACCGGGCGGGCAACGTGATCCCGCGCAGCCGGATCGATTTTGGCAAATACACCGCCTCGAACTTCCCCTATCGGATGCGGCAGAAACCCAGCGACGACAATGCGCTTGGCATCGTCAAGTTCATGTTCCCGAACCCGTGGAACATCTATCTGCACGACACGCCGACCAAGCATCTGTTCAATCAGGGCAGCCGCGCCTATTCACATGGCTGCATCCGCGTCGCCCGTCCGGTCGATCTGGCCCATCAGCTGCTGACCGGAGAGGTCGAGAACCCGGAGGCGACTTTCTCGCGCGCGCTGAACTCGGGGCGCGAGACCTATCTGACGCTGAAGAACACCATGCCGGTGCATCTGGTCTATTTCACGACCTTCCCCGACGAGGATGGCAAGATCCGTCACTATCCCGACATCTATGGGCGCGACGCCAAGGTTCGCGCCGCATTGGCGAAGGCCGGACTCGACAGCGGTCTGGATTCTGGGGCTAAGGCCAACTAGATCATCCCCAAGGAAAAGGGGAGCGATATGACTTTGACCATCGCCGAACTGGCGCGGGCGCTTGATGCCCGCCTCTGGGGGGACGGAAGCCTGATCGTGACGGGCGCCGCCGAAGCGGGCGAGGCGGGCGAGGGGCAGATCTCGCTGGCGACCAGTCCGGCCTATGCCGAGCGGCTGAAACCCGGCGGCATGGCGATCCTCGCCGAAGGGATGGAGCCCGAGGCCCTCGGGCTTAAGGCCGCGATCCTCGTCCAGCGGCCGCGCTTCGCCTTGGTCGGGCTGACGCGCAGCTTTGACCGCGGGCCCGAGATCGCGCCCGGCATCCATCCGACCGCGGTGATCGACCCCAGCGCCGAAATCGGCGAGGGCGCGGCGATCGGGCCTTTCGTCGTCATCGGCGCGCGGGTGAAGCTGGGGCCGGGCGCGCGCATCGCCTCGCATGTCAGCATCGGCCGCGATACCGTCATCGGGCGGGATGCGATGTTCCATCCCGGCGCCCGCGTCGCGCATGAGGTCAGGATCGGCGACCGCGTCTATCTGCATCCCGGCGCCTCGGTCGGCGCGGACGGCTTCTCCTTCGTCACGCCCGAGAAATCCGGCGTCGAGGAGATCCGCCAGAGCCTCGGTGAGCGGCACGAGTTCCGCGAGCAGCACTGGACCCGCATCCATTCGCTGGGCGGAGTCGAGCTGGGCGACGATGTCGAGCTGGGCGCGAATGCGACGGTCGATCGCGGCACCATGCGGGCGACCCGCATCGGGCGCGGCACCAAGATCGACAACCTCGTGCAGGTCGGGCACAACTCCATCGTGGGCGAGGATTGCATGCTCTGCGGGCAGGTGGGCGTCGCCGGCTCGGTCAGGATCGGGAACCGCGTGGTGCTGGGCGGTCAGGTCGGCGTCTCGGACAATATCTTCATCGGCGACGACGTGATCGCCGGCGGATCGACCAAGATCTTCACCAACGCGCCCGCCGGACGGGTGCTGCTGGGCAGCCCCGCGCTGAAGATGGAGGCCCAGATCGAGGCGCAAAAGAATATCCGCCGGCTACCCCGTCTCTACGCGCAGGTGGCAGAGCTTCGCGAAACTGTTAAGAAACTGATGGAAAAGCGCTCTGACGACGGTTCCGCCGGGGAAAGCCGCGGAGAAGACAAGGGCTGAATGGAGACCGAGATGACAGACGTTCGTGACCGTATCATCCAGATCATTGCGGATCAGGCGATGCTGGACCCAGCCGAGCTGAAGCCCGAGATGTCGCCGCAGGACATCGGCATTGACAGCATGGGGCTGGTCGAGTCGATCTTTGCCATCGAGGAGGAGTTTGACATCTCCGTGCCCTTCAACGCCAATGAGCCGGAAAACTCGGATTTCGACATCTCGACGCTTGGTTCGATCATCTCGGCGGTCGAGAAGCTGGTTGCTGAAAAGGCATGAACGCCAAGAAGAGCAAGGGCGAGAAGTCCGCGAAATCAGAACGCAAGACGGGAAAAGTGAAGGGAAAGGTCAAGTCCGCGACGACCCGTGCCCGCGCCATGCTGGGCCGCGTGATCATGGGGCGGCAGGCGGGCGGCCTGCGCCGGGTCGCGATTACAGGCATGGGCACGATCAACGCGCTGGGGCGCGACGTGCCCTCGACCTTCGAGGCGATGCGCGAGGGGCGCTGCGGCATCGGCCCGCTTGATTTCCGCGATGTCGACCGGCTGGCGGTGAAGATCGGCGGGCAGGTCCGCGATTGGGAGGCGGAGACCTATTTCAACCGCCAGCAGATCGTCCTCTATGACAAGTTCACCCAGTTCACCCTGCTCGCCGCGCGCGAGGCGGTGGGGCAGTCCGGGCTGATCTTTGACGGGGAACTCGGCCTGCGCTCCGGGGTCGTCCTCGGCACCGCCGCCGGGGGCATGAACACCTGGGACGAGAATTACCGCACCGTCTATGAGGAGGGGAAGAACCGCGTCCATCCCTTCGTCGTGCCGCGGCTGATGAACAACGCCGCCGCCTCGCATCTCAGCATGGAATACGGGCTGATGGGGCCAAGCTTCACGGTGGCGACGGCCTGCGCCAGTTCCAATCATGCCATGGGCATGGCGTTCAACATGGTGCGCTCGGGTGCGGCGACGGTGATGCTGACCGGAGGCTCCGAGGCCATGCTGTGTTTTGGCGGCGTCAAGGCCTGGGAAGGGCTGCGCGTCATGTCGAAGGACGCCTGCCGCCCGTTCTCGGCCACCCGCAACGGCATGGTGCAGGGCGAGGGCGCGGGCGTTTTCGTCTTCGAGGATTGGGAACATGCGGTCGCGCGCGGCGCGGATATCCTTGCCGAGGTTGTCGGCTTCTCGATGTCGGCCGATGCGCAGGACATCGTCATGCCCTCGGCCATCGGGGCCGAGCGGACGATCACCGGCGCCATGCTTGATGCCCATATGCGCCCCGAGGAGTTCGGCTATATCAACGCCCACGGCACCGGCACGGCGGCGAATGACAAGACCGAATGCGCGGCGGTTGCCCATGCCTTCGGCCATCACGCCGACCGGCTGATGATCTCCTCGACCAAGTCGATGCATGGCCACCTGATCGGCGGCACCGGCGCGGTCGAGCTGCTGGCCTGCATTATGGCGCTGCGCGACGGGATCATCGCGCCCACGATCGGCTATGAGGAGCCGGACCCCGAATGTGCGCTGGACGTGGTCCCGAACGAGGCGCGCGAGGCAAAGGTCGGCGCGGTGCTGTCCAACGCCTTCGCCTTTGGCGGGCTGAACGCGGTCATCGCACTCCGCAAGGTCTGATTTCTTCGGGCCTTGTTCCCCTGCCGGCTTCGTCTAGGATCTGCGGCGAATTTCGGCAAGGAATGCACAATGTCTGAACAATCCCTCACCCGAGACCTGACGCAGAATCGCGAGTTCTGGCTGGGCCTTGGCTGGATGGCGCTCAGCATGTGCTCGTTCATCGGCATGTCCATCGGCTCGCGCGAGATGGCGGCGACGCTCTCGATCCGGCAGGTGCTGTTCTTTCGGGCGCTGGTGGGGCTTTTCGTCATCGCGCCCTTCCTGCCACGGCTCTGGCCGGAGCTTCGGCAGATGCGGCAGATCAGGACGCATCTTGCCCGCAACGTCGTCCATTTCACCGCGCAGTATTTCTGGACCATCGGTGTCGTTTTGCTGCCGCTCGCCTCGGTTTTCGCGCTGGAATTCACCATGCCGATCTGGGTCGCGTTCTTCGCCTGGGCGCTTCTGGGCGAGCGGCTGACCCGGACGCGGCTGCTCGCCAATCTCGGCGGGTTTCTGGGCGTCTTGGTGATCGTGCGCCCGGGCTTTGGCATCATCGAGCCCGGCGCGGGTTTCGTGCTGCTGGCCGCGATCGGCTATGGTCTGTCGCTGGTTCTGGTCAAGCGGCTGACGCGCGAAAGCTCGCCTGCCGCGATCGTCGTCTGGATGATCCTGATCCAGCTTCCGCTGGGCCTTCTTGCGGCGCTGACCGACTGGCGCCCGGTGGTCTGGGGCGACCTGCCCTGGATGGTGGTGGCGGGTGCGGGCGCGCTCAGCGCGCATTTCTGCATGGCGCAAGCGCTTCGCCGTCTGGACGCCTCGATCGTCATTCCGGTCGATTTCCTGCGCGTGCCGCTGGCCGCTATCGTGGGCTACCTGATCTACGCCGAGGCGATCGACATCTGGGTCTTTCTGGGCGCGGCGATCATCCTGATCTCGAACCTGCAAGCCGTCCGGGCCGAGCGCCGGACCCCTCGGCCCAGCTGAGCGGCGGGGCTTTCATCGCCCGGCGCAATGGCCTATCTGCCTTGGAGAAGCGCAAGGAAGGCACCCATGGCTAAGATCACCTATATCGAGCATAACGGCACCGCCCATGAAATCGACGTCAAGCCGGGCATGACGGTGATGGAGGGCGCGCGCGACAATGGCGTCCCGGGCATTGATGCCGATTGCGGCGGTGCCTGCGCATGTTCGACCTGCCATGTCTATGTCGCACCCGAATGGGTCGACCGGCTGCCGCCCAAGGATCCGATGGAAGAGGACATGCTGGACTTTGCCTATCAGCCCGACCCGGCACGCTCGCGGCTGACCTGCCAGTTGAAAGTCACCGAGGAACTGGACGGGCTGGTGGTGAACCTGCCCGAGCGCCAGATCTGAACCGCAGTAACGCGATCAGCTGCGGATCATCTCCAGTTCCGCAGCATCATCATCCGCCTCCGGTGCGTTGGAAGCCAGCACGCTGTCGAGGCAATAGTCGAACATTTCCCAGGCGATCTGCTGCGTGGGCCGGGGATCTTCCTTGATCCAGGGGTCCCGGTCGCGCGAGGCAAGGATGCTGCCCGCGCCCTTGATCAGGCAATGCAGCAGAATCAGGATCGCGGGAATGTCCGTATCCTTGCGCAGCTGGCCCAGTTCGCGCATCTCGTTCAGCTTGCGCGCGATCAGGTCACGCATTGAGATGGTGAAGCGATAGAGGGTGCTGTCAGGCTCGACCGGTCCGTTCAGGCCCTCGATGAGCAGCCGGAAAAGGGCAGGGTTGCCATCGGCCCATTTCGCATAGCTGCGTGCGAGCGAGCGAAGCTGGGCGTCCGGGCTTTCGATCCCGGCATCCAGCACGCCGCGCCGCAATTCGTCATTCAGCAGGACCACGGCCTGATAGAACAGCCCCTCGCGAAGGTCGTCGATCGAGGTGAAGTTGTTCTGAACCTCAGCCTCCTCGATATCGGCAAGGGCGGCTAGCTCCGCCAGCGAGCGGGGCAAGGCGCCCTGCTCGTCAAGCTTGTCTTTTGCAATCAGAATCAACTTCTGATATATGTTGCCTCGGTCTGTCATCTTAGACCTCACTGGACGCAACATTATTTCTAACACAGTTCCGACCTCGCGGAACTGTGTTTTTATGCTGCGTGCTCAGGCGTCGGCGCGTGCTTGCCGCTTGCGCTCATGCGGGTCGAGATGGCGCTTGCGCAGGCGGATGTTCTTGGGCGTCACTTCGACCAACTCGTCATCGTCGATATAGGCGATGGCTTCTTCCAGCGACATGCGGACCGGCGGCGTCAGGCGCACCGCTTCATCCGTGCCCGAGGCGCGCACGTTGGTCAGCTTCTTGCCCTTGAGCGGGTTCACTTCCAGGTCGTTGTCGCGGGAATGCTCGCCGATGATCATGCCCTGATAGACCTGCTCCTGCGCGCCGATGAACATCTTGCCGCGCTCTTCGAGGTTCCACAGCGCATAGGCGACCGAAACACCGTCCTCCATGCTGATCAGCACGCCCTGGCGGCGGCCCTGGATCGGGCCCTTATAGGGCGCCCAGCTGTGGAAGATGCGGTTCAGCACGCCGTTGCCACGCGTGTCCGTCATGAACTCGCCCTGATAGCCGATCAGCCCGCGCGAGGGGACATGGGCGACGATGCGGGTCTTGCCGTGGCCGGCGGGCTTCATCTCGACCAGATCGCCCTTGCGGTTGCCGGTCAGCTTGTCGATGACCGCGCCGGTATATTCGTCGTCGACGTCGATGATGGCTTCCTCGATCGGCTCGTGGCGGACGCCGTCGATCTCCTGGAAGATGACGCGGGGACGCGAGATCGAAAGCTCGAAGCCCTCGCGGCGCATGTTCTCGATCAGCACGCCCATCTGCAGTTCGCCCCGGCCCGAGACGATGAAGGCGTCGCCGCCGGGCGTGTCCTCGACCTTGATCGCGACGTTGGTTTCGGCCTCTTTCATCAGGCGCTCGCGGATGACGCGCGACTGCACCTTGTTGCCGTCGCGCCCGGCCAGCGGGCTGTCGTTGATGCCGAAGGTCACGCTGATGGTCGGCGGGTCGATCGGCTGGGCGGGCAGGGCGGCCTCGATCTCGGGCGCGGCCAGCGTGTCGGCGACGGTCGCTTTCGACATGCCGGCGATGCTGACGATGTCACCGGCGACGGCCTCGTCGATCGGCGCCTGCGTCAGGCCGCGGAAGGCCAGAACTTTCGAGATGCGGAACTGTTCGATCCGCTCGCCATCGCGCGACAGCGCCTTGATGGTGTCGCCGGCTTTCGCACGGCCCGCTTCGACGCGGCCGGTCAGGATGCGGCCGATGAACGGGTCGGAACCCAGCGTGGTCGCAAGCATCTGGAAGGGCTCTTCCTGACGCGCGATCTGCTTGGGCGGCTCGACATGCTTCAGCACCAGATCGAACAGCGCCGACATGTCCTTGCGCTCGCCTTCAAGGGTTTCGTCGGCCCAGCCGCCGATGCCCGAGGCGTAGAGATGCGGGAAGTCGAGCTGCTCGTCATTCGCGCCGAGGTTGGCGAAGAGGTCGAAAACCTCGTCCAGCGCCTTGTCGGGTTCGGCTGCGGGCTTGTCGACCTTGTTCAGCACCACGATCGGCTTCAGGCCGAGGGCCAGCGCCTTCGAGGTCACGAATTTGGTCTGCGGCATCGGGCCTTCGGCCGCGTCGACCAGCAGGCAGACGCCATCGACCATCGACAGGATGCGCTCGACCTCGCCGCCGAAATCGGCGTGGCCGGGGGTGTCGACGATGTTGATCCGCGTCCCCTTCCACTCGACCGAGGTGGCCTTGGCGAGGATGGTGATGCCGCGCTCGCGCTCGATATCGTTGCTGTCCATCGCGCGTTCCGCGACGGCCTGGTTTTCGCGGAATGAGCCCGACTGTTTCAACAGCTGATCGACGAGGGTCGTCTTGCCGTGGTCAACGTGGGCGATGATCGCAATATTGCGGATGTCCATGAGTGCTGGCCTTTGGATGAAGTTGCGCCCCCCTATCGCAGGAGGGCCCGAAAGACCAGCGGCAATCTGGATTTTACGCGGCGATCAACGCCCGCGCGCGGCGATCTGATCAATCAGCGGGCGGACGCCCGAAAGGTCATAGCCGGCCTGTGCAGCCGCCTCGATCAGGTTCGCCGTTGGCTCCTCGCCCGCGCGGCTCAGCGCCCAGAGCACGGTCGAGCGGTTGCCCGAGCGGCAATAGGCGATCTTGCGGCCGGGCAGCGCCAGCGCCTCGGCCTGCGCTTCGACCATGTCGGGCGTCACTTGTCCGGGCACGAAGGGGATCTCGCGATATTCCATCCCGGCCGCCTCGGCCGCGGCTTTCATCGCGATGCTGTTCTCATCCGGCCCGACTTCGGCATCGGGGCGGTTGTTGATCACGACGCGGAAACCCTCGGCCGCGAGCGCGGCAAGCTCCTCGGGATGGATCTGGGGAGAGACCGAAAGCTCGGGGGTCAGGGGGCGCAGGTCCATGGCAGGCTCCTTGGGCAATTGATCGGCCACGGATCACCAGCTTTCGCCCCGCTGTCAAGCGCGCGCGTGATCCGTGACGCAGATGTCAGCTGACGGGCAGGTTCGCCTCGACCAGTTGCGGCAGATCGGCATGGTCGTCGAAATAGGCGGCGTGGTGCAGATATTCGATATCCGACTTGCGATAACCCTTGGTAAACAACAGGAAGGGCACATCCGCGTTCTGGGCGCATTCGGCATCGAACTCGCTGTCGCCGACATAGAGACCGCGCGGATGGCGCGGATCCGCGCCCAGCCCCGCGAATGTCGCGAGCAGCGGTGCCGCATCGGGTTTTTTCTGCGGCAGCGAATCTCCGCAGATCACCTTTCCGAACAGGCCGGCAATCCCGAAATGGTCGAGGATCGCCAGGGTCGGACCGGTGGGCTTGTTGGTGCAAAGCCCCAGCGGATAACCGCGATCCGCCAGCGTGCCGAGGCTTTCGGCGACATGCGGGTAAAGCCGGGTCAGGGCGGTCGCCTCGTGATAGCGGGTCATGAAGGACGCGATGAGGTCGCGATGCGCCTCGACCGGCAGACCGGTCGCGGCGATCACCCGATGCCAGAGCAGGTCGACCCCGCCGCCGATGAAGCTGCGCACCTGATCCAGCGTCAGCGGGGCGACATGGTGAAGGCGCAGCACCGCATTGACCGTCGCATGGATGTCGGGGGCGCTGTCGATGAGGGTTCCATCAAGATCGAAGACGACCGGGCAGGGGGCAAGGCAGGTGTTCATCAGCTTCTCCACTTGATCGAGCAACCCATCGAGGGGACCTGCTCACGCGGACCATGGCCGGTTTCGGCGACAAGGGCCATGGCCTCGAAAAGTTCGCGCCGGGCTTCGGGATCGCCGGGCGTTCGGCCGGAACTGTCCAGCCTGCCGCGATACTGAAGCTCCAGCGCCGCGTTATAGCCGAAGAAATCCGGCGTGCATTGCGCATCATAGGCCCGCGCGACGGCCTGCGTCTCGTCATAGAGATAGGGGAAGCTGAAACCATGCTTCCGCGCCATCTCCCGCATCTCCTCCGGGCCGTCCTGCGGATAGGCCCCGACATCGTTCGAGGAGATGGCGACCACCCCGATCCCCAGCGCCTGCAGGGCCGCCGCGTCGCGCTGGATGCGGTCGATCACCGCCTGCACATAGGGGCAATGATTGCAGATGAACATGACGAGCGTGCCCTTCGGCCCGGCAATCCCGGCCAGCGTATGAAGCCGCCCGTCGGGATCCGGCAGGGTGAAGTCGGGCGCGGGGGCGCCAAACTCGCAGACTGGGGGACTGACCGCCATCGCTTGACCTTTCGCTGGTTGGTATTCGGGTCTTAGCATCCCGCCATGCCGATGCCGACACGGAAGGCGCGGGGTTTCTGCGAAAGTATGACTTCGGGGCGGTCGGCCTAGGCGCCGGGGAACGCTTCCCGCGCCACGCCCAGGGTGCGGATGCTGTCGCTTTCCAGCCAGACCGGGTTTTCCGCATACATGTCGTGGATCAATTGCTTGACCAGCCCAAGGTAGCGGGAATTGTCCCCCGCCCGATGGTTCAGGATGACCGGAGAGGTCGCGCGCGCGTTCTCGATCCGGCGATAGATCAGGTCCGACCGCATCTGCCGGGCCGAGGAGGGGATGACACAAAGCCCGGATTCGGCCGCGACCAGACCCAGCGCGGTCTGGATCTCGCGCACCTCCAGCACCTCGGCGGGGCGGATGCTTTCCTCCTGCATCAGGCTCATCACCTGATCGGCATAGCTGGGCCGCGGCTCCTTGGGATAGAGGATCAGCTTCTGCCCCTCCAGCGCGGCAAGCGGCAACGGGCCGTCATCGGTGGCCAGCGGCGTGCCCGGCGGAACGGCGAGGACCAGCCGCTCCTCGCGCAGGACGGTGCCGATCACGTTCGGATCGCTATGCCTGAGGCGGCCGAAGCCGATATCGATCCGGCCCTCCTTCAGCGCCGGGATCTGCTGGACCGACAGCAGTTCCAGAAGCTGGATGTCCAGTTCCGGCGCGCTCTGGCGCAGCTTCCTGACCAGCGAGGGCAGGCCGCCATAAAGCGTCGAGGCGACGAAGCCGATCGAGAACACATTGTTCTGGTTCATGCCGACGCGCCGGGTGGCGGCCTTCATCTGGTCGACGCGACCCAGCACCTGCAATGCCTGCTCATAGAAAAGCCGCCCGGCATCGGTCAGCCGGACCGGCCGCGACTTGCGCAGGATCAGGGTGACGCCCAGCTCCTCCTCGATCAGCTGGATCTGCCGGCTCAGCGGGGGCTGGGCGATGTTCAGCGCCTGCGCCGCGCGGGTAAAGTTGCGCTCCTGCGCGACGGCGACGAAATAGCGCAATTGGCGCAGATCCATGACGATCCCCCCGATGGTCGGGAACAAAATACTGCGATTTCCCGGTATCCGGCAGCCGGACAAGCGGCGGCAGGACAAGATAATTTTAGGTTAATACCTTGAGGGTATCATATCAAATGCAAATGGTGTTGGACTGGGCCGGGGGGCGGGCGGCACTCTCTGGGCATCATGAACCAGACATTCACACCCCTCACGCCCACCGCCTCCGTCAGCCCCGTCATTGAACGGGTCGAGACGCTGTTGGTCGACCTGCCGACGATCCGGCCACACAAGCTGTCGGTCGCGACGATGAACGGCCAGACCCTCATGCTGGTCAAGGTGCATTGCAGCGACGGCATCACCGGCATCGGCGAGGGCACCACGATCGGCGGGCTGGCCTATGGCCCCGAAAGCCCCGAGAGCATGAAGCTGGCGATCGACACTTATTTCTCGGCGGTGATGATCGGCGAGGATGCGACCCGCGTGCAGGCGCTGATGGCCCGCATCGGCAAGATGGTCAAGGAGAACCGCTTTGCCAAAAGCGCGATCGAGACCGCCCTGCTGGATGCGCATGGCAAGCGGCTGGGCCTGCCGGTCAGCGAGCTTCTGGGCGGGCGTCGGCGCGACCGGCTGCCGGTCGCCTGGACGCTCGCCTCGGGTGATACCACGCGCGACATTGCCGAGGCGGAGAAGATGCTCGCCCTGCGCCGTCACCGCATCTTCAAGCTGAAGATCGGTGCGCGCGGGATCAAGGAAGACATCGCCCATGTCGCGCGGATCAAGCACGCGCTTGGCGACCGCGCCGCCGTCCGGGTCGATGTGAACATGGCCTGGAGCGAAACCGAGGCCGCCTTCGGCATGGCCGCGCTGGCCGATGCCGGCTGCGAGCTGGTCGAGCAGCCGGTCGCCTCGACCACGGCGCTTGGCCGGCTGGTGCGGCGCTTTCCGCTGGCGCTGATGGCGGACGAGTCGCTCAGCGGCCCGCAATCGGCCTTCGAGATCGCGCGGGTTCAGGGCGCCGATGTCTTTGCCGTCAAGATCGAGCAATGCGGCGGCTGCTTCAACGCGCTGCGCGTGGCGGCGATCGCCGACGCGGCCGGGATCGGTCTTTATGGCGGCACCATGCTGGAAGGCGCGGTCGGCACCATCGCTTCGGCGCATGTGTTCTCGACCTTCGCCAATCTGCAATGGGGCACCGAGCTTTTCGGCCCGCTGCTGCTGACCGAGGAGATCCTGCGCAAGCCGCTGGATTACAGCGAATTCGAACTGACCATCCCGAATGGTCCCGGACTGGGGATCGAGCTTGACGAGGACAGGGTGGCGTTCTTCGCCCGCGACGGCCTCGCCCGCAAGATCCACCCGGCCGGCTGAGGAGGAAAGCCATGCTGTTTCATGTGCGGATGGATGTGAAGATCCCCCACGACCTGCCCCCCGCCGAAGCCGCCGAGATCATCGCGCGCGAGAAGGCCTATGCGCAGGAGCTGCAGCGCAGCGGCAAATGGCGCCATATCTGGCGGATTGCCGGGGAATACGCGAATTTCAGCGTCTTCGACGTTCGGGACAATGCCGAGCTGCACGAGGTTCTCTCGGGTCTGCCGCTGTTCCGCTTCATGCAGATCGAGGTGCGGCCCTTGCTGCGCCATCCGTCCTCGATCCGCGAGGGTGACGCCTAGACCATTCCCAACGGGCCGGCGGAGGGGCCGGCCCACCCAGTTTCAAATGCGAATCCAGGAGGAGAAACCATGACCGTCCAAATCTTCGACCGACCCGATGTGCAGGAATTCCTGAAGGTGCTGAGCGGCCTCGACAATGGCAAGGGCGATCCGCGCATGAAGCAGATCGTGCATCGCCTGATGTCCGACCTGTTCAAGGCCATCGACGATCTCGACATCACCCCGGACGAATACTGGACCGGCGTGGCCTGGCTGAACGATATCGGCGCCACCGGGCAGGCGGGGCTGATCTCGCCCGGTCTCGGGGTCGATCACTTCATCGACGAGCGGCTTGACGCCATCGACGCCTCGCTGGGGATCGAGAACCCGACGCCCCGCACCATCGAAGGCCCGCTCTATGTCGCCGGCGCGCCGGAATCGACGGGGTTTGCCCGGCTGGATGACGGCACCGATACGAATGGCCATACGCTGATCATGCATGGCACGGTCCATGACGCGGATGGCAAGCCGCTGCCCGGTGCCAAGGTCGAGGTCTGGCACTGCGATACCCGCGGCTTCTATTCCCATTTCGACCCGACGGGAAAGCAGGCGCCCTTCAACATGCGCCGCACCATCATCGCGGACGAGAATGGCCGCTACAAGTTCCAGAGCATCCTGCCCAGCGGCTATGGCGTGCCGCCCGGCAGCCCGACCGAAAGGCTGCTGACCGCGCTTGGCCGCCACGGCCAGCGTCCGGCGCATATCCATTTCTTCATCAGCGCCGACGGCCATCGCAAGCTGACCACCCAGATCAATATCGAGGGCGATCCGCTGATCAATGACGACTTCGCTTATGCCACCCGCGACGGGCTGGTGCCGAAGGTCGTCGAGCGCAGCGACGAGGCCAGCATCCACGCCAACAACCTGAACGGGCCTTTCGCCGAGATCTCGTTCGACATCCACCTGACCGCGCTTGTCGACGGGATCGACAATCAGGTGAACGAGCAGCGCAAGCGCGCCGCCGCCTGACCAATAGCCCAGGACGGCCCGCCAGACGCCGGCCGTCCGACCCCGAACCCACCCGAAAATTCACCGACATCTGGCAAGGGCCCGCGCGGAAGGCGCGACCCTTGAGGGAGGAAGCTCATGTCCGCGATTATCGACAAGGCCCGGGATCTGGATCACCTGCTTGCCCATGCGGTGCAGGACGACCACGAGGCCGGCCTGTTCCGCTGCCGCCGCGACATCTTCACCAACGAGGATCTGTTCGCGCTGGAGATGAAACACATCTTCGAAAGCAACTGGGTCTATCTGGCGCATGAAAGCCAGATCCCGGAAAACAACGACTATTACACCACCCATATCGGCCGTCAGCCGGTGGTCATCACCCGCGACAAGACGGGCGAACTTCATGCGGTGATCAATGCCTGCGCCCATAAGGGCGCGATGCTCTGCCGCCGCAAGCAGGGCAACAAGGGCAGCTTCACCTGTCCCTTCCACGGCTGGACCTTCTCGAATACCGGCAAGCTTCTGAAGGTGAAGGACGCCAGGACCACGCAATATCCCGAGGCCTTCGGCAAGGACGGCTCGCATGACCTGACCCGCGTGGCGCGGTTCGAAAGCTATCGCGGCTTCCTGTTCGGCAGCCTCAGCGCAGATGTCGCCCCGCTGGAGGAGTTTCTGGGCGAAGCCCGCGTCATCATCGACCAGATCGTCGATCAGGCCCCTGAGGGGCTGGAAGTGCTGCGGGGCAATTCCTCCTATATCTACGACGGCAACTGGAAGTTGCAGATGGAGAATGGCTGCGACGGCTATCACGTCAGCTCGGTCCACTGGAACTATGCGACCACCATGGACCGCCGCAGCGAGACCGGCACCAAGGCCGTCGATGCCAACAGCTGGAGCAAATCGGTCGCCGGGGTCTATGGCTTCGAGAACGGGCATATCCTGCTCTGGACCAAGACCCGGAACCCCGAAGTGCGCCCGGTCTGGAACCGCCGCGAGGAGATCGCCGCGCGCCTGGGCGAGGTCAAGGCGGATTTCATCGTCAACCAGACCCGCAACCTCTGCCTCTATCCGAACGTGTTCCTGATGGACCAGTTCAGCACCCAGATCCGCGTCGTCCGCCCGCTGGGCGTCGACAGGACCGAGGTGACGATCTTCTGTTTCGGACCCAAGGGCGAAAGTGCCGAGGATCGCGCCAACCGCATCCGGCAATACGAGGATTTCTTCAACGTCTCCGGCATGGGAACCTCGGACGATCTTGAGGAATTCCGCGCCTGCCAGACCGCCTATACCGGCACCGTTGCGCTGTGGAACGACATGTCGCGCGGCGCGCCGCTATGGATCAACGGCCCCGACGACAATGCCCGCCGCATGGGTCTCAGCCCGCTCATCTCGGGCGAGCGCAGCGAGGACGAGGGGCTGTTTGTCTGCCAGCACGAATACTGGGCCGACGTCATGCGCGCCGCTTTGGCCGCCGAAAAGACGGGAGCAGCGGCATGAGCCTCGATCACGACGCCAGCGGCACCAGCCTCGGCTATGATGCCATCTGCGCCTTTCTCTATCGCGAGGCGCGGCTTCTGGACGACCGGCATTGGGACGAGTGGCTGACCTGCTATGCGCCCGACGCGACCTATTGGATGCCGGCATGGGACGATAACGACCAGATCACCGAGGATCCGCAATCCGAGATCTCGCTGATCTATTATCCCAGCCGCGAGGGGCTTGAGGACCGGGTGTTCCGCATCAAGACCGAACGCTCGGGCGCATCGACGCCCGAGCCGCGCACCAGCCACAACGTCACCAATGTCGAGGTCGTGGCGGACCGGGGGGCCGAGGTCGACATCCGCTACAACTTCAACACCCTGAACCACCGCTACAAGGTCACCGACCAGTTCTTCGGCACCGTCTTCGTCACGCTGCGCCGTGGCGGCGAGGGTCTGCTGATCTCGGCGAAGAAGATCGTCCTGAAGAACGACTACATCCGGCAGGTCATCGACGTCTACCACGTCTGATCACCCGGCCGGCCCAGCACAACCGCAAGGAGGAGAAGGGGGCCATGTGTTACAGGATCGCACTGAATTTCGAGGACGGGATCACCCGTTTCATTGACTGCAAGGCCGGCGAGAAGGTGCTTGATGCGGCCTTCCGCAATAAGATCAACCTGCCGATGGACTGCTCGGACGGCGTTTGCGGCACATGCAAATGCCGCGCCGAAAGCGGCAGCTACGACATGGGCGAGGATTATATCGAGGACGCCCTGACCGAGGACGAGGCGGCCGAGGGGCTGGTCCTGACCTGTCAGATGGTGCCAGAGGCGGATTGCGTGATCTCGGTCCCGACCTCGTCGGGGGCCTGCAAGACCGGGCAGCAGAAATTTGCGGCGACGGTGGCCAAGGTCGAGCCGCATCAGGATGCCGCCATCGTGCTGGAACTGGATGTGGAGGAGGGCGCGCCCGTCTTCCTGCCGGGGCAATATGTCAATATCGACGTGCCGGGCAGCGGGGCCAACCGCTCCTATTCCTTCAGCACCGCGCCGGGCGAGACGCGGCTGGGCTTCGTGATCAAGAAGATCCCCGGCGGGCTGATGAGCGGCTGGCTGGCCCGCGCCAAGCCCGGCGACCGGCTGGAGCTGACCGGCCCGATGGGCAGCTTCTATCTGCGCGAGCCGCAGCGCCCCCTGCTGTTTCTGGCCGGGGGGACGGGCCTCGCGCCCTTCCTGTCCATGCTTGAGGTTCTGGCCCGCGCCGGCTCTGAACAACAGGTCCATCTGGTCTATGGCGTGACCCGCGACCTCGATCTGGTGCTGGTGGACCAGATCGCCGCCTATGCCGAAAGGCTGGCGAACTTCACCTTTGCCACGGTCGTGGCGGACGAGGCCTCGAGCCACCCGCGCAAGGGCTGGGTGACGCAGCACATGCCCGAGGAGATGCTGGCGGCTGGCGAGGTCGACATCTATCTTTGCGGCCCGCCGCCGATGGTCGATGCCGTGCGCCATTACCTCGACGAAAGCGGGGTGAAGCCCGCGAGCTTCCATTACGAGAAATTCACCCCCAACGCGCCCCTGAAGGCCAGCGCATGAGCGGGCGGATCTTTCCCGGCCGCTTCGACGGCAAGGTGATCGTCGTGACCGGCGCCGCGCAAGGCATCGGCCGTGCCGTGGCCCTGCGGGCCGCCGCCGAGGGCGGGCGCGTCCTGTTCGTCGATCGTGCCGATTTCGTGGGCGACGTCGCCGCCGAGGCCGGGGGCGGGGCGGCGGCCTTCAACGCCGATCTCGAGACCTGGGAGGGGGCGGAGGCCGCGATGCGCTTTGCCGCCGAGCGTTTCGGCGGCATCGACATCCTGATCAACAATGTCGGCGGCGCGATCCGCATGCGCCCCTTTGCCGAGTTCGAACCAGCCCAGATCGACGCCGAGATCCGGCGCTCGCTGATGCCGACGCTTTATGGCTGCCGGGCGGTGCTGCCGCATCTGCTGGTGCGGGGCCGGGGCACCATCGTCAATGTCTCCTCCAATGCGACGCGCGGCATCTATCGCGTCCCCTATTCGGCGGCCAAGGGCGGGATCAACGGGATCACGCAATCGCTGGCGATGGAACTGGCCGGACGGAACATCCGCGTGGTCGCGACTGCGCCGGGCGGAACCGACGCACCGCCCCGCCGCGTGCCCCGCAATGCCGAGGGCGACTCGGCCGGGGAAAAGGCCTGGATGGCCGAGGTGGTCGAGCAGGTGAAGCAGTCGAGCTTCATGCATCGCTACGGCAGCATCGAGGAACAGGCCGCCCCGATCCTTTTCCTGGCCTCGGAGGAGGCATCCTACATCACCGGCAGCATCATGCCCGTCGCGGGAGGCGACCTGGGCTGATCGGAAATCCGGCCGACAACAAACAAGGGAGGAGCAAGAATGCGCAATATCGACGTGAGCGACGCGATAGACAGGGGCCGCTTTGGCCGCTTCCAATGGATGGTGGTCGCGCTTTGCGGGGCGCTGCTGGTGGTCGATGGCTATGACGTCTTCGTCGCCGGCACCGTGCTGCCGACGCTGATCAGGGAATGGGACCTGACCAAGCCGCAGGCCGGCGCGCTTCAGGCCTGGGCGCTCTTCGGGATGATGTTCGGGGCGCTGGTCCTCGGGCCGCTGGCCGACAGGATCGGGCGCAAGAAGGGCATCGGGCTCAGCTTCCTGCTGTTCACCAGCGCGACGCTGCTGACGGGCTTTGCCAACACGCCCGAGCAGTTCAAGGTCTTTCGCTTCATCGCGGGTCTGGGCTGCGGCGGCTTGATGCCGAATGCCGTGGCGCTGATGAACGAATACGCGCCAAAGCGCATGCGCGGGACGATGGTGGCGCTGATGTTCTCGGGCTATTCGATCGGTGGCATGGTCGCGGCGGCCATGGGGATCGGGCTGATCCCCAGCTATGGCTGGAAGCCGATGTTCTTCATCGCCGCCGTGCCCTTGGTGCTGCTGCCGCTGATCCTGTGGCGCCTGCCCGAATCCCTAGGCTTCCTGATCCGCCAGGGCAAGCAGGAGGAAGCGCGCCGCATCTTTGCGAAGGTCCAGCCCGAGACCCGGCTCTCGGAGGGCGACAGGCTGGTGTTCAGCGAGGTGAAATCCACCTCCGCCTCGATGGCCGAACTGTTCCGCCACCAGCGCGGCTTGCGCACGCTGATGCTGTGGCTCTCGTTCTTCTGCTGCCTCCTGCTGGTCTATCTGCTGTCGTCCTGGCTGCCCAAGGTGCTGCAGGAGGCCGGCTATGCCGAGAAGGCGAGCCTGCTCAGCCTCTTCTCGCTCAATTTCGGCGGCATGGCCGGGGCGATTGCCGGGGGCTGGCTGGGTGACCGCTTCGGGCTGCCGAAGGTGGTGATCGGCTATTTCGCCGCCGCCGCGGTCTCGATCGCGCTGGTCGGCTTCAATCCGGCGTCCGGGCTGCTGTTCCTTCTGGTCTTTGTCGCCGGCGCCACGACCATCGGCACGCAGATCCTGCTTTATGCCAGCGTCGCGCAGCTTTACGACCTGTCGGTCCGCTCGACCGGGCTGGGTTGGGCTTCGGGCGTAGGCCGGATCGGGGCGATCGTCGGGCCGACGCTGGGCGGCGTGCTGCTGGCAAAGCAATTGCCGCTGCAACAGAACTTCCTGATCTTCGCGATACCTGCCGCCCTCTCGGCCGTCGCGATGCTGGTCTTTGCCATGAGCAATGCGCGCCGGGCCGAAACCCCGGAACTCGCCCGCGCCTGATCCGATCCGACCTGCATGAGGCGCACCGGCGCGGGCTGATCGGCCGCGCCGGTGTCTTGGCGTCGCGATCGGGCGGAGCATGGCATTTCCTTTGAGGTAGGCGGAGAACAAAGGATGTTCTCTTTGTTACCACGGCTTTGGAATGGCATGGGGGAATGCAGAGGAAGATATTCGGGAGGAGAAGAGGGCCGGGGCAATCGGCCGCAAGCATGAGGAGCAGGGGCAGTGCCTTCACCCGATCATCCGCAGGAACCGGCTTTGGCAGGCGGACATGACCAGATCCTCGTCTGCTCGTTCCATACCCCCGACGACTATTACGCCGAGGCGGCCGAGCGGCTGCGCGGGTCGCTCTCGGGGCTTGGCATTCCCCATCACATCGCCGAGGTCGCCAAGGCGCCGGGCGAGGAATGGATCGAGCTTTGCCGCAAGAAGATCCCATTCCTGCATTCGGTCTGCGAAGAGAACCCGGACAAACGGATCTTCTGGATCGACGTCGATTGCGACATCGACTATCTGCCGCGCTCGGTCTCGGATTTTTCCGCTGACATCATCGGCTTCCAGCGCGGATTCAATACACCGCTGCGGATCGGCTATGGCCACAGCGCCCGCTTCTGGGAGCCGTGCTTCTGGGGGATCAACCGGACGCCGGCCGCGCGCGGCTATATCGCGGATGCGGCGCGTGCTTCGGCCAGCATGACGATCCGCGCGACCGACGACTATTTCTTCGAGGAGGCATGGCGACGCAATGCCGAGCGGCTGAGCTTTCAGGTCATCCCCTCATCCATGCTGGGCGGGCGCTCGGCGCAGGAGGAAGCGGGCGAGCGGCCGTTCTTCTTCTTCGGGTCGAGTGGCAATGTCGCGAGCTTCAAGGGCCTTGCCGCCCAGCATATCCGCAAGGGTCGCCCGGCCAGTGTCAAGCCCGTCGCCTCGGGCGGCGGCGTCAGGTCGATCGCGCTCCAGACGGCGCGGCAGGTGCATGGCGCGCTGCCGACGCTGCTTGCCGCCCCGCTCAGGCGATTTTCGGACCGGATCGGCGTGACCGAGTTCCTCTCGCCCAGCCTGCCCGGCAAGGGGGGCGGGCTGTCGCCCAACAGCATCTATCACCTCATCCATGAGGCCCGGGACGGCAAGGCCGACGCCGTCCGCCAGCGGATCGACGAAATCGCCGCCCGCCGCCTTCCGGCCTCGACCGACCTTGCCGTCATCGCGGCGGCGAATGCCTTCCTCGAACATGCAGAACAAGGGCAAGGGCCCGAGCTGCGCCTGCATTGGTGGGACAAGCCCTATCCGGGCAATTACGGCGACTGGCTGTCGCCGCTGATCCTTGGTGAGATGACCGGCCGTCCGGTGCGTTTCCAGCGCCATGACGAGGCCGAGGCGCCGCCGCATCTGATGGCGGTGGGTTCGATCGGGCGCTTTGCCCAGACCTCCTCGATCCTTGTCGGGACCGGGATCAGCCGCAGTGACGCGTCCCTGGCGCCGGATGCGACCTATGTGTCACTGAGGGGGCCTTATTCGGCGCAGGCGGTGGCCGCGGCGGGCGGACCGCGGGTCCAGCGCTTTGGCGATCCCGCGGTGATCCTGCCCCGGCTGTTCCCGCTGGACCTGCCCGCGCGCGGCAATGGCAGGCTGGCGCTGGTCCGGCATTTCTCGCATCGCGGCATCGCGCTGCGGATGCCGGAACTGCTGGACGAGTTTTCGGTCCTGCGCTCGGGGCGCGCGGCGATCCTGTCGCTGATCGGGAAGCTTGCGGAATATGACGCGGTGCTGACCAGCGCGATGCATGTCTATATCACCTGCCAGGCCTATGGCATCCCGGTCGGCCTTGTGACCTTCGAGGGTTATGAGGACGCGGTCCACGGCGATCAGGTGAAATATCGCGACTATGCCGCGGGCGTCGGCCTGCCCGAGCGTCTGCCCGTCGCCATCGGCCATGATCTGCGCCGCCGCAAGCTTGCCGACCTGATCGAGCATGACCGCATCCCCGCGACCGCGATGGACGAGGTCGAGGCGGCGCTGCGCGATGCCGTCACCCTTTTCGATCTTGCCGAAACGGGGCCGAGGGCAAGACGCATGGCGATGTCATGAAGGATCTGGAAGCACCGCTTCAGCCGCGCGTCCGCTCGGCCAATCCACGCATTCCGCCGCCGGTGGCACGCGCCGGATGGCGGATGCGGCACAGCCTCGTCACGCTGAGCTTCGTGCTTGGCTTCCTGCTGCCTTCGGCGCTGGTCGGAACCTATATGTTCGCGATCGCGCGGGACCAGTATGTGTCGGAAGTGTCCTTCGTGGTGCGCGATGACGAGGCCACCAGCCTTGGCCTGCTTGCGGGGCTTGGGCTGCCTTCGGCGGGCAGCGCGACGACGGATGCGCGGATGCTCTACGAATACCTGCGCAGCCCGGGCTTTGTCGCCGAGCTGGACCGCGAGGTGGATCTGCGCGCCATCTATACCCGCGCCACGGGTGATCCGGTCTTTGCCCTGAAGCAGGGCGCGAGCCTTGAGGAACTCGTCGCCTACTGGCGGCGCATGGCGACGATCAGCGTCGATTCCGCGAGCGGGATGATCGGCATTCGCATCCGCGCCTTCGATGCCTCGGACGCGCGCCGCATCGCAATCGCGCTGCATGACGCGGCGGGGCGCCTCGTCAACACCGTCTCGGGCGAGGCGCGGGCCGGAACTCTGCGCTATGCCGAGCGCGACCTTGCCCAGACCGAACAGAGGCTGACCGATGCCCGCCTTGCCATCTCGCGCTTTCGGGACGAGCACAAGCTGATGGACCCGCAGGCGGCGCTGAACATCAACGCGTCGGTCATTGCCGGGCTGTCGCAGGAACTGACCGAGGCGATCATCCAGGCCGAGACCCTGCGCGAGCAGGGCACCGCCGATATCCGGCTTGCCCAGGTGCAGAAGCGGATCGAAGTGCTGCGCAATCGCCTGCATGAGGAACAGCAAAGCTATGTCGGCGCGTCAGGCGACAATACCAGCTTCAGCGCGGTTCTGGACGGCTATACCAAGCGCGTCCTCGACCTCGAACTGGCCGAGAAAAGCTATGCGCTGGCGCTAGCGGGGGTCGAGGCCGCGCGGTCGAAGGCGGGGCAGGATAACCGCTACCTCGCCACCTTCGTCCAGCCTTCGCTGCCCGAAACCGCGACACGGCCGCGCCGGGTGATGATCACGGCGCTGGCCACGGTCTTCATCTTCATCGCCTGGCTCAGCGTGGTGCTGATCAGCATCAGCAATCGCGACCGCTCGAAATGATCCGGCTGGAGAACCTGTCGAAAAGCTTCACCGTCAATGGCCGCACGACGGTCGTGGCGCGCGAGATCAGCGTGACCTTTCCCGACCGGGCGGCGATCGGGCTGCTCGGCCATAACGGCGCGGGCAAGTCCACGCTGCTGCGCATGATCGCGGGCGTGGTGCGACCCGATCGCGGCTCGGTCGTCAAGACCGGGACGGTGTCCTGGCCAGTGGGTTTCTCGGGCAGCTTTCACCCGGACCTGACCGGCGCGCAGAATACCCGCTTCATTGCCCGGGTCTATGACGTGGATGCCGAGGCGCTGCTGGAGTTCGTCGCGGGCTTCTCGGATCTGGGCCATCACCTTCACCTGCCGTTTCGGAACTACAGTTCGGGCATGCGCTCGCGCCTCGCCTTCGGCGTCTCGATGGGCATTCATTTCGATACCTATCTGGTCGATGAGGTGACGAGCGTTGGCGACGGCTATTTCCGCGAGAAGAGCAAAGCCTATTTCCGCAACCGGCTGCTGAACAGCGGGACGGTCATGGTCTCGCATTCGATGAGCATGATCCGCGCGATCTGCGATGCGGCGGCGGTGCTGCATCAGGGGCGGCTGACCTATTACCCCGATGTCGAGGAGGCAATCGCCGTCCATATGGCCAATATGGGCGGGGTCGAGGACATGGACGACGATGATTGACCTGACCCGCCACCCGATGAGCCGGATGAAAGGGCTGCGCACCATCGGCGCGCTGATCTTTCGCGAGATGGCGACCTCCTACGGCAAGTCGCCCGGCGGTTTCGTCTGGACCATCCTCGAGCCGGTGGGCGGCATCGCGCTTTTGACGGTGATCTTTTCGCTTGCCGTGCGCGTCCCGCCGATCGGGTCCAGCTTTGCGCTGTTCTATGCGACCGGACTGTTGCCCTTCCTGATGTTTCTGGATGTCAGCCGGAAGATCGCGCAGTCGCTTTCCTTCTCCAAGCAGTTGCTTTTCTATCCGGGCGTGACTTTCACCGACGCGATCTTCGCGCGCTTCACGCTGGCCTGCGTGGTCCATGCCATCGTCTTCGTCACGGTCATCTGCGGCATCGTCCTTTATGACGATGTCGAGCTGATCATCGACCTGCCAAGGATCGTCGCCGCCTTTTTCCTGGCGGCGGGCTTGGGACTTGGGGTCGGCTGCATGAACTGCTTCCTGATGCGCCGCTTTCCGATCTGGGCCAATGTCTGGGCGATCGTGACCCGGCCACTATTCCTCGTCTCGTGCATCTTCATCCCCTTCGATTCGCTGCCCGAGGGGTTCCGGTCGATCCTGTGGTTCAACCCGATCGTGCATATCGTGGGCCTGAATCGCGGCGGTTTCTATTCGACCTATCGCGCCGAATATGTCGAGCCGGTCTATGTTGCGCTGGTCGCGGCGCTGCTGTTCGGCGCGGGCCTCGCGCTGCTGTTCCGCTGGCACCGCGACCTTGTCCTGCGCTGAGGCGCTGGGTCAGAACCCACCCGGATGGGGGGCGGTCCGCGCCGCCGCCATCGCCGCCAGCCGCTGCTGGCTTGTGGTGATCATCCCGCGATAGCGCCGGTTGCTGAAGCCCCATGCGGTCGAGGAGAGCGCGTCGCAATGATCGACCAGAAAGGGCAGGGTGGTCACGGCGCGCATTTCCGGCATCGCCTCCAGATGCGCGTCGATGGTGACGCCGCGCAGCCCGTGATCGTCATAACGCCAGCCGGCCAGCCGCTCCAATGCGCGGCGGTTCACGATGTTGAAGACCATGCCGGTGGTGCGGTTCAGGTGCAGGAAGGTCTCGCCCCGGAAATCCTCGACCCGATGTGCGCTGTAGCCCTGCCGCACATGCGTCGAAAGGCCCGAGAAGACGTCCCAGTCCCGACCGTCCAGATAGGCCATCACCTTCTCCAGCCGGATCTCGAAATCGGGCGCGATCTCGACATCGTCCTCGCAGAAGATCGCGCGCGAGAAACCGCGGGCAAGGCAGGCCTGCGCCATGGCGCGATAGCCGATGGCCGCGCCGATCCAGCCCGGATCCTGACGAAGCCCGTCGCAAAGCAGGAAGCCGCGCGGCCCCTGCTCAAGGAAGAACTGGCGCCGCGACCGGACCTCGCCAAGGCTGAGGCAGAGCCGGGGCATGTTGCCCGCCGAGGCCGGAAATTCGGGAACCAGCGAGCGCCAGTCGACCGCATCCGGGTCAATGGCCCGCGTGGCCAGAAGGAAGCGATAGATGCCAAGGGCGAAGCCGTCGAGGCCGCCCGCGGCCAGGAACAACCGGTCGCGCTCGATCCCCATTGCCGCCAGTTTCTGATAGCGATCCGGGCAAAGCTCGATCACGGCCTGAGCGCCGCGGCTGTGAAGCGCGATCTGCGCGAGATGTGGCCCGGCCTTGCGCGACAGGATCAGGACATCATTGGCCCCGTAGCTTTCGCTCGGGCCGAGATCGGGGTCGATATGGAACCGCGTCACCGCGGCCCTCGTCCGCGCCGGAACCACCCGGCGACCCGCCCGCCGCAAAACGCCGGTCAGGCATTCCTGCAGGTCCGGGCGCTTGCCGCTGATCGAGACCTCCGCCGTGATCGGGGAGGGGGCCCAGCCGCCGCCTTGCGTCTTGGGGAAGCGCAGGCGCGAATAGATGCCCGAGACGCCTTCGTCCTGCAGTATTTCGGTCAGCCTGATGATCCGCATCGCAACTCCCTCCGAAATGGATCAGAGAACTCAGGAAAAGTAGTCTAGAAACTGCGGAAAAACGATGGTTAACAAATGTTTAACTTGAACGCGAAACAGGTGTTTCGATCCGGCTGCGCGCACCCGAGGGGATATCCGATCTCCCGCTGCGCAGGCCCGGAATATCGGCCATATGCGCCGAATCGGGTGTCAGCGGTTCGACCTCGGCTTGCCACAGATGGCGGTCGCGGCCGTCCATCAACTCGGCAATCGCGCTTTGGGGCGAATGGGTCAGAACCCTCAGCGGGATGCCATTGATGCTGGGCACCTCGCCCGTCCTGCGGTCGATCAGCCGGACGGAAAAGAGCTGTTCGCCCGTGGTGCTGCCGGTCATTACGGTCGCTGCGATGAAGCGGTTCATCTTCTCGTGCCTCCCATGTTTCGACAGTGTTGCCTTGTCCCACGAGTATACACGACCAACACTATCGACAATAGTGTTAAATGAGGTGATACTGCGAAAACGATATCCGAACGCGTGAAAGGCGGATGAATGCTGAATCTCGATCTGATCGACAGAAAGATCGTCGCCGAACTGATGCACGATGCGACCCTTCCCATTGCCCAGATTGCCGAAAAGGTCGGTCTGTCGCAGACCCCGTGCTGGAAACGCATCCAGAAGCTGGAATCGCAGGGCGTACTGACCCGGCGGGTGGCGCTGGCCGATCCGGGCAAGCTGGGCTTCGGTATCCTCGTCTTTGTCGAGATCGAGGCGCCCAATCATTCCCACGAATGGCGGCAGGATTTCACCAGCGCGGTCGCCGGTCTGCCCGAGGTGATGGAGGTCTATCGCATGGCCGGGCGCATGGACTACATGCTGCGCGTCGCGGTGCCGGACATGGACGCCTTCGACCGCTTCTATAAACGGTTGACGGACGCGGTGCCGATCAAGAACGTGACCTCCCATTTCTCGATGGAGCGGATCCGCTTCAGCACCGCCTATCCGGTCGATACGCGCAACCGCTGAAAGAAAGTGGCTGCCTATTCGGCGGCCACGGTTTCCTCGGCCAGCAGGGGCAGCAATTCCCGGCCCTGTTTGCGGATCTCGGACAGATAGGGCGTGTCCGAGAGGATGAATTTGGTGATCCCGATCTCGCGGTATTTCCGCAACGATGCGGCGACCTCCTCGGCCGAGCCGACCAGCCAGGTCGTCGCGGCGCCGCCTGCGCCGAACCGGCCCGGCGTGGTGTAAAGGTTCTCGTCCAGAACCTCTCCCTTGGATTGCAGGTCGAACAGGCGTTGCTGGCCCTCGGCCACGACGCGGCGATGATCGTGCCAGCCCGCCCCCTCGATCTCGGCCATCTTCGCGACCTTGGCCTCGGCATCGCGCCATGCCTCGGCGCTGGTCTCGCGGATGAAGGTGGTGACGCGCAGGCCGAATTGCAGCGGCGGCAGGTCGCGGTCAAGCTCGCGTGACAGCGCGCGCAGCCGCGAGATGCGGTCGCGGATGCCCTCGCGCGGCTCGCCCCAGAACAGCTGGACATCGGCCTCGGTCGCGGCGACGCGCTCGGCCGCCTCGGATGCGCCGCCGAAATAGAGGGGCGGGTGCCGGCGCCCGTCGCGCGGCGTGATGCGCGGCTCGGCGGTCGAGGCAGTCACGGTGTAATGCTCGCCCCGATGGGTCACGTCGCGCTCGGTCCAGAGCCTGCGGACAAGCTGCATGAACTCCTTCGTTCGGCCATAGCGATGCGCCTGATCGCCCTCGCTGTCGCCATAGGCCTCGAAGTCATCCTTGCCCGAGACGACGTTGATCCTGACCCGCCCGCCGCTGAGATTGTCGAGCGTCGCTGCCGCCGAGGCGAATTGCGCTGGCTGCCAATAGCCCGGCCGGATGGCGATCAGCGGATTGAACCGCGTCGTTCGGGCGGCCAGCGCGGTCCCGACGGTGAAGCAATCCGGCCGGCCCCAGCCTGTCCCGAGCAGCGCACCGGCCCAGCCGCTATCCTCGACGGCCCTTGCCTGCTCGGTCAGGGTGTCGAGGCTGTTGTGATCCGCGTCAGCCTCGTCGCCGCGGTGGCCGGCCACGGCCTGATTGGGGATATACCAGAGGAATTCGGCATTGCTCGTCATGGGATAGGTCCTGAAGGAATTGGACGAAGGGTTCAGCGCTGCGCCCCCCAGCGGCGGACGGTCACGCGCTCGACCGTGGAAAAGACGACGTTCTCGATCAGAAGGCCGATGATCACCACCATGGCGAGACCGGCAAAGACCTGATCGGTGTAAAGCTCGTTCCGGCTCTGGAAGATGAACCAGCCAAGCCCGCCCCGGCCCGAAGATGCGCCAAAGACCAGCTCCGCCGCGATCAGCGTCCGCCAGGCGAAGGCCCAGGCGATCTTCAGCCCCGAGATGATCGAGGGCAGGGCCGAAGGGATCAGGATCCGAAGGACGAAGCGCCAGCCCGTCAGGCCATAATTGCGCCCCGCCATGCGGAGCGTCTCGGGGACGGCCTGAAAGCCCGAGAAGATGTTCAGCGCCAGCGGCCAGAGAACCGAATGGACCAGCACGAAAATCAGGCTGGCCTGACCCAGCCCGAACCAGAGCAGCGCCAGCGGCAGCAGCGCAATCGCCGGCAGCGGGTTGAACATCGCCGTCAGGGTCGAAAGCAGGTCACGCCCGATCTGCGTCGAAACCGCCAGCGTGGTCAGCAGGAAGGCCAGCACGATCCCGGCGAGGTAGCCCTGCATCAGCACCGTGACCGAGGTTGCCGCCCGCTCCAAGAGCACGCCGTCGCGGATGCCGCCGACGAAGGCCTTTGCCGTCGCGCCGAAGGTCGGCAGCAAAAGGGGGTTCGCCTGCAAGCGCGCCACCACCTCCCAGACCAGCGCGATCGCGGCCACGATCACGAGGCGCCGCAGCCAGTCCTGCGACCAGAGCCTGCGGGCAAGGGGGATGCGCCGCTCGACCGGCGCTTCGACGAAGGGGGGCAGTTCGATCTGGTATTCGGGCCGGACGGGCGGGGTCAGCATCATCGTCATCGGCTCAATCCCCGGCCCCGGTTTCGTCTGGCTCGGCGAAAAGCATGTCATGGATGCGCCGGGTCGCCTGCTGGAAGGTCTTGCCGCCGATGCTGTTCAGATCCCAGTCATGGCAATTGATCTCGGCCCGGACGCGGCCCGGACGGGGCGATAGCAGCGCGACGCGATTGCCGACCACCAGCGCTTCCTCGATGGAATGGGTGACGAAGACCAGCGTGAAGCGCACCTCATCCCAAAGCTGCAGCAATTCCTCCTGCATCTTGCGGCGGGTCAGCGCGTCGAGCGCGGCGAAGGGCTCGTCCATCAGCAGCACCCGAGGCTTCATCGCCAATGCGCGCGCGATCGCCACGCGCTGCTTCATCCCCCCGGAAAGCTGGTGGGGATAGGCGTCCTCGAAACCGGCAAGGCCGACGCGCGCAATGCTGTCGATGGCGCGCCCGCGCGCCTCGTCCCTGGAAACGCGCCGCGTCGAAAGCAGCGGGAACATGACATTGCCCAGCACGGTTTTCCACGGCGGAAGCTGGTCGAATTCCTGAAACACCACGATCCGGTCGAC
>NZ_DATMFA010000122.1:0-80170 GCF_035556475.1 Paracoccus sp. (in: a-proteobacteria) | reverse complement strand
ATGATCCTGCCGGTTTCGGCGGCTTCCCGGTGGTCCTGCTTGCGCTCGGTGTCCTGCGTGAAGATGGCCTCCCAATAGGGGGCAAGGAAAACGCGCTTGTTGTAGGGATAGAGCCGCGCCGCCGCCTCGGCATGGCCGGGCACCGGCAGGCCGCAAAGCGTGAGATAGCCGATCACATCGGGTATCCCGCGATCCATCAGGACAGGCCCCGGAAGCCGCGAGGCCTCGTGATAGGAGCGCAATTCCCATCCCAGCATGAGTTCGGCGAAGAGCCCCCGGTCCGCCCAGGGCAGGGCCGGTCCGCCGATCCGCACCTGATCCTGAATGATGGCCCTGCCGGCCTCGGGCATGGCGCGGAACCCGCGTTGGGTCAGGGCGTCAATCAGGCTGCTCTTGCCCGAGCCGGGCCCCCCGGTCACGACGAACATATGGTCGCACATGTGCCATCCTTGCGCAGTAAGCGAAATGTCTTGATCGACGGGCGGGCCGAGGTCAGGCCCCGCTCAACCCCGCGCGTCCTCGAGGATCATCTGCGCGGCCTTTTCGGCGATCATCATGGTCGGGGCGTTGGTGTTGCCGCTGGTGATGCGGGGCATGACCGAGGCGTCGGCGATCCGCAGCCGTCCCACAGCCCGCATCCGCAGCCGGGGATCGACGACCGAAGCCTCGTCCGCGCCCATGCGGCATGTCCCGACCGGATGAAAGATCGTGGTGCCGATGGCGCCGGCGGCCTTGACCAGATCCTCCTCGGTCTGGAAGGCGATGCCGGGCAGATGCTCCTCGGGGTCGAAGCGGTTGAAGGCCGGTTGCGCGACGATGCGGCGGGTCAGCCGGATGGCGCGGGCCGCAACCTCGCGGTCGCCGGGGGTCGAGAGGTAGTTCGGGCTGATCGCGGGATGGGCGCGGAAATCCGGGCCGGTCACATGGACCGAGCCGCGGCTTTCCGGGCGCAGGTTGCAGACGCTGGCGGTCATCGCCGGGAAGCTGTGGACGGGATCGCCGAACTTGTCGAGGCTGACCGGCTGGACGTGAAACTCCAGATCCGCGCTCGCCTTCTCCGGGCCGGATCTGGTGAAGATCCCGACCTGACTGGGCGCCATCGACATCGGGCCGGACCGCTTCAGCAGATATTCCAGCCCGATCGCGGCCTTGCCCATCAGGTGCGACGCCTTCTCGTTCAGGGTCGGCACGCCCCGGACCTTGTAGACAAGCCGCAATTGCAGGTGATCCTGCAGGTTCTCGCCCAAGGCCCCAACCTCGACCTGCGGGGTGATGCCCGCGGCCTTCAGCACCGCGCCCTGCCCGATGCCCGAATGTTCGAGGATCTGAACCGAGCCGATGGAGCCAGCGGCAAGCACGACCTCGGCCGCCGCGCGAACCTCGCGGCGCTGGCCCTGATGGTGAAAGATCACGCCCCGCGCCTCGCCCGCCTCGATCACCAGCCGCTCGACCTCGGCCCCGGTCAGGACGCGCAGGTTCGGGCGGCTCATGGCCGGGCGCAGGAAGGCCTTGGCCGCGCTCCACCGCCAGCCATTGCGCTGCGTCACGTCGAAATAGCTGCTGCCCTCATTGTCGCCCCGGTTGAAATCGGAGGTGCGGGGGATGCCCGCCTCCTCGGCTGCGGCCATGAAGGCGTCGAGGACCGCCCATCGCACCCGCGCCGTCTCGACCCGCAATTCGCCGCCTGCGCCGTGCATGTCGTCGCCGCCGCGATAGTGGTCCTCCTGCGCCTTGAAAAGCGGCAGGACATCGTCCCAGCCCCAGCCGGTGCAGCCCATTTGCCGCCACTGGTCGTAATCCGCCGCCTGCCCGCGCATGTAGATCATGCCGTTGATCGAGGAGCAGCCCCCGAGCACCCTGCCCCGCGGGTAAAGCAGGCTGCGGCCGTTCAGGCCCGCCTCAGGCTCGGTGCGGAAGCCCCAATCGGTGCGGGGATTGCCGATGCAATAGAGATAGCCGACCGGGATATGGATCCAGTGATAATTGTCGCGCCCCCCGGCCTCCAGCAGCAGGACGCGGTTTCGCGGATCGGCAGACAGCCGGTTCGCCAGCACGCAGCCCGCGCTGCCCGCGCCGATGATGATGTAGTCATAGCTTTCCATGATCACTCCAGCCCGGTTCGCGGGTCACGACCCCGAACGGAAACCCAGCCTGCGCCCGATTTTCGAGGCGAAGAATTCACCCACCAGCCCGCGCCGGAACAACAGCACGCAGGTCATGAAGACGAGGCCGGTGATGATCGTGACCGGAAAGTCCGAGGTCGCGAGGTAGTTTTGCAGCGTCACCACCAGCCCCGCGCCGACGATCGGCCCCGCCAGCGTACCGATCCCGCCGAGGAGCGTCATCAGGATCACCTCGCCCGACATCTGCCATGTCACGTCGGTCAGGGTGGCGAACTGGAAGATCAGCGCCTTGAGGCCACCCGCGAGCCCCGCCAGCGCCGCCGACATGACGAACGCCCCCAGCTTGTAGCGCGCCACCGAATAGCCGAGCGAGATCGCGCGCTGCTCGTTCTCGCGGATCGATTTCAGGATCATCCCGAAGGGAGAGTTGACGAAGCGCCAGATGATCAGAAGCCCGATGACAAAGACCGCGAGGACGAAATAATACATGTTCATCGGCTCATGCAGGTCGATCAGGCCGAACAGATGGCCGCGCGGCACCGACTGGATGCCATCCTCGCCATGGGTGAAGCTGGCCTGAATGCAGAAGAAGAAGAACATCTGCGACAAGGCCAGCGTGATCATGGCAAAATAGATGCCCTGCCTGCGGATGGCGATGGCCCCCATCACCAACCCCAGCAGGGCGGCACCGGCGACGCCCAGGAGGATGCCGGCCTCGGGCGGCCAGCCCCACACCTTCACGGCATGGGCGGTGAAATAGGCGGCACCGCCGAAGAACGTGGCATGGCCGAAGCTCAGAAGTCCGGTATAGCCCAGCAGCAGGTTGAAGGCCGATGCGAAAAGCGCGAAGGCCAGCAGCTTCATCACGAAGATCGGATAGAGGAATTGCGGCGCAAACAGGGCTGCGACCAGCGCGAGGGCCACGAGGCCAAGCTGGATCTGCCCGGCCTTCGGATGGACCGCGATGGCCTCGGACGGGATGGGTTCGGATTTCCCGACCATGTCAGGCCTCCTTTCCGAAAAGGCCCGCGGGCCGCAGGATCAGGACGATCGCCATGATGACGAAGATGACGATGTTCGAGGCCTCGGGATAGAAAACCTTGGTCAACCCCTCGACCACGCCCAGAAGATAGCCGGTGACGATCGCGCCAAGGATCGAGCCCATGCCGCCGACCACCACCACCGCGAAGACGATGATGATCAGGTTCGACCCCATCAGCGGGCTGACCTGATAGATCGGCGCGGCGAGGACGCCGGCAAAGGCGGCAAGCCCCGCCCCCAGCGCATAGGTCAGCGTCAGCAGCAGGGGCACGTTGACGCCAAAGGCCTGCACCAGCACCGGGTTTTCCGTCGCCGCGCGCAGATAGGCCCCCAGTTTGGTCTTTTCGATCAAGAGCCAGACCGCGATGCAGACCGCGAGCGAGGCGATGACCACCCAGCCGCGATAGATCGGCAGGAACATGAAGCCCAGATTGACCGCCCCCGACAGCTGCGCGGGCGGGGCATAGGGCTTGCCCGAGGCGCCGTAGAAATAGCGGAACGTCCCCTCGATCGCGAGCGCGAGGCCGAAGGTGAACAGCAGCCCGTAAAGCGGGTCGAGATTGTAGAGCCGCGACAGCATCGTGCGTTCGACCAGTGCGGCCAGAAGCCCCACGATCAGCGGCGCAAGGATCAGCGCCAGCCAGTAATTGACGCCCGCCACCGTCAGCAGCAGCAGCGCCGTGAACGCGCCCAGCATGTATTGCGCGCCATGCGCGAAGTTGATGACCCGCAAGAGGCCGAAGATCACCGCGAGGCCCAGCGAGAGCAGCGCATAGAACGAGCCGTTGATCAGGCCGACCAGAAGCTGGCCCATCAGGGCTTGCAGGGGGATGCCGAAAATCATCATCATGTCATACCCCCAGTTCGCGATGCAGCAGGTCCATCCGCTGCGGCAGGTCCCGGACAGGGAATTCGGCAGTCATGCGTCCGTGGTCCATCAGATAGAAGCGGTCGGCGACCTTGGCGGCGAAGCGGAAGTTCTGCTCGACCAGCACGACGGTCATGCCGCGTTGTTTCAGTTTCACCAGCACCTCGCCGATGGCCTGGATGATGACCGGGGCCAGCCCCTCGGTCGGTTCGTCCAGAAGGAGGCAGCGCGCGCCGGTGCGCAGGATGCGGGCCAGCGCCAGCATCTGCTGCTCGCCCCCCGAAAGCTTGGTGCCGGGGCTGGTCCGGCGTTCCCTGAGATTGGGGAAAAGCTCGTAGATCTCCTCGACCGACATGCCGCCCTCGGCGACCTTGGGCGGCAGCATCAGGTTTTCCTCGACCGAAAGGCTGGCGAAGATCCCGCGCTCCTCTGGAATGAAGCCGAGGCCGGCGCGCGCGGTCTTGTGCAGCGGCACGGTCATCATGTCCTGCCCGGCGAATTCTATCCCGCCGCTGCGCTTCCTGAGGATGCCCATGATCGTGCGCAGGGTGGTGGTCTTGCCCATGCCGTTGCGGCCGAGAATGCAGATCATCTCGCCTTCGTTCACATGCAGGTCCACGCCATGCAGGACGTGGCTTTCGCCATACCAGGCCTGAAGGGCGGAGACTTTCAGAAGCGGCGCGTTCATGCCTCGGACCCCATATAGGCGGTGCGCACGCGCGGGTCAGAGGAGACGGTGGCGTAATCCCCCTCGGCGATGATCTCGCCCCGCTGCAGCACGGTCACATGGTCGCAGATATCGGCGACGACATTCAGGTTATGCTCGACCATCAGGACGGCGCGTTCGGCGGCGACGTCGCGGATGATGCGCGCGACCGTCTGCACGTCCTCTTGCCCCATGCCCGCCATCGGCTCGTCGAGCAGCAGAACCTCGGGGTCGAGCGCCAGCGTCGTCGCGATCTCCAGCACGCGCTTTCGTCCATAGGACAGGTCGGCGGCCCGGTGGTCGCGGTATTGCGCCAGCCCCAGCCGGCCGATCAACTCCTCGGCGCGGGCGTTCAGCCGGTCCAGCGCCGAAAGCGGCAGCCAGAATTGCGTCGCGAGGCCATTGGGGCGCTGCAGGGCGACCTTGACGTTCTCAAGCACGGTCAGATGCGGAAAGACGGCCGAGATCTGGAAGCTGCGCACCAGCCCCATCCGTGCCACCTTGTCGGGAGGCGTGCGGGTGATGTCCTGACCGAGCAGCGTGATCTGGCCACGGGTCGGTTGCAGGAACTTGGTCAGCAGGTTGAAAACCGTGGTCTTGCCGGCGCCGTTCGGGCCGATCAGGGCGTGGATCCGGGCGTGATGCACGTCCAGATCGACATTGTTGACGGCGCTGAAGCCGCCGAAATCCTTGCCGAGGCCGCGGGCGGAAAGGACCACCCGCGACTCGGCCTGCATTGCAGCAGATTGGAGCGCCATCTTACTGGACCAGCGGACAGCCGCTTTTTGCCGGATCGACATAGGCTTCGTCGCCGGGAATGGTGGCCAGAACCTTGTAATAGTCCCAGCCCTCGGTCACTTCGTCGGGCTTCTTCACCTCCATCAGGTAGACATCCGAGATCATCCGCCCGTTGGCCGCGACCTTGCCGTTCGGGGCAAAGACGTCATTCACCGGCATTTCGTGCAGCTTGGCAGAGACCGCGTCGGCATCGTCCGAACCCGCGGCCTCGATCGCCTTCAGGTATTGCAGCACTGCCGAATAGGTTCCGGCATGGATCATATTTGGCATGACGCCGGTACGCTCCTTGAAGCGCTTGCCGAATTCGGCCGTTTCCGGCGTGCGGTTCCAGTAGAAGCTTTCGGTCAGGTTCAGGCCCTGCGCGGCCTCAAGCCCCAGCCCGTGAACCTCGGCCAGAGTGAACAGCAGCGCGGCAAGCTTCTGCCCGCCTTGCGTGATCCCGAATTCCGCCGCCTGCTTGATCGAGTTCTGGGTGTCGAGACCGGCATTCGCCAGACCGATGACCTTCGCGCCCGAGCTTTGGGCCTGCAGCAGAAAGGACGAGAAATCCGTCGTCGACAGCGGATGGCGCACCGCGCCCACCACGGTCCCGCCCTGCGACTTGACGAACTCGGAGGTATTTTCCTCCAGCGAATAGCCGAAGGCATAGTCGGCGGTCAGGAAGAACCAGGTATCCCCGCCTTCCTTGACCAGCGCGCCACCGGTGCCCACCGCCAGCGCGTGGGTGTCATAGGCCCAGTGGAAACCATAGGGCGAGCATTGCGCACCGGTCAGTTCGGTCGTCGCCGCCCCGGTGGTCATGGTGATCTTCTTCTTGTCCTTGGAAAGCGCCTGCACCGCCAGCGCGACCGAGGAGGTGGTAAGCTCCATCACGCTGTCCACCTGTTCGGTGTCATACCATTGCCGCGCGATGTTCGAGGCGATGTCGGGCTTGTTCTGGTGGTCGGCGGTCACGACCTCGATCGGCGCGTCCAGCACCTTGCCCCCGAAATCCTCGACCGCCATCTTCGCGGCCTCAAAGGAATACTTGCCGCCGAAATCGGCATAGACGCCCGACTGGTCGTTCAGAATGCCGATCTTGACCTTTCCGTCCGAAATCTCGGCCAGAGCAGGCGTGGCGGCAAGACCCACCGTGGCGGCGGTCAGCAGAATGTTACGCATGTTTCCTCCCAAGGTCGCCCCTTGCTCCGGCAGGGCATGCCCGCCGGCCGGGACATTTGTTGACAAGAGGCCCTCTCCCCAGAGCTCCCCTCGGGAAACGATGACGGGAAACCCGTTTTGACACAAGCGTTCAGAGAAGTTAAAATTCTTACAGTTCCTGTCCAATTATGAACACATGTCCGATCTCAGCTGGGATGACCTGCAATTCTTTCTGGCGGTGATGCGCGAAAGGCAGCTTTCGCGGGCGGCGCGTGTGCTTGGCACGTCGCATGTCACCGTCTCGCGCCGCATCGACCGGCTGGAGCAGGCGTTGAACGCGCGCCTTTTCGAGCGTAATCCGCGCGGCTATGAACCCACCCCGGCAAGCCATCGCCTGCTGGAGACGGCCGAGCGGATGGAGGAAGCGGCGCGGCAACTGCCGCTCAGTCAGGGCGCGGCGCCGGGTCATGCCCGCTCGCTGCGGCTGGCGATGCCCGAGGGCTTCGCCAGCCTCTTCTCGACCCACCTGCTGCCCGAGTTCATCGCCCGCTTCCCGCTGCTCTCGCCCGAGATCATCACCATGCCGCAGGTGCTGTCGCTCTCGCGTCGCGAGGCGGATATCTGGATCACGCTGGACCCGGTGACGCATGGCCCCTATCGCTCGCAACGGCTGGCCGATTACACGCTGCATCTTTACGCGACGCCCGCCTATCTTGAGGGATCGGCGCCCATCCACGCGCCCGAGGATCTGCTTCAGCACCGCATCATCGGCTATATCGAGGAGATGATCTTCGCCCCCGGCCTCGACTATCTGGGCGAGGTGCTGCCCTCGCTGCGGGCCAGCGTGAAAAGCACCAGCGTCTTCAGCCAGCTTGCCGCGCTGCGCAACGGGCTGGGCGTGGGGGTGCTGCCGCATTTCCTCGCCGCCAAGTATCCGGGCCTGCAGATCGTCCTGCCCGAACAGGTCCGACTGACCCGGACCTATTGGCTGACCTGCCACCGCGACGTGCGCATCATGCGATGGGCGGGCGCGGTCATCGACTTTCTGGGCGAGAAGCTGGGCGCGCGCGGCCAGGAACTGATCCGCCCGGTAGGCTAGAATTTTCCAGCCCCGCCGGATGCGGGCCGGCCTCAGAATCTCGGAACCCATCTGGCGGCTGCCCGCGGAATCCTCTGCGCGGAGGATAGTCGCCATCGGGCGATGTGCCGCGCTTTGCCCGCAGAGCAGCATGCTCTGCCTGAAAAGGCGGCTCCGCCAATGATTTTGACCATTGAGATGCCGAATCGGCTTTACTGACATCTCAATTCTCGCAACTGTTATCTCATGCTCGATCCAGATACCGCCCTCAGCCCCGCTCCGGGCCCCGAAAGCAAGAACCGTTTCGCGCTGGCCCGGCTGCGCCGCGCCTTTGTTGCCTGCGAACTGCTTCCCGGCGGCATCGTGGCCGAGGCCGAGATCGCGGAACGTTTCGGCCTTGGCCGCGCAGCCGTGCGCACCGCGCTGGCCCGGCTCGAAGCCGAAGGTTTCGTCGGCGTCGCGCCCCGGGCGGGATGGGTGGTGGCGCCGATCACCGGCTCCTCGGTCGGCGATGTCGCCGCGACCTGGAGGATGTTCGCGCGTGGTCTTGCCGCGGCGACGGTGGCGCCCGAAACCGTGCGGGCGCTGGCGAATATCGCCTCGCAGGCCGATGCGCTGGCGGGTCGAACCGAGATCGAGGTGCTGGCCGCGACGCGCAAGCTGTGGCGCAGCTTCATGGCGGAGCTGGCCGCCAGTCAGGGCAGCCTCATCGCTGGCTGGATCGGCCGCTGCAACGACCTGACGCAGCGCCTGACGCATTGGTTCGAACGCAGCAACCCGCGCTGGATCGCCCCGCCGCTGGGCCCCGTGGCCGACAGACTCGCCGCCGGCGATATGGCCGGCGCAGGTGCAGAACTGGAACGGATCAGCCTGCATCTGCGCGACTGGCTGATCGGATGCCTGATCCGGGCGGAGGATCTGGTCCTGACCCCAACACCCGAGCGCACCGCCACCGCGGCGCTCAAGGGTGCAGGGCCGGTCAAGGCGCCCGACATGAACCATAAAAAGAGCCACGGACCGGAATGGCCGGGCCGCAACCAACAGGGAAAACCATGAAAAAACACAAATCTGCGCTTGCCGCACTACTGATCTCAGCCAGTCTCGCCTTTGGTGCCACCGGGGTCGAGGCCAAGGATCTGCTGACCGTCGATCTGGTGAACGAGCCGTCTTCGCTCGATCCTCACGTCCAGTGGAACCCCGACAGCTATTTCGCCTATCGCAATATCTTCGACAACCTCCTGACCCGCGACAACGCGGGCAAGATCATTCCGCAGATCGCGACAGCATGGACCTACCTGTCGGATACCGAGATCGAGTTCACCATCCGCGACGACGTGAAGTTCCATGACGGCACGCCCCTCACGGCCGAGGATGTGGTGTATTCCGTCAAGCGCATCACCGACCCGGCACGGCTATTTCCATGAACTCGTCACCGAAGTCACCGACGAACAGTTCACCGAGGCGCTGGAGCGCTCGGTCGAACTCTTCGTGGCGCAGACCGGCCGGCGTCCGCGCGGCTTCCGTTCGCCCGCATGGGAGATGACCGCCCATATGCTGGCCGACGTGAGGCGGCTCGGGCTCTATGACAGCTCGCTTTCGGGCCATGACCATCCCTATGATCTGGGTGGCGTGACCGAGATCCCGGTGCAATGGGCCATCGACGACGCGATCTACTGGAAGTTCCTTGGCGGTGGTGGTGACCTCGCCCCTCCGGCCGCGCCGGGGGCGGTGCTGGAGATCTGGCGCGAGGAATGGCTGGGCCTGCATGAACTGGGCGGCATGATGATGCTGACCGTGCATGACTATATCTCGTCGCGCGCCCATCGCCTGCGGGCGCTGGAGGGGCTGCTGCGGGTGGTGGCGGACAGTCCCGGCACCTGGATCGCGACCGCGGCCCAGCTTGCCGACTGGCATGAGGGCTCGGCCAATGCCGGGCGGTTTTCATATGACGCCGCCATCCCGCGCGGCATCCATGCGGGAAAGTGAGATGATGCAAGGCTGGACGATCACCAAACCCTCGGTCCAGGGCAAAGGCGGCGTGGTATCCGCCCAGAACCGCCATGCCGCCGAGGCGGGCGCGGCGGTTCTGGAACGGGGCGGCAATGCCGTGGATGCCGCCGTCGTCACCACTCTGGTCCTGTCGGTGGTGGAGCCGTGGCTGTCCGGCATCGGCGGCGGCGGCTTCATGCTTCGCGCCGATGGCCGGACCGGCGCGGTGGAAGGGCTGGATTTCGGGGTCGAAGCGCCCCATTCCCTCGACCCCGCCGACTATCCCATCGTGGGCGAGAACGACGGCGACTGGTTCAATTGGCCCGCCGTCAGGGACAATCGCAATATCGAGGGTGGGTATTCGATCTGCACCCCCGGCACCATCGCCGGACTTTCCGAGGCCTTGGAGCGCCACGGCACGCTCAGCTGGGCCGAGGCGCTGGCCCCGGCGATCGAATGGGCCGAGCGCGGGCTGGAGCTTGACTGGTTTGCCTGCTTCGCCATCGCCAACGAACAGGCGTCGCTTTGGCGCTGTCCCGTCACGGCGGCGCTGTTCCTGCCGGACGGGCGCGTGCTGCAAGTGGGCAGTCCCGGCAACCCGCGCTACGCCCCGATGCCCGCCAAGGCCCGCCTGCTGCGCCGTCTGGCCGAAGCCGGGGCGCGCGACTTCTATGAGGGAGAGGTAGCGGGCCAGATCCTCGCCGATCTGGAAGGCAGCGGTTGCCGTCTGTCTCCGGCGGATCTGGCCCAGTATCGCGCGACATGGGTGGAGAGCATCGGCCTTTCCCATGCCGGATGGGATATTCGCGCCATGCCGGGCCTTTCGGGCGGCCCGAGCTTTCTGGACGCGCTGTCCCGGTTCAAGGCGCTGCGCCCCAAGGCCGGGACCGCGCCCGACGCCCATGACGCCGCCGCATTTGCCCGCGCCATCCGCGAGGCCTATCGTCACCGGCTGGGCACGCTGGGACATGCGGGCGATCCCGATGCGGATTGCACGACCCATGTCAGCGTCGTCGATGCCTCGGGCACGATGGTTTCGCTGACCAATACGCTGCTGTCGCGCTTCGGCGCGCGGGTGATGGGCTAGACCTGCAGGTCGCACGGGGCGAGATTCTGGCGCTGGTCGGGGAAAGCGACTGCGGCAAGCCGATGACCGCGCTCTCCGTCCTCGGCCTGCAACCCGGCGCGGCCGAGGTCGGGGGCAGCATCGCGCTGGAGGGCACACCCTTTGCCAGGCTGTCGCGCCGGGCGGCACTGGCAAGGCGGCGCCAGACCATGTCGGTGATCTTTCAGGAGCCCATCGCCGCCCCGCCCGCGCCGGATGACGAGACCCGCGCCCTGATGCGCGACAGCCTGCGCCGGATCGCCGAAGGCGTCGCGCCGGCCCATGAGGTCGAGGTCGAAGGCGATATCCACGACATCTTCACCGTGCTGGAAAACCGCCCCGGCCCGGCCCGCGCGGTGGCCGATTGTGCGACCGCGCTTCTGTGCGCGGGACGGGTGAACGCCGATTGCCCGCCCTTCATGGCCAGCGAGGATTTCGCCGACATGCTGCGCCATGTGCCGGCCGCCTATTTCTGGCTGGGGATCGCTGATGGCCTGGCTGGTCGAGGCGTGCAGCACCGCGCCGCGCTGACAGCTTCGGCACGCGGCGGCTCGTCAGCAGATGTCGTTACATTCGCATGTCGACTGCCCGGCGCCGGATCATGGCGTTTCGCAAGGCGGCAATATCCGCGGCGGTCAGCCTTGCCCGGGCAATGGGCAGCACGATGGCATTCTCGACGATCAGATGGCGGCGCAGCCGATCCGCGAAATCGCGAAGGAGCACCGCCTCGTCCTCGCTGGCCGCCCGCCTGCCCTGCCGCATCCGGTCGAGCGCCAAGGCGAGGCGCGGGCAGAGATCGCTCAATACCTCATGCTCGGCGGACAGTCTTTCGAGTGTCGGGGCGATCTCATCCTCTTCCGTGCATCGGAGCAGGAGCAGATCGCGCAGCTCGCCATCCTCGTCCTGGATCAGCAGGCCAAGTTCCCGCCCGAGAAAATCGAGGACGCGCCCGATTTCCGCCGCTTCCGGCGCGGCTAAGCGCGAGAGCCGCTCGATTGTCTCGCAGACCGTCCGCATATGCATGTGATCCTCGCGAATGAATTCGAGAGGATCCGCCAGCAATTTCAGGTCGGTGGGCCAACTCGTAGCGTCGCCGCGACCGACGTTGGCGGGCTTTCCCCTCACAACCCCTCTCCATCTGCCGGGCTGCCCAGCTCGGCGCCAGAGATCCGGGCCGATGCGACGAGATGGGCGACGAACTCCCTCGCACCGCGCGCCCATGCGGCCTTCTCCATCGCCTCGGCGATCCGGGGCCGCACCGCATCGAAAGGCAGGACCGCCCCCTCCGCGATGGCGTCCATTCGGATCACATGCCAGCCATGCCGGGACAGCACCGGCTCGGCAGTGATCTCGCCCTCGCTCATCCCACGCAGGGCAGCTTCGAATTCGGGCACCGTATCGCCGGGGCCGATCTGGCCCAGCGACCCGCCCGAGGCCCTTGAGCCGCAGTCACTGTTCGACGAGGCCAGTTTGGCAAATCCCGCCGGATGTTCCGCCGCGCGGGCCGAAAGCTCGCAGGCGCGTTGGCGCGCCGCCTCGCGCTGGTCACTGGTGCGCGGATCGCAGGCGCAGAGGATATGAGACACCTCCCAGAGGGGCGGCGCCCTGAAGCGTTCGGGGTCGCGGGCCCATTCGGCCCGGATCTCCTCCTCGCCGGGCGGCGCGACCTCGACCGTCGCGTCGAGAAGGCCCCGGATCAGGGCCTCCTCCTCGGTTTCGAACCGTCCGGGGCCGACCTCGGCCGGCTCGGCCTGCATCCCGCGCCGCCGCGCCTCTTGCAAGAGAAGCGTGCGCATCGCGACCGCGTTCGCCGCCTTGCGCCAGGCGATGCCGGGCTTGCCCTGCGGGGCGGAATGGTTCTGCGCCTCGCTGGCCACCACGGCATGGGGCACCGCCTCGCCATTGACCACCAGATCGGGAAAGAGAGCGGCCGACATGGTTCCTACTCCGCCGGATGACGCGGGGCGGCGCGGCGGGTCCGCACGATCTGGTATCCCTTGCGGGCGAAGAGATACCGGAACGGCGCCGCGAAGCCCGAGATGATGTGCACAAGCCGGGTAAAGGGGAAGACAAGGAAGATCGTCAGGCCCAGAACGATGTGCAGCTTGTAGATCAGCGGCACATCGGCGAGATGCGCAGCATTGTTCGCGCGGAAGATGAAGACCCCCTGTGCCCAGTCCATGAACTTGATGACCTCGCCATGCTCGGCCGTGGCGATCGAATAGGGCACGCTGATCAGGCCGAGCGCGAGCTGGGCGATCAGCAAAAGCAGGATCGCGATATCCCAGAAGCTCGAGGTGTCGCGGATGCGCGGGTCGGTCAGGCGGCGATGCGCCAGCATCAGCCCGCCGATGATAGCCACGACCCCGGCGATGCCGCCCGCGATGGCAGCCAGCAACTGCTTGGCCTCGGCATGGATGCCGACCGCCTCATAGATCTGGTGCGGGACGAGAAGCCCGAAGAGATGGCCGAGGAAGATGAAGAGGACGCCGACATGGAAAAGGATGGACCCGATCATCAACTGCTTGCGCCGCAAGAGCTGGCTTGACGAGGATTTCCATGTGAACGGGTCGCGTTCATAGCGGGCCACCGACCCGATCACCAGAACGCTGAGCGCGATATAGGGATAGATCCCGAAAAAGAAGTTGTTCATGCTCAGCCTCCGTTACTCGACCGGCGCGCGGGGCGCGCGGAGTTGATCGGGACGTCCATCTGCGCAAGCAGGTCGCGCATCTGCGGGCATCCTCCGTTCGGGTCGGGGGCGAAGCGCACCTCGCTTTCCTCCCAGACCTCGTCGAGGGCTTTCAGGTCGTCCGCCGCGATGTCCGGCCGCTCAAGGATCTCGGCGACCGCCGCCTTGTCGGGCGCGGTCCCGGCAAGCTGGAAAAGCGCGGCAAACGCGGCGGCATAGGGGCTTTCGCGACGGACGAGCCGGGCGTTCAGGGCCTCGAAGATATGCGCGGCATCGGCCAGAACCTCCCACGCCTCGGCGAAGGGGCGCGTCGACAGAAATTCCAGCAACACCGGCAGATGATCGGGCAGTTCGGTGGTGGCGGGTTCAAAGCCCCCGTCGCGATAGGTCTCGAGAAGCGAGACCATCGCCCCGCCCCGATCCCGGCTTTCGCCATGGACATGTTCGAAGAGGTTCAGCGACAAGGCGCGCGAGCGGTCGAAAAGCATCACATAGCGCTCTTCAAGATCGAAGATATCGCCCGCCTGCAACTCCTCCAGCAGCGGGCGCAAGGCGCGGCGGGCGGCGGCGGTCAGCCGGGTCTCCGCGGCAAGGGCGCCCGCGATCTCGGGCATGGCCTGCTGAAGCTCCCGCGAGGGATAGCTTAGGATCAGCGACAGGGCTTTGAGCGTGCGGTTCTGCAGGACGGGTGCCATCAGCGCACCTCCTGCGGCATGCGCAGCGGTCGTTTGGAGCCGCCGAAGAGCGAGGCCTTGGACGTGCCGGTCGAGCAGCCGTTTCCATCGGTGAACCCGCATCCGCCGCGCAGCTCGTAGGCGTCCTCGACCTGCTCGCGATGCGTGGTCGGAATGACGAACCGATCCTCGTAATCGGCAAGCGCCATGATCTTGTACATGTCCTCGATCATGCGCCCCGAGATGCCGACGCGGGTGGCGATGCCCTCGTCGATCACTCCGTCGACAGTCTTGGCGCGCATATAGGCGCGCATGGCCAACATGCGCTCCAATGCCTGGGCGATCGGTTTCTCGTCACCCGCCGTCAGCATGTTGGCAAGATAGCGCAGCGGAATGCGCAGGTTACGGACATCGGGCATAGCCCCGTCCATGCCGATCGCGCCCGCCTCGGCCGCGTTCTGGATCGGCGAGAGCGGCGGGATATACCACACCATCGGCAGCGTCCGGTATTCGGGATGAAGCGGGAAGGCGACCTTCCATTCCATCGCCATCTTCCAGATCGGGCTGTCCTTGGCGGCCTGCAGCCAATCCTGCGGAATGCCCTGCCTCGCGGCCTCGGCGATCACGGCGGGATCATGGGGATCGAGGAACACGCCAAGCTGCGCGTCATAGAGGTCCATGACCTCGGCCGCGTTCGCCGCCTCCTCGATCTTGTCGGCGTCATAGAGGATCACGCCGAGATAGCGGATGCGGCCGACGCAGGTTTCCGAGCAGACCGTCGGGTTGCCGCTTTCGATCCGGGGATAGCACAGCGTGCATTTCTCGGACTTGCCGGTCGACCAGTTGTAATAGACCTTCTTGTAGGGGCAGCCCGAGACGCACATCCGCCAGCCCCGGCACTTCTCCTGGTCGATCAGGACGATACCGTCCTCCTCGCGCTTGTAGATCGCGCCCGAGGGGCAGGAGGCAGCGCAGGCCGGATTGAGACAATGCTCGCACAGCCGCGGGAGATACATCATGAAGGTGTTCTCGTATTCCCCGTAGATCTGCTTCTCGATGCCCTCGAAATTATAGTCCTGCGAGCGCTTCTCGAACTCGCCGCCGAGGATCTCGTCCCAGTTCGGGCCCTTCTCGATCTTCTGGATCCGCTCTCCGGTGATTTTCGAGCGCGGCCGCGCCGTCGGGAAGGCCTTGCCTTCCGGCGCCGATTTCAGGTGGTCATAGTCGAAATCGAACGGCTCGTAATAGTCGTCGATCTGGGGCAGGTCGGGATTGGCGAAGATATTCGCCAGGATCCGCCACTTGGCCCCCTGCTTGGGCTGGAGCTTGCCGGACTTCGTCCGGGTCCAGCCACCGTTCCAGCGCTTCTGGTTCTCCCAATCGGTCGGATAGCCGAGACCCGGCTTGGTCTCGACATTGTTGAACCACGCGTATTCGACGCCGTCGCGGCTGGTCCAGACGTTCTTGCAGGTCACGGAGCAGGTGTGACACCCGATACATTTGTCGAGGTTCAGCACCATGCCGATTTGCGCACGAATCTTCATTCCGCTGCCTCCTTCGGGGTTGCTTCATCGTCGAGCCAGTCGACCTTGTTCATCTTGCGCAAGATGACGAATTCATCGCGGTTCGAACCTACGGTTCCATAATAGTTGAAGCCGTAGGACTGCTGGGCATAGCCGCCGATCATATGCGTCGGCTTCAGCACCGTTCGCGTGACCGAGTTGTGGATCCCGCCCCGCAAACCGGTCTTTTCCGAGCCGGGCGTGTTCACGATCTTTTCCTGGGCGTGATACATGAAGGTGGTGCCGTCCTTGATCCGCTGCGACACCACCGCCCGCGCCGTCAACGCGCCATTGGCGTTGTAAAGCTCCACCCAGTCGTTATCGACGATGCCGGCCTTCTTCGCATCGTTCTCGGAGATCCAGATCACCGGCCCGCCGCGGTTCAGCGTCAGCATCAGCAGGTTGTCGGTATAGGTCGAGTGGATGCCCCATTTCTGGTGCGGCGTGATGAAGTTCAGCACGACATGCGGCTTGCCCTTGTCGGTGTGAATGGCATCGGTCACTGCCTTCAGGTCGACCGGCGGGCGATAGGACACGAAGCCCTCGCCAAAGGCGCGCATCCACAGGTGGTCCTGATAAAGCTGCTGGCGGCCGGTCAAGGTGCGCCACGGGATCAGCTCATGCACGTTGGTATAGCCGGCATTGTAGCTGACATGTTCGCTTTCGATACCCGACCAGGTCGGGGAGGAGATGATCTTGCGCGGTTGCGCGGCGATGTCGCGGAAGCGGATCTTGTTGTGATGCTCGCCCTCGGCCAGATGCGCGTGCTCGCGTCCGGTATATTTGCTCAGCGCCTCCCAGGCCTTGACTGCCACCTCTCCGTTCGTTTCCGGCGCCATCATCAGCACCGCCTCGGCGGCGTCGATCGCGGTGTCGATGATCGGCCGGCCCTTGGCCGGGCCGTCGAGCCGCTCGCCATTCAGCTCTTTCAGCGCCTGCACCTCGTCCTCGGTGTTCCACGAGATGCCCTTGCCGCCATTGCCCACCTTGTCCATCAGCGGGCCGAGCGCGGTGAAGCGGTCGTAGATCGCGGTATAGTCGCGCTCGACCGCGACAAAGTTCGGGGCGGTCTTGCCGGGGATCAGGTCGCATTCGCCCTTCTTCCAATCCCTGACCTGATCCTGCGCGATCTCGGAGGGCGTGTCGTGCAGGATCGGGACCGCCACGACATCGGTTTCCTGCCCGAGATAGCCGGCCGCGACCTCCTGGAATTTCTTCGCGAGCGACTTGAAGATCTCCCAATCCGATTTCGATTCGTAGGCCGGGTCCACCGCGGCCTGAAGCGGGTGGATGAACGGATGCATGTCCGAGGTGTTCATGTCATCCTTTTCGTACCAGCTCGCCGTCGGCAGGACGATGTCGGAATAGACGCAGGTGGTGGACATGCGGAAATCGATCGTCACCAGCAGGTCCAACTTGCCGCGCGGCGCTTCCTCGTGCCACTTCGCCTCTTTCGGAAGCTGGCGCCCCTCCTCGCCCATGTCCTTGCCGAGAACGCCGTTATCGGTGCCGAGCAGGTGTCTCAGGAAATATTCATGCCCCTTGCCGGATGACCCCAGAAGGTTCGACCGCCAGACGAAGAGGTTGCGCGGCCAGTTCTCCGGCGCATCGGGATCCTCGCAGGACATTTGCAGCGCGCCCGACTTGAGTTGCGCGGCGATATAGGGCGCGACCTCCTGCCCTGCGGCCTTGGCGGCCTTCGCCACCTCCAGCGGATTGGTCTTCAACTGGGGCGCCGAGGGAAGCCAGCCCATGCGCTCGGCCCGGATGTTGTAGTCGATCATCCCGGCATCCCAATCGCCCTCGGGCGCGGTGGGCGACAGGATCTCGGCCGCGGTCAACGTCTCATACCGCCACTGATCGGTATGGGCATACCAGGCCGAGGTCGCGTTCATCTGGCGCGGCGGCCGTTCCCAGTCCAGCGCGAAGGCGACCGGCAGCCAGCCGGTCTGCGGGCGCAGCTTCTCCTGCCCCACGTAATGGGCCCAGCCGCCCCCGGACTGACCCACGCAACCACACATCACCAGCATGTTGATGATGCCGCGATAGTTCATGTCCATGTGGTACCAATGGTTCATCCCCGCGCCGATGATGATCATGGACCGCCCGCGCGTCTTTTCGGCATTGTCGGCAAATTCGCGGGCAACATGGACGATCTTGGCGCGATCGACGCCGGTGATCTTCTCGGCCCAAGCCGGGCTGCCGGGCACGTCCTCGTCATAGGAACGCGTGACCCAATCGCCGCCCAACCCGCGATCAAGACCATAATTGGCGCAGAGAAGGTCGAAGACGGTGGCAACCGCGACCTGGCCATCGGCGGTGCCGATCCGCCTGACGGGCACGTTCCGGGTCAGGATGTTGGGCCGCTTGTCCCCGGTCGAGAAGGCCTCGGTCGCATCGGCGCCGAAATAGGGGAAATCGACGCCGACCACCTCGTCATGCGCGCCCTCCGTGACCAGCGAGAGCTTCAGCCTTGTGTCCGCGCCCGCCGCCCTCTCCTCGAGGTTCCATTCCCCCTGCTCACCCCAGCGATAGCCGATGGAACCATTGGGCGCGACCAGCCCGCCGGAGATCTCGTCCAGCGCAACCGTCTTCCAGTCGGGGTTGTTGTCCTCGCCCAGCTTGCCGTCGAGGTCGGCTGCCCGCAGGAAGCGGCCCGGAACGAAGCTGCCGTCTTTCTCCTCCAGCTTCACCAGCATCGGGAGGTCCGAATATTTCCGGCAATATTCCTCGAAATACTCCGCCTGCCGGTCCAGGTGGAACTCGCGCAGGATCACATGGCCGAAGGCCATCGCCAGCGCCGCGTCGGTCCCCTGCTTGGCATTCAGCCAGACATCGCCGAACTTCGCCGCCTCGGAATAATCCGGGCAGATGACCGCCGACTTGGCGCCCTTGTAGCGCACCTCGGTATAGAAATGCGCATCCGGCGTCCGGGTCTGCGGCACGTTCGAACCCCAGAGCAGCAGGTAATTGGAGTTGTACCAATCCGCCGATTCCGGCACGTCCGTCTGTTCGCCCCAGGTCATCGGCGAGGCCGGCGGCAGGTCGCAATACCAGTCGTAGAAGGACATGCAGGTTCCGCCCAGAAGGGACAGATAACGGGTGCCGGCCGCATAGGAGATCATCGACATTGCCGGGATGGGCGAGAAGCCGAAGATACGGTCCGGCCCATAGGTCTTCGCGGTATAGGCATTGGCGGCGGTGACGATCTCGGTCGCCTCTTCCCATGTGGTGCGCACGAAACCGCCCTTGCCGCGCGTCTCGACATAGCTCTGGCGCAGGATCAGATCGCTTTGGATCGCGGCCCATGCCTCGATCGGGCCCTTGGTCTCGCGCATCTTGCGCCAGACCTTCATCAGCTTGCCGCGGATCAGCGGGTTCTTCACCCGGTTCGCGGAATAGAGATACCAGCTGTAGGAGGCGCCACGGGAGCAGCCGCGCGGCTCATGGTTCGGCAGATCGGGCCGGGTCCGGGGATAATCGGTCTGCTGGGTCTCCCAGGTGACGATGCCGGATTTGACATAGATCTTCCAGCTGCAGGATCCCGTGCAGTTCACCCCATGGGTCGAGCGCACGATCTTGTCGTGGCGCCAGCGGTTCCGGTAGGTGTCCTCCCAATCGCGGTTCTCGCGGGTGAGCTGGCCATATCCGTTCGAGAACGTCTCCGTTTCCTTCGACTGGAAGAAATTCAATCTGTCGAGAAGCTGGCTCATCTGGCTGTCCTTTCTTGTGGCATAGCGCCGGGCGGCGTCCCGCACCGCCCGGATGAGGCTTGGTTATTGCGCAGGGTTCGGGCTGCCTGCGGCAAGGCCCGCACGCCCGTTCCGTTCGATGTCATGGAGAAGGCCGCCGCGCCGCGTGTAATAGGCCCAGGTGATCACCAGGCAGATCACGTAGAAGATCAGGAAGGCCCAGAGTGCGCCGACCGGCGCCCCGGTCATTGCGATCGAGGTGCCATAGGCCTTCGGGATGAAGAAGGCCCCATAGGCGGCGATGGCGCTGGTGAAGGCAATGATCGCCGCGCTTTCGCGTTCCGATTGGCGGTGGAGCGCGCTCCCCTCCAGCTCGGGCATCAGCCGTGGCACCTCGCGCCCCATGATCACCGGGATCATCTGGAAGGTCGATGCATTGCCCACCCCGGTCAGGAAGAACAGCGCCATGAAGCCCGCGAAGAAGCCCGCGAAACTGCCGGCATCCAGCGCGGCGATCACGCCGAATGTTGCAAGGATCATCGCCACGAAGGTCCAGAACGTGACCCTGCCGCCGCCGAAGCGGTCGCTGACCCAGCCGGTGCCGGCGCGGCTCAATGCGCCGACCAATGGGCCGAGGAACACATATTGCAGGGCGTTCACCTCGGGGAAGGCCAGCCCGGTCAGCAGCGGTAAACCCGCCGAATAGCCGATGAAGCTGCCGAAGGTGCCTGTATAAAGGATGCACATCAGCCAGTTGTGTTTGCGACTGAAGATGATCGCCTGCTCGCGGAAGCTGGCCTTCGCATCGGCGATGTCATTCATGCCAAGCCAGGCCGCGACGGTGGCGATCAGGATGAACGGCACCCAGACAAAGCCCGCATTCTGCATCCAGAGCTTGCCGCCATCCGAAAGGGTCTGGGGCGCGCCGCCCAGAGCGCCGAACACGCCAGCGGTAATGGCGAGCGGCACAAGGAACTGCATGACCGAGACGCCGAGATTGCCGAGGCCCGCATTCAGCGCCAGTGCATTCCCCTTCTCGGCCTTCGGATAGAAGAAGGCGATATTGGCCATCGAGGACGCGAAGTTGCCCCCACCAAAGCCGCAAAGCAGCGCCAGCGTCAGGAAGATCAGATAAGGCGTCTCGGGGTTCTGCACCGCATAGCCGATCCCCATGGCGGGCAAAAGCAGCGACGCGGTCGAGATGGTGGTCCAGAGCCGGCCGCCAAAGATCGGCACCATGAAGCTGTAGAAGATCCGCAACGTCGCGCCCGAAAGGCCGGGCACCGCGGTCAGCCAGAAAAGCTGGCCGGTCGAGAACTCGAAGCCGATGGCGGGCAGCCGGGCGACGACCATGGACCAGACCATCCAGACCGCGAATGCCAGCAGCAGCGCCGGGATCGAGATCCAGAGATTGCGCCGCGCGATCCTGCGGCCCTTGCTGGCCCAGAATTCCGCATCCTCGGGATTCCAGTCATCCAGAACCCGCGGCATCTCGGTCTTACCGGGGATATGGACCTCCTGCAACTCGGGAACGGTCGGCAGGCTGTCAAGCTCGCGCCCGAGGGCTGCGCGTTCCATCGCGCGGATCGACAGGTGCATCCAGGTCAGCATGATCACCACCAGCACGGCAAGGATGGCGAAGCAGGATGTATAGATGCCCGTCAGATCAAGCGCCGCGCCGAATATGATCGGCAGGACGAAGCCGCCCAGACCGCCGATCATCCCCACGAGACCGCCCACGGCGCCGACATGCGCCGGGTAATAGACCGGGATGTGCTTGAAGACCGCCGCCTTGCCGAGGCTCATGAAGAAGCCGAGGCCGAACAGGATGATGACGAAGGGCCAGAAATCCAGCTGGGTCGAGAAGGCGATCGGCCCGTTCTTGCCCTGAACCACATAATCGGTCGGCGGATAGGACAGCATGATCAGGAAGACGAGTGCAAAGGCGAAGGTCCAATAGAGCACTGCCCGTGCGCCGAACTTATCCGACAGATGCCCCCCATAGGCCCGGAAGAGCGAGGCCGAGAGGCTGAAGGACGCCGCCGCCATGCCGGCCGCCTTCACGTCGACGCCGTAGACGTCGATCAGGTAATGCGGCAGCCAGAGCGCCAGAGCCACGAAGCCGCCAAAGACGAAGAAATAGTAAAGCGAGAACCGCCAGACCTGGAGGTTGCGGAGCGGCGCGAATTGCTCGGCGAAAGACGGCGCGCGAATGCCTTTTGCGCGGCGCTCGATCAATTCGGGGTCGTCCTTGGCGAGAAGGAAGAACAGCACGCCCATGATTGCAAGGCCAGCGGCCCAGGCATAGGCGACCCCGTGCCAGCCATAGGCGACCATCACGAAGGGCGCGACGAATTTCGTCACCGCCGCCCCCACATTACCGGCCCCGAATATCCCAAGCGCCGTGCCCTGATGGGCGGCATCATACCAGCGGCTCACATAAGCGACGCCAATGATGAAGGAACCGCCTGCCAGCCCAATTCCCAGCGCCGCAACCAGATACATGGGATAGGTGCTGGCAAATGTCAGAAGCCAGGTGGCCAGTGCCGTGAGGAGCATCTGCGCCGAGAAAACGAGGCGGCCGCCATATTTCTCGGTCAGGACGCCCAGAAACAGCCGTGTTATCGATCCGGTCAGAACCGGGGTCGCGACAAGCAGGCCGAACTGGGCCTCGTTCAGCCCCAGTTCCGCCTTGATGGCAACGCCTATGATTGAAAATATCGTCCAGACCGCAAAGCAGGCGGTAAAGGCAATTGTGCTCAGGCCCAAGGCTCGGTTTTGGTCCGAGTGCGAGGCTGCGGCTGTGGTCTGCATGACAGAGGCCTCCGGTTGGTTTTCATCCGGTCCAGCAAGGGATCACAACAGAGTTGCAGGCAAAATCGGGGCAGCGACTTGATCCAGATCATATATCGAATAAATCTGTAACGAAATAAATTACTTACGGAAAAATATCGACTCCTCGATTGAGCGACTGCAAGACCGGACCGCAGGTGCGACAATGTAGCCATTGACGTTTATCATCCACATCATTGATAAATATCAAAAGAGGGTATGATGCGTATCGGTATATCAGAGTCAGATTATCCAGAAGTTCGCAGGCTTCAACTTTTCTCCCCAATGGAGGAGGCGCATTTCGCTTCGCTCATGCGGGGAGCATATGTGCAGAATTTTCCGCCGCAGATCGAATTGATCACCGAAGGCGAGCCGAGTGATTTCCTGCATGTCGTCCTGTCGGGCTCGGTCGATCTGTTCTCGACCTGGAATGACCGCGAAACCAGCATGGCAATAGCCAGACCGGTTTCGACGTTCATCCTTGCGGCGACGATGCGGGACGCCCCCTATCTGATGTCGGCGCGGACATTGGAAAAAAGCCGGATCGCGCTGATCCCCAGTCAGGACGTGCGCGCGATATTCGACACCGACCGGGAATTCGCACGCGCCATCGTCGCGGAATTGTCGCTTTGCTTCCGCTCGGTCGTCAAATCACAGAAGGATCTGAAGCTGAGAACCTCGATCGAGCGGTTGGCAAACTATCTGCTCCAGCTTCAGATCCGGGCGGGCGAGAATGCGACCTTCGATCTCGAATTCGAGAAACGCCGCCTGGCATCATATCTTGGAATGACGCCGGAAAACCTGAGCCGCGCGTTCAAGGGATTGCAGCCCTATGGCGTATTCGTCGAAGGAAACCGGGTCCAAATCACCGCTCAGCAGGATTTCGAGCGCTTCGCGAAACCCGCCGCGCTGATCGATGACCCAAGCTCTTAGAGGGCGTCAGGATAGCGGGCTGACCCCGATGACCACCGGATGCAGCGCGATCAACGCGAGGTAGAGCGCGAGGCCCAGCCCGATACGGAGCGCGGAAACATGCGAAAGCTGGCCGGCAACGGATTGAGCGCGGACCCTGGCCCATAGGCTGTCCCATTCCGCCCCCATTTCCCGCCGCTTGCGCCCGTCGACAAGCCGGCCGCCGAGAATGGCAAAGGCCGCGAAGGTTCCGAAAAGCAGGATATGCGCCAGATCGCCATTGGCAACCAGATGCGCGATGGCCCACAGCGCCAGCGCGACCAGCAGCGGATGGCGGATGAAACGGACGATGCCGGGTCGCCCAGGGTCGAAATCGGCATTGCGCGCCCCACCAAAGGAGAACGGATTCGGCCTGCCGACCGACAGGGTGACGATCAGGCAGACCGGCAGCATCACCGCAAGGGCCAGATGGTTTTGCCACGGCGCCCAGTCCCAGACCGGCAGATAGGGCGCCCGCGCCGCCGCCACCACAAGCCAGGCCAGCACCGCGATCGAAAGGGTCGAATAGGCCAGTCCGAACCCGGTCGCTCCCAGCCTGCGCACAAGGATCGGCCGCAGGGGCGCGCGTATCGGTAGCGAATGGCTCAGGAAGAAGGCCGCGAAGGCCAGGGCGAGACCGGACCATTCCATCTTTCAGCTCTTGGTCGGGGCGCGAAGCAGCAAGGGGCCATAGAGGATGGCGAAGCCGCCGAAGGCCGCGATCCAGCACAGTCCTGAAGTCATATAGAGCGCGCCGGAGGCCGCCGGCAGGAATCCGGCCAACAGCCGCGCCAGCACCGCCGCCATCAGGCAGATATAGATCGCCAATGTCCCCTTTCCCGCCATCAGCACCCGGCCGGTATGGCCCAATGTCGCGCGGGTCATCACCGCAAGCGTCATCAGCCCGATGGCGCCGGCCATCCAGACGTGTTGCGCGGGTGCCTGCCCCAGCAGGTCCGGCCATATCGTCGCGATGCCAAGGATCACGGCCCCGAGTGGCAGGAAGCCATAGCCCGCGTGCAGCACCCAGAGCAGCGGCTCGGCCAGCGTTCGCGCGCCGCGCCACCGGACAAGGCGGATGGCATGGACCAGACCGGCGGCGATCAGGGCAAGCCCGCTGGCCGCCTGTTGCGGAACGACCACCCAAAGCAGCAGCGCCGCCAGCAGGACCAGCAGCGCCACGCGATCGAAGCGCTGCATCGGGGGCACGGGCAGGCTCTTCTGGCCCCGCTTGACCAGCCAGTTACGCGTGAATGACGGCACGATGCGTCCGCCGATCACGGCGATCATCATGATCCCGGCCGCCAGCCCGAGGCGTAGCCCCAGCTCTCCCCCCGCAAAACCGCCCGCCGCGGCCTGCCAATGGAAGATTCCATTCGCGAGGGTGAAGGCGATCAACATTCCTGAACGATCAGGTTGCGCCAATTCCTGCCGCTGACGATCTCACGCGTCAGGAACCCGATCAGCGCAAGGGAAAGGGACAGGTCGGCAAGCGCCACCAGCCAGACCGGCAGGTGCATCGAGACGGCGACGGCCGCCCTCCCGATCAGCCACAGGAGGCAAAGGCAGGCCAGCGGCCATCCCACGACCGGCAGTCGTCCGGTCCAGTTCGGCACCGCCGTCAGCAGGAACCCGGCGACGACCGCGCCCAGATAGCCGAAAAGAAACTCATGCGCGTGCCATGTGACCGGGTCGAAGCGGGTCGGCAGTTCGACCGCACCGGACAGCATGAGGATCCACAGCACCATCGCGCCCGCCGCCCAGAGCGATGCGCCGAGGAAGAACGGGCGAAACCCGTAGGTAAGGAGGGCCGGACCGGTCCAGGCCCGCATCCGGGCGGCGGTGGTCGTCATCTCGGATCTCGCTCGGCTCGGATCCCGGCCTCGGTCAGGATCATGTCCATGCGGATATCATGGGGTTGCGGATAGATGGTGGCGAGCCTTGCCGCCTCGAAGCCCAGCCCGATGACCACGGGGCGGGGCCGGAGTGCCGCGAGCGTCCGGTCGAAATATCCCCCGCCATAGCCAAGGCGATAGCCGTCGCCCGTCCAGCCGACCAACGGGGCAAGAGTAATATCCGGCCGCACGGCTTCCGCATCCGCAGGCGGGACGGGAATGTTCCAGTCGCCCCGCACCATATGCGTCTCGGGCGTCCAGTGGCGAAACTTCAGGGGGGCCGATTTCGTCTCGACCACGGGCAGGGCCAGTTGCACCCCTGCCCCATGCAATTCGGCCATCAGCGGGCGCAGGTCGGGCTCTCCCTTGATCGGCCAATAGGCCGAGAGGACCAGCCCCCGCGCGCCGTCGAACCGATCCCGCAGGGTCTGCTTCAGGTGGCGTGCCAAGGCCGCGCCACAAGCCTCGCGCTCGCTCGCGCTCAAACCCATGCGCAGGGCGCACAGGCGTTCGCGTTCGGCCTTGCGCCAGCGCGCGACATCGCGGGCCTGTGCGGGATCGATCGCCAGAGGATCGAAGTAATCGGGCGCGATCTCGGCGGCCAGACAGGGTGGCGAGGAGAAGCCGCTGCGGCAGCGGAAGCTGTCGAAATCATCGCCCGTCGGGTTTTCCCCCCCGTCACCTCCCGAGACCGTCACGCGCCCCTCCCCGTCTGCAGCGACCGACAGAGGTAATCCTGCAGCACAAGCGCATGGTTCTGATGCTCGTCCTTCGCGGCATAGATCAGCGTGACCACGCCGTCCCTGGCCCAGCCCGCGACCTTCGCGACCACTTCCGGCATCGCGTCGAGTTCCTGGCGATACCTCACCTCGAACTCTTCCCAGCGATGCAGGTCGGCGTGAAACCAGCGGCGCAGGGCGTCACTGGGGGCAATCTCCTTCTCCCAGGCGAAAAGGTCCGCACGCTCCTTCGAGATGCCGCGGGGCCACAGCCTGTCGACAAGGACGCGCCGCCCGTCCGATGCCTGCGCGGCAAGATAGACCCGCTTCACGCGGATTCTCGCGGCCGGATCACCGGGAAGGCCGGACAATTCTGCCTCAGACATGCGAGTCACCCCCATCTCTGGTTGCAATATTTTCTAGGCGGCTTAATAAGTATTGTAAATACCAATTCATCAAGAGACCGGCGAGACATGCGCCTGACCACTTTCACCGATTATGGACTGCGGATGCTGATGCGCATGGCGAGCGAGCCGGAGCGGCCGTTTTCCACCGCAGAACTGGCCGAAGAATACGGTCTGTCGCGAAACCACCTCGCCAAGATCGTGCAGCATCTGGCGCGGGCCGGTCTGGTCGAAACCCGGCGCGGCGGTGGCGGCGGCGCGATCCTGGCCCGGCCTGCGGATCAGGTCCGCCTGGGCGAGGTCATCGCGCTGCTCGAGGAGGGACAACCCCTTGTCGAATGCTTCAGCGCCGATGGCGGAGATTGCACGATCAACGGCTGCTGCCGCCTCAAGGCGCGCCTGCGATCCGCCGAGCGCGCCTTCATGGCCGAGCTGAATGGCGCGACCCTCGCCGATGTGGCGCTTCCGAGGATGGGGCTTGCGATATGAACGCCCAGCGACCCCGGCAGGGGCAGATCGAAATTTCGGGCGGCGGCATCCAGTTCGATGCCGCGATGATTGCGGATGCTTTCGCATTGGACCCGGCCACGGTGCCGGGCCTGATGCGGGATGGAAAGATCACCTCGAAATGCGAACGCGGCGAGGGCGAGGATGCCGGAAAATACCGGGTGACGTTCTGGTATGGCGACCGTGCACTGCGCCTGACCATCGACGAGGCGGGCAACCTGCTCTCGCGAGGCAGCTTTCCGGTGCAGCGCAAGCCCAGGGTGCAGTCAGCCTAGGCCGGAAGCGCCTCGCCTCGCACGGCGCTGCGCGCCAGCGCGGCAATCAGGTCCGTGCGGGTGACGATGCCGACGATCCGTTCGCCCTCCAGAACCGGCACGGCATCGACATCTCCATCGGCCATCATCGGCAGCAAGACCCCGACCGGGGCATCGGGCGTCACGCGAGGGCCCGCAACATCCATAATGTCGCTGGCCCGGGCCGGCTTCGCCCGCTCTCGATCCAGAAGCCGCCCCAGCGCCGAGAGATAGCCGCGATGGAGCCGCCGCGCATCCTCGCGCGCCTGCGTGATCAGGTGCATCTGGAAGATCACGCCCAGAAAACGCGCGTCCTCCCCGACCACCGGAAGCGAGGTGAAGCGGTGCTTCTTGAACAGTTCCGCAACCTTGCCAAGCGCCGTGTCGGGGCCGACCGTGATCAGGTTGCGGGACATGATGTCCTCGGCCGTCAGGGGCCCGGCCGCATGGGATGCCGCCTGCAATTCCGCCGCGCCGATCAGGCGGGCAAGATCCTCGACCCCGAGGTTGAAGGATTGCCGGTAGCGTTCGAGAAGGCCGGTCAGCTCCTCCTCGGACAGGCCCAGCCGCTCGGACGGGTTGCGATCGGCGGTCTGGTGCTTGCTGGGATCATCGAATTGCCGGAACGGATAGCGCCGCCCGGTAAGGCGCGCATAGACCGTCGCAAGCAGAACGAGGATGCCCGTCCCGACCCCGATGGGCGCAAGGGCGAACCAGAAGCCCAGCTGGTCGATGGCATCGGGGCTCAACGCCGCGGTCATGGCGACGGCGCCCGCCGGAGGATGAACCGCGCGGCAGAGGATCGTCGCGGTAATGGTCAGCCCGACCGCCAGAGCGACCCGCATGGCGGGATCGGCGATGATCATGCAGACCGCGACGCCGATCAGGGCGGCAACCATGTTCCCGACGATGGCCGACCAGGGTTGCGCCAGCGGACTGTTCGGAACGGCAAACAGCAGCACCGAGCTCGCCCCGAAGGGCGCAACCAGATAAAGGCCAAGATCGAGGTCGACGCTGGGCGACAGCAGGAACAGCCCCGTCACGCCAAGACCGGCAAGCGCCCCCAGACCCGCACGAACGGCTTCGACGGGCGATACATGGGCGACCGCCGGCCCCAGTGACCTTAAAATATGCACGCTGCGCGACTCACGATTCAGTTTCGCGCAAAATTTCAGCAGATTGCAGAAGTTTCAACCGGGAGGGAAACGGACGGCGACGAAAGTCTACGCTATCGGTCCTTCGTCCCTGTGCTAGTCTTGCGCCGGGGGGAGAGCAGGCCATGACGGATCGCCACCATGTCGAGGAGATCGCGCAGGTGCTGGGCGGCACCGCGACCGGACGCGACAGCTTCGTCTCGGCCTCATGGCGGCGCTGCGTCGAGCTATATGGCATGGATCCGACCCGCAAGGATCCCGCCCATATCGTGACCGAGACCGAACTGCGCGACCACCGCAAGCAGGCGGAATGGATGATCGGGGCGGCGCGCTCGAGCCTGCAAAGCCTGTTTCGACAGGTCGCCGGGCAGAATTATGTCCTGCTGCTAACCGATGCGAAGGGGATCTGCGTCGATTTCTTCGGCGACGAGCTGTTTCTTGACGACCTGCGCCGGGCCGGGCTGCATCTGGGCTCGAACTGGTCCGAGGATCTGGCGGGCACCTGCGGGGTCGGCGCCTGCATCGTCACGCAGGAGCCAGTGACCGTGCATCAGGACGACCATTTCGGCAATGCGCATACGGCGCTCAGCTGCACCTCCGCCCCGATCTTCGACAGCCTCGGCGGGCTGGCCGCGGTCCTCGACATCTCGCTTCTCCGGTCGCCGACACCGAAGCGCAGCCAGAACCTCGCCATGAGCCTCGTCACCAATGCCGCGCGGCGGGTCGAGATGGCGAACCTCATGGCCGAAAGCCGGCGCGACTGGGTGCTGCGGCTGTCGGACAGCCCCGAATTCCTCGACGTCGATCCCGAGACGGCGGTGCGGCTGGACGGATCGGGACGGATCCTCGGCTATACGCGCGGGGCGCGGCGGCTGTTTCAGGATGGGGGCACGATCCTTGGTCGCCGGATCGACGAGGTGCTGGGGCTGACGGTCGACGACCTTCCCGACCTGATGCGCGACCGGCCGACCGAGGATCGGGTCATCACCATGCGCGACGGCGGTGGGTTGTTCGGGCATGCGATCGCCCCGCAGGCGCCGCGCAGCACGGCCCGCAGCCCACGGATTTCCGGGCCGCTCGCCGGGCTCTCGGGAGATGATCCGGCCATGATCCAGCTTCTCGCACAGGCCGGGAAGCTCGCCCGGACCGGCGTGCCGCTGCTGATCAGCGGAGAGACCGGGACCGGCAAGACCAAGCTGGTCCGCGCGATCCACATGGCCGGGACGGCGCGCGGCTTCCTCGCCCTCGACTGCGCCGGCCTGTCGGCCGAGGCGCTGCGCAATGCCTGCCGCGACCTCACCGGACCGACCACGCTGATGCTGCGCCGGATCGAGGATTTGCCGGAGGACGCGGGCGCCGCACTCGCCGCCATGCTGGATGGCTGCGACGGCCTGCGACCGATCACGACCACCTGCCTTGCGCCCGCCATGCTGGACCTGCCCCGGCCGCTGTTTCACCGCCTTGTCGGAGCCTCGCTGAGGATGCCACCGCTGCGGCAACGGCGCGATCTTGGCTGGCTCATCGACAGGTTGCTGCGGCGGCGGGCGCCCGAGGACATTCGCCTGTCGCCCTCGGCCCGCGCCGACCTGCTGGGCCGCCAGTGGCATGGCAATATCCGCGAACTCGAACAGGTGCTGGACGTCGCCATCGCGCTTTGCGAGGGGCGCGTGGTCGATCTGCCGGACTTGCCAGCCCCGATCGGGGCCGTGATGCAGATGCCCGAGGCCGAGGAACCGCTGGAACAGGTCATGGAGGCCTGCGGCTGGAACATGTCCCGCGCCGCGCGGCGTTTGGGCGTCAACCGCTCGACCATCCTGCGCCGCCTGCGCCGGGCAGGGCTGCAGCCGCCGGCCTGATCCGTTGCGCGGCGTTGCGCGTGCAACATGCCGCGATGCAGCGGTCGTTTTTCCGGGCGTCGAGGTCATCTCGTGATGGATCGACGGACCGGAGGCCCGCGATACTCCCCTCAGGCAAAACGCTCAGAGGAGGAGACGCGATGCTCGATTCGACCGTGACCGGCCGCATACAGGCCGTGCTGGATACGCTCAACACCGCGCTGGAGGAGGGCGATGTCGCGCGTGCCAAGGCGCTTTTCGCCACCGACAGCTATTGGCGCGATCTGGTGGCCGTGACCTGGAACCTGAAGACGGTGGAGGGGGCGGAGGCGGTCGCCGACATGCTCGCGCAGCAATTGCCCCTGACCCGACCCGGCAATTTCCGCCTCCAGGAGGGAGAGGTTCCGACCGAAGAGAACGGCGTCATCACCGCATGGATCACCTTCGAGACCGCCGCAGGCCGGGGCTGGGGCCTCATGCGCCTCAAGGACGACCGCATCTGGACCCTGCTCACGGCCTTGCAGGAGCTGAAGGGCTTCGAAGAGAACCGCGGCAAGCGCCGCCCGATGGGGGCCGAGCATGGCGCGCGCAAAAGCCGGTCAAGCTGGAAGGAACGCCGCGAGAGCGAGGAGGCCTCGCTTGGCTATGACACCCAGCCTTATACGGTGATCGTCGGTGGCGGTCAGGGCGGGATCGCGCTTGGCGCCCGGTTGCGCCAGCTTGGCGTGCCGACCATCGTTCTGGACAAGCACGACCGGCCCGGCGACCAGTGGCGTCGCCGTTACAAGTCGCTCTGCCTGCATGACCCGATCTGGTACGACCACCTGCCCTATATCAAGTTTCCCGACAACTGGCCGGTCTTCACCCCCAAGGACAAGGTCGGCGACTGGCTGGAGATGTATACGAGGGTCATGGAGCTCAACTACTGGACCCGCTCGACGGTCGAGAAAGCGAGCTTCGACGAGGCCTCGGGAACCTGGACGGTCGAGGCGAACCGCGACGGCGAAAAGATCACGCTGCACCCCACCCAACTGGTCCTTGCCACTGGCATGTCGGGCAAGCGGAACATGCCGTCCTTTCCGGGGATGGACCGCTTCAAGGGACAGATCCAGCATTCCTCGCAGCATGACGGCCCCGATGCCTGGGCAGGCAAGAAGGTGGTGGTCATCGGCTCGAACAACTCGGCCCATGACATCTGCGCCGCGCTTTGGGAGGCGGATGCAGACGTCACCATGGTCCAGCGGTCATCGACCCATATCGTGCGCTCGGACACCCTCATGGATATCGGGCTGGGCGCGCTCTATTCCGAGGAGGCGGTGGCGAACGGGGTCACGACCGAAAAGGCCGACATGATCTTCGCCTCGCTGCCCTATCGGATCATGCATGAGTTCCAGATCCCGCTTTACGACCAGATGCGCGAGCGTGACGCGGAATTCTATGCCGGGCTCGAGAAGGCCGGCTTCGATCTGGACTGGGGCGACGACGGATCGGGACTTTTCATGAAATACCTGCGCCGCGGCTCGGGCTATTACATCGACGTGGGCGCAAGCCAGCTGATCATCGACGGCGAGGTGAAGCTGAAGAAGGGTCAGGTCGATCACTTCGAGGAGGATGCCGTGGTCCTGACCGACGGCACCCGCCTCGAGGCCGATCTGGTCGTGCTGGCCACCGGCTTCGGGTCGATGAATGGCTGGGCCGCCGACCTGATCAGTCAGGAAGTGGCGGACAAGGTCGGCAAGGTCTGGGGTCTCGGCTCTGCCACGACCAAGGATCCCGGCCCGTGGGAGGGCGAGCAGCGCAACATGTGGAAGCCGACCCAGCAGGAGAACCTGTGGTTCCACGGCGGCAACCTGCATCAGTCGCGGCACTATTCGCTTTATCTTGCCCTGCAGCTCAAGGCCCGTCTGGAGGGTCTCGACACGCCGGTCTACGGCCTGCAGGAGGTGCATCACCTGTCGTGATGCACCCGCGCACGCCCGGCTCTCCCCGACCGGGCGTGCGCCTCTGACCACGGCGATTAAGTGTTACGCGCGACGGGCTTCGCGGGATTGCAGCAGGCGCGGGTAATTCTCATTCGCCCATTCCACCAGCGCCCCCACCGGCACCAGCAGCGAATGGCCCAGCTCGGTCAGGGCATATTCGACCCGGACGGGAACCTCGGCGAAAACGCGGCGGTCGATCAGGCCATCCTGCTCAAGCCGCTTCAGCGTCTGGGACAGCATCTGCTTTGAGACGTCGGGAATGGCGCGCCCCAACTCGTTAAAGCGCATCTCCCCTTCGCCCAAGGCGACAAGGATCAGCAGGCTCCATTGATCGCCGATCCGGTCCAGAACATCGCGGATCGGGCATCGCGGACGCGCACCGGAACTCAGCGCATCGCGATAAGCTTCAAGCATCTTCATGGCTTCGGCCCTTCCCGTGGTCACGCGGCGATGACCTGATCAGATCGGTTTGACTTCTTGCAGGCCGGATATCGATACCATAGCTCTCTCGAAAAGGTCCAGATTGCAGACCTGATCCGAAACGCAGAGCAGCGAGGACTGCCGCTGCACCTCCGAAGAAAGGGCGACCATCGTGAAGCAAACCGTCAGAATCGACATCTGGTCGGACATCGCCTGCCCGTGGTGCTATGTCGGAAAGCGCCGGCTTGAAGCGGCGCTGGAGGCACTGGCACAGCAGGAGGACGCGCCGGAGGTCGTGGTGGAATATCACAGCTTCCAGCTTGCGCCGGACATGCCGGAGGATTTTCCCGGCAGCCATGACGACTATCTGTCGGGCCGCTATGGCTGGTCTGCCGATCAGGTCGCGGCTTCGAACCGGCAGTTGCAGCAGGTCGGCGAACCGTTGGGCATCACTTTCGACTTCGCGACCAACCGCATCGCCAATACCCGCAAGGCGCATGAGCTTCTTCACCTCGCCAAGCAGCAGGGCAAGCAGCCCGAGATGAAGGATCGGCTCTTGCGGGCGCATTTCAGCGACGGCGTCCATATCGGGCATGATGACGACCTCGCCGATCTCGCGGCCGAAGTCGGCCTGGACCGGGGGGATGTGACCCGCGCACTCGATACCGGGGAATTTGCCCCGGCGGTTGACGCCGATATCGAGACGGCGCGCCGGATCGGGGTCAGCGGCGTCCCCTTCTTCGTCCTCGACGGAAAATACGGCCTGTCGGGCGCGCAGGAACCGCAGACCTTTCTGGAGGCTATCCGCAAGGTCGCGGCCGAGAAGGAAACGGCATGACGGACCGCAAGACATCCGAAGCGCCGGCGATCGGGGGGCTTGTCCTCCTTTCGGGGGGCGCCATGGAAACGGGCCAGTGCGTGGATGGGTTCTGCGCCCTGCCCGCCACCCCGCAGGATGCGGAAGATCCGCCCGCGCCTGCACCCGCCCCGGAAAAACGGGCCTGATCGCGCGGCCCCCGGGTCCGGGCGACGGCGCTCAACACGAACAAGATCAAAGGAAAATCCCATGAAAGTTGCAGTCCTCGGCGCAAGCGGGAACATCGGCTCGGAGATCGTGCGGGAACTCGCCTCGCGCGGGCATGAGGTCACGGCCATCGCCCGCAATCCCGACCGGATCCCGGCCATCGCTGGCATCACGGCGAAAGCCGGTGATGCGTCCGACCCCGATGCGCTTACGGCGCTGATCAAGGGATCGGACGCGGTGATCAGCGCGCTTCACCACGACGTTCCGGCGGCGACCCTCCTCGCGGCGCTCCACAAGGCGGGGGTGCCCCGTTTCCTCGTCACGGGCGGCGCGGCGAGCCTTGAGGTCGCGCCGGGCGTCCGGCTGTTCGACACCCCGGAATTCCCCGAGGCATGGCGGCCCTTCGGCCAGAGCGGCATCGACTTCCTCGATGCCCTGCGCGGCGAGACCCGGGTTGACTGGACCTTCCTGTCGCCCGCCGCGCTGATCGAGGCTGCTCCCCGGCGCGGCACCTATCGTTCGGGCAAGGACCAGCTTTTGACGGATGCCGAGGGTGTCAGCCGGATCGGCTATTCGGATTTCGCCATTGCCATGGTGGATGAGCTGGAAACACCCAAGCATTCCCGCGCGCGGTTCACCGTCGCCTACTGACCGCATGGAGCGGCACGCTCGGGCGTGCCTGATCCTGCGAAACCCCGGTTCATTGGGGTCGCGTCACGACGCGGCCCCATTTGCTTTTCTGAACCTCTGCGCGAACAATCAGGTCCATGACGCGCCGAATCCGTGCGCGGCCTTTTCGTTGCGGAAAATTTTGCTCCCCAGACCAGCTCAAAAGGAAGTCTCGTCTCTCCTGACCCGACCAGACAGAGCGTCTCTTTCAAAAATACACGATTGCATCAGTAGATATTGAAGTAATTCGACTGGCAGAGAATTATCTTCTCCAGATACAGCCAGTTGGATGAACCCATGCCGTCGATGACCACCACTCTCAGAACCCTTGCCGCATCGTTGCTGCTTGCGGGCGGGGCGATGGCCCAGACCGTCCCCGAAGGCACCCGACTTGTCGTGGGGGATCAAAGCGAGTTGATCCGCAACCTGCTTGCCGCCAGCGGCGAGGACGAAAAGATCACCTCGGAACTGGAACTCCCGAATTTCGCCGGTGGGCCGGCCATCCTCGAGGCGATGCGGGCCGGCGCGCTGGACCTCGCCTATGTCGGGGACACGCCGCCCATTCAGGCCCGCGCCTCGGGCACGCTGTTGCCGATCGTCGTCTCGGTTTCGCGCGAGAAATCCGAATACATCCTGACGAGCCGTCCGGGCCTCAAGATCGACGATCTGGCTGACCTGCGCGGCAAGCGCGTCAGCTATATCGAGGGATCGGGCCGCCAGGTCTTTCTGATCGAGGCGCTGAACCGGGCCGGGCTGACACTGGACGACGTGACCCCAGTGCCGCTGCGCGTGGCCGACCTGCCCGATGCCATCCGCACCGGATCGGTCGATGTCGCCGTCCTGCAAGAGCCTCATGTGACGCGGCTGACCAAGCAGATCGGCGCGGCCGCCGTGTCGGACCCGCGCGAGCGCGAGCTGCTGCCCGGCACCTGGTATATCTATGCCCGCCCAGAGGCGCTGGCCGATCCCGCGAAACACGCGGCCATCGGCGAGTTCCTCGCCGCCGCCACCCGCGCCGCGGGCTGGAGCAACGAACACCGTGAGGAATGGGGCAAGGAATATTACACCGACTTCCAGCGCATCCCGGCCGAGGACACCGCCGCCATCCTCGCCTCGCAATCGCTGATGGAATTCCAGACTTCGGCCGAAGCGATCCCGCATCACCAGCGGCTCATCGACACGCTTGCTCAGGCGGGCGAGCTGCCCGAGGCCTTCGACGCCAAGGGTTCGTTCTCGTCCGATTTCGACGCGGTGATCGAAGCCGAACGCTGACCCGGAAAGGAACGCCATGAACGACATGTCCCCTGACCGCACGATATTGGCCCCGCTTGGCGGCGACCGTCCGGCGCCCCCGCGCCCGGTCGCCCTGACGCCGGGCAAGCTGCCTCGCGGCATGCGCCTGATCGGCCCGTTGCTGGTCGTGGTCCTGTGGGAGGCTGCCTCGCGTCTGGGGCTGCTCTCTCCCTATACCCTCGCGGCGCCTTCGACCGCCGTGGCGACGGGCATGGCGATGATCGCCGATGGCAGCCTGCTTCCGCATCTGGCCGCATCGGCCGGGCGGGCCTATGCAGGACTGTTCCTGGGCGTGGCGGCGGGGCTGGTCCTAGCGCTGACCTCGGGCCTGACCCGAACGGGCGAGGTGCTGATCGACGGGCTCGTCCAGGTCAAGCGCGCCATCCCCACATTGGCGCTGATCCCGCTGGTCATCCTGTGGCTGGGCATCGGCGAGGTGATGAAGATCTTCCTGATCTTCACCGCCGTGCTGGTGCCGGTCTATATCAACACCCATGCCGCGCTGCGCGGCATTGATATCGGCCACGTCGAGCTTGCCCGAACGCTGGGCCTGACCCGGTCCGAGTTCATCCGCAAGGTCGCCCTTCCCGGCGCGTTGCCGGGGTTCTTCGTCTCGCTGCGCCTCGCCGTGACACTGTGCTGGACCTCGCTGGTCGTGCTTGAGCTGATCAATACGCAGACCGGCATCGGCTATCTGATGAACCGCGCGCGGGATTGGGGCCAGACCGACATCATCGTCGTCGGCATCTTCATCTATGCCGCGCTGGGGCTGATTTCCGACGCGGTCGTCCGCATCCTCGAAGCCCGCGCGCTGTCCTGGCGGAGGTCTATCGGATAATGACAATCCACGATTTCAGGGGAACGGTCTCGACCCGGGGCCTGACCCGCTCCTTCAAGGGTCGCACGGTCCTTCGCGATGTGACGCTGGACATCCCGCGCGGGCAGTTCGTCGCGCTGCTGGGCGAATCCGGTTCGGGCAAGACGACCTTGCTGAGGGCGCTAGCGGGGCTCGATGACGATGCGGAGAGCAGCGGCAGCTATGCGGTGCCGCAGAGCGTCTCGGTCCTGTTTCAGGACGCCCGCCTGCTGCCTTGGCTCAGCGTGATCGACAACCTGACGCTGGGCCTGCGGCACGCTCAGGCGGTTCCCGAGGCGCAGGCCATGCTCGAGGCCGTTGGCATCGGCGACAAGGCCGCGGCATGGCCGGGCACCCTGTCGGGCGGGCAGAAGCAGCGCGCCGCCCTTGCCCGGTCCTTGCTGCGTGGTCCCGACCTTCTGCTGGCGGACGAACCCTTTGGCGCGCTGGATGCGCTGACCCGGCTCAAGATGCACGCCCTGCTGTTTCGACTGGTCGAGCGGCAGCGCCCCACCGTGATCCTCGTCACCCATGACGTGGACGAGGCGCTGCTGCTGGCCGACCGCATCCTCGTCCTGCGGGGTGGCACCATAGCCGAGGATCATGCCGTGCCCCTGCCCCATCCCCGCCGCACCAGCCATCCCGATTTCGAACGCCTGCGCCTGCGGCTGCTTGCCAGTCTGGGCGTGGAAACCGATCTGATCTGAGACGTCACATGACCCGAGAACTTCACCTGAACCTGTTCCTGATGCCGCGCGGCCACCATGAAAGCGCATGGCGTCATCCCGATTCCGCCCCGGAATCGCTGACCGACCTTGCGCTTTACGCCAAGGCCGCGCGCATCGCCGAAGCGGCAAAGCTCGATGCGGTCTTTCTTGCCGATGCGCTGGTCGCGCCCGCCTCGGGGGCGCTGATCGCCTCGGGCGCGCTGGAGCCGATCACCCTGCTTTCGGCTCTGGCCGCCGTGACCGAGCGGATCGGCCTGATCGGCACGGCATCGACCACCTACAGCTATCCCTATACGCTGGCGCGCCAGTTCGCGACGCTCGATCACCTGTCGAATGGCCGGGCGGGCTGGAACATCGTCACCTCATGGGCGCCGCAGGCCGCGCTGAACTACGGCCATGATGCCGAGCCGAGCCACGCCGCGCGCTATCGCATGGCCGAGGATTTCATGCAGGCCGTCGACGCGCTGTGGCGCAGTTGGCCCGCCGATGCGCTGGTCGACGACCGCGCCTCGGGCGTCTATTCCGACGGCTCGCGCATCCTGCCGGTAAATCATCGCGGCCCGTTCCACAGCACGCGGGGACCGCTGAACGTGCCCGCAAGCCCGCAGGCCCGGCCGGTCTATGTGCAGGCGGGCCAGTCCGAGGACGGACGCTCCTTCGCCGCGGAATGGGCCGAGGTCATCTTTACCGCGCATCTGGCCAAGGACACCGCGCAGGAGTTCTATGCCGACGTCAAGGCACGGGCCGGCGGGCTTGGCCGGCGGCCCGAGGATGTGGTGGTCCTGCCCGGCATCAGCGCCGCCATCGGATCGACCCAGGCCGAGGCCGACCGGGTGTTCGAGGAACTGGACGCCCTGACCGCGCCCGAAATCGGGCTGACCCGGCTTTCCGCGCGCTTCAGCGGCCACGACTTCAGCGAGGTGCCGCTGGACCGGCCGCTTCGCGCCAGCGACTTCCCGGACCCGAATTCGGTCGAGGCGTCTAAAAGCCGCGCCATGGGCTATGCCCGGACCGCGCTTTCCGAAGGGCTGACCATGCGCCAATTGCTGCAAAAGCTTGCCGGGGCCCGCGGCCACCTGACCGTGGCCGGCACCCCCGAGCGCGTGGCCGATGTGATCGAGGACTGGTTCACCTCGGGCGCGGCGGACGGGTTCAACGTCATGCCGCCGGTGATCTACCAGCAGCTTGAGCTTTTTGCCTCCGAGGTGGTGCCGGTGCTGCAAAAGCGCGGGCTGTTCCGGCGCGAATATCGCGGCCGCACGCTCCGCGAGCATTTCGGTCTGGCGCCCGTCGGGGCCGAGGAGCGGATCGCGGTTCCCGCCTGAGAAGCGACGGCCCTTACCCCGGCAGGTTCAGCCAGTAGCGCGTATGCCGGCGCTCACCTGTCCGGGTCAGGGCGCCTTGTTCGACGAGGCCCTGCAGGTCGCGGGTCGCCGTGGCGCGCGAGGTGCCGGTGATCGCGATATAGTTCTCGGCGCTGAGACCGCCCTTGAACCCCGCCGGGCCTTCGCGGAACATCCGCTCGATGGCCTTGCTCTGCCGGGGGTTCATCCGATCGCGATGTAGGTCATAGAACTGCGCTTTGGCGATGAAGAAGCCGACGCGCTCCAGCGTCACCTGCTGCGCGTGCAGGACGGTTTTCGCGAACCAGACCAGCCAGCCGGTCGCGTGAAGGCTGCGTTGATGCGCTTCAAGCTGGTCATAATAGGATTTCCGGTCGCGCTCGATCGTATAGGCCAAGGCGATCAGGCTCGGCTGGCCGATGCTTTGCGCCAGCGACCTCTCGGCCAGGGCGCGGCCAATCCGCCCATTGCCGTCCTCGAAGGGATGGATGCTCTCGAAATAGAGATGGCCCAGCCCTGCGCGAGTCAGCGCCGGAAGCGGTGTCTCGCCCTCCGGCCCGGTCCGGTTGAACCAGTCGATGAAGCCCTCCATCTCCGTCGGCACGCTGGCCGAGGGCGGCGCCTCGAAATGGACCTTCGGCCGCTGGGCGCCGCCAGAGACGATCTGCATCGCCTCGTCATGGCGCCGATAGGCGCCGACCGTCTCAAGGTCCCGGTCATGCGACAGAAGCATGGCGTGCCAACGCCAGAGCGTTTCGTGATCGAGGGGGGCCGAGAAGCCAGAATAGACATCCACCATCATCTCGGCGATCCCCTGCTCGCGCGGTTTGAGGGGATAGTTGTCGGTCGCAAGGCCGAAATGGCGGCGCAGCGAGGATTGGACGCTGAACCGGTCCAGCGTCTCCCCCTCGATCGCGCTGGTGCGCATGGCTTCCTCGCTCAGAAGTTCGATGCGGAGCCGGTCGCGCTCCTCGCCGCCGACATGGCGAACCGCACCCAGAATTTCGCCCGAGGACAGCAGGAAGCTCCGCTCCAGCGGCTCCAGCGCGGCAGCGTCATAGTCGAAATGCGGCCAGCCGGGCAGCGTCCAGTTCCAGCGCATGAGCGATAGATCCTCTTTCTATACCTCATCATATGATTGAATGTGAGTTATGGAAGGCGTTTCTATCGCTCAACCCGGCGGGAATTGCATTAAATGGACCAGAAGCGGGATTTTCACGACGCACTGGGGCGCAAAGGCAACAGAACGGATCGCGGGTCCGGGTCCGCCGGAATCGGGGCCATGCGATGAAATCCGCCGCATCAGCCGCCCCTGCAAGGAAGGGGCTTGCCCAGTTTGCTACACATTTTCCGATGCAGTTTAACCAGTTGCCAGACCCGCCGCCATCGATTCAGCCCCCGGGCGGAGGCCGAGGCGGTTGGCCGCACAGCCCGCATAAGCCAAGCGCATTCATTGCAGCGCCACTCATTCGACCGAAAATCGTCTAAAACCTGACTAAGAATATAGCTGCCGCATCTCTATCGGCGATTTGCCGCCGACAGTTTCGTTGTTACGCTTTTCTCATAGAGCGGTCGCATTCCCGCAGAGTCGGGAGGACGGCCGAGACATTTCAAACAATGTGCCGATCTCGGCCCATGGGCAACCCTGTTGCTGTGGGGAAGTGTGGCCGTGTCCCGGCACCCGAAAGGCAAAGCGGGTGAAACGTTTAAGTCGGTTCTGGGGTTTATTGTTTGCGTATTGGCTGTCCGAACGCTGGCGTGAGGCATGGCTGCTTACCCTGATCATTTTCGTCCTGACCACGCTGCTCAGCAAGGCAAGTGTCTGGGTCGCGCTGGCCAGCGCCGATTTTCTGGCGTCGCTGGCGAATTTTCACTCTCCCGAGGAAGGGATCAACCCGGCGCAGACAATCCTTCTGGCGGGCGTGGCCTACCTGGCGATCTTCCTCGGCCGGATTGCCGGGGTCGCGCTCAGGCACCTGACCTCGTCCACTTTGCATCGTCGCGCGCGCGGCTGGCTGGTCGGACAGTTCAATGACGCGATTCTGGCAGACGGACGCGTTGCCCTCGACCTGATGAGCGACCGCTCCACCTCGGGTGACGCGACGCGACTGCCGGATGCCATCGACCAGCGCGTCGATGTCTGCTCGGCCAATCTTTATGGCGGCCTCATCGGGCTGGCGATGGGCCTTTGGGGGGCGCTTGCCGCGATCTGGTTCGTCTCGCACGCTCTGCTGGAACGCAGCCAGCCGGTTCCCTTCCTTGATCGCTGGGGCGCCATGGGGAATGACGCGCTGAAAAACTGGCTGGGTCCAGAGGCCGCCGCGCGCGTTGATCTGGTTCCGGGGCATTATGGCTCGGCCCTGCTGTGCCTGCTGCTGGTCGCGGTCTATGTTCCGGCCATCACCTTCATCGCATGGAAGCTGGGCCGCATTCTTCAGCGCCTGACCATCCAGCGGCAACGCCGCGACGGCGCATGGCGGGGCGAATGGGGCGCAATGCTCAATCGCGTCGATCAGATGGCCGCCAGCCGGGGCGAGCGGGTGCAGGGCCGGATCAACCAGCATCTATATTCCGACCTCGACCGGACCTGGGGCAGGCAGAACTGGCTGGAGGCGGGCCTGATGCTGTTCAACGGGCTCTACGGCTTCCTTTCCTCGCGCCTGCTCGCCTATCTGCCGGCGCTGCCCTCCTATATGGCGGGCAATCTAAGCTTTCGGAATTTCGTCGCCAGCAGCGAGTTGACGGCGGAACTGATCAGCGAACTCTCATGGTTCATCAACGTGATGCCGGCAATCGCCACCCTCAAGGCCAACGCGATCCGCCTGAACGAGCTGGCCGCCGCTATCGAGCGGGTGCGCGCGCGGCAGGACTTCTATGCCGAGACCGGCATCAGCCTCATCAGCCATGTCCAGCGCCCGAGAGGCCCGGTTCTGGATCTTGAGAACCTGCAGCTGCACCATCGCGGCCATGACACACCTGCCTTTCTGCAAGTGCCGCGGCTTCGCCTCTACGCCGGCGACCGGGTCTATCTGACCGGTCCGAACGGTTGCGGGAAAAGCAGCTTGCTGAAGGCGGTGGCCGGGATCTGGCCCTATGGCAAGGGCGAGGTCGCGTTCCACCGGGGCGCGCGGCTGTTTCTGGCCGGACAGGAGCCGGACATCCCGGACCGCATGTCCCTGAAGGCATTGACCACCTATCCCGATACCGCCGGCGAGCATTCCGACATTGCCGTCGCCTCGGCCCTCTCGCGCGTCGGGCTGGGTGAGTTCGTGCATTGCCTGGGCGAGTGCCTCCATCGCGGGCGGAACTGGCGCAACGTCCTCTCGGGCGGGCAGAAGCAGCGCCTCGTCCTTGCCCGGATCCTGCTGGCAAAGCCCGATATCCTGCTGCTGGACGAGGCGACCTCGGCGCTGGATGTGGACGCGGTCGTCGATTTTCACCTGACGCTAGGTGAATACCTTCCCGATACGGCCATCCTCGCCGTGCGGCATGGCGAGGTCGTGCCTTGCGACCCGGATGGCGAGCCGTTCTACTCGGCCTTGCTGGAGTTTCGCGATGGCACCGGGACGCTGCGCCCAATTCTTGCCGATGAATACGGCGTCATCCACCACGCAGCCGAGTAAGGGAGCCGCGGCATGAGAGGCGACATGGAGATCCATCCCGCCGTCGAGCATCTGCTCTCGGAGATGTCGGTCGGGGAAAGGATCGCACAATTGAACCTGCTGCCTGCGGGCGAAGGGTTGATGACCGGCGCAGAGCAGCCAAGCTCTCTGGCAAGGCGTCTCGACGCGGGCGAGGTTGGCGCGGTCTTCGGCACCAAATCCCTTGCCTCGGCCCGCGCCATGCAGGAACGCGCATTGGCCGGTTCGCGACTGGGCATTCCGCTGTTCTTTGCCGAGGATGTGATCCACGGTCACCGCACCGTCTTTCCGCTGAACATCGCCATGGCCTGCAGCTGGGACATGCGCCTGATCGAGCGGACTGCCGCCTTTGCCGCATCCGAGGCCGCGGCCGAGGGGCTGCATCAGGTCTATGGCCCGATGATCGACATCAGCCGCGATCCCCGTTGGGGCCGCGTCGCCGAAGGACCGGGAGAGGATGCGCTGCTTGCCTCGCGCATCGCAGCCGCGGCGACCCGCGGGTTTCAGGGCCGCGGACTCGGCACGCCCGGCTCGGTCGCGGCCTGCCTCAAGCATTTTGTGGCCTACGGCCTGCCCCAGAGCGGCCGGGACTATGACAATGCCAGCCTTTCGTGGGAGGATCTGCTCGAGACCTATCTGCCGCCCTTTGCCGCCGGGGTGGACGCCGGGGCAGCAAGCGTCATGGTGGCCTTCAACGCGGTGAACAAGCTGCCGATGCACGCGAATGGCCCGCTGATCGAGGGCTGGCTGCGGGGCGGGCGCGGCTTCGACGGTCTGGTCGTCTCCGATTATACCGGCGTCAAGGAACTGGTGGCGCATGGCATGGGCGGGGCCGCCGTCTCGGTGGCGCGCGCGCTTCATGCCGGCGTCGACATGGACATGGTGGGCGAGGATTACCTGCGCGAATTGCCGGCGCTGGTCGCGGGCGGGATAAACGCGCCCGAGGCCGGGCTGTCCCTCTCTGCCGATTGCCTTGCGGGGCTGGTCGATCGTGCCTGTCGGCGGGTTCTGACCTTCAAGGCCCGGCTCGGGCTGCTCGACGATCCCTTCCGGGGGCTGAAGGGCGGGCGCAGGCCCTCCCGCGCCAAGGGACGCAGGCTGGCGCGGCAGGCCGCCTCGCGCTCGGCGGTGCTGCTGAAGAATGAGGGGGTGCTGCCCCTTGCGACGGATACCAGGATCGCCCTGATCGGCCCCTTCGCAAACGACCGCGCAAACATGCTGGGCACCTGGGCCGTCTCTGGCCGGGCCGAGGATGTCGTGCCGCTGAACGAGGCCATCGCCGCGTTGACAGGTCGGGCGCCTGCCGTCGCATGGGGGGCGAATGTCGTGGACGAACCATGGCTTGAACAGCGCCTGAACGTCCATGGGACCACCGTGACCCGTGACCGCCGCAGCACGGCAAAACAACTGGCCGAAGCGGTGGCGCTGGCCCGCGCCTCGGATGTGATCATCGCCGCCGTGGGCGAGGCCAAGGAACATGCCGGCGAATCCTCGTCGCGGCTCTCGCCCGCGCTGCCGCTGTCACAGCGTCGCCTGATTTCGGCACTGGCACGGACGGGAAAGCCGCTGCTGGTGGTGGTCTTCGCCGGGAGGCCCTTGGCCATCGGAGAGATTGCGGCCGAGGCCGATGCCCTGCTCTATGCTTGGCATGGCGGCGTGGCTGGACCGGAAGGCGTGGGGGACCTGATCTTCGGCGCGGCCGAACCAATGGGGCGGCTCGCAGTCTCATTGCCGCGGCATCCGGGCGAGGTGCCGCTGACCTATGCCTGCGACACGACCGGGCGGCCGGGGAATACGGGCTTCACCAAGTTCCTGACCGGTTGGCTGGATCAGCCCGACGACGCGCCAACATTCCCGTTCGGCTTCGGCCTTGGCTATACCGAGATCCGCTATGCCGCGCCCCGCCTCTCGCGCAGCGTGGCAGAGGCGGGCCAGACCGTCGAGTTGCGAGTGAGGCTTGAAAATACCGGAAGCCGCCCCACCGTCGAGACCGTCCAGCTTTACGCCAGCGATCCGGTCGCCCGCGTGACGCGACCCGGTCGCAAGCTGGTCGATTTCAGGCAGGTCGCCCTTGACCCCGGCCAGCGCCGCACGGTTTCCTTTCGCATCGACGCGGATCAGTTCAGCTATCCGATAGCCCCATCTCTCGAAAGCGCCGAATGGGTTCGCGAGCCGGGGGTGATCCGGTTGCATGTCGGCCCGAACAGCCGCGACACTCAGATGGTGGAACTGACATGGCTCACGTGACACGCGGACTTGACGATGCCGCCCTGCGCGACCGGATCGCGCAGGCCAGCGCCTCCTATTTCCTCGACTGGAGCCATCCGGTCAGCGGCATGGCCCGTGAGCGCAGCGCGGGCAATTTTGGCTATGATGTCGCGGAAACCGTCTGCACCGGCGGCACGGGCTTTGGCCTCTTGGCCCAGATCGTTGCCCTCGAGCGCGGCTGGCGGCCCCGGCGCGAAGTTCTGGACCGGCTGGAGCGCATCGTGAGCTTTCTGGAAACCGCCGATCGCTTCGACGGGGTCTATCCGCATTTTCTGGACGGCTCGACCGGCAGGGTGCTGTCCTTCATGCTGGGGGACGATGGCGGCGATCTGGTCGAGACCGCCTTCCTGATGACTGGCCTTCTGGGGGCTGCCAGCTATTTCCACCGCGAACCCTCGCTGGTCGCGCGCATTCAGGCGCTGTTCGACGCGGTGAACTGGGCCGCGCATCTGCGCGAGGATGGGGCCGTGATGTGGCATCGCCATCCCGACCGACCGTGGCCCGACAACGCCCTGCCGATCCGCGGCTGGAACGAGGCCTTTCCGGTCTTTGTCCTTGGCACGGGATCGCGCACCCACCCGCTGCCGGCAACGTCCTATCACCAAAGCTGGGCGAAGGCCCCCGCTTTCCTGAACGGGCGAACCTATGGCGATACGGTCCTGCCGCTGGGGCTGGATTGGGGAGGACCGCTGTTTCTGTCGCAATATCCGTTCCTCGGCATCGACCCGCGCGGGCTGCGCGATGCCTATGCCGATTACGGCGTGCAGGCCCGCGCCCATGCGCTGGTCAACCGCTATCACTGCCTGAAAAACCCGCATGGCTGGAAAGGCTATGGCGCAAACCTCTGGGGCCTGACCGCAAGCGACGACCCCGCCGCCTATGTCGCGCATTCCCCGACCGAGGATACCGGCGTCATCACCCCGACCGCGGCCATCGGATCATTTCCCTTCGCCCCGGACGAGGCGATGCCCGTGCTGCGCCATATGCATGACGAGCTTGGCGACTGGATCTGGGGCGAGGCCGGGTTCATCGACGCCTTCAGCCCGGCCCATGACTGGGCGGCGAAAAGCCATCTCGCTGTCGATCAGGCGCCGATTGTCATTGCCCTTGAAAACCACCGCTCGGGCCTTTTGTGGCGGCTGGTCTCGGGCCGGGGCGAGGTCCGGCGGGGGCTTGGCGCCCTTGGCTTCAGCGCCCCCTATCTGCCGCGCCTGCCATCGCCTGAATGGCCGTCTGCCGCGCAGCCGCTGCCTCCAGAAATGCCGCCGCCGACCATGTCAGATTCAGGGATGATCGCGGAGCACCCGTGACGCGGTCGAACTGTTCGGGCAGCGGCCCCGCCGGCTGTGGCGCGACCTGCTGGATCAGGCGCATCCAGCCTTCGGCCTTGGCGAAGGCCAGCCGATCCAGCGATTCGGCGGCGATCCGATAATGCAATTCGGCAAAGCCCAGCGTCGTCGGATACCACGGGTTCCCGTCGAAATAGTTGTCGCCGACCCAGCGGCCAATGGCGGGCACGTCGCGATCCCGGTTCATCGGATAGACGCGGGCAAATTCCTGCTCCAGAGCCGCGGCGGTCGCGCGGGTCCGCGCAGCAGTAATCGCAAACGGCCCCTCCAGACGGCCGGCATGCAGGAACGCAAGGCAGGTGGCGCTGTCCAGCCGGCCTTCAGAGGCCTCGACGCTTTCCCGCCAGCCGCCGCTTGGCCCGTCCTTTGCCTGATCCATGACGCTTTGAACCCGGTCCGCCGCCCGCTGCATGGCATCGTCGGAATACCGCCGCCGGCCACGATCGAGCGCGTCCCATTGCACGATCAGCGTGAAGGTCGTGCGGCGCAGCGGCGCTTCCTCCCAAGGACCGATGCTGGGCCGCGCGGCGGTCTGCAGGACATGGGCCAGGTCGCGGGCGATCAGCTCCTCGGCCTTCGGGCTGGCCAGCTCGGGCAAGGCGTCGAGGACGCCCATCATCGCCGAGGCCCGCAAGGCGGGACCGTCATCCTGCGGCCTGCCCCATTCTTCAAGGTCGGGACCGCCATCCGCGGCAAAACGCGGCTCCTCCAGCCAGCCATCCCCTTTCAGAGCGGCCAGTTCCGCATCCGGGCGCAGGAATTTTTTATGGCTGGGCAGCGTCGTGGCGCGAAGCGGGTTAGTCCGGGGGCCTATGCGATCCGGGTCCGAGATCGTCAGCGAGAACTGGATGAAATCGGCAACAAAACGCAGCCAGAACAGCCGCGAGGCGGGATCCGCGGCGATGGCAAGCGGCACCGCACGCAGGACGATGGCTGAATCGCGGATCCAGTGATGGAAATAGTCCGGCTCCGGATCCCAGCTCGCGATACGCGGTGAGGCAAGGACCGAGCCCGCGGCAGGCCGTACCGTCCAGCCGAACCCCTGCCGAGGGCGGCTCAGATGGGTGGCCGAGCAGGCATTGCGCATCGCTTGGGCCGAGGCAAGCCGCTGCGCCGCGATCCAGTCGGGATCGGGGCCCGCCACCTAAGCCCCTAGCGTCGAAAGCGCGGTGGCCAGCATCCGACCGCAAGCAGGACCGGCCGGGCAATGATGCTCGTCCGGCAGGGCAGCGAAGAAACGCCCGTCCTGCGCCGCCGCGAAATAGGCGCGGGCAACCTTCACCGGGATCAACCCGTCCGACGCGCCGGTCACGACAGCCAGAGGCGCCGTCATCCGGTTCAGCTCGGGCCCGGCATCGGCCCTCTGCATTTCGGTGAAATAGGCGGGCGCCTCGCGCCGGACCTCGTCAATTGCGGCAGGCCCCATCGCCTCGCGCGCGGAGATGAGCGCCGGGCCGGACAGGACCGGGGAAACGGCAAGGACGTGATGCGTGTCGGGCGATCCCGCCGCCAGATGCGCCACGGCATAGCCGCCAAGGCTGTGGCCCGCCAATGCCCTCGGCCCCTCCGGCCATTCCTGCGCGACCCGGTCCCATACAGCCGCCGCCGCCGCGGTATGGCCGGAAAAGGTCACGCCGTCGGGCGGCCCGGAACCGGGTGAGGCCGCCGAATGGGGCAATTCCGGCGCGACGACCCGCCATCCGCGCGCCAGATAGGCCTCGGCGATCTCGGCGATCTGCGCCTGCCCGGGGGCGCCGTTCCTGCCGTGGACCAGCAGCACTGTCCCCTGCGGGGTTTCTGAAGGCAGGGCCACGACCAGCGGGACGATGCCGAGGGCCGTCGGCAGGTCGATGCGGTTTGCGCGGGAGGTCCAGATGTCTTGCGGGTCTGTCATAAGGGGATCCTAGCGCGCGCCGTGCGCCGCTCCAATAGCCGTTTACGCCCGCGCGATCGTTCCCGGCCCGTCCCCGATTTCAGGGCGCGCGAAAACTCCGAATACCCTGTGCAAGCTCTCCGAAATCCCGGAATTTCCCGACCTCGTCCAGAGCCGACATCGCTTCGGGAGGAAATACATACTCGCCAGATTGGGCAGTCTTTCCCGACGGCGGCCTCCACCTCTTGCAAGCGCTTCGTCGTGATCCGGGCGTGTCAGTTGGCCCAACTCTCCCGCACATGCGCCTCGAAGAAATCCGAGAAGGTCGCGACCCGCAGGGGCAGGCGTTCATAGGGCGGGAAATAGAGCGTCAGCCAGATCTCGGAAGGCGGCCAATCGGGCAGCACGGGGACCAGTTCGCCCCGCGCCAAAGCCTCGCGCAGCATGAAGCGGGGCAGCATCACGATGCCTTCACCATTGATCGCAAGCTGGGTCAGAAACTCGCCATTGTTCGACTGGAAGCGCCCCTCGGCGCGGATGCTTTCGTGCCGGTCGCCCTTGCCGAGGAGCCAGGTCTCGCCCAAAGCGTCGGAGGCATGACCGAGGCAATCATGCCCGGCCAGATCCTCTGGCACCCGGGGAACGCCCTGCCGGGCAAGATAGGACGGCGCGGCGGCCAGCAGCCGCGGAACAGGACAGATTTTGCGCCAGATCGTCGACTTGTCCGAGGGCGATCCCGAGATGCGGATCGCGAGGTCGTAGCCTTCGCCGACAATGTCGATCAGCCGGTCCGTCAGGCTGACCACGACGCTGGTGCGCGGATGGATCGCGGCGAATTGCGAAAGAACCGTCGGCAAGGCCTGCGTGCCCAGCGAGAGAGGGGCGCTGATCCGTAAAAGCCCGCTCAACTCGCCCTGACGCTCGCGCATTTCTTCGGCGGCGACTCCCAGCCCCTCGACCAGCGGCGCGACGCGGGCAGCGTAAAGCGCGCCTGCCGCGGTCAGCGAGACGGCGCGGGTCGTGCGTAGCAGCAGTTGCGCGCCAAGCCCCTCCTCCAGCGCGGCGACAGCGCGGGTGACGGCGGCAGGGGTCAGCCCCAGCGCTCGCGCTGCCCCCGAAAAGCTGCGCTGACGCGCCACGGCCAGAAAGATGCGGATGGATTCGAGTTCGCCCATTATTGCCAGAACTGAAATAAATAATGCGATATTGAACCCATTCTCGGCAATTGCAAACACTGCCATCTTGCTTGTCGAAGGGCACGGACGAGCCGGCCCAAGGAGAAGCGAGCCATGCTGCATCAGATCAAGGGCCTTCACCACGTCACCTCGATGGCGGCAAATGCCCAGGAAAACAACGACTTCTTCACCCACAAGCTGGGGCTGCGCCGGGTCAAGAAAACGGTCAATTTCGACGCGCCGGACGTCTATCACCTCTATTACGGGGATGAGGTGGGAACGCCGGGATCGGTCATGACCTATTTCCCCTTCCCGCATATCGTTCGTGGCCGCCCCGGCGCGGGCGAGGTCGGCGATACGCTTTTCACCGTGCCAAAGGACACGCTGGGCTATTGGAAGGCGCATCTGGCGGAACAGGGCGTCCAGGGCCTTCGGAAGGAAGAGCAGTTTGGCGAAAAGCGCCTGCGTTTTGCCGGGCCGGATGGCGATGGCTTTGCGCTGGTCGAGAAGGATGGCGACAGCCGGGCAGCCTATGGCGGCGGTCCCGTTCCCAGGGATGAGGGCATCCAGGGCTTTCACGGCGTCAGCATGCGCCTGCGCGACAAGGGTGCCACGGCCGAATTGCTGAAGTTCATGAACTACGAACCCATCGACCAGCAGGGCAACGTCACCCGCTTCGCGGTTCGGAACGGCAATGGCGCCGATTTCGTCGATATCGAGACATTGCCCGACGCCGACCGCGCAAGGCAGGGGGCGGGATCGGTCCATCACGTCGCCTTCGCGGTCGAAAATCGCGCGGCCCAGCTTGAGGTGCGCAAGGCGCTGATGGACACGGGCTATCACGTCACGCCGGTGATCGACCGCGACTATTTCTGGGCGATCTATTTCCGTACGCCCGGCGGCGTCCTGTTCGAGGTCGCGACCAACGAACCCGGCTTCGACCGGGACGAGGATACCGCCCATCTGGGAGAGGCCCTGCGCATTCCGCATCAGCACGAGCATCTGCGCAGCCAGATCGAGCGCACGCTGCCCGAGATCGTCGACTGAACATCAATCGACGGCGCCACCTGATCGGCGGCGCCACCTTCCCTGACATATTTTAATACTTGTCGGACATGTATTGACGCATAGCTGGCAGATTTGTTAATCCTGCGCAGGAAATCGAGTCCTGCGAGGAACAGACATGATCATTACGCATGTGGAGGCGCGCGTCTTTCTGACCACCACGCGCCGTCATTCGGATAGCGCGGGCCACGCTCATCCCGGCCCCGCACATCAGGTTCCACAGGCGATACTGACCATCCGCACCGAAGACGGGCATGAAGGCCATTCCTTCACCGCGCCCGAAATCGTGCGCGAGCATGTCCTCGAGAAATTCGTGCGCAAGGTGCTTGTCGGACAGGATGCCCGCGACCGCGAACGGCTGTGGCAAGATCTGGCGCATTGGCAGCGCGGTTCGGCGGCGCAATTGACCGACCGGACCCTCGCCGTGGTCGATTGCGCTTTGTGGGATCTGGCCGGTCGCGCGCTGAACCAACCGGTCCACAAACTGATCGGCAGCTATCGCGACAAGGTGCCGGCCTATGGCTCGATCATGTGCGGCGACGAGCTGGAGGGTGGCCTCGCCACGCCCCAGGATTACGGCCGCTTTGCCGAGAAGCTGGTCGCGCGCGGCTACAAGGGCATCAAGCTGCATACCTGGATGCCTCCGGTCAGCTGGGCACCCGATGTCCGCATGGACCTGAAAGCCTGCGCCGCCGTGCGCGAGGCGGTTGGCCCGGATATCAGCCTGATGATCGACGCCTTCCACTGGTATTCGCGCTCGGACGCGCTGGCGCTTGGCAAGGGGCTGGAGAAGCTCGGCTTCGACTGGATCGAGGAGCCGATGGATGAGCAATCCATGTCCTCCTACAAATGGCTGGCCGAGAACCTCGACATCCCCGTCATCGGCCCCGAAAGCGCCGCCGGCAAGCATTGGCACCGGGCGGAATGGGTCAAATCCGGGGCCTGCGACATCCTGCGCACCGGTGTGAACGACGTGGGCGGCATCACCCCTGCCCTGAAGACCATGCACATGGCCGAGGCTTTCGGCATGGAATGCGAGGTCCATGGCAATACCGCGATGAACCTGCATGTCGTCGCCGCCGCGAAGAACTGCCGCTGGTATGAGCGCGGGTTGCTGCATCCCTTCCTCGAATATGACGACGGGCACGACTACCTGAACGCGCTCTCCGATCCGATGGACGCGGATGGCTATGTCCATGTGCCGGACCGTCCCGGTCTGGGCGAGGACATCAATTTCGACTTCATCGAAAACAACCGGGTCAGGTAGGGGTTGCCGATGAAGCAGATCCTGGCTTTCGGAGACAGCCTGACCTGGGGCGCCGATCCCGTCACCGGGTTGCGTCACCCTCATCGCGCGCAATGGCCGGTTGTGCTGGAATCCGGGCTGAGCGGCGCGCGCGTGATCGGCGACGGCCTTGGCGGGCGCACGACCTGCCGCGACGACCACGCAGGCCCCGGCAGCCGCAATGGCGCTTTCGCTCTGCAGCTTGCGCTGGCCGTGCATATGCCGCTGGATCTGGTCATCATCATGCTGGGCACGAATGACATCAAGCCCGTGCATGGCAGTCAGGCGATCTCGGCTCAGGCCGGGATGCGTCGGTTGGCCGAGATCGTGGCGACCTTTCCCTATAAACCCCGTTCGGCGGTGCCTTCGCTGCTGATCGTCGCGCCGCCGCCCTGCGGACCATCGGAAACGGGCGGTCCAGCCGGCGGCAGGCTGATCGAGGAATCCGAACTTTTTGCGCCGCTCTACGCAAGCCTCGCGCGGGAGCTGGGCTGCGCCTTCTTCGACGCCGGAACGGTGGCGCGCGCCTCGACGGCGGACGGGGTCCATCTTGACGCCGAGAATACCATTGCGATCGGCAAGGCTCTGGTCCAGCCGGTCGCGCGACTTCTGACCTGACAGCTTCGGTCGCCCGCGAGGGCGACCCAATGGCGAGCCGCACGCCACCGACGCGGCATCTACGGGAGGAAATGATGAGGAAATTTCTGGCATCCGTGGCGCTTGGCGCGCTCATGCTTGGCGCGGCGCCGCAGGCCTGGGCGGAAACGCCCGACAACCAGCTTATCGTCGCCACGACGATGAGCAATATCCTGACCCTTGATCCGGCCGCGATCACCGGCCGCGAGACGGTTCAGGTGCTGAACAATATCTATGACACGCTGGTCACGCTCTCGCCCGAGGACCGCTCGATCCAGCCGCGTCTGGCCGAGAGCTGGGAGGTGGCCGAGGACCGCATGTCGATCCGCTTCCATCTGAACAAGGACGCGAAATTCGCCTCGGGCAATCCGGTCACGGCAGACGACGTGGCGTGGAGCCTGAAGCGCCTGATGACGCTGAACCTCGCGCAGGCCAGCTTCATGAAGTCGCGCGGCTTCACCGCCGAGAACGCGGCCGCGCATTTCGTCGTCGAGGATCCCCACACCTTCACCTTCAAGCTCGCCGAGCCGGATGACCCCGCGATGATCCTGATGATCCTTGCGCAGAACGGGCCGGGCTCGATCCTCGACAGCAAGACGGTCCTCGAAAACGAGAAGGACGGCGATCTCGGGCAGGGCTGGCTTACGCTGAACTCGGCCGGTTCCGGGCCCTACACGCTGACCAAATGGGCGTCGAACGAATATATCATCCTGACCAAGACCAAGGATTACTGGGGCCCGGCCTCGGCAATGGACCGCGTGCTGATCCGCCACCTGCCGGAATCCCAATCCCAACGCCTGATGCTGGAACAGGGCGACATCGACGTCGGCTATTCGCTGCAAGCGCCTGACCTGACCGCGCTTGAGAAGGACGAGCAGATCAAGATCGCCTCGACCCCCGGCGCGGGCTTCTACTACCTCGCCGTGTCGATGAAGGACGAGCGTTTCGCAAACCCGAAAGTCCGCGAGGCGCTGCGCTATCTGATCGACTATCAGGGCCTCGACAAGGCGGTGATGCCCTATTACGGCAAGCTGCATCAGCGCCCGCTGACCTCGGGCGTGCTGGGTCAACTGCCCGATCCGGGCTATACGCTGGATGTCGCAAAGGCCAAGGCCCTGCTGGCCGAGGCGGGCTATCCCGACGGATTCAAGACCACGCTGCGCGTCCTGTCGGAAGATCCGTTCATCAAGGCCGCGACCGCGATCCAGAACACTCTGGCGCAGGCCGGGATTCAGGCCGAGATCATCACCGGTTCGGGCGACCAGATCTATGGCGCCATGCGCGAGCGCAAGTTCGAGCTGCTGGTCGGACGCGGCGGTGGCGGGCAGCAGCCCCACCCGGACAGCAACCTGCGCGCTCTGGTCTACAATCCCGACAACTCGGACGAGGCCAAGCTGACCAACTATCAGGGCTGGCGGACAAGCTATTTCGACGAGAAGCTGAACCAGATGATCGAAGCCGCGCTACTTGAGCGCGATGCCGCCAAGCAGAAGGCCGCCTATGAGGAGATCCAGACCTATATGGATCAGATCCCGACCTCGATCATCCCCTTCTCGGAAGTGGTGGACAGCGCGGCCTTCCGTTCGGACATTCAGGGTTTGACGGTCAATCCCTGGCTGACCCGCTTCGAAACCGTGACCAAAAGCCGCTGAGCGGGATCATGGCCGGGATCACGCCTGACAATCTGGTACCTCGGCTTCGCGAACTGGCCCTGGCCCGCGGGTTTCCCTCGGGCTGGGCGCAAAGGAAGGGTGATTTTGCCCATTGGCAGGCCACCGCACGTGGCATTGCCGAAGCATTGGCCCTGCCCGACCCCGCTTTGCGCGAGCGCCCCTGCGGGTGGCGCGAGGAAGAGGTCGAGGATCGCGGCACCCATATGGCCGCGCGCGGATCCATCCTGCTGAAAGGTCGGGGCCATTGGCCCGCGCTGCTTTTACGACCGAAGGGCGCGGGGCCGCACCCCGCCGCCCTGCTGCTGCACGATCACGGTTCGGAATTCCGCATCGGCAAGGAGAAATGCATCCGCCCCTTCAAGGATGGGGAGGGCATTGCCCAGGGCTGGGTCGGCCAGTTTTTCGACGGCATCTGGTTGGGCGATCGTCTCGCAGAGCTGGGCTTCGTAGTGCTCTCGGTCGACGCGCTTGGCTGGGGCGAGCGGCAGGGCAATGGCTATGAGGCGCAGCAGGCGCTGGCCTGCAACCTCATGCAGATCGGGACCAGCCCCGCCGCCGTCATGGCCGCCGAGGACATGGCCGCGGCGGAGTTTCTGGCGCACCTGCCCGAGGTCGACGCAAGCCGGGTTTGCGCGATCGGCTTTTCGCTCGGCGGGTTTCGCGCCTGGCAGGTCGCCGCGCTGTCCCCGCATGTCGCGGCCGCCGTCTCGGCCGGCTGGATGGCCAGCCTCGAGGGGCTGGCGCAGCCGGGAAACAACCATCTTCGCGGGCAATCCGCATTCTGGATGACGCATCCCGGCCTCCATCGTCACCTCGACCTGCCGGATCTGGCCGGGTTGGCCGCGCCGAAGCCGCTTTATGTCGAGGTTGGCCGGCAGGATCATCTGTTCCCCGACGCAGCGGTTTCCAGCGCCTACCAGACGCTTGGCGGGATCTGGCAGGCGGCGGGGTCTGATGACCGCCTCCGGCTGGAACGTCCCGAAGGTGGCCATGCTTTCGGCCCGGCGCGTCACGGCCCAGCACTGGATTGGCTGCGCGCTGTGTTGGGGTTGCCTGATCGCCCTTCAACAACCTCGCAAATATGCTAGACAAGTTGAATGTCAGCCGGAGAGACCGCATGAAACAGGACGCGACCGTTCCCGCAGCACCAGTGCGTGAATCGCTGGTGAACCGCATCAGCGACAGCCTGCGCCGCGATCTTCAGGCCGGCATGTTCCAGCCCGGCCAGCGGTTGCCCAGCGAACACGAGCTGACCCGCCTGCATTCGGTCAGCCGCGCCGTCGTGCGTGAGGCGATCGCCGCTTTGCGCGCCGATGGACTGGTCGAGGCGCGCAAGGGCGCCGGTGTCTTTGCCCTCGACCCTGCCCTGCGCGAGGTGCGGCCCTTCGACGATCTGACCACGGCGCGCATCTCCTCGGTAATCGAGCTGCTTGAGCTGCGAACCGCCTGCGAGATCGAATCCGCAGCACTTGCTGCCGCCCGCCGCTCGCCCTCGCAACTGGAGACGATCCTCGACGCCCATCGCAAGGTCGAACGCTGCCTGCGCGACAACCTACCGACGCGCGACCCGGATTTCGAGTTTCACCTCGCCATCGCGCAGGCCACCCAGAACCGGCGTTTCCCCGAGTTCCTGCAGCTGATCCGGTCCGGCATCATCCCGCGCAGCGAGCTTCAGGGCGGCCCGCCCGGCGCGCGGCCGCGCGACTACAATCAGCATCTGCAGGAAGAGCATAGCCGCATCGTCGATGCCATCCTTGACGGCAATGCCACGGCGGCGGCGCAGCGGATGAAGGAACATCTCCACGGTAGCCTCGACCGCTATCAGGAACTTTTGCGCGCAGGTCACGTAGAGGACTAGAATCAAGTTGTCCTACAGGCTGGCCTATTATATAAGACATCCTTGAGAGGGAGATTCCAATGTCAGCGCCACAGCATCCCGTCGTTCATCCGTCCGAAGGCGTGTCGCGCCAGGTTCTGGCAGAGAATCCTGACCTTATGGTTGTTTCCTTTCGCTTCGAGAAAGGCAGTGTGGGCAGCCTTCACAGCCACCCGCACACCCAATCCACCTATGTTTCCAAGGGCCGCTTCCGCTTTTTCCGTGGCGAGGAGACCTTGGATCTGGTGGTCGGCGACAGCATAGTCATCCCGTCGGGCGTGACACATGGATGCGAATGCCTTGATGCGGGCGAGTTGATCGACTGCTTCACGCCGCGTCGTGAAGACTTCTTGTGACCTGAGCTGGCGACCCTGCGGTCGCCGCTTGTCAGACAGGCTTGATCAGACGTCGCGCGGAGGGACCGGCGCGCCGTCCGGGGAGGATTTATGCAGAACGCGAACCTGCGCATGAAAAGCGCTGCCTCGCAGGTCACCACCATTCTGGTTACCCTGCTTGGGCTGCTCGTCCTGACCTTCGTGATCGGACGCATGATGCCCGCCGATCCGGTCCGCGCCATGGTCGGCGAGGACGCGACGCGCGAGACCTATGAAATGGTCTATCACCAGCTGGGCCTCGACCGGCCGATCTGGGAGCAATTCCTGCGCTATCTGGGCGACGTCGTGACCGGAGATTTCGGCACCTCGATCCGCACGGGCCAGCCGGTGATGCAGGATATCCTGCACGCTTTGCCCGCCACGATCGAGCTTGCGACCTTCGCAATCCTGATCGGCGCCGGGCTTGGCATTCCCCTCGGCGTCACCGCGGCGGTCAACAAGGATCGCTGGCCCGATCACATCATCCGCGTCTTCAGCCTGTTCGGCCATTCGATGCCGATCTTCTGGACCGGCATGATCGCCCTGATCGTCTTTTACGCGCATCTGGGCTGGGTCGGCGGCTCGGGCCGGATGGAGCAGTTCTATATCGGCATGGTTGACGAGCGGACGGGCTTCCTGCTGATCGACAGCCTGCTGGCGGGAGAGCCGGATGTCTTCTGGTCGGCAATCAACCACCTGATCCTGCCAGCCGCGCTGCTCGGCTATTCGTCCTCGGCCTATATCACCCGGATGACGCGCAGCTTCATGCTGGACCAGCTTGGCCAGGAATACATGACCACGGCACGGGTGAAGGGCCTGTCCCGCGGACAGACGATCTGGCTGCATGCCTTTGGCAATATCCGTGTCCAGCTCGTCACCATTATCGCGCTCGCCTATGGCTCGCTGCTGGAGGGGGCCGTGCTGATTGAGACGGTCTTTGCCTGGCCCGGCTTTGGCCAATATCTGACCAACAACCTGATCACGGGCGACATGAATGCGGTCATGACCTGCGTGCTGATCGTCGGCGTCATCTTCATCGCGTTGAACCTGCTTTCGGACCTGCTTTACCGCACCTTCGATCCGAGGACGAAATGACCGTGAAAGATACAGACATGCCGCGCGTCTCCTCTGGAATGCCGACCTCGCTGATCGCCATGCGCAATATCCTTGCCTATCTGATGCGCTCGCCCACCTCGGCCTTCGGGGTGATCGCGCTGGGCCTGCTGATCCTGATCGCGGCCTTCGCGCCCCTGATCGCGACGCATGACCCCTATGCGCAGGATCTGGTGAACACCTTGCAGCCGCCCAGTGCCGCGCATTTCTTCGGCACGGACGAATTGGGGCGCGACATCTTCAGCCGGCTGGTCTGGGGGTCGCGGATCTCGCTGACGATCATCTTCCTCGTCTCGATCATCGTCGGCCCGCTCGGCATGATCGTCGGCACCACGGCCGGTTATATGGGAGGGCGGCTCGACACGGTGATGATGCGGGTCACCGACATTTTCCTCTCCTTCCCGTCGCTGATTCTGTCGCTGGCCTTCGTCGCGGCGTTGGGGCCGAGCCTCAATAACGCGATCATCGCCATTGCCCTGACCGCCTGGCCACCGATCGCACGTCTTGCCAGGGCCGAGACCATGACGCTTCGCCAGGCCGATTATATCGCGGCGGCCCGGCTTCAGGGCGCCTCCAGCCTGCGCATCATCGTGAAGTCGATCGCGCCGATGTGCCTGCCTTCGGTACTGATCCGCCTGACGCTGAACATGGCAACGGTGATCCTGACCGCCGCCGGCCTGGGTTTCCTCGGCCTTGGCGCGCAGCCTCCGCTGCCCGAATGGGGCGCGATGATCGCGACCGGGCGGCGTTACATGATCGACAGCTGGTGGCTGGTGACGTTCCCGGGCCTCGCGATCCTGACGGTCAGCCTTGCCTTCAACCTTCTGGGTGACGGCCTGCGCGACGCGCTGGATCCCAAGCAGATGAACCGGAGGTGACGCATGGAAAACCCCGTTCTTGAAGTCCAGAACCTGGCGATCCGCTATGGCGGCGCCCCGCGCGAGGCCGTTCGCGGCGTCTCCTTCACGCTCGGCCGCGAAAGGCTCGGGATCGTGGGGGAAAGCGGATCGGGCAAGTCCACCGTGGGTAGGGCCATCCTGAAGCTGCTGCCCTCGGCCAAGATCACCGCGGACCGGATGCGGTTCGAGGATGTGGACCTCCTCAAGACGACCGAGCGCGAGATGCTGAAGATCCGCGGCCGGCGCATGTCGATGATCCTGCAGGATCCCAAATTCTCGCTGAACCCGATCCAGCGGGTCGGACGTCAGGTCGCCGAGACCTATATGCGCCACTTTCCCGCCAACCGGGCAGAGGCGCGGGAAAAGACCCTCGCCATGCTGGCAGCCGTCCAGATCCGCGACCCCGAGCGGGTGCATGACCTTTACCCGCACGAGATCTCGGGCGGGATGGGCCAGCGCATCATGATCGCCATGATGCTGCTTGCCGAGCCGGACCTCGTGATCGCGGACGAGCCGACCTCGGCCCTCGACGTCAGTGTCCGGTTGCAGGTGTTGGGCGTGCTGAACGGTTTGGTGCGCGACCGGGGCATCGGGCTGATCATGATCAGCCACGACCTGAACCTCGTGCGGAACTTCTGCGACAGGGTGCTGATCATGTTCGATGGCCGGGTGGTCGAGACGCTTGCCGCCAAGGACATGGACAAGGCGCAGCATCCCTATACCCGCGGCCTTCTGGCCGCACAGCCGCGCATCGGCGACCGGCGCCACATGCTGTCCGTGCTGGACCGGCGCCCGGAATGGAGCGAGGAGCTTCAAGGATGACCAGCCCCGTCGAAATCAACGACCTTTCCATCTCGTTCGGAGAAGGCCCAGCAGCGGTCAAGGTGCTGCCTTCGGTCAGTTTCTCGGTCGATGCGGGCGAATGCTTCGGCCTCGTGGGGGAAAGCGGATCGGGCAAGTCCACGGTGCTCAGATGCATCGCGATGCTGACCGATTTCTGGCAGGGCAAGATCCTGATCGGCGGGCGCGACGTGCGCAAGCTGCCAAGGCTGGAGCGCTGCCGGCTGCTGCAGATGGTCTTTCAGGATCCCTATGGCAGCCTGCATCCGCGCCAGTCCGTCCGCACCGCGCTGGCCGAGCCGCTGCGCATTCACGGGCTGGACGACCATGAGGGACGGATGCGTCGCGCCATTCGCGATGTGGGTCTGTCGGCGGATTTTCTGGACCGCTTCCCGCATCAGATGTCAGGCGGACAGCGCCAGCGCGTCGCCATTGCAAGGGCGCTGATCCTCGAACCCGCGCTGCTGCTGCTGGATGAGCCGACCTCGGCCCTCGACGTGTCGGTGCAGGCCGAGATCCTGAACCTGCTGGTTCGCCTGCGGGACGAGCGCGGCCTGACCTATATCATGGTCACGCATGACCTCGCGGTCGTCGATCACATGTGCGATCGCTTTGCCGTCATGCTGCATGGCGAAGTGACCGAGGTGCTGCCCCGCTCGGCCATCCTTGGCAACGGGGCAACCCATCCCTATGCGCGGAACCTGATCCAGACTTCGCTGGAATATGAAGGCGCGCTCGAAGCGGGATGAACGGACTTCCGCTGGCCGGCTCTTCCTCCCCTGGCCGGCCGGCGGAAGTCCGCGAGGGGCGGGTCACGCCTCGAGGATCACCTTCATGGCCTTTTCGCGGGCCGCATTCGAGAACACCTCATAGGCTTGCATGATCTCGCCCAGCTTGAAGCGGTGCGAGATCAGCTTGCCCGGATCGACCTTGCCGGATTGCAGCGTCTTGATCAGCATGGGCGTCGTATTGGTGCAGACCAGTCCCATCGCGATATTGATGTTCTTGATCCACAATTCCTCGATATGCAGCTCGACCGGCTTGCCGTGAACGCCGACATTCGCGATGTTGCCGCCCGCCGAGACGATCTTCTGGCAGATGTCGAAGGTTGCCGGAATCCCGACCGCCTCGACCGCGACATCGACGCCCTCGCCATTGGTCATTGCCATCACCCTCGCCACGGCATCCTCGGTCCCGACCACGATCGTGTCGGTCGCGCCGAATTGCCGCGCCAGCTCCAGCCGCGCCGGGTCGGTGTCGAGCATGATGATCCGGCCGGGCGAATAGAATTGCGCGGTCAGCAGCACCGACATGCCGACCGGACCGGCCCCGATGATCGCGATGGTGTCGCCCGGCTTCACCCGGCCCGCCTGCACCCCGATCTCAAGCCCGGTCGGCATGATGTCGGAGAGCATCACCAGCGCCTCCTCGTCCGCGCCGGGCGGGATCGGGTAAAGCGAATTGTCGCCATGGGGGATGCGGACATATTCCGCCTGGGTGCCGTCGATCATGTGGCCAAGGATCCAGCCCCCGTCCGCGCAATGCGCATAAAGCTGGCGCTTGCAGTTCGGGCAGCGCCCGCAAGAGGTCACGCAGGAGATCAACACCGCGTCGCCGGGCTTGAAGTTGGTGACGGCGCCGCCGACCTCCTCGACGATGCCGACGCCCTCATGCCCCAGCGTGCGCCCTTCGGTCACTGCGGGCACATCGCCCTTGAGGATATGAAGATCGGTGCCGCAGATCGTGGTTTTCGTCACCCGAACGATCACGTCCGAGGGCTTTTCGATGCCGGGCTTTTGCTTTTCGACCCAGTCCTTCCGACCCGGCCCTTGGTAAACCAGAGCTTTCATAGCAGAGCACTCCTGCGCAAATGGGATCTTTCGCAGGAGAATTGATACCCTTTCCCAACACTTCTGAGAAGCGCCGTGTAGGGACGCCCGGATCGCCAAGATGGGCAGCGTTGACGAAAGCAGACAGCCGAGGTCAAATTTAGTCGGCACGGAACGAGCTGGCCGCGACTGCGGTTGAGATCCGACCGGCGCCAGTCGGCGTCGAAATTTCGTACAGGAGAGCCTCGATGGAGATCTTTCGCGCAGGGAGCAAGCCCTCGGCTCAGGGTCCGGCCGAGTGGTTCACCGGCAAGGTCCGGGTCGATCCGCTGTTCAACCCCGCCGCCCCGGATCGGGTTCAGGGCGCCCATGTGACCTTTGATCCCGGCGCGCGCACGGCCTGGCACACCCATCCACTGGGCCAGACCCTGATCGTCACCTTCGGTCGCGGCCTCGTCCAACGCGAGGGCGGCCCGATCGAGGAGATCCATCCCGGAGATGTGGTCTGGTTCGCCCCCGATGAGCGGCACTGGCACGGAGCCTCGCCCGATACCGGAATGAGCCATATCGCCATTCAGGAGGTTCTGGACGGTCAGGTCGTGACCTGGCTCGAACATGTCTCGGATGCCGAATACGGCGCCTGATCTTCGCGCAAAAGGAGTTTTCCCATGCTTGCCACGGTGATGCACGGCCCCGGAGATGTCCGCTATGAACAGGTCGAAGACCCGAAGATCCTGAAGCCCACGGATGCGATCATCAAGCTGTCGGCGACCTGCATCTGCGGCTCGGACCTCTGGCCCTATCGCGGGCTGCAGCCACAAAAAGGCCCCGCGCATATGGGACACGAATATTGCGGCGTGGTGGTCGAGGTCGGTGCGGATGTGCGGACCATCAAGCCCGGCCAGTTCGTGGTCGGCAGCTTCTGTCTTTCCGACAATACCTGCCCGCATTGCCAGTTCGGGTTCCAGTCCTCCTGCGTCCAGCGCGAGTTCATGTCCGGCGCGCAGGCGCCCTATGCCCGCGTTCCCTTGGCTGATGGCACCTTGGTCGCCACTTCCGAGATGCCGGGGGCCGAGATGGTGCCGCATATGCTGGCCACTTCGGACGTGCTCGGCACCGGATGGTATGCCGCCGTCGCGGCGCAGGTCCGCGAAGGCGGGACCGCAGTGGTGGTCGGCGACGGCGCAGTCGGGCTGATGGGCGTTCTGGCCGCCAGCCAACTGGGCGCAGGTCGCATCATCGCCATGAGCCGCCATGCCGAGCGCCAGAAGCTGGCCCGCGAGTTTGGCGCAACCGACATCGTCGAGGGTCGTGGCGAGGAAGGCATTGCCGCGATCATGGAGATGACCAACGGGGTCGGCGCGGAGTCGGTGCTGGAATGCGTCGGAATGGAGCAGTCCATGCAGCAGGCCGTCGGTGTCTGCCGGCCCGGTGGAACCATCGGCTATGTCGGCGTCCCGCATGGTATCACGTTTGACGGGCAGAGGATGTTCTTTGCGCAAAAGCGGATGCTCGGCGGTCCGGCCCCGGTCCGGCGCTTCCTGCCCGACCTGATGGAGCGGGTGCTGGCCGGAAGGATCCAGCCCGGAAAGGTTTTCGACCTCGTCCTACCGCTCGCGCAGGTTGCCGAGGGCTACAAGGCCATGGACGAGCGCCGGGCGATCAAGACCATGTTGCGGGTCGATACCTGAGGCCGGAAATAGGACGAGAACCGCGGCTGCACCGCTGCATGGACGATGATGCCGACTCGACCTTTGAGGCGCTTCCGACATATTCCGCAGGGTGGCAGGTAGCGAGCGAAGATGATTCTTGTGGAAAACGGGCCGGCGGGTAGCCCCGCGGTCTTTCGGGAACCCCGGCGCATCGTGGTGGCGCATGCCGCCGATGAGGTCCTGCCCGCGCTGGAGGAACTCGACCGGGCCCAGCGTCAGGGCGCATGGCTTGCCGGGTGGATCGGATACGAGGCCGGCATGGCGCTGGAGCCGCGATTGCGCCCCCTGATGCGCCGGTCCCCGGGGGAGCCGCTGTTGGCATTCGGGGTCTATGCCTCGCCCTTGCCAGCGGAGGACTTTCTTGCCGAAACCCGGAACATGGCGGAAGAGGTCAGGATCGCCCCCTTCACGCCCCTTGTGTCGCGCGAGGATTACGAAGCCAGCTTCCGGCAACTCGCGGACTATATCCGGCGGGGCGACTGCTATCAGGTGAACCTGACCTTTCCGCTGCGCGGCAGGCTTCTCGAGGGAACGGCTGCCGGACTTTACGGCGCGCTCGCACGCGTGCAGCCGGTGGAACATGGCGCCTTTGTCGATCTGGGCGTGGGGCCGGCTATCCTCTCGCGCTCGCCCGAGCTTTTCTTCAGCCTCGATTGCGACGGGCGGATCGAGACGCGGCCCATGAAGGGCACCGCGCCGCGCCACCCCGACCCCGCGCGTGACCGCGCCCTTGCCGACGCCCTTCGCGAGGACGAGAAAACCCGGGCCGAGAACCTGATGATCGTCGACCTGCTGCGCAACGATATCGGGCGGATCGCCCGGATCGGCTCGGTCCGCGTCACCGAGTTGTTCAAGGTCGAACCGCTCGAAACCTTGCATCAGATGACGTCCCGCATCGTCGGAGAACTCGCGGAAAGGCTGGGTCTTGCCGGCCTGATACCGGCACTCTTTCCCTGCGGATCGGTCACCGGCGCCCCCAAGATCCGCGCGATGGAGATCATCGCCGAACTGGAGCCTCATCCACGCGGGGTCTATTGCGGGTCGATCGGCTGGATGGCACCGGACGGCAGCGCCGCCTTCATCGTCGCGATCCGCACGCTGCGGCTGCTCGAGGGCGGCGATCTGTTGATGAATGTCGGCGGCGGTGTGGTTCACGATTCCACCGCCGAAGGCGAATGGGAGGAGGCACTATGGAAGGCGCGCTTTGCGGATCCGAGCCGGATCTGCGGCTGATCGAGACGTTGCAATGGGACGGAGGCCGTATGCCCCGCCTGCCCCGTCACCTCGCGCGGCTGGAACGCTCGGCCATGCAACTCGGCTGGTCCTGCGATCAGGACGCGGCCCGCAAGGCGCTGCTTGCCGCCGCGCCGCCCGCCGCTGCGCGAATGCGCCTGACGCTTGACGCGACCGGGCGGCTGGAGGTGACGACAGCGCCGCTGACGGCCGCGCCCACATTCTGGCGTCTTGGCCTCGCCAAACCGCGACTTGCCTCGGACGACCCTTGGCTTCGGATCAAGTCGACGCGGCGGCCGCAACACGATTCGGCGCGCGCCGCGATTCCGGTGGCCCTGGACGAGGTCATCCTGCTCAACGAGCGGAACGAGGTCAGCGAAGGCACCATCACCAATATCTTCTTCGATCTGGGAGAGGGCCTCTGCACCCCTCCCCTCCTCTCCGGCCTGCTGCCCGGAATCCTCCGCGAGGAACTGCTGGAGAGCGGCGAATGTCGGCAGGCGCTCTTGCTGCGCGAGGATGTTGACCGCGCGCGGCTGTGGGTAGGCAATTCGCTTCGCGGGCTGATTCCGGCATTTATCGTGAAGGACGGGGAGATTTCATAGTCCAGCATCGGCGAGATGAGATCACCATTATCCGCATTTGCAGATTTATTTGCGGATCACCTATCCACGGCACCCAGATCGACATGCTTGCCGTGGCTCATCCGAGATGCGGCAATAGGCCCGTCTATCGGCGATTCGGGTCTCGGCAACGGCTTCCGCTCTTCGGGGGGTTGCGGAAAAGCCCGAGATTCACTCCTCTCTTCCTAGCTTTCCGGTCCAAGTGCACGTTCTGTCGAGAAAAACTGTTGCAACAATATGAGAATCGACAGATAGTCACGAAAAAGCGCGGCTAAACGGCAGAAACCGTGAACACGCCGAAGGCAGAGAGCCATGAGCAGAGACAGTGTAGAGAACGAGCTTAACTCGGTCATCCGTCAGCATTCAGAATGGCTGGCGAGTCAGTTGCATGCCCAGCGGGAGAGCTTGTTTCCCCCGGACGCCCAGAAGGCGATGCGCAAGTTCACCTCGGGTGAGGCGGCGGGGCTTTTGGGGATCAATGACAGCTATCTGCGCAAGCTCAATCTGGATGGCAAAGGCCCCTCCCCCGAGCTGACGGCAGGAAACCGGCGGCTTTATTCCGCGCAAGACATCCAGGAACTGCGCCAGCTTCTCGAGAAAACTGCAAGGAAGCCAGGGGATTACCTGCCCGGTCGCCGCGCGGGCGATCACCTGCAGATCATTGGCGTGATGAACTTCAAGGGCGGGTCCGGCAAGACCACGACCTCGGCGCATCTGGCGCAGAGGCTGGCCCTGAAAGGCTATCGGGTGCTGGCGATCGACCTTGACCCGCAAGCCTCGATGACCGCGCTGCACGGCGTGCAGCCGGAATTCGATCTGCGCGACGGCGGGACGCTTTACGACGCCATTCGCTATCAGGACCCTGCCCCGATCCGGCAAGTGATCCGCAAGACCTACATCCCGAATCTGGACCTGATTCCCGGCAACCTCGAATTGATGGAATTTGAGCACGAAACCCCGCGTGCGCTGGCCAAGGGGAATGCCGGGCTGTTCTTCTTCCGGGTCCGCGAGGCTTTGGCACAGGTTGACGACGACTACGACGTCGTGGTGATCGATTGCCCTCCGCAACTCGGCTTTCTGACGATGTCCGCGCTCTCGGCTGCGACCGGCGTGCTGGTCACGATCCACCCGGAAATGCTGGACGTGATGTCCATGAGCCAGTTTCTCCGCATGACCGCGGACCTCATGGATGTGATCGCGGAAAGCGGTGCCGACATGTCCCATGACTGGATGCGCTACCTCCTGACCCGCTACGAGCCGACCGATGCACCGCAGAACCGTATCGTCGCGTTCCTGCGCACGATGTATGGCGACACGGTCCTGAATGCTCCCATGCTGAAATCCACCGCGATCTCCGATGCGGGCCTGACCAAGCAGACGCTCTATGAGGTCGACCGCTCGGCCTTCACGCGGTCCACATATGACCGGGCGATCGAAAGCCTGAACGCCGTGAATGACGAGATTGCGCAGTTGATTCAGAGAACCTGGGGGCGCACATGACCGACAGCAAGAAACGTCGCATGTCGCTTCTGGATGACCTGGCGCAGGCTGGCGCGGGGCCGGGGGCAGCGTCCATGATGGTGACGAACAGCGCCCTGCGCTCGGCGCGGGATGCCGTCGACAGCCATCGCATCTGGGAGCTGGATCCCGAGCAGATCGTGGACGACCGCACCGCCGATCGTCTGGATCCAAAGGATGTCGACGATCTGCGCATCTCCATCGAGGCGGTGGGTCAAACCGTTCCCATCCTGGTGCGCCGTGATCCGGCAAGCCCTGATCGCTACCTTCTGGTCTATGGTCGCAGGCGTCTCGAGGCGGTTCGCGCCTCGGACCGGGTCGGCAAGGTCCGGGCGATGATCGCCGCGATGGATGACAAGGCGGCGGTTCGCGCGCAAGCCTCGGAAAACACGGCAAGACGCGATCTGAGTTTTATCGAGCGCGCCCTTTTCGCGCATGAATTGACCGAAAGCGGCTTTGGTACGCAGGCGGAGGTGGCGGAAGTTCTGAACGTCACGAAATCGGCGATATCGATGGCGCTTTCAGTCGTCCGGGTTGTCGGCCAAGACCTCGCCCGAGCAATTGGGCCGGCCCATGGTATCGGCCGGCCGCGATGGGAAGCGCTGGTCAAGGATCTGCAATCGGCGCGGATGGATTCGGCCGAATTGGTGGAGATTGCCGAGCGTGCGCGTGAAAACGCATCTGAGACCGGCGACAGTTCGGTCGCCGCATTCGAAGCCGTCGGCAAGCGATTAAGGAAAGCGGCAACACCGGCCAGCGCATCGACACGCGGCAGTTCGCGCCCGCTGGTCCTCGGCGGTCAGCGCGTCGGTCGGGTGGTTCGCACCACGGACGGCCTACGGCTCGACCTGAGGATCGACGACAAGGATTTCGCGGACTGGCTGCACGAGCAGGCCACGCCCGCGTTGGAGGAGCTTCACGCCCGTTGGAAAAAGCGCGGCTGAGGAAGGCAGGAGCAACAAGCAAGGAGGCACGAAAAGGCCAAGGAAAAGGTCCCGCAAAGCATAACCTTCACGAGACCCCTTCGATCGTAGCAAATCTAAGGTAGTCCGCGTCGGAACAGACTGCAAGCCCGAAGTGATTCGGAGCGTGGCAATTTCTTTGTCTTCGTGATGAAATTCATGGGTTACATTCCCATCACGTCGTTTCGGCGAATGGTGGATGCTGTCCAATTGCAGCAACATCACCTGATCTCGCATCCCCTGCCCGCCCGGGCGATCAGCAAATGGGACGCGCTGCGCGAACTCGCAACGGCTCGCGCCAGTTTTGGCCTCACGGATCGCGACCTGACGGTTCTGCAGGCGCTTCTGAGCTTTTATCCCGGCACCAATCTCGATCAACCCGAGAAACTGATCGTGTATCCTTCAAACGAGTCCATCTGCGACCGTTTGAACGGGATGCCCTGCTCGACCATGCGGCGGCACCTGGCGAAGCTGGTCTCTGTCGGGGTGATCGCACGTCGGGACAGCCCAAATGGCAAGCGCTACGTCCGCCGCTCGGCCTCTGGGCCGATGGCCTATGGATTTGACCTCTCCCCGCTCGCCCATCGTTTTGATGATTTCGCGGAATTGGCGCAGCAGGTCAGAGAAGATGAACAACGTCTGAACGATCTTCGCCATTCGATCAGCCTGATGCGCCGCGATCTGCGTGGGCTTCTGGAGTTTCCTGACCTTTCGACAATCTCGCATCAGCATTACCAAGCCTTGCTTGACGGCGTGAGCCGACAGCTCCGCCGTAAACTCGATCTGGAGGCGCTCGCCGAGATTGCTCATGCCTTGAAGCAGTCGCTTTCCGAACTGACCGACCTACTCGCTGCCCAGCCAATCGCAGCCAGCGTTACCGAAGAAATGAGCACCAGTCCTGCCGAGAATGAGCAGCACTATCAGAATCAAACTAAATATTCCTATGAATCTGAAATAGAGGCTGAGACCCAGGCCCACACCGTTGAGGGAGGCGACATTGCACTGCCAGAGGTTCTGTCAGTTTGCTCTGAGATCACAAGTTACTCGGAAGACCCTGTTCGGCATTGGCCCGATTTCCTTCTTTTGGCGGAAAAAGTGCGCCCGATGATCGGGATATCCGCAGGCGCTTGGCAAAGAGCTCAGCAACAGATGGGGACCGCTACGGCAGCCGTGGTGCTCGCCGCCATTCTACAACGTCTCGGCAGTATTCGATCACCCGCTGCTTATCTGCAAGCCTTGGCCAAGAAGGCAAGCGCGGGGCAGTTTACTCCAGCACCGATGGTGCGTGCGCTGCTACGGCCCCTTGAGAGTTCACAGCTGTGAACCTTTCGCCTGACCTTAGCCACCCAAGCCCACTTCTCGGAACAAAAACTGAACGCATGGCCTCCAGTATGGGGAACGGCCCAAATCCAACGCATCTCGCCGCCGTTAAAAGATATTGCCATGACGCCACGTCACCTCTATCACGCCAACTCGGCAATAAAGCCCGCTGCACCGCAGCGTGGTTTTGCTCTGGCACAGCGGGGAGGCAGCCATGCTGGATCTGACGAACATTCGCGACGAGTTGCGCGCGCATTACGACCTTGAGCCCTCCTTGGAGCTTGCGGGCGAAATGTCGAATATCCATGCGCGCATGGGCCGGGTCATGCCTTTTGTCGACTGGGCGATACACGCACCCTATGTCCGCGCGATCAATGCTCTCAAGAAGCAGCGCAATGCCGTCGTCCTGGCGCATAATTACATGACGCCGCAGATCTATCACGGGATTGCCGATGTCGTGGGCGATAGCCTTCAATTGGCCATCAAGGCGGCCGAAGTGGATGCCGATGTGATCGTGCAATGTGGCGTTCACTTCATGGCCGAGACGTCGAAGATCCTCAGCCCCGAAAAGACCGTGTTGATGCCGGATATGGAGGCGGGGTGCTCGCTTGCCGAAAGCATCACCGCCGCAGGCATCGCCGAGATGCGTGCCCTCTACCCCGGTGCGCCGGTTGTCAGCTACGTCAACACCACGGCCGAGGTTAAGGCGGCCTCAGACATTTGCTGCACGTCGGCCAATGCCGCACAGATCGTAGCCGCGATGGACAGCGAGACGGTGATCATGACACCGGATAAGTGGCTTGCGCAGAATGTGGCAAAACAGGTGCCGCAAAAGCGTATCGTCTGGTGGGACGGGGCCTGCATCGTGCATGAGCAATTCACTGCGCAGGATCTGCGTGATTTTCGCGACTGGAATCCCGGATTGAAAATCATTGCTCATCCAGAATGTCCGCCCGCGGTGGTGGCAGAGGCCGATTTTTCCGGCTCCACCTCCGGCATCCAGTCTTGGGTCGAGCGCGAGATGCCAAAGCAGGTGATGCTGGTCACCGAGTGCTCGATGGCGACCAATATCTCTGACTCGCTGCCCGATGTCGAATTTCTCGGGCCATGCAACATGTGCCCCTATATGCAGAAGATCACGCTGGAGAAGGTGCTTTGGTCGCTCCATTCGATGACCGGCGCGGTCGAGATCGATCCCGAGGTGGCCGAGCCAGCACGTCGCGCGGTTCAGCGCATGATCGACCTTTCCCAGCGGCTCGCGTCGTGAGCATAGCGACCGGACGTATCGTCATCCTCGGCGCGGGACTGGCGGCCCTGTCAGCAGCGCTGCGTCTTGCGCCACGTCGGGTCCTCGTCGTTTCTCCCGACAGGCTCGGCGATGGTGCCAGTTCTGCCTGGGCGCAGGGTGGCGTGGCTGCGGCGATGGATCCAGCCGACAGTCCGGCAGCGCACGCCGCGGATACGCTGAACGCCGGGGCAGGGCTGGTTGACCCGGCGATCGCTCGTCTTGTGACCCAGGCTGCCCCGGATCATATCCGGCACCTCGCAGGGTTGGGGGCGCCCTTCGATCGGAAGCCTGCGGGGGGATATCACCTCTCACGCGAGGCTGCGCACGGGACGGCACGCGTGGTCCGGGTCAAGGGGGATCAGGCCGGTGCGGCCATCATGGCGGCATTGATCGCCGCGGTCCGAGAAACGCCCTCGATCCAGGTGGTGGAAGGCATGGTCGCCATCCGGCTTCTGACGCGGGCAGGGCGTATGACCGGCGTGCGGCTGATGCGCCGTGAGGGTTCGGAGGCGGTAGACCTCGATGCGCCGGCAGTTTTATTGGCGACGGGCGGCGTTGGTGGTCTCTATCGGGTGACGACCAATCCACCGGCGATATCGGGGCAGGGGCTCGGCATGGCGGCCCGGGCCGGTGCGATGATCGCCGATCCAGAGTTCGTTCAGTTCCACCCCACGGCAATAGACGCGGGCGAAGATCCCACGCCACTTGCGACCGAGGCGTTGCGCGGTGAAGGCGGCCATTTGATCAATATGCATGGCGAACGGTTCATGCTCGCCATCCACCCCGATGCGGAACTGGCACCTCGCGATATTGTCGCTCGCGCTATCCATTCGCAAGCGCGTGCGGGTCTCAGACCGACGCTCGATACGCGCCACTGTCTTGGCGCGCGCATCCTGACCGAGTTCCCTGCGGTCGCCGGGGCCTGCGCGCGCGCGGGTATAGATCCGGTGCAGAACGCGATCCCTGTTGCCGCAGCCGCGCATTATCATATGGGCGGCGTGGCCACCGACACCGACGGCCGGACCAGCCTTCCAGGGCTTTGGGCTTGTGGAGAGGTTGCGTCAACCGGGCTGCATGGCGCGAACCGGCTGGCCTCGAATGGTTTGCTCGAGGCTTTGGTCTTTGCGGCCCGCTGCGCCGCCTCGATCGCTGATGAGGTTCCGCAAGGGGATGCTCCCCCCATCACGCTTCCCACGCTTGCAGGGGCGCCACTTCCTGATCCGGCTATGGTCGGGCGGCTGCGTCACGCGATGACCGAGGGGGCGGGCGTCGTGCGGGATGCCATGGGGCTGAGGGCTTGCCTTGCCGAGATTGCGGCGATTGAGGCAGCCGAGCCGGATTGCCCGACTTTGCAGAACATGACCGCCGCCGCCACGCTGATCGCCGCTGCCGCTTTGGCTCGCCGCGAAAGCCGGGGTGCGCATTGGCGCATTGACTATCCCGAAAGCAGCGGCCCCGTGGGGCAGCGCACACGGATCACCCTTGCCGAGGCCTTGGCCCTGCGGCCAAGTCTGAAGGAAATCGCATGAACGCACAGCCCGCTTTTCCCGACATGATTCTGGAGCCACTGGTCCGAAATGCGCTGATCGAGGATCTTGGCACTTATGGCGACCTGACCACGCGGACCGTGATCCCGGCAGAGACGCGCTATTCCGCGCGGATCGTCGCGCGCGAGGCGGGCGTGGCATCAGGGATGCAGATTGCCGAGATCGCCTTTCGACTTATCAACCCAGGGTTGAAATTTCGCGCTCTGGTTGCAGATGGCGGCCGTTTCGAACAAGGACAGGCGCTGGCCGAGGTGGAGGGCGAGGCGTCCTCGATCCTCTCGGCCGAGCGTGTGGCGCTGAATTTTGCCGGGCGGCTCTCGGGCATTGCGACCCAGACGGCGGCTTTCGTCGAGGAGGTGCGGGGGACTCCCGCACGCATCACCTGCACACGCAAGACGACGCCGGGGCTGCGCCTTGTCGAGAAGCAGGCGGTCTTGCACGGCGGCGGCTTCAACCACCGCTTCTCGCTCTCCGATGCCATCCTGATCAAAGACAACCACATTGCGGCGGCGGGGGGCATCCGCGCAGTGCTTCAGGCGGTCAAGGCGCGCGCCTCGCACATGATCCGGGTCGAGATCGAGGTCGACCGCCTCGATCAACTGGACGAGGTGCTGGACGAAGGCGGTGCCGATATCGTCCTCCTCGACAATATGGACACGCCCACATTGACGCAGGCGGTGGCGATGAATGCCGGGCGGCTCGTGCTCGAGGCTTCGGGCAACATGCGGCTCTCCCGCGTGGCGGAGGTTGCGGCGACCGGAGTTGACTACATATCCGTCGGGGCGCTGACCCATTCTTCCCGCACATTGGACCTTGGCCTCGATTTCTGAGGTCAAACGGGCTGACGTCTGATCCTCAGCTATGCGCCGCTGATCTCCCACAACAGCGGGTTCTGTGTATCGAACAGGATCTTGTCCTCGGAACCATCCATTGTGAGTTAACCATAGGCGGGTAGGGGGCGACCGTGATCCATGCCCTCCAGATCGAGGGTGCCATGGGCGCACGGTCGCAGTCGCTGCTTTGCATGGTCGTGCTGGCGGCAACGATGGCGACGCTTTTCGATCTCAGGATCATCCGGCCTCTTCTGTTCTGGCGCAGGCCTTCCCAAGAGCCTGCGGGCGACTATGCCTCATCCGAAGATTGACCGGGACTGGGTCAAAGATCGAAGCCGTGACCGGTTTCAAGCAAGGACTTCATACTGGACAAAACCAGCGGCCAGCCCTTGCTGATGCCGTTGAACATGCCGCTATCGGGCTGAAGATCTTCATGGGTGACGGTCAGTTTCACCATGCCGCCCTGAGGCTCGATATCGAAGGTCACGCGGCTGTATTCTGCGAGGTCGTCCTTCTGGCTTTCATTGGCCCAGCTGATGACGAGCTGCCTGGGTGGGTTGCTGCTGATAACCTCGCCGACCAGATCAACAGACCTTGCAGCGTCGGTCCTGACGTGCTGCCAGGCTGAGCCGGGTTTCCAGTCCGTGCTGACATTCTCGTGGCCCCAGTAGCGGCTGGTCACGTCGGGCCTCGTGATGGCCTCGAATACTTTCTCGGGCGTGGTCAGGATATAGGTGACATAGACGAAACTTGCGGATCTGTCGGTCATTTCTGTCTCCCTTCGAGTTCGTGCTTGAGGTCGTGGAGAAGACTTAGGCGGCTTTTCTCGAACTTGCGGACCCAGCGCTCATAGACGTCGTGGAGCGGGACCGGGTTGATGAAATGCAGCTTTTCCCGCCCGCGACGGATGGTGCTGATCAGGTTCGCATCTTCCAGCAGCCCGAGATGCTGGGTCACGGACTGGCGTTTCATGTCCAGCGTTTCGCAGAGCTGGCCAAGCGTCTGGCCGTTCCTGTCGCAAAGCGCATCCAGCAGCTTCCTGCGACCCGGATCGGCAAGCGCCTTGAAGACCCTGTTGTCGTCCATCGGGCTCTCCGCTCGCGGCAGGATCAAATAAAGCAGGTAATTACCTGCATGTCAAGATTAGCAGGCAATCACCTGCGTTTAAAATGCAGAGAAATCGCCAGTGGCGATCAGGTGCGGATCGTCGCGATCCGATAGCATCATCGAATGGATGAGAGAATATCCGGCCCGGTTGCGCGGTTCTGCAAGGAGGCGCAACCGGGGGAAGCCGGCGCCAGGGAAGGAGAGCGCCGGCGATAAACCCCGCGTCGTCAGGGACGCGGGGCAGGGAGGTCAGTTCTGGGCGCGCAGGTCCGCAAGCACCTTCTGGACGCGATCGACGACGTCTTCGCCGATATCCGCCTTGTGCTTCTCATAGACCACCTGGGATTTCTCCAGCATCCGCTCCGCCTCTTCCGGGGCGACCGTGTTGAACTTGAGGCCGGCTTCCTCGACCTTGGCCAGCGAAGCCTTGTTCAGCTCCTGGATGACCTTGCGCTCCTCGTCACGACCGACGGCCGCGCAATCGCGCAGAGCCTGCTGCTCTTCGGGCGAGTAGGTGTTGAAGATCGCCTTCGAGAAGAGGAACAGGAACGGCGTGTAGGCGTGCTTGGTCTCGCTGACATAGGACTGCACCTCGTAGAACTTCGAGGTGTCGAGCGTGACATAGGGGTTTTCCTGCGCGTCGATAGCCTTGGTTTCCAGCGCCGAGAACACCTCGCCGAAGGCCATCGGGGTCGCGTTCGCGCCGAAGTTCGAGAAGGTGTCGAGGAAGATGTTGTTCTGCATCACGCGCAGCTTCAGCCCCTCGAAGTCTTCCCATTTGGTGATCGGCTGCTTCGAGTTCGAGACGTTGCGGAAGCCGTTCTCCCAATAGGCGAGGTTGACGAGGCCCGCCGCGTCCAGCTTTTCGTTCAGGAAGTCGCCGAACTCGCCATCCATGACGGCATAGGCTTCCTCGTTGCTGCGGAACAGGAACGGCAGGTCGAAGACGCCAAGCGCCGGAACGATCCCGACCAGCGGCGAGGAGGAGGTCACGACCGCCTCCTGCACGCCCGAACGCAGGGCCTGCGTGGCCTGCAGGTCGCCGCCAAGCGCGCCGCCCCAGAAGCCGGTCATCTTCATCTTGCCGCCGGTCTTGTCGTCCAGGCAGACCTGCATGGCCTTCATGCCGTTGTTGACCGGGTGGTCTTCGTTGATGCCGTTCGAGACGCGGAAGTTGCGGTCCTGGAACTCGGCCATGGCCGGGGTCGCGGCACCAAGCAGCGTCGAGACAAGCAGGGCAGCCTTGATTGCGGGGCTTTTCATTTGGTTTCCTCCCAATTGATGGAAAAGCGGTGAAGGAGTGTCAGTAGAGCCAGTTCGCCGGGATGGTCACGATCTGCGGGAACAGGACCAACAGGAACAGGACGATGGTTTCGGCGATCAGGAAGGGCCAGACCCCGGTGATGACGCGGCCGAGGGGGATCTTGCCGACCCCGCTGACCACGTTCAGCACCACACCGACGGGCGGGGTCAGAAGGCCGATGCAGCAGTTCATGATGAACATTACGCCGAAATAGATCGGGTCGATCCCTGCCTTGACGACGATTGGCAGCAGCACGGGCGTCAGGATCAGGATGGTCGGCGTCAGGTCGAGTGCCGTGCCCACGATCAGGATCAGGACCATGATCACGAACATCAGCAGTTTCGGATGGTCGATCAACGGTTCGATGAAGCCGGTGATCTCGTTCGGGATGTTCGCCGCCGTGATCAGCCAGGCCGAAACCAGCGCCGCGCAGACAAGGAACATGATCGCCGAGGTGGTCTTGGCCGCCGAGAGCAGGACCTTGGGCAGTTCGGAAAGATTCAGTTCGCCATAGACGAACATGCCGACGAAAAGCGCGTAGAAGGCGGCGACGACGGCGGCTTCGGTTGGCGTCACGATGCCCATCTTGATGCCGCCGAGGATGATGACCGGCATCCCAAGCGCCCAGACCGCACGCGCGGCCTGCCGGCCACGTTCGGACCAGCTTGCCTTCGGCAGGCTCTCGATCTTGTCCTTGCGCACCACGAGCAGCCAGGTGACGATAAGCGACAGGCCCATCAGTATGCCCGGAACGATCCCCGCCATGAACAGTTTCGAGATCGAGACGTTGGCGGCGACGCCAAAGACGATGAAGGCCATCGAGGGCGGGATGACCGGCGCGATGACGCCGCCCGCGGCGATCAGGCCGGCCGAACGCGGCACGTTATAGCCGGCCTTCGCCATCATCGGGATCAGGATTGCGGCCAGCGCCGCGGTATCGGCGGCCGCCGAGCCCGAGATCGAGGCCATGATGATCGCGGCAAAGATCGCAACGATCCCAAGGCCGCCCCGGATATGCCCGACGCAGGCGATCGAGAAGTCGATGATGCGCTTCGATAGGCCGCCCGCGTTCATCAGCTCGCCCGCGAGGACGAAGAAGGGAATGGCCAGCAGCGTGAACGTATCGGCGCCGATCATCATGTTCTGCGCGATGATCTGCGTGTTGAACATGCCCATATAGGTCATGAGCATGACGCCGCAGAAGATCAGCGCGAAGGCGACCGGCGCGCCGATGACCATGGCGCCGAGGAGCGAGACGATAAAGACGATAAGGGTCATAGTGCCCGCTCCGAGAGTTCTTCGACACTGTGATGCTCGCCCGCGAAGGCCGAGATTTCGGCATCGGTGATCCTGCCGGTCAGCAGCCGCAGAAGGCGCTCAAGCGTGATCAGGATGATGCAGGTGGCGGTGAAGATGCCCGTGCCGTAAACCCAGGACATCGGAATGCCCGAGACCGGCGCGAGCATGCTGTTGTTGATCGGAAGCTGTTTCCAGGTTCCGACCAGCAGGACGCCCGAACAGGCGATGATCAGGATATCGGACAGCACCATCATCAGAACCCGTCCCTTGCGGCCGAGCATGGCGACGAAGGTCTCCATCCCCATATGCAGGTTGTGGCGATGGGCCACGACCGCGCCGATAAAGGTCAGCCAGACGAAGAAGAAGCGCGACAGCTCCTCGGTGACCGGAATGCCCGAGTTCATCGAATAGCGCATGACGACGTTGACGAAGACCATCAACGCCATGCCACCGATCAGCAGGCAAAGAACGATGTCGAGCAGGCGATAGAACAGGTTGATTGCAGTTCTGATCATCTCAGATCCTTTCCCCCAATCCACGCTGCACCAGGTTGCGCAGCAGTTCCCGCGTCCCGAAATCCCATTCGGGGCAGCGGTCGGAGCGGTCGACCCAGTTGGTCAGCCTGCCAAGGCTCGGCGTCGAGATTTCGACGCGATCGCCGATTTCATGGGTGAAGCCCTGACCCTTGCCGCGGCGGTCCTTGACCGGGGCGAACATGGTGCCGAGGAACAGCACCGCGCCGTCAGGATACTGGTGCGAGCGGTTGCGCATCTGCGAGACGAGGTCGGCGGGCTTGCGGCTGATCGCCTGCATGGGGCTTTCGCCCGCCATGTCGAACCCATCGGTGCCCTCGACATGCAGCGAGACGACGACCTGCTCCAGCACTTCCAGGGTGAAGCTCTCATCGAAAAGCCGGACGAACGGCCCGATCGAGCAGGAAGCGTTGTTGTCCTTGGCCTTGCCCAGCAGCAGGGCCGAACGTCCCTCGACATCGCGCAGGTTCACGTCATTGCCCAGCGTCGCGCCAAGGATCCTGCCGTCCGAGCGGGTGACAAGAACCACCTCCGGCTCGGGGTTGTTCCATTCCGAGATCGGGTGAAGCCCGACCTTGTCGCCGCAGCCGACCGAGGACATGGGCTGAGCCTTGGTGAAGATCTCGGCATCGGGGCCGATACCTACCTCCAGATACTGCGACCAGAGGTTCATCTCCTGCAGCAGTTCCTTGACCTGACGGGCCTTTTTCGAACCTGCAGCGACGCCGCGCAGGTTCTCGCCGATGACCGGCGCAAGGCGCGCCCGAATGTCCTGAGCCCGGCCGGCATCGCCACGGGCCTGCTCTTCGATTACCCGTTCCAGCATGCTGTCGGCGAAGGTCACGCCCGCGGCCTTGATGGCCTGCAGATCGACCGGCGCCAGCAGCCGCCCGGCGCTGCCATTCAGGAAATCGTCCAGATGCCCCAGATCGGGCAGTTCAGCGGACGCCACGCGGGCAACCACGTCATCCTGTTCCAGCAGACCCGATACGGTCGCCGAAATCCCGGTAAGATCGAAAACCCGCGAGTTGCGGATGACCACGGGGCAGGGTCCGCCTGCCGCATCGGACCAGACCCTGCCGACGAGGATGGCGCGGTCAGCATCCGCAGGCAGAATGCCCTCTGCCTTCAACGCTTGAGTTGATTTCAACACAACCTCCCAATTTTTCTGTGACGCCTCCACGCGTCGATGTTGTCATAATGGTGTCAGACAACATTATGACCTGATCATTATATCGACCCGGAGATTCTGTCCACCGTCAAAACCCACTCGCTGTGGATTCATTCAGACAATTGACTCAATTGAAGAATTCCAACTCCAGGCCGACTCTCTTGGCGGATCCGGTCAGGTGCTGCCGCATGGCGCTGCGTGCCGCCAACGGCTCGCGCGCGAAGATTGCATCACGGATGGCGCCATGCTCGGCGATGGTGATTTCCTTGATGCGTTCGGGCAGGAGCTGTTCCCGCGCGGCGATGATCACATGGCCCACGCGGTCGGCAATCGCGCCGATGAACTGGTCGAAATATTCATTGCCGGTCGCCACCGCGATGATCCGATGGAATTCCAGATCGGCGGCGACCCCTTCGGTGTTCCAGTCCTGCGACACGGCCATCCGATGCAGCGCGGCATCAAGAACCCTCATCTGCTCGTCGGTGCGATGGACCGCGGCAAGCCCCGCGGCCTCGATTTCAAGGGGAACGCGCAACTGGAACAGATCCGAGAAGGCGTGCTTGTCCATCTGCCCGCCGTCGCCCAGCCGGATCGGACGGGCAGGGCGCTCGACGACGAATGCTCCGACGCCCTGACGGGTTTCGACCAGCCCTTCGTTGCGGAGTTGGGCAATCGCCTCGCGGATGACCGTCCGGCTGACACCAAAGGTCTGCGCCATCGAATGTTCCGTGGGCAGCTTGTCGCCGGGCTTGATCGTTCCGTTGTGGATATGCTCGGCGAATTGCGATGCAATCCGCGCCGGAAGATGCTCGTTTCGGGCGATCTGCTTGAATTCCTGGGCCATCTCAAACCTCTCCTCTTCCGCTCATCAGGTTCGGTCGAAATGTGAACCGGGGTTCATCACCCAGTCGGGGTCGATCGCGGTCTTGATCGCCAGCAGCAGCTTGCGCCGGGTTTCCGGCAGCCGCGCGTGGAAATCCGGCTTTTTCAGCCGGCCGATGCCATGCTCGGCGCTGATCGAGCCATCGTAGCGGTCGAGGACCGCATTCACGATCTTCTTCGCGGCAAGGATCTGGGCGTCGATCTGCTCGGGGCTCTGGCTGAAATCTGGCAGCACGTTCAGATGCACATTCCCATCGCCGACATGGCCATAGGACACACTGGTGCTTCCCGGCATCGCCTCTGCAATCGCAGCCTCGGCATCGGCCACGAAATCCGCTAGCTTCGAAAGCGGGACCGAGACATCGGTGCGCAAATGCTTGCCGCGCTTGGCCTGCCCCTCGTTCATACCCTCGCGGATCAGCCACAGGTTCTGGGCCTGCGTCTGCGACTGCGCCACCACGCCATCGACGACAAGGCCTTCCTCCATCGCGCCTTCCAGAAAGCGCGAGACGAGATCGTCGATATCGACGAGGCCCGAGCCCGAGATCTCCATCAGCACATAGGCGGGATGATCCGCCGCGATCGGGATTTGCAGATCGGGAATCGCCTCCTGCGCCAGTGTCATCGCCAGCGGGGGCATGAATTCGAAGGCGGACATCAGATCGCAGCATTGGGTGCGCGCACGCCGATAAAGCGCCATCACCCCGTCCAGCGATTCGAGTGCCAGAAGCGCCGTCGCAACGTTCTCGGGGCGCGGCAGCAGCTTTACCGATACGGCAGTGATGATCCCCAGCGTCCCCTCGGCTCCGATGAACAATTGCTTCAGGTCGATGCCGCGATTGTCCTTGCGCAGCTGCGACAGCCCGTCGAAAACCGTGCCGTCGGGCAGCACGACCTCAATCCCCAGAACCAGTTCGCGCGTCATGCCATAGCGCAGGACGTTCACGCCCCCCGCATTGGTCGAGACATTGCCGCCGATCTGGCAGCTCCCTTGCGAGCCGAGGGCCAGTGGGAAGAACAGTCCGGCCTTGGAAATCTCCTCCTTGAAGGCCTCCAGAACGCAGCCCGCTTCGACGGTTGCCGAAAAATCCTCGGGGTCGATTCGGCGGATGCGGGTCATCCGCTCAAGGCTCAGGACCACCTGACGCGAGGGGGCGTCTGGCGTCGCGCCAAGGACGAGGCCGGTATTGCCGCCCTGCGGGACAAGGGCCAGCCCCAGCCTCGCTGCCGTGCGGACGCAGCTTGCAACCTCGTCAGTGCTGCGCGGTCTCAGCACCGCCACGGCCCCGGTCGTCACGTCGCCGTGCCAATCGGTGCAATAGCGGGCGACGTCATTTCCGGTCAGCACGATATCGGAACCCAGCGCGTCGCGCAGCCCCGCGGCCAAATCGTCGTTGGCGACCTCATCTAGCATTGGCATCATCTGGCCTGACCCTCCCCCGTCGCCCCTGTGGCGTGAAAACGTCTTGCATCATACAAAGATCAGGTTATCAGACAACCATATAAATCTGATCGCGCGGCAGAGCGCTGCGCGAACCCATTTTTCGGGAGGAGAACCGATGCATATCCTGATCATTGGCGCGGCAGGCATGGTGGGGCGCAAGCTCACGCAGCGTCTGGTCGCAGACGGGGCGCTGGACGGGCGCGAGATCGACGCGCTGACCTTGGTTGACGTGGTTGAGCCCGAGAAGCCCGCCGGATTCGCTGGCAAGGTCACCTGCCTGACCGCCGACCTCTCTGACGCAGGCACGGCCGAGCGTCTGATCGCCACGCGCCCCGACGTGATCTATCATCTCGCCGCCATCGTGTCGGGCGAGGCCGAGCTTGATTTTGAGAAGGGCTACCGCATCAACCTCGACGGCACCCGCGCGCTTTTCGAGGCGATCCGGCTGGCGCAGAAAGAGGACGGCTATCGCCCGCGCGTCGTCTTCGCGTCCTCCATCGCCGTGGTCGGCGCGCCGCTGCCCTTCCCGATCCCGGACGATTTCCACACCACGCCGCTGACCAGCTATGGCACGCAAAAGGCGATGAGCGAGCTGCTGCTGGCCGACTATTCCCGCCGCGGCTTCTTCGACGGCATCGGCATCCGCCTGCCCACGATCTGCATTCGTCCCGGCAAGCCGAACGCGGCGGCTTCGGGCTTCTTCTCGAACATCCTGCGCGAGCCGCTGGTCGGGCAGGAGGCCGTGCTGCCGGTTCCCGAAAGCATCCGCCACTGGCACACCTCGCCCCGTTCGGCTGTCGGCTTCATGCTGCACGCCGCGACCATCGACGTCGATCTGGTCGGCCCGCGCCGCAACCTCTCGATGCCGGGCCTCAGCGCCACGGTGGGCGAGCAGATCGAGGCGCTGCGCCGCGTTGCTGGCGAAAAGGCCGTGGCCCTCATTCGCCGCGAGCCCGACGAGATGATCATGCGCATGTGCGCCGGCTGGGCGCCGGGCTTCGAGGCCAAGCGCGCCACCGAACTCGGTTTCACCGCCGAGAAGTCCTTCGACGAGATCATCAAGGTCCACATCGACGACGAACTTGGAGGCAAGCTCTGATGGTCGCTGAACCAGCGAATGCTGCCC
>NZ_DATMFA010000121.1:0-32768 GCF_035556475.1 Paracoccus sp. (in: a-proteobacteria) | reverse complement strand
CAAAGCCCGATCGCCTTGGCCCGCGCCGCGACATGTCCAACCCGCGCGAGCAGCGCCTCGCGCCGCGATCCGTCCCCTGCCAGATGCGTGATCACGCCGCGCAGCACCTCGGCCAGGAGCGGCGAGGGCGCGGTGGAATAGATGAAGCTGCGGGCGCGGTTCAGCAGGACCGAGACCAGCGCCGGGGCCGCGCAGACAAGCGCTCCCTGCACTCCCAACGCCTTGCCGCAACCATGCAGGCGGATGACCCGCTCACTCCCCGCATGGCGCGCGGCAAGTCCGCGTCCCCCCTCCCCCCAGATCCCGGTGGCATGGGCCTCGTCCACGATCAGGAAGGCGTCCTCCTCCTCGGCCAGCGCCGCAAGCGCCTCGACCGGGGCAAAATCGCCATCCATGGAATAGAGGCTTTCGACCGCGATCCAGACCCGCCCGGCCCCGCCTTCGCTGCGCCAGCCGCGCAATTCGTCGCGCAGGGATTGCAGGTCGTTATGGGCAAAGGCGCGGCTTTGCGCCTTGCCCAGACGCATCCCGTCCAGCGAGCTTGCGTGCAGCAGCGCGTCATGCAGGACCAGATCGCGCGCCTGTGGCAAGCTGGAGAAAATCGCCAGATTGGCGGCGAAGCCCGAGCCGAAATAGAGCGCGGCGGGCGCGCCGAAGAACTCCGCCGCCTCGGCCTCCAGCGTGGCGAAGGCTTCGTGATTGCCGCGGAGCAGGCGCGCGGCACCTGCCCCCGCCGGCACGCCCTTGGCCAGCGCCGCCGCTGCAAGGTCGCGAAGCAGGCCGGACCCGGCCAGCCCGAGATAGTCGTTCGAGGCGAAATCCACCCCGACGGCGGGGGCAAGCCCGCGCAGCCGTCCGCGCTGGCCAAGGCTTTCGAGCAGCCCGTAATGGGCAGAAAGCACGCTCACTGCCCCAGTTCCTCGGGCTCCAGCCCGAGGCGCTGGAACAGCCTCAGGTCGCGATCCTCGGCCGGATTGGCGGCGGTCAGCAGCGTGTCGCCCATGAAGATCGAATTGGCCCCGGCCATGAAGCAAAGCGCCTGCATCTCGTCGCTCATCGCGGTTCGCCCCGCCGAAAGCCGCATATGGGTCTTTGGCATCAGGATGCGGCCCAGCGCGATCACGCGGACGAAATCGAAGGAATCGACCGGATCAGCATGTTCCAGCGGGGTGCCCGGCATCGGGATCAGCATGTTGATCGGAACGCTCTCGGGATATTCGGGCAGGTTCGCCAGCGCCAGCAGCATGTCGATGCGGTCGCCCTCGCCCTCGCCGAGCCCAAGGATGCCGCCCGAGCAGACCTTGATCCCCGCCTCGCGCACGCGGGCCAGCGTCTCGATCCGGTCGGCAAAGGTCCGGGTGCTGATGACCTTGGGGTAATGCGCCTCGGAGGTGTCGATATTATGGTTGTAGTAATCAAGCCCCGCCTCGCGCAGGCGAAGCACCTGCTCGCCCGAGAGCATCCCCAGCGTCATGCAGGTCTCCATCCCCAGCGCACGGACGCCGCGCACCATTGCCTCGATCGCGGCCATGTCGCGGTCCTTCGGCTCGCGCCAGGCGGCGCCCATGCAATAGCGTGTCGCCCCCGCCGCCTTGGCGCGGCGCGCCTCGGCCAGCACGCGCTCGACCTCCATCAGCTTTGATGCCGAAAGCTCGGACCCGTTCCGGGCGGATTGGCTGCAATAGCTGCAATCCTCGGGGCAGCCGCCGGTCTTGACGGAAAGCAGGCGGCTCATCTGGACGCGGTTCGGTGCGAAATGCGCGCGATGTACGGTCTGGGCCTGAAACATCAGGTCGGGAAAGGGCTGGCGATAGATCGCCTCTGCCTCGACGCGGCTCCAGCGTTGATCTGTGGGCGTGGTAAGATGCGTCATGGTCCCTCGGCAGTACGATTACAGATAGTTTCTGCCCCGTCTTGGCGGGGTTTCTATCTAAATAGATAAACTGTCATTCGATTCGCAATGTTTGAATGCTTTATAGATAATTATAAGATAGGCACGCAACCTCATCGCGGAAAAGTTGAGCGGGACGCAGATTTGCCGCGAAAAGGCCGGGCGAAACTGGCAAACTGTCCAGAAAGACAGATGACTTTGTTCCGCTGAAGCTGCTTCAAATTGCCGAGACCGGATTCTTTCCCGCGGGAGTAATGATTGCATGTCGAGCCCGGCCCTGAATGAATCGACATATGTGAGTGAACAGGTCCCCCTCGTCGTCGATATGGACGGCACGCTTTGCCGGTCGGACACGCTGGACGAGGCCCTGCTTGGCCTCATGGCGAAATCCCCGCTTCAGGGGATCAGGGCGGCGGGCTGGCTGCGGGGCGGCAGGGCGGATTTCAAGCGCCAGATCGCGGACCAGATCCTGCTGGACCCCGACGCCCTGCCCTATGACCCCGACGTCCTTGCGATGATCGCCGAGGCCCGGGCCGGGGGGCGGCAGGTCGCGCTGATCTCGGCCGCCGACCACCGGCAGGTCGAGGCGGTGGCAGAGCATCTGGGGATCTTCGACCTCGCGATCGGCACCGGCAGCCCGGTCACATCCGAGAACCTGAAGGGAGAGACCAAGGCGCGCTTCCTTGTCGAGAATTTCGGGATGCAAGGCTTTGACTATGTGGGCGACAGCCGCGCCGACCTGCCGGTCTGGGCGGCGGCGCGCAGCGCCTATGGCGTCCGGCCCAGCACCACGCTGCAAAAAGCCGCTTCGGATCAGGGAACGACCCTGACCCCGGTGGGCGAGCCCTCGACCTGGCCGTGGCGGGCCCTGATGCGCGCCTGCCGGCCGCATCAATGGGCCAAGAACCTGCTGATCCTGCTGCCGGTGCTGACCGCGCAGGACCTTGGCAAGCTGCCCGCCGCGCTGCTCGCCATGCTCTGCTTCTCGATGACCGCATCGGCCGTCTATATCGTGAACGACCTTCTCGACCTCGCGGCGGACCGGGCGCATCCGCGCAAGCGGCTGCGCCCCTTCGCCGCGGGCGAGGCATCGGCACGGCACGGGCTGATGGTCGCGATCGCGCTGACGGTGCTCTCGCTGCTGCTGGCGGCGGTGCTGCTGCCCCCGGCCTTCATGGCGGTCCTGCTGACCTATATGGTCGCGACCTCGGCCTATTCCTTCTCGCTCAAGCGCAAGATGATGGCCGATGTCGTGGCGCTGGCTATGCTCTACACGCTGAGGATCGTCGCGGGCGCCGCCGCGACCAGCATCGTGATCTCGCCCTGGCTGCTGGTCTTTTCGATGTTCCTGTTCTTCTCGCTCGCGACGATCAAGCGCCAGGCGGAACTGGAGGATATGGCCAAGCGCGGCGCGGACCATACCTCGGGGCGCAACATGATGGCGGGCGATCTTCCGATCCTTCAGGCCATGTCCATCGGCGCGGCGCAAGCGGCGGTGCTGGTCTTTGCGCTCTATTCGCAGGATCCGGGCGTCCAGGCCAATTTCGGACACCCGGACCTGCTGCTGCTGATCTGCCCTGTCCTGTTCTTCTGGCTTGGCCGGATGCAGCTGATGACCCGGCGCGGCTTCATGACCGACGACCCGATCGTCTTTACCTTCCGCGACCGCGTGAGCCTGCTGAGCGGGATCGCCATGGTCGCAATCTTTGCCATCGCGGCGCGCGGCGTAACGCCATGAGGCGCGCCCGCACCCTCCATTCCTCGCCGATGGCGCTGACCTCGGCAGCAATCCGTTCCGACAAGGGCTGACCTCGCATGACCACTCACTGGGGCCTGATCTTCATTGCAGCGACCTCCAATGTCGCGCTGAACCTGTTTCTGAAGAAGGGAGGCCAAGGTCTTGATACATCAGGGCTTGGCAACCTGATCCTGTCGATCCTCGGCTCTGGCTGGATGTGGCTTGCGGTGATCAGCGCCGCAAGCCTGCTGACCGCCTTCGTCGCGGCGATCCGAATTTATCCGCTGAGCGTGACCTATATCGGCGTCACCTCGCTGGCGATGGTGTCGCTGACGGTGATCGGCGCGCTGTTCCAGCAGGAAAGCATCGGGCTGGCGCGGGTGGCAGGCCTGACGCTGATCGTCGCGGGACTGGTGCTGACGGCCATGGCGGATCCGACCCGTTAGGTTGGGGTCGGGATCGGAAGTCGCATCAATCCCGGTATTTTATTAACCACTCCGTTCTCGACTTTATGTCGGCATTGCGCCACCCTCTTAATAATTATTGTTTTTTAAGAGGTATCTGCCATGAATGTCACTCTGCACGACCCCGATAGTGCGGCTTTCATCTATGTCATTGACCCTCCAAAACTGACGATCGAGGCGATTTTCCTCTCGGCTTCGGTACGCAGACATCTGCCGCATATCGACCTGATCGCCTATTGCCCGGAGGAAAAGGCAGACCTTCTGCCGCCGCAACTGCGCGAATATCTGGCCGCGACGAATACGCGGCTTGAATTCATGCCCACCGGGGGTGTTTTTTCGCCGCGCTATAAGCAAGGCAACAAGCTGATTGCCAGCGCCCAGCCCCGCCCGCATGCCTTCACGGTCTTTCTCGACACGGATACCGTGATCTGGCAACCGTTCGCTGTCAGCGACATGGTTGGTGCAGGAGTGGTCTCCGCAGCGCCGGAGGGCCGATATACCTGGGGCAAACCGGAAGGCCATTGGGCGAAGGCTTACGGTCTTTTCGGGATGGAGGTCCCGGAGGAGCGGATCCGCCTCGCCCGAACGGGTAAACTCTCGCCGCCTTATTTCAACGGGGGCGTCATCGCCTTCCCCAATGCCCCGGTCGCAGAATTCGAGAGTTTTGCCGATTGCTGGCTGAAAACGGCCCTGGAACTCGACCGCCCGGAGAGTGAGATTCCGATCCGCCGCCCATGGCTCGACCAGATTGCCCTTCCTGTAGCGATCGCTCGGGCAGGGCTGGGATTCCGAACCCTGGATGATCGCTTCAACCTGTCGCTCACGCATAAGAATATCAAACCCGAGATGCTGGAAAAGAAGCAACGACAGGTCCAGCATGAAATCGACCGAATAAACGCTGTCGATGCGTTCATCCTTCATTATCACAGAACCGACGCACCGCGCGGATTACGCTTTGACGGCTATCTCGACGATCTTTTGCGCGACTTCACGATTTTCGACGATGTTTCAGAGCTGGGCTGGATCAAGCATCTTGGCTTCTCGGCCAAGGAGGTCATGGCCGAGTTCTTCCAGCTCAAGCAGATTCCGAAAGAGCAGAAAACCGCAGAGCAGAATGCCCGCTGGCGCATTGTCGAAGCCCAGAAGCACCATTTGAAGAAAGTGGCCAAATCGGAGGACAAGTATTCCGATGTCTGGCCCGGATCGATTCTGAGAGAACCCGCAACGGCGCTGAGGGTCGTCTGAAAGACTGAAATCTCCGCCGAGGCGCGGGAAACGCGCTGTGTCATGCCGCCGAGGTCGCCCCGAGTTGCGGAAAGACCTCGATCCGAATTTGCGCGCCAGCAGCCACCGCTCGGTCATTCGGGGGAATGGCGGGCAACCGGGGCAAATCAGGCGAAGATCAGATCATCCAGCACGGCAGCAATCCGGGCATTGTGAACGGTGATCAGGTCGCCATCGCCGAAATCGAAGAGCACATTGCCACCAATCTGCGACGCATGTGCGCGTGCCTCGGTGGTATTCGTCACATCGGCAAAACCCTGCAGGCGGATGCGGTCGACATCGTCCTGGAAATCCAGAATCCGATCCTGATCGAAACCCTTGCGGAAGACGAAAGTGTCGGCCCCGCCGCCTCCCGTCAGGTTGTCATTGCCGGCGCGGCCGGAAATGACATTCGCAGCCGCGTTTCCGGTCAGCACATTGTTGAGGGCCGAGCCGTGGACAGCGATCGCTGCACTGCCGGTCAGGGTGACATTCTCGACATTGGCATATACGCCGCCGGCCCGAGCCAGGTCGATGCCGATGCTGGCGTTGATACGATCAATACCGCCGGCGATCTGTTCGACCACCAGATCGCCGGTATTATCGACCCAATAGATGTCATTTCCCGCGCCGCCGACCATGGTATCGGCACCCGCGCCACCCTTCAGTGTGTCATGGCCAGCTCCGCCGGTCAGAGAGTCATTGCCCGCCCCGCCGTCCAGCATATTGGCACCATTGTCGCCGGTCAGGGTATCGCGACCCGCGCCCGAGACGAGGTTCTCGATCCCGGCCAGCATGTCGGTTCCCTGCCCGGTGTTCTGCCAGTTCGGGTTCGACAGATCGACCCGGACCGAAACATTGCCGGCATAGACCGCGGTGTCGATCCCGTCGATGCCCCGCAGCAGGTCGTTGCCCGCGTCGCCTTGCAGCAGGTCGTTTCCATTGCCGCCGATCAGCGTATCGTTGCCTGCCCCGCCGTAGAGGCTGTCATTGCCGTCATAACCGCGCAGAAGGTTCGCACCGGAATTGCCGTGGATACCATTGGCGAGGCCATTGCCCGAACCGCTGTACCCGACGATGCCGGTCAGGGTCAGATCCTCGACATTGGCGGCAAGGCCATAGTCGAAATCGGCTTGGACATGGTCGCGTCCCTGGCCTGCTGCCTCGATCACCACATCCTGCCGATCAATGACATAGCGGTCATTGCCCGCGCCGCCGACAAGGGTGTCGCGGCCGGCATTGCCGATCAGCAGGTCGGCACCGGCGCCGCCAACGAGGCTGTCATTGCCGCTGCCGCCGCTGATCGAATCGTTGCCCCGGCCACCAAGCAAGGTGTCGTTGCCGCCGAGGCCATAGATTTCGTCATTGCCGCCGCGCGCTCCGTTCCAGAAGTCGCCGCGGGCGCTGCCCTCGATCAGGAAATCGCCTTGCCCCAATGTGATACGATCGCTGACCACCAGTTGCGAAAGCGCCGTGCCGCGCGGAATCGTCGCGAGCGCGAAGCTGCGCCCGATAACCTCGCCGCCACCCAGAGTGGTGACGCCCGAGTAATCGGGAAAGAAGCTGACCCCGCCGAGGAAGGTCCACTTGCTGCCTGAGCCTTGCGAATAGATGTCCATGATCCGCATGTCACCGGCCCCGGCTCCGCTGGTGTGAAACTCCAACCCCCATCCGGTATTGCTCTGATTGGGGCCATTCAGCGTGACATAGGTGCGGGCGGTGACGGTGTGGCGGGACATGGCGCTCTCCTGACGGGTGGCGCTTCGTTAGTGTTGGAAAAACGGCAAGGCAATTCGAGATGGAAGATATGCGTCACAACCCCATGTGGTGTTGCGAGCAAGCCAACCTCAAATCTATGGCATACCATGCGCGAACGACCCCCGGTTCAAGATCCTGCGCCTGAAAGCCCGGTCCAACCTCCATGGCCGCGGGCCGAAAGCCCGGCGCGGGGCTCGGCCTCCCACTCGGGGGAGTGCAACCTCACGCTCTATCTGCTAAACTGTTGGCAGAGGACGGTTCTGGCCCGGCAGGTTCGCGGGCGGCGCCGGGGTCTCCGGCTGACGCCTCGCCCGAACGCGGGCCCTCCAGGAAGGGAGGACGCAGTCATGTCCCGAGAGACGATTGGAAACCCGCTGAGCTGGAGCGTGCGGAGGCTGGCCGGTGCCGGCCGCAGCGCCGAGACGGCTGTGGAAGGGATCGGCAGCCACGACATTACGCTACCCGAGATCAACGAGATCGGTCTTGGCGATATCCGTCTGGCGCTTCGCAAGGGCGTCGAGGATTTCGCCGCGCTGCGCACCGATGTCATCACCGCGGTGGCGCTCTATCCGGTGATCGGTTTTGTTCTGGCCGCATGGGCGCTGAATGCGGGGCAGGTCCATCTGCTCTTTCCGCTGGCGGCAGGTTTTCCGCTGGTCGGGCCGGTCGCGGCGATAGGCCTCTACGAGATGAGCCGGCGGCGCGAGAAGGGCGAGGATGTCAACTGGACTGCCGCGCTGGCCACGCTGACGGGCCGGGTGCTGGGTCCGGTGCTGTCGCTGGGCTGCCTTCTCGCGGTGATCTTCGCGCTTTGGATTTTCGCCGCCCATGCGATCTGGGCCGCTACCCTTGGCCCCGAGCCCTATGACAGCCTGCTGGGCTTCCTCCGCGCAACCGTCAGCACCAGCGCGGGCTGGATGATGATCGGGATCGGCTGCGGCGTAGGCTTCCTTTTCGCCGCCGTCGTGCTTTGCGTCAGTCTGGTGTCCTTCCCGATGCTGATCGACCGCCCGGTGGGTGTGCCGGTGGCGCTGGCAACCTCGGTCGCAGTCGCTCGCCGCAATCCGGGGACGACGGCGCTTTGGGGGCTGATCGTCACCGTCTCGCTGGTGCTGGGGATGATCCCGCTTTTCGTGGGGCTGATCGTCGTGCTGCCGGTCCTTGGCCACGCGACATGGCATCTTTACCGCCGGGCCGTGGCCTAGCGGTATCGGTCGCGGGCGAGGGACCGCATGAATTCGACCGGCGGCAGATCTGCGCATGGCCGCGCCAAACACCCCGCATCAACTGATCCTATCGGCTCTCCCTGCTGACAGCATGCTGGCGAGGTCGGGCGAGGAAGACCGATCTGCGTCGCCACCATGTCTTCTGATCTTGTCCCGGCGGTTAGCCTTTTATTGACCCTGCAGAAAAACCCAATCAACATCAGCTCATATGAGCTGGGGAGATTTCGGATGATCAGGAAACTTTCTCTCGTCGTGTTGGTCGCCTCGGCTGCGGCAGGAGCCGCGCTTGCAGATAGTAGGCCCTTGACCGCCGGCCATATTCAGGAGGCCGCGATCATGGGTCTTAATCCGCAGGTCTTCAGCCGCGTGGAAATCGCCCAGATCGAAGCTGAACCCACATGGCGCGACCGTCGCCAGCGTATCCGCTATATCCTCCAGAAGAAGGCGCAGGCGGGGCAGGATATCTCCAATCCATTTACCTCGAGCAGATGGCATGGGGTTGACGCTGGGATCGCGCAATGAGGCTTCTGAAATCCTGACTCTGGCGCTTTCGTCAGGAAAACCATGCGCATAGCGCCCGGCCCCGTGGAAGTCAGGGTTAGGGTTCAAAACCAGACATGACCGCTTCGGTCGGGGATTTGCCGCCGTTTAATCTGGATTGGCCCGGTTGCAGCCATACGCCGGGATTTCATCGCGGTTCCGCAGCGTCACCGCAAACCGGAACGACTCTGTCAGAGTCATTCGTAGCAATAAGATCGGGAGAACCTATCCTTCAGATCAAGGATAAATGGTGGGCGACCCTGGAATCGAACCAGGCATGGGTCTCCCCGGCGGAGTTACAGTCCGCTGCCGCACCTTGCAGCACGTCGCCCGCCGAACGCCTCGGCGTGGGGGGGTGATTACCGATAGGCGACGGGGGCGTCAAGCGGTGAAAAGGGAAAAAACGCGGCATCGACAAGAACGCCTGTGCGCCGCCCCGGAACTTGCAATTTCCGCCGTTTTCTGCGCAACCCAACCCGAGAAGCGAGGACGCTACGCCATGGCCGAGAAACCGCAGAAAACCAAGAAGCCCACCTGGGTGATCGACAAGGAGCGCGCCCGGCGGGCGGCGGCGGCCGAGACCGTATGGCTCTTCGGGCTGCATGCCGTGCGCGACGCCCTCGCCAACCCCGCGCGCGAGAAGCTGCGCCTCGTCGTCACGCAGAACGCGCTGGACCGGCTCGGCCCCCTGCCCGAAGGCATCTCGCCCGAGATCACCGATGCGCGCAGCTTTGACCGTGTCGTGCCCCTGCCGCCTGAGAGCGTCCATCAGGGCGCCGCGCTGGAGGTCAAGGCGCTGAAATGGGGCAGCCTCGCCGATCTGGCCCTGTCCGGCCCCGGCAAGCCGCTGCTCGTCGCGCTGGACCGGGTGACGGATCCGCATAATGTCGGCGCGATCCTGCGCTCGGCCGAGGTCTTTGGCGCAAGGGCCGTTATCGCGCCCTCGCGCCATAGCGCCCCCGAAACCGGCGCGCTGGCCAAGACCGCATCCGGCGCGCTGGAGCGCCAGCCCTATCTGCGGGTGGGCAACCTCGCCGATGCACTGATCGAGCTGAAGGAGATGGGCTATATCGTCCTCGGCCTCGACGGCACGGGCGAGGAAGAGCTTCCCGATGCCTTGGCCGCCCTGCCCGGCCGCGCAATCTGCCTCGTCCTCGGCGCCGAGGGTCCGGGCCTGCGCGAACGCACGCGCGAGACCTGCGACAAGATCCTGCGCATTCCGTTTGCCGCCGATTTCGGCTCGCTCAACGTCTCGAACGCGGCTGCGGTGGCGCTTTATGCCGCCTCACGCATCGGGGCGCCGGAATCACAACGCGGATAGCTTTGCCCCTGCCCGGTTGAGAATCGCGGGCCGATTTGCCAGATGCAGGAAGCACCCTCCTCTGCCCTGGTCCTGTCGTGATTCGTCTTGCCGCCCTGCTCGTCTCCCTCTCGATGCCCGCTTCGGGGGCGATGGCGCAGGACTGGGCGCTGGACGGAATGGACCCGGTTTCATATGGGCGGGACAATGCCGCGGTGCCGGGGCGGTCCGATATCGTAACCCTGTGGCGCGGCAAGTCCTGGCATTTCGCGAATGAGGACAACCGCACCCTGTTCGAGGCGAACCCCCGCGCCTTTGCCCCCGGCCTGAACGGGCTTTGCGTGGTCGCGCTGTCCGAAGGCCGGTCCGAGCCGGGCAATCCGCGCCATTTCGTGATCATCGGCCATCGGACCTATCTGCTGCGCTCGGAGGCCGCGCGTCGGCGGTTGCTTGCCGATCCGCAGCATGTCCTCATGCAGGCCAAAGCCGTCTGGGCGCGGCTCAATCCCTGAATTCTCACTTTTTCGCGAGAGGAGTGGAACTTCTCGGCCACAGTGCGCATTTATTTGGGGAACATGGGCACGGAACGCTCATGTTCAGATCACTGTCCCTCGTTCCGCGACTTGCGCCCGGCCAGTACCACTGGACCGGGCGCTTTTTCCATGCCACTTTAGTCTCAGATCTGGGGGAGGATCACATGCAGTTTGCCATACTCCGCGATGTCGGCGTTTCGCCGATGGACGATGACATTGCACGAATCGCCCGCGAAACACGTTGTATCGCAATGGTCGGTCTGTCGACAAACGAGCTTCGCCCTGCCTGGGGCGTGGCCCGCTTTCTCAAGTCGCAGCGTTACCGAGTGATTCCCGTCAATCCGCATTATGCCGGCACCGAAATCCTGGACGAGCCTGTTTACGCCAGCCTTGGCGACATCCCGTCCGAGATCCGGGTCGACATGGTCGACATCTTCCGTCGTGCCGAAGCGGTCCCGTCGATCGTGGACGAGGCCATGGGACAATTGCCCCATCTGCGCACGATCTGGATGCAATTGGGCATTGTCCATGACAGTGCCGCGTCGAAGGCGCGCTCCCGCGGCCTGACCGTGATCGAGGATCGCTGCCCGAAGATCGAGTTTCCGCGATTCCTGTGAAAATACCCCGGCCGCGCGAGCAGCCGGGGTATTTCGGGGCGCGGATGGGCCACGCCTCGCAACCGCTTCTCAGAAGCCGGTGTAAAGTCCTTCATAGATCGGCCCGAGGCTGTCGAGCTCGAAAAGCGAGCTGACGGAAGTGCCGTTCCAGATGTTCAGGATCGCCTGAGCGAACATCGGCGCCATCGGCACGATGCGGATATTGCTCGCCGATTTGACGTGATCGGTCGGCTCGATCGAATCGGTGATGACCAAGGATTTCATCACCGATTTCTGCACCCGCTCGACCGCCGGGCCAGAAAGGACACCGTGGGTGATATAGGCATGGACCTCGACCGCGCCATGCTCGGTCAGGACTTGCGCCGCCTTGCAGAGCGTGCCGGCCGTGTCGCAGATGTCGTCGACGATGATGCAGGTCTTGCCGGCGACCTCGCCGATGACCGTCATCTCGGCCACTTCGCCCGCCTTCTCGCGGCGCTTGTCGACAATGGCCAGCGGTGCCCCGATGCGCTGCGCCAGTTCGCGCGCGCGCGCCACGCCCCCCACATCGGGAGAGATGACCATCAGGTCGGACATCCGGTCCTTGAAATTATGCATGATGTCCAGCGCAAAGACCGGCGCTGCATAGAGGTTGTCGACCGGAATGTCGAAAAAGCCCTGGATCTGCGCGGCATGCAGGTCCAGCGTCAGCACCCGGTCGATGCCCGCCTCGGTCAGGAGGTTCGCGACCAGCTTGGCGCTGATCGGCGTGCGGGCCTTGGCGCGGCGGTCCTGCCGGGCATAGCCGAAATAGGGAATGACGGCGGTGATGCGCGATGCCGACGAACGCTTCAGCGCGTCCGTCATGATCAGCAGTTCCATCAGGTTGTCATTGGCAGGGTTCGAGGTCGACTGGATGATGAACATGTCCTCGCCGCGGACGTTCTCGTAGACCTCGACGAAGATCTCCTGATCGTTGAAGCGCTCGACTCGCGCCTCGATCGGGGCAACGTTCATCCCGCGATGCATCGACATGCGTCGGGCAATGGCATTGGCCAGCGGCCGGTTGGCATTGCCTGCAATCAGCTTGGGTTCGGTCATGGCCGGCATGGCAGGCTCCGTCTATGAATTGGCTGTATTGTTGCTGGATTCGTGCGATTGCACCCCGCTTATCACCGGGTTAGCCTGCCCGCAAACCCCGGAGGTCCGCTTATGGCGCATATCGACTATTACTTTGGGACACCAAGCCCCTGGACCTATCTGGCCGGATCGCGGCTGGAGGAGATCGCGGCGCGCCACCGCGCGGACATCACCTACAAGCCGGTCGATCTGCCGCAACTTTTCGACCGCACCGGCGGCACGCGCCCGGCGAACCGCCACCCCTCCCGGCAGGCCTATCGCGATCAGGAATTGCGGCGCTGGTCCGAGCATCTGGGCGTGGCCCTGAACCTGCGCCCGGCCTTCTGGCCGGTCAATCCCGCCCCCTCCTCCTACGCGGTGATCGCGGCGCAGGCGGCCGGCGGCGGTGACCTGCCGGGGCTGGTGCAGGGCTTTCTGCGCGGGGTCTGGGCAGAGCAACTCGACATCGCCGATGAGGAGGTGATCCGCGCGAAGCTCTCTGCGGCCGGGTTCGACCCGGATCTGGCCAATAGCGGCCTTTTCATCGGCGCCCAGCAATATGAGCGCAATCTGGAGGAGGCGGTCGAGGCCAGGGCCTTCGGTGCGCCCTTCTATGTCGTGCGCGAATCCGGCGAGTGCTTCTGGGGACAGGACCGGCTGGACTTCCTGGACCGCCACCTCGCCAGCCTGTGAGTGACATGCATCTGAGAACCTGGCCGGGGCAGGAAGAACGCCCGGCGCTGGCGCTGCATTGCATGATGGGCAATGGCAGCTATTGGCGGCCGATCGCGGCCGAGGTCGCGGATCTGGTCGCGATCACCGCACCCGACATGCCCGGCCACGGCCCCAGCCCGGAATGGCAGGGCGAACCGCCCGATTTCCACACCGCCGTCACCCGGCAAGTGGCGGCGCTGATCACCCGGCCGGTCGATCTGATCGGGCACAGCATCGGCGCGACCATCGCGCTGCGGATCGCAGTCGCCGCACCCGAGGCCGTGCGCAGCCTGACGCTGGTTGAGCCGGTGCTGTTCGCCGCCGCACCTGACGCGGCCAACGCCGCCGAGATGGAGGAGATCCGCGACGCGGTGCTGGCCGGAGACCCGACAGAAGCCGCGCGGCGTTTCCTCGACACATGGGGCGGCCTCGAATGGGAGCAGCAGACACCGACGGCGCGGCAGCGGCTGGCCCGGCAGATGTCGATGGTGGTGGCGGGCAATGACGCCCTGATGCATGACAGCGCGAATATCCTGCGCGACGGCGGGATCGAGGCGATCGACGCCCCGGTCCTGCTGGTCATGGGAGAGGATTCGCCGCCGGTCATTCCGGCCATCGCCGATGCGCTGGCCGCCCGGCTTCAGGATGTCGGGCGGGCCGTGGTGCCGGGCGCGGGGCATATGCTGCCGATCACCCATCCGGCGCAGATGGCGGATTTGCTGCGACTGAACCTCGAGCGGAACTGAGCTTCAGTCCTCCTCGAAATCATCCTGATGGCGAACCGGGCCGATCGCCATCCAGCCTGCCCTGATCCGCGCGACGCGGGTATCGCCCCAGGTCCGAAACTCGATCATGAAGCCCTCGCGGGTAACATCGGTCGCCTTCAGATCGGCGCGCTGGTTTGCGTTGACCCCGATATCCCACATCATCACCGAAAGATGGACGACGGGAGGCTCGACGAAAGGCTCGCTGAAACGGACTGCGCGGCGTTCCAGCCGCGGCCCCTCGCCCGTCCACATCGGGCTGCCATCCTCGAAGGCCGAGAACATGTCGACCGCACCATTGGCCACGCCAACGGCGAAGTGATCGAATCGCCGCAACTCAGATACCTCCTACCGTTAATTGAAACCCGTCCGCAAAAAGCAGTAAAGCCCCGGAAGTTCCGGGGCTTACCAAGACCCTGAGAGAGCGCTCTCAGTGCGGGAAGTTGGACCGGTCGGGATCGAGCCCGATATGCGTGCCCAGGGCCTGCATATCCGCGAGCAGCTTGACGGCTGCCGCGACGACCTCTTCACCGGCGCTCGGATGCTCCTGAGCGATCCGCACTTCGCGATGTGCCTCCGCCATCATCTCGTCGAAGATGGCTTGGGTCATTTCGACCCGCGGATGGCCCCGCTCGGCCAAAAGGGTGACGGATTCGTTGTTGATCTCGGCAAAGCCGCCGGTCACCGCGTATTCCGTCTCCGACCCGTCGGCCTTGACCACGGTCACCAGACCGGGGCGAAGGTTGACGATGGCCGGCGCATGGCCGGGCATCGCCGTCAGGTCGCCTTCGGCGCCGGGCAGGCGCACCTCGCGCACGGGAACGGAAACGAGGTTCCGCTCCGGCGAGACGAGGTCGAACTGCATCGTGTCGGCCATGTCGCCCCCTTACGCCGCGTCAGCGGCGAGGCGCTGAGCCTTGGCTTTCACGTCCTCGATGCCGCCGACCATGTAGAAGGCCGCTTCCGGCAGGTGGTCGTAGTCACCGTTGACGACAGCCTGGAACGACTTGATCGTGTCTTCCAGCGGAACCTGAACGCCGTCCGAGCCGGTGAAGACCTTGGCAACGTCGAAGGGCTGCGACAGGAAGCGCTGGATCTTCCGCGCCCGGGTCACGGTCAGCTTGTCCTCTTCCGACAGTTCGTCCATGCCGAGAATGGCGATGATGTCCTGCAGCGACTTGTATTTCTGCAGGATACCCTGAACCGCACGGGCGACAGCGTAATGCTCCTCGCCGACGACGGCCGGATCGAGGATACGGCTGTTCGAGTCGAGCGGGTCAACGGCCGGGTAGATCCCCAGTTCCGAGATGGCGCGCGACAGAACGGTCGTGGCGTCGAGGTGGGCGAAGGTCGTTGCCGGAGCCGGGTCGGTAAGGTCGTCGGCCGGAACGTAGACGGCCTGGATCGAGGTGATCGAGCCGTTCTTGGTCGAGGTGATGCGTTCCTGCATCGCGCCCATGTCGGTGGCCAGCGTCGGCTGGTAGCCCACGGCGGACGGGATGCGGCCCAGCAGAGCCGACACTTCCGAACCGGCCTGCGTGAAGCGGAAGATGTTGTCGACGAAGAACAGAACGTCGGTGCCGGTGGCATCGCGGAACTGTTCGGCCACGGTCAGGCCGGTCAGCGCGACGCGCATCCGCGCCCCCGGAGGCTCGTTCATCTGGCCATAGACCAGAGCAACCTGCGATTCCGCCAGGTTGTCCGGCTTGATGACGCCCGATTCCACCATCTCGTGATAGAGGTCGTTGCCCTCACGCGTCCGCTCGCCAACGCCGGCGAACACCGAGTAGCCCGAGTGCACTTTGGCGATGTTGTTGATCAGTTCCATGATCAGAACGGTCTTGCCGACGCCCGCGCCGCCGAAGAGGCCGATCTTGCCGCCCTTGGAATAAGGCGCCAGCAGGTCGATGACCTTGATGCCGGTCACGAGGATTTCCGAAGCGGTCGCCTGTTGGGCGAAGTCCGGCGCCGGCTGGTGGATCGCACGGCGTTCGCTGGTGGCCAGCGGCGCGCCTTCGTCCACCGGCTCGCCGACGACGTTCAGGATGCGGCCCAGCGTCACGTTGCCGACCGGAACGGTGATCGGCTCGCCGGTATCCGTCACCGGAAGGCCGCGGACCAGACCTTCGGTCGCGTCCATGGCGATGGTGCGGACGGTGTTTTCGCCAAGGTGCTGGGCGACTTCCAGAACCAGACGCTTGCCGTTGTTCTCGGTTTCAAGAGCGTTCAGAATCGCGGGAAGTTGGCCGTCGAACTGTACGTCCACGACGGCGCCGATCACCTGCGTGATTTTTCCTTTGGCCTCTGCCATGTTATACCCCTACGTGTCAGAGCGCCTCGGCGCCCGAGATGATTTCAATCAGTTCCTTGGTGATCGCAGCCTGACGCGAGCGGTTATACTCGGTCGTCAGTCGGTCGATCATGTCGCCCGCGTTGCGCGTGGCGTTGTCCATGGCGCTCATCCGCGCGCCCTGCTCCGACGCCGCATTCTCAAGCAGCGCGGCAAAGACCTGCGTGGCCACCGAACGGGGCAGCAGGTCGCTCAGGATCGCGTGTTCGTCCGGCTCGTAATCATAGAGCGCCGAGGCACTTGCCTCGGCCGTCTCCTCGATGACGGCGGGGATGATCTGCCGGGCGGTCGGAACCTGGCTGATGACGGATTCGAACCGGCTGTAGAACAGCGTGGCCACGTCGAAGCTGCCAGCCTCGAAGCGCTCGAGGATCTCGTTCGCGATGCCGCGCGCATTCTCGTAGCCGATGCGCTTGACCTCGCTGAGATCGACGTGATGCACGATCAGGTCGCCATATTCCCGCTTGAGTTGCTCGCGACCCTTCTTGCCGACGGTCACAAGCGTCACCTCTTTGCCATTGGCATGGAGTTCGGCCATGCGCTGGCGGGCGAGCTTGACGATGGACGAGTTGAACCCGCCCGCAAGCCCGCGCTCGGAGGTCAGCACCACCAGCAGGTGCCGGCGATCTTCGCCGGTTCCCGCCAGCAGGCGCGGCGCCGTGTCCGAGCCGGCCGCCGCAGCGGTCAACCCGGCCATGACAGCGGCCATCCGGTCGGCATAGGGACGCGCGGCTTCCGCCGCTTCCTGCGCACGGCGCAGTTTCGCGGCGGCGACCATCTGCATCGCCTTGGTGATCTTGCGCGTGTTCTTGACGCTGCCGATCCGGTTCTTCAGATCCTTGAGGCTGGGCATCTATCCCTCCCCTCAGGCGTAGGTCTTGGCGTAACCGTCCAGCGCTGCCTTGATCGCAGTTTCCAGCTCGCCCGCGATCTTGCGGTCGTTCCGGGTCATGTCGTCAAGCAGATCGGCTTTCTGGTTGCGCAGGTACTGGATCAGGCCCTGCTCCCATTTGGTCACTTCCTTGACCGGGACCGTGTCGATGTAGCCCTTGGTGCCGGCATAGATCACGATGACGATCTCGGCGTTCGTCAGCGGCGAGTATTGCGGCTGTTTCATCAGTTCGGTCAGGCGCGCACCACGGTTCAGCAGTTTCTGCGTCGCCGCGTCGAGGTCCGAGCCGAACTGCGCAAAGGCAGCCATCTCGCGATACTGGGCCAGTTCCAGCTTGACCGGACCGGCGACCGATTTCATCGCCTTGGTCTGAGCGGCCGAGCCGACGCGCGACACGGACAGACCGGTGTTCACGGCCGGGCGGATGCCCTGGAAGAACAGGTCGGTTTCAAGGAAGATCTGGCCGTCGGTGATCGAGATCACGTTGGTCGGGATATAGGCCGAAACGTCGCCCGCCTGGGTTTCGATGATCGGCAGCGCGGTCAGCGAACCGGCGCCGTGATCCTCGTTCAGCTTCGCCGAACGCTCGAGCAGGCGCGAGTGAAGGTAGAAAACGTCGCCCGGATAGGCTTCACGCCCCGGCGGACGGCGCAGCAGCAGCGACATCTGGCGGTAGGCGACGGCTTGCTTGGACAGGTCATCATAGATGATCAGCGCGTCCATGCCGTTGTCGCGGAAATACTCGCCCATGGCGGTCGCCGAATAGGGCGCGAGGTACTGCATCGGCGCCGGGTCCGACGCGGTCGCGGCCACAACGGTCGTGTAGGCCATCGCGCCGGTTTCTTCCAGCTTCTTCACCAGCTGGGCAACGGTCGAGCGCTTCTGACCCACGGCGACGTAGATGCAGTGCAGCGTCTTCATGCCATCGGCTTCGCGGCCGTTGTAGTTCGCCTGGTTCAGGATGGTATCGAGCGCGATCGCGGTCTTGCCGGTCTGACGGTCGCCGATGATCAGCTCGCGCTGGCCACGGCCGACGGGGATCATGGCGTCGACGGATTTCAGGCCGGTCGCCATCGGCTCATGCACCGATTTGCGCGGCATGATGCCGGGGGCCTTGACGTCGGCGATGCGGCGCTCGGTCACGTCGAGCGGGCCCTTGCCGTCGATCGGGTTGCCAAGCGCGTCGACGACGCGGCCCAGCAGGCCCTTGCCGACCGGAACTTCCACGATGGCGCCGGTCCGCTTGACGGTGTCGCCTTCCTTGATCGAGCGGTCGTCACCGAAAATAACGACGCCGACGTTGTCGGTTTCGAGGTTCAGCACCATACCGCGGATGCCGCCCGGGAACTCGACCATCTCGCCAGCCTGAACCTTGTCCAGGCCATAGACGCGGGCGATACCGTCGCCGACGGACAGAACCTGCCCGACCTCGGCCACCTCGGCGTCCTGACCGAAATTCTTGATCTGATCCTTGAGGATGGCCGAGATTTCGGCTGCCTGGATTCCCATTATCCGACCTCTTTCATAGCATTCTGGAGGGAGGCGAGCTTCGAGCGGATCGAGCTGTCGATCATCTGCGAGCCCAGTTTGACGATCATGCCGCCGATGAGGCTTTCATCAACGCGCGCGTTCAGTTTGACGGTCTTGCCCGATTTGCTGGCGAGCGTCTCGGCCAGCCGGGATTTCTGCGCTTCGGTCAGTTCCTGGGCGCTGACGACATCGGCGGTCATTTCGCCGCGTTCGTCCGCGATCAGGCCGCGCAGCTTGACGATGAACTGGGGCAGCGTGAACAGCCGCCGGTTCTTGGCCAGAAGGCGCAGGGTGTTCGCAAGCTCGGGCGCGAGGCCCATCCGCTGCGCCAGCGCGGCGATCGCCGCCTCCTGCTGGCTACGATCATAGAGCGGCGAGACTGTCAGGTCACGCAGATCCGCACTCTCGTCAAGCGCGCCAGCCAGCTCGTCGACCTGCCCGGACAGGGTGTCGAGACCCCCCGAATCCTTCACGAGATCGAAAAGGGCTTGTGCATAACGCCCGGCGATATCAGCGGAAATCGAAGCGGAATTGGCCACGGTCATCCTTCCGGTTTGCGCAAGCTCCGCCGGCGGGCCGGTTTCATAACCGGTCTGTCGCGGAGCGCAGGGTCAAGAGGAACCCCCAGGCCGTGCCGACCGAACGTTCCCGAAAATCTGCCGCGTCCTTAGCAGGTGAAATCTCTTGCCGCAACCGCATTGCACACGGAAAAGCGAGCGTTTCATACCTTAATTCGATGACGTGGCGATGTTTCGCGGGCCGGTGGCGCTAACTGCCCGCCAAGGGGGATTTCGCCGCCGGCCATGACCCCGGGCGACGCTCTTCCGCAAGGGGTCTGTCAACTCTAGCGGGAAATATGGCCCGTACCTTCGCGCGCCGTGTTCCCGCGCCCCGCCGGCTTCGGCCGCGCGATCCCCTCCAGCACGTCGAGAGGGCTCGGCACGCTCACCCGCTTCGACTTGCCGACCGGGGCCTGGACCTGCTTGCTGAACTCGCTCAGCACCACCCCCGCGACCAGAACCTGGCTGATGCGAAGCCCGGTGCGCTCCCACATCTGGGCGCTGCGCAGCCAGAAGCGCCGGTCCGAAGGCGGGATGTAAAGCGCGGCGCCGGTACTCTCGGCCACGAAACCCGCGCTCCGCGCCAATGCCTCGAGCTGGCCAGCGGTATAGCTGCGCCCGAACCCGAAGGGCGTCGCGTCCGACCGCGCCCAGAGCCCGGCGCGGTTCGTCGCCATGACCAGCATCCGCCCCCCCGGCCCCAGCACCCGCGAGGCTTCGGCCAGAAGCGCCTGCGAATGATCCGCGGTCTCGACGGCGTGCAGCAGCACCAGCCGGTCGACGCTTCCGGTGTCGAGGGGCCAGGCGGTCTCCTCGCACAGGACCGAGCAATTGGGCAGCCCGGCAGGCCATGCCATCACGCCTTGCGGCCCCGGCATCAGGCTCGCGACGCGGCGCGCCCGGCCCAGATAGGGACGCTGGAGGGGCGCGGCGAAGCCATATCCCACCACGGTCATGCCCGCGCATTGCTCGGGCGGCCAAAGCTGCGTCAGCCGGTCGCGCAGCACCCGCTGAACCACCCGGCCGAGGGCCCGGTTGTAGTAGAACTTTCGCAGCTCGATCACATCCTGATGCATTGCGCCTCTCGTCCCGTCGCGCCAGACTGCGGCAAAGAGAAGGAATTGCCAATGCCGCTGGAACTGGTTCCCGTCCGCTGCCTGACCGACAATTACGCTTGGCTCGTGCATGGCAATGGCGCGACCGCCCTCTTCGACGCGCCCGAGGCAACCCCGATCCTCGCCGAACTCGAGGCGCGGGGCTGGACGCTCGACCTGATCGCGCTGACCCATCACCATGCCGACCATATTCAGGCCGTGCCCGAGCTTGTCGCCGCCACCGGCGCGAAGGTCATGGGCAATGCCGATGATGCCGCCCGCCTGCCCCCGCTCGACATCGCAGTCCGGCCCGGCACGACCGCCACGATCTGCGGCGAGCCGGCCGAGGTCATCGACGTCTCGGGCCATACCATCGGCCATGTCGCCTTCCATCTGCCGCAATCGGGCATGGCCTTCACCGCCGACAGCCTGATGGCTCTGGGTTGCGGGCGGCTCTTCGAGGGCAACCCTGCGATGATGTGGGACAGTGTCTCGCGCCTTGCCCGCCTGCCCGGCCACACGCTGATCTGCTCTGGTCACGATTATTGCCGTGGGAACGGTGCATTTGCGCTTTCCGTCGATTCCGGCAATGGTGCATTGCAGCAACGCCTCGACGACACCGCCGCGGGCCGCCGGCCCTGCGCCCCCGCCACGCTGGATGACGAACGCGCGACCAACCCGTTCCTGCGCGTAGCCGAGCTGCGCGAATCCCTCGGGATGGCAGGCGCAAGCGATGTGGATGTTTTTGCTAGACTTCGCGCGATGAAGGACCAGTTCTGAGGATCATTCCGCAATGCAGCAAGGATATTCGCGCCCCGATCACGGCAAATCCCGACCCCGTCAACCGGCCCCCTCCATGCTTGAAAATGCGGCAGACCGATATCACATCAAATTCAACCACCGGAGTTTCGGCACCAGAGGACGTAAATAGCGCTTGAAATGCGCGAAATTCCACCAGATTCTTAAACGTATCGTGACAGTCTGGTCAGGTGGACCGCTACCTTCGGCGGCCCAAACCGCCAGCCGACTGACAGGAGCTTAACCGTGCCGTCCTTTTCGAACACGCTGGAACAGGCCATTCATTCTGCACTGGCATTGGCCAATGAACACCGGCATGAACTGGCCACCCTCGAACATCTTCTGCTGGCCCTGACGGATGAACCCGATGCCGTCAAGGTCATGCGCGCCTGCAATGTCGATCTGGACGAACTGCGCCGCATGCTCGTGGAATTCATCGAGGATGACCTCTCGACCCTGATCACCGATGTCGAGGGGTCCGAGGCCGTGCCGACCGCCGCCTTCCAGCGGGTGATCCAGCGCGCCGCCATCCATGTGCAATCCTCCGGCAGGACCGAGGTGACGGGCGCGAATGTCCTCGTCGCGATCTTCGCCGAGCGTGAATCCAACGCCGCCTTCTTCCTGCAGGAACTGGACATGACCCGTTACGACGCGGTCAACTTCATCGCGCATGGCGTGGCGAAGAACCCGTCCTTCTCGGAGAACCGCACCGTTCAGGGTGCTGACCAGCCGGGCGAGCAGGCGCAGGCCGAGCAGCCCGCGGCCAAGGACGAATCCGCGCTGGCCAAATATTGCGTGAACCTCAACAAGAAGGCCTCGAAGGGCGATGTCGACCCGCTGATCGGCCGCGCCGAAGAGGTCGAGCGCTGCATTCAGGTTCTCTGCCGCCGCCGCAAGAACAACCCGCTGCTGGTCGGCGACCCCGGCGTCGGCAAGACCGCCATCGCCGAGGGGCTGGCGCTGAAGATCACGCGGGGCGAGACGCCGGACGTTCTGGCCGGCTCGACCATCTTCTCGCTCGACATGGGCGCGCTTCTGGCCGGCACCCGCTATCGCGGCGATTTCGAGGAGCGGCTGAAGGCCGTCGTGAAGGAGCTGGAGGATCATCCCGACGCCATCCTCTTCATCGACGAGATCCATACCGTGATCGGCGCCGGCGCGACCTCGGGCGGGGCGATGGATGCCTCGAACCTGCTGAAACCGGCGCTGTCCGGCGGCAAGCTGCGCTGCATGGGCTCCACCACCTACAAGGAGTTCCGGCAGCATTTCGAAAAGGACCGCGCGCTCTCCCGCCGCTTCCAGAAGATCGACGTGAACGAGCCGAACGTGCCCGACACGATCAAGATCCTGATGGGCCTGAAGCCCAGCTTCGAAAAGCATCACGACCTGCGCTATACCAATGACGCGATCCGCATCGCCGTCGAACTTTCGGCGCGCTACATCCACGACCGCAAGCTGCCCGACAAGGCGATCGACGTGATCGACGAGGCGGGCGCGGCACAACATCTGGTCGCGGAAAGCAAGCGCCGCAAGATGATCGGCCCGAAGGAAATCGAGGCGGTGGTGGCCAAGATCGCCCGCATCCCCCCGAAAAGCGTCTCCAAGGACGATGCGGCGGTGCTGAAGGATATGGAAGCCACGCTGAAACGGCTGGTCTTCGGCCAGGACGCCGCGATCGAGGCGCTGGCCTCCTCGATCAAGCTCGCCCGCGCCGGCCTGCGCGAGCCAGAAAAACCGATCGGCAACTACCTCTTCGCCGGCCCCACCGGCGTCGGCAAGACCGAAGTGGCGAAACAGCTCGCCTCGACGCTCGGCGTGGAGCTGCTGCGCTTCGACATGTCGGAATACATGGAGAAACACGCCGTCAGCCGCCTGATCGGCGCGCCTCCGGGCTATGTCGGCTTCGACCAGGGCGGGCTTCTGACCGATGGCGTCGACCAGCATCCGCATTGCGTGCTGCTGCTCGACGAGATCGAGAAGGCGCACCCGGATGTGTTCAACATCCTCCTGCAGGTCATGGACCACGGGAAACTGACCGACCATAACGGCCGGCAGGTGGACTTCCGCAACGTGATCCTGATCATGACCTCGAATGCCGGCGCCGCCGATCAGGCCCGGGCCGCCTTCGGCTTCGGCCGCGAGCGTCGCGAGGGCGAGGACACCGCCGCGATCGAGCGCACCTTCACGCCCGAATTCCGCAACCGTCTCGACGCGGTCATCAGCTTCGCGCCGCTCTCGCGCGACATCATCGTCCAGGTGGTCGAAAAGTTCGTGCTGCAACTGGAAGCCCAGCTCATCGACCGCGGCGTCCATATCGAACTGACCGACGAGGCCGCGCATTGGCTGGCCGAGAAGGGGTACGACGACAAGATGGGCGCCCGCCCGCTAGGCCGGGTGATCCAGGAGACGATCAAGAAACCTCTGGCCGAGGAACTGCTCTTCGGCCGCCTGACCAAAGGCGGCGTGGTCCGCGTCCGCATCGAGGACGACAAGCCCGTCTTCGACATCACCGGGCCCGAGACGCCCCGGATCAGCAAATCGAGGCCGCCCCTCCTGACGGCCGACTAAGGCAAGCAGAAAAACCCGAAGGGCGGCGCAGAAAGCGCCGCCCTTTTCGCATCCCGGCCCAGCAATCCGCGCCGGCCTCTCATCTCTTCATCGTTTCGAAAAATACCCCGGGGGTCCGGGGGCAGCGCCCCCGGCTCGGCCCATCAGCCCTTCGCCTTCCCGGCCTTGATCTTCGCGGCAAGATCCTTGGCGATGGCGAAGGCGCCCTTGATCCGGTCGGCATCGCCCGGCCAGTCGCGCAGCACGACGATCTTGTTGTCGGTGACTTTTGCCTGCCCGCGCTGGTCATGGATGAACTCGACCAGCCCCGCCGGATTGGGGAATTGGTCGCCGTGGAACTGGATCGTCACGCCCTTCGGCCCCGCATCCAGCTTCGAGATATTGGCCCGCTTCGCCATTGCCTTGATGCGGATGACCAGCAGCAGCGTGTTCACCTCGCGCGGCAGGGGGCCGAAACGGTCGATCAATTCGGCGGCAAAGCCCTCCAGCTCGACCTTGGTGGTCAGCTCGGCCAACCGGCGGTAAAGGCCCAGCCGCACGTCGAGATCGGGGATGTAGCTCTCGGGGATCGTGACCGGCACGCCGAGGTTCAGCTGCGGCGCCCATTCATCCTCGGGCGTGCCCTCGATCTCGCCCGATTTCAGCTTGGCGATCGTCTCCTCCAGCATCTGCTGGTAAAGCTCGAAGCCGACTTCCTTGATATGACCGGACTGCTCCTCGCCCAAGAGGTTCCCCGCCCCCCTCAGGTCCAGATCCTGCGAGGCCAGGTTGAAGCCCGCGCCAAGGCTGTCGATCGCACCGAGGAATTTCAGCCGCCGCATCGCCTGCGGGGTCAGTGGCACGCGGGGCTTGGTGGTCAGATAACAATAGGCGCGGGTCTTCGACCGCCCCACCCTGCCCCGGATCTGGTAAAGCTGCGCGAGGCCGAACATGTCGGCGCGCCAGACGATCATGGTATTCGCCGTCGGAATGTCGAGGCCGGATTCCACGATCGAGGTCGCGACCAGCACATCCGCGCCCCGGTCGTAGAAGGCGTTCATCCGGCTGTCCAGATCGCCCGCCGCAAGCTGACCATGCGCGACGATGAAGCTGACCTCGGGCACATGTTCCTTCAGCCAGTCCTCGACCTCGGGCAGGTCGGAAAGGCGCGGCACCACGAAGAAGCTCTGCCCGCCGCGATATTTCTCGCGGAGCAGGGCCTCGCGGATGGTGACGCTGTCGAACTCGCTGACATAGGTGCGGATCGCGAGGCGATCGACCGGCGGCGTCCCGATGATCGAGAGATCCCGTACCCCGGTCAGCGACAATTGCAACGTCCTCGGGATCGGGGTGGCGGTCAGAGTGAGGACGTGGATGTCGCTGCGCAGCTCCTTCAGCCGCTCCTTATGGGCGACGCCGAAATGCTGCTCCTCGTCGATGATCAGCAGGCCGAGATTCTTGAACCGGACCTGCTTGGCCAGAACCGCATGGGTGCCGACGACGATATCGACGGTGCCCTCGGCCAGCCCCTTGCGGGTCTCGGTCGCGTCCTTGGCCGAAACGAAGCGCGAGAGCGGCCGGACATTGATCGCGGTGCCGCGAAAACGCTCGGCAAAGGTGCGGAAATGCTGGCGGGCCAGCAGGGTCGTCGGCGCGACCACCGCGACCTGCCGGCCTTGGCTGGCGGCAATGAAGGCCGCGCGCATAGCAACCTCGGTCTTGCCGAAGCCGACATCGCCGACGATCAGCCGGTCCATCGGGCGGCCCGCCGCCAAATCCTCGGCCACATCGGCAATGGCCGATGCCTGATCCTCGGTCTCGGCATAGGGGAAACGGGCGGCGAAGCCCTCGATCTCGTGATGCTCTGGCTCCAGAACCGGGGCGGGACGCAGCAGGCGCTCGGCCGCGACGCGCATCAGCCGGTCGGCGATCAGCTTGATGCGTTCCTTCAGCCGCGCCTTGCGGGCCTGCCAGGCGCCACCGCCCAGCTTGTCGAGGAGCCCCTCCTCATGCCCGTAGCGGCTCAGCAGCTCGATATTCTCGACCGGCAGATAAAGGCGGTCGCCTCCGGCATATTCCAGCGCCACGCAATCATGGGGAATGCCAAGCGCCATCACGGTCTCAAGCCCGGTATAGCGCCCGATGCCATGTTCGACATGGACGACCAGATCGCCGGGGCTGAGGGTCTGGGTGTCGCGCAGAAAATTCTCGGCCCGCCGGCGCTTTTTCGCACCCCGGATCAGCCGGTCGCCCAGAACATCCTGTTCCGAAATGACGGCAAGCGGCCCGGTCGCCTGCCCGTCCGAGACGAAGCCCTCGTCCAGCGGCCAGACCGCGAGACCCAGCGCACCGACCTCGGCCGGCAGGTCGCGCATGTCGGCGATGGGCTTGGCGCCGGTCACGCCCTCATCGGCGATCAGCCCGGCCAGACGCTCACGCGCACCTTCCGAGAAGCTGGCAACAACCACCCTGCGCGTCGCCTGAAGCGCGCGAATATGATCGGCCAGAGCCTTGAAGAGGTTCCCTTTTTCGGCCTGCCGTTCCGGCGCGAAATTGCGCCCGACGCGCCCCCCTGCATCCAGCACTCCCGGACCCGGCGGCTGCGGCAGGACCGACAGCTTCAGCAGGCGATGCGCCGCCAGCCAACCCGTCCATTCCTTTTCGTCGGGGAACATTTCCACCGGCGGGACCGGGCGATAGACCGAATCCGTCCCGCCCTTGCGCTTCAGCGCCTCGCATCGGGCGTCGAATTGCTCGCCAATGGTGTGCCAGCGCGCGTCGCGCACCTGATCCAGATGGTCGTCGGTAACGATCGAGGCGCCGGGCAGATAGGCGAACAGGCTTTCCAGCCGCTCATGGAACCAGGGCAGCCAATGCTCCATACCGGCCATCTTGCGACCGGCGCTGATCCCCTCATACAGCGGATCATTCGCCCCTCCGCCATATTCGGCGCGATAGTTCTGGCGGAAGCGGGTGATCGCGGCCTCGTCCAGCATCACCTCGGACATGGGCGCAAGCTCGACCCGGTCCAGCTTCTCGACCGAGCGCTGGGTCTCGGCGTCAAAGCGGCGGGCGCTGTCCAGCACGTCCCCGAACATGTCGAGGCGGATCGGGCCGGCATCGCCCGGCGGATAGATGTCGATGATCCCGCCCCGGACGGCGAAATCCCCCGGCTCGGTCACCGTCGGCGATTGCGAGAAACCCATCCGCGCCAGGAACGCCCGCAGCGCGCTTTCGTCCATGCGGTCGCCCACTGCGGCCGAGAAGCTGGCCTCGCGCAGCGATTCGCGCGGCGGCACCCGCTGCATGGCGGCGTTGAGCGTGGTCAGCAGGACGAATGGCCCCTTGAAGGCGCCATGCGCCAGCGCGCTCAGCACCGCCATGCGCGCGGCCATCACCCCCGGCGCGGGCGAGACGCGGTCATAGGGCGTCGTGTCCCAGGCGGGAAATTCCAGCACCACGGTCTGCGGCGCATAGAAGGCCAGCGCGGCGCGCATCGCGGCCATGCGCCGGTCGTCGCGGGCAATATGGATCACGGGCTGCCCGCGCGACAGCTCGCGCAGGACAAGGGCGGCGTCCAGCCCCTCGGGGGCCCCGGACAGGATCAGATGTTCGGCCATGGCTGTTGAGGTAAAGCGGCTGCGGGTGAAGTCAAGGCACGCTCCTAGAAGCCAAAGGGATGCTGGATCACCCAGATCGCGCCGCGATAGGCGGTAAGCGCCACCGCGACGATCGAAAGGACCGAAATGATGCGGCGATGGCCACGCATCAGCCCTGCCGCCTGCCGCGCCGCCTCGTTCACCGGCAGTGCCCCGGCCTCGGCAGCGCCGAGGATGCGGGCCACGCGCCGCGCCAGCCGAAGCTCGACCGGGAACAGCAGCACGAAGGGCAGGACAAGCAGGACGATCGCCTGCGCCATCTCCAGCCCGTAGACGAAGCCGAGGAGGAAAAGCGCGCTCATCGCGAAGCAGGCGACGCCGATCAGGACGGCGCCCTCACCCGCGGCGAGGCGCCAGCGCGGCAGGGTCAGGGAAAGCCAGTCGAGAAGGCTTACAGCCGCCGGATCGTCGCCGGCGCCCGCGTCGCTTTTCCGCGCGGCGTTGATCACCTCGAAAGGCACGCCCAGCACGCGGCGTCCGGCCAGCGTCCAGACAAGGGTGAGGAGCAGCCAGAACCAGATCGACCCGAATGAGCGGCTGTCGAGGATGGCCAGGATAGTCTGGGTCAACGGATGGTCATCTCCCGCGGGTAGGCTGAAGCGGACCCTAACCTTGGAGCGCGCAAAGGAAAACCTCGAACTGACGCGGCGGGCCATTGGGGTTGCGTCGCTGCAACGCAGGGTGCAGGGTCTTGGCCATTCGCGCCGCCGGGGCCTGTCCCCGCCCGTCAGGAAGGTCTTGTCATGTCGCCCACGCCGATCGTCGCCCCGTTCCCCGCCGCCCGTCTGAGGCGCCTGCGCCGCACCCCCGCGCTGCGCGCCCTGACGACCGAGGTGAGCCTGACGCCGGGCAATCTGATCTGGCCGATCTTCGTGACCGAGCTGCCCGATGGCGCGGGCGAGATCCCGTCGATGCCGGGGGTCGAGCGGCTGACGCTGGACGGCGCGAAGCGCGCGGCCGAGACGGCGATGCGCCTTGGCATCCCCGCCGTCTGCATCTTTCCCCATTCCGATCCCGACCTGAAGACCGAGACCTGCGAGCGGGCATGGGATCCCGAGAATATCGGCAACCGCGCCATCCGCGCCATCAAGGAGGTTGCGCCCGAGCTTGCGGTGATGACCGACATCGCGCTCGACCCCTATAACGCCAATGGCCATGACGGGTTGGTCCGGGACGGCGTGATCCTGAACGACGAGACGGTCGAGGCGCTTGGCCGCATGGCGCTGGTCCAGGCCGAATCCGGTGCCGACATCCTTGGCCCCTCGGACATGATGGACGGCCGAATCGGCGCGCTGCGCGAGGTGATGGAGGCGAATGGCCACAAGGACGTGGCGATCCTCTCCTATGCCGCGAAATATGCCAGCGGCTTCTATGGCCCGTTCCGCGATGCGGTCGGCGCCTCGGGGCGGCTGGTGGGCGACAAGAAGACCTACCAGATCAACCCCGCGAACCGCGACGAGGCGATGCGCTGCGTCGCCCGCGACCTTGCCGAAGGCGCGGACATGGTCATGGTCAAGCCGGGGATGCCCTATCTCGACATCTGCCGCATGGTCCGCGACCAGTTCGCCGTTCCGACCTATGCCTATCAGGTCAGCGGCGAATACGCGATGATCGAGGGGGCGATCCGCAATGGCTGGCTTTCCCGCGACGTGGTGATGGAGAGCCTTCTTGCCTTCCGCCGGGCGGGCTGCGACGGCATTCTGACCTATTACGCCCCGCAGGTGGCCGAGGCGCTGGCGTGACGGGGCGATTGCCCCTATCATCCCCGCTCAACGAGCGGTGCAACCGCCGAGAAATTAGGGATGAGTGAAATATGAAATTCGCCAATGGGTTGAGCAGGCGAAACCTGCTTCTGGCCGGGGCGGCTGCGGGACTTGCCGCCTGCACCAATGCGGTAGGACAGAATGCGTCCGGCCGGTTGGATGCGCGCGTCGACGCGACGCGGAACTATCTGCTGCAGAACTATCCCGGCGTCGCCAGCATGGTCCAGAACGCCAAGGGCGTGCTCTACATGCCGCTGATGACCGAGGCGGGCTTCGGCGTCGGCGGCGCCTATGGTCAGGGCGCATTGCGCATCAACAACGTGACGGTCGACTATTATTCGGCCACGCAGGCCAGCGTCGGCTTTCAGATCGGCGCGCAGCAATATGCCCATGTGCTGATCTTCCAGACCGATGAAGCGCTGGCCGCCTTCCGCGCCGCCCCCGGCTGGGTGGCCGAGGCTGATGCCTATTACGCCCTGCCCTCGCGCGGGCTTGCGCTTGGCACCGACACGATCACGGCCCAGCAGCCGGTGGTCGCGATGATCTTCGGACAATCCGGCCTGATGGCGGGCGCCTCGATCGCCGGGACGAAATACACCCGCGTCATCCCCTCGACCTTCTGAGGGGTTCTGCCCGCCCGAAAACGAAAAGGCCGCAGCATTGCCGCGGCCTTTTTCGCATCGGGCAGCGTGCCTTAGCTGCCGTGGATGATGCGGACGTAATTCGTGGTCTCGCGATAGGGCGGCACGCCGCCATATTTCGCCACCGCCGCCGGACCCGCGTTATAGGCCGCCAGCGCCAGCCGCCAGCTTCCGAAGGTGTTATACATCATGCGCAGATAGCGCGCGCCCCCTTCGAGGTTCTGAAGGGGATCGCCGGGATTGACCCCCAGTTTCGCCGCCGTGCCGGGCATCAGCTGCGCCAGCCCTTGCGCCCCCTTGTGCGAGCGCGCCGAAGGGTTCCAGCCCGATTCCTGCTGCACCAGCCGCAGGAACAGATCCTCGGGCACGCCATGCTTGCGCGCCATGGCGCGGGCATGGGGCAGATACTCGCTGCGCCGGTTGCCCTTGTAGGTCGGGATGGTGCCGGGCAGGTCCAGATCCACCACGCTCTTGGTCGAGACGCCGCTGGGCCGCAGCCGTGCCGATTGCTGGTATTGACCCGCAAGCCGACTGTCCATCAGCCGCGTCTGGCGTTCGAACTGGGCAATGCGGGACTTGCCGCTTTTCTGCATCCGCAGCCCGTCGGCTGCAGCCGGCGCCGCGAGACCGCAGCCCAGAGCCATCACCAGGGCCGCATGTGTCAGGTAGCGCAGCCGAGCGCGTTCAGTCGAAAGCATCTCTCGTCCCTCATGCCGACATGTTTTTTGCGCAGCAGTATAGCGCACTGTCCGGCCTGCGCCGCAAGTCCTTTGCATCCGGGCATCACGCGCTATCACCATCGGCGATTTCTTGCCACAGGGCGCGGGCGGCCCGCCGGCAGCTTACCCGGCGGCCCATCCGGCCAAAGCCCTTGCCGCCACCCGGCGCAACGCGTTACACCAGCCGACAAAGAAACTTCTGGAAGACAAAGGACGTTGGCATGGCAGGCAGCGTGAACAAGGTGATCCTGATTGGCAATCTGGGTCAAGACCCCGAGATCCGCACCTTCCCCAGCGGCGGCAAGGTGGCCAACCTGCGCATCGCCACCTCGGAGACCTGGAAGGACCGCAATACCGGCGAACGCCGCGAGCGGACCGAATGGCACACGGTCGCGATCTATTCCGAACCGCTGGTCCGCGTGGCCGAGCAATACCTGAAGAAGGGCTCCAAGATCTATGTCGAGGGCCAGCTCGAAACCCGCAAATGGCAGGACCAGAGCGGGCAGGACCGCTATTCGACCGAAGTGGCGCTGCGTCCGTTCCGCAGCGAGCTGACGATGCTCGACGGTCGCGGCGGCTCGGGCGGCGGCGGTCGCGACGACAGCTATGGCGGTGGCGGCTATGAGGGCGGCTCGTCGGGCGGCGGCTACTCCTCGGGCGGCGGCGGCAGCCGGGGCGGCTCGTCCTCGGGCGGCGGCGGGCAGCGTCCCGATTTCGACGACGAGATCCCGTTCTGAGACCAGAGGGCGCCCATCGGGCGCCCTTTTTCATTCCACCCCACGAACCGGCCTGCCCCGTCCCGCAATGAAAAAACCGCGCCTCTTTCGAGACGCGGTTTCCGCATGATCACGTGTCGGCAGATCTTACTTGATCTTGCCTTCCTTGTACTCGACGTGCTTGCGCACAACCGGGTCGTATTTGTTGACCGTCATCTTCTCGGTCATGGTGCGGGCGTTCTTCTTGGTCACGTAGAAGTGCCCGGTCCCGGCCGAGGAGTTCAGGCGGATCTTGATCGTCGTCGGCTTCGCCATTTGCTTCGCTCCTGCTGCGGGGCAAAACGCTTTTAGCAAACCCCGTGGAATCTCTTGGAGCCCGCCTTTTACTCGCAGGGCGTCCGAAGTCAACCGCGAATCCGGGCGAAATGCGGCGTTTCCCCCAGAAAACTGCGAATCGTCCCCGTGGGCAGAGGCAGTTTCGTTCCGTCATATGAGGTCCGCCACGGCCGCGCCCGCCGGACCTGCGCTTCGGCGCGTCCCTACCGCAGAAGTTGCGCTATGTGCCCCATTCCTTGGGTGATGGCGATTCCCCCTTTCGGACGAGGCCGCTTGGGACGGACGGTCACGAGGATCCGGGCAAGCCGCAGCCGTCCCCCGCATCCGGGGCACTCGGATCTGGTCTCGGCGCCGCCCGCCCGACACGGAAACGGCCGCAAAAGCCAGGATCGACCTAGATAAAGGAAAATGCGCGGATGGCCTGTAAGCCGGATTTTGTTCCGGGGTTGCCCCCTTCGATGACCATTCCTCTGGCCCCGCCATTGCTGACGGGATCTAGCTGCCAACCCGGACCTGCTGGGGCGAAAGCAGCCCTGCCTTGCGGCGCGCGGTCCCTATTCGGCATTGCTCCCGGTGGGGCTTGCCTTGCCAGTCCTGTTGCCAGTCCCGCGGTGGGCTCTTACCCCACCGTTTCACCCTTACCCATGCAAGCATGGGCGGTCTGTTCTCTGTGGCGCTTTCCCTGGGGTTGCCCCCGCCGGGCGTTACCCGGCACCGTGCCTTCATGGAGTCCGGACTTTCCTCGACGATTGCTCGCCGCGGTCATCCGGCCATCCGCGCAAGGGGCAGATAGTCCGCCGCCCCGGCAGGGTCAAGCATGGCCGTCAGCGGTGGCCCCGCCCTCGGCCGAGATCCAGGCCTTCGCCGCCTCCATCGCGGCCAGCGGAAAGACGGCGACCTCGCTCGGGATCAGGGGCGAGAAGAGCTTCACCGCCCGCGTGATCCAGCCAATGTCGCTGACCACCGCCACCCGCTCGAAGCTGCGCCAATGCGTCAGGCCAAGGCGGGCATCGTCCCAGATCGCTCCGGCGCTGTAGCCCTCGAAATCCGGGCCAAGCACCATCAGCAGCCGCACCTTGCCGTGGCTTTTCGCCTTTTCGGTCACCAGCGGGATCAGCTTGTCGTCATAATCGGCCGAAGTGACCTCGCCCGTCGCGCGAATGGCGATGACGTTCTCGGGAAAGCCGTCGAGGATCTGATAGCCCTCAGGCGCGGCCTCGGCCGAACCGGCCCAGCGGATCGCCTCCTCCTGATCCT
>NZ_DATMFA010000120.1:0-41316 GCF_035556475.1 Paracoccus sp. (in: a-proteobacteria) | reverse complement strand
GGCTGGACGCGCATGAGGAGCGGCTTGAGACGGGGGATGCCAGCCGGATCGCCGAATGGCGGCATAGCGATTGGCAGTTCCATCAGGCCCTGATCTCGGCCTGTGGCTCGCGGGTGCTGATGCAGACCCATGCCGAGATCTTCGACAAATATCTTCGCTATCAGATGATCGCGCTGGCCTTCCGGCCCTCGGCCTCGCGGCCCGAACATGGCGCGCTGAAGGATGCGGCCCTGAGGCGCGATACGCAGGCCGCGGTAGAGCTGCTGCGCCATCACCTGCGCGCCGGGGTCGAGCACGCCTTGTCGCAGGGCAGGCTCGCCGGCTGAACCTTGCCGAGATCAAGCTGAACTTTGCCGATCCCCCCGTGCCGCCGCGAAATGCGGATTGCCCGTCCCGGAAGGAAGCGGCACTACCGAAGAAGTATAATCACCACCTCTCTGGATCACCATGAAACTTCGGGTCTTCATCAGCTCTCTTTTCGTCACCTCACTTCTTGCCGGGGGCGTCCATGCCGAGCAATGGCACCCGCGCCATGACCGGCCCGATTCCGTGGAACGCTTCAACCCGCGCCCCCATGATCGCGACCGTCGTGACCATGACCGCCGCGACCATGACCGGCGCGATCGCGACGATCACCGCGGCCACCGCCATGATCGTGACCGCGACCGGGATCACCGCCATGGCAAAGCGTGGCACTGCCCGCCCGGCCTTGCCAAGAAGGGTCGGGATTGCGTCCCGCCCGGCCACAAGAAACACCACCACAAGCACCACCAGTACCGCGTCGGCGAGCGGTTCCGCCCCTCGGACTATGACCGGGTTCAGGACATGCGCCTCTACAAACTGGAGCAGCGCCGGAACTGGGACTATTACCGCGACAACGACCAGATCTATCGCGTCGACAACAACACCCAGAAGGTGCTGGGCGTGATCAACCTGATGCAGGCCCTTCGGAACTGACCGGCTACCCCGGACGCCGCGATTGCCGGCGTCCGGGGCAACCTTTCAGGCTTGGGAGGGGCCTTCGCCCTGTTCCAGCGCGACCTGCAGCTCCCTGCGCTGCTCGGGGGGAAGCGCGCGAAGGATGCGGCGCATCCGCCCGGGCTTGTATTTCTGCGGGTGCCCCTCGGCGGCATGTTGCTGGACCCGCCGCATCACCTGATCAAAGCTCAGAACGGGATGGGTCAGGCGTATGCTGCCAGCGGGTGCGCGATCCAGCGCCTCGCGCAGCATGGGCGGATTGGTGTCGAACCAGGCGGGCGCGAACACTTCCGGCGCCGCCCGATACAGGTCGACCATCCTCCATCCCGAATGCGTACCCAGATTGGCCACCACCGCCTCGTCATTCGGCATGGAGCGCTTGGCGCCCACGAGCCCGCGCGATATCTGCCGCCGAACCTCGCTGAGCTCGGGGACACGGAAACCGGCAAGCCGGTTGAAGGCGAAGATGCAGCCCATCTCAGCCGAGGGCAGGGCGATGGTGACTGCCTCGGCAATCGGCTTGATCTTTTTCGGGGCGAGATTGCAGGCCATGAAATCCGCCTCGATCCGGGACAGCCGCCCAAAGATCGCGTGCTCGCTGCCATCGGGAACGTGGACGTCATTCTCGACCAACCACTGGTTCGCGCGCGGCCCGAAATCCTCGGCGATCGCAATGTGGCAGAGATCGCCCATCCGCCAGCCCCAATCCTGGGGGATGGGCTTTCCGACCATTTCCAGAACCCGGTCAGACGTCAGGCTGGATTTCGGCCAGCGCCCGGTATCGACCGGCCCCCGGCTTTCGTCCACGCAGATGGCGACATTCCCGGATCCGAAGAACCTTTCGAGCTGTCCGGCGAGCCGATCCTCCCCATCGCCAAAGCGATGCGTGCGGATGAAGATGATATCCGCCCCACTCATCCGAGCCGCTTTGCTTTCTTCGCGATGTGAAAGGCGAGGCTCTGCAACTCATCGATGCTTTGCCGGTATCCTTCGGCCGAGCGCAGGCGCGCAATCTTCTCCTGACGTCTTTCCTCGATAAGCTGGCAGGCGTCGCGAACCGGGGCGTATCGGCGCAGGCGGGTCATGTAGCTGCGCAACTCCTTCTCGAACCGCCGCGCCGCAAGGTCCGTAACCTCGTTGCGGTCGAAGAAGCCGAAATATTTGGCATCGTACTTGCTGTGATTGTCCAGAACGTCGCCCCTCATCCGGCGAAGCAGGTATTCCTCGCGCGACTTGACGGCGTAGTGATTCATCTGCGCAAGCCCGTAGCCCACGTTCTTGCGGCTGCTCTTCCAGCTCATCTTTCGCCCGTTGAGGGGCTCGCCGCTGCCACTGATCCAGTTCAGAGCATAGTCCCGGCCCTCCTCGGATCGTGCGACGCGCATGTTCAGATACGGACGGTGGATCGCGATGCAGAGGTTGGGATCGTTCTTGTAGAGCGTCTTGACGCCGTAGCCCTTGCTGAAATCCTCGGGTGCGGCGCCGGTCAGGCGGGTCACGACCGGTTCCGGCTCGAACTCCTCCAGCCCGTTGCTGCCGAAGAAGCGCCATGTCAGGCACATTCCGGTCGCGCCATTGCCGAGGATTTCGTCGATGAGGCTGTCGACCGTGCCCTCGCCGGTCTTGATCGAGACAAACTCGTCAAGATCCATCACCAACACCCAGTCGGAACCGATGACCAGAGGATTCTGCGAGGCGCGATGCAAGGCGCGCGACTGCGGAGGCTTGTCGCGCCAGGGACCGTTATCCAGCCGAGTCACCAAGCCCAGTTCGGCCAGCGCGTCCAGCAGCTCATCCGTGCCGTCCGTGCAGTCATTGGTGTAGACGAGGATATCGGTGAAGCCGAGAAGATGGTGATAGGCCACCCATTCAAGGATATAGGGCCCCTCATCCTTGGCCATGGTGACGATCGTGACGCGGCCATGGGCCGAGACATTCGCTCCGCCCGGGATATTCTTCTTGCGGGCCAGAAGATCGGCGAGGAAAGCTTCGTCCTCCGCGGTTTTGGCAGCGGCGGCAGCGGCGGCTCTGGATTGTTTGGTCGTGAGGCCGACGGGCGCGGGCTTCTCCTTCTTTCGTTTCTTTGCCTTCGCCGCTGTTTCGGGCGCGTCCTCTCCCGGCTTCGCCTTGTCACGCTTGCGCTTTTTGGGCATTACCTCGCGGGTCGGAAGCGATCCGTAATCGGCGATGCCATTCGCCTCGATCCATTTCCCGATCCAGCTATGGCGCGGCGGGAGGCCATGCGAGGACCGCTCGCAGCTCTTGCGTAGCCAGCGCGAATAGAGATGCACGCAGAGGCTTTCATGGCGCTCGAACTTTTCGGCAAGCGTGTCGGTGAGCTCGGTCTCGACCAGGGCCTTCCGATCCTGGAAGGAGACGGGAAAGAAGATCTCGGCCGGTTGAGCATTCTCGATCTCGCCGGTCTTGCGCGCGAACCATGTCAGCGCCTTGGGTCCGAAGGTTCCCCAGGGCATGTCGCCGATGCGGGCGGGCTCACCCTGACTTTTCCGGTCGAGGAGCGTTTGCCGCTGTCCGCCGCCAAGCCACGGCGGAACAGGGAAGGGCTCGCTGAGGAACTCGTGCAATTCTTGCAGCATCAGCGAGGATTTAGGGGCGCAGAGAACGGCATTCCCCAGCTCGACGCGATCGGTGCGCTCGTGTCCGATATACCATTTCAAATTCTTCGGGAACGGGCGCAGGGCGATGATGTCGGTATCGACCCAGGCACGCCCGGTCTGCGCGACCATCATCACGCGAAAGATGTCAGCGTGCAGTGCCGGGCTCTGGTTGCTGTAGACCTGAATGCTGTCGGTGTCCCAGATCTCGCGCGCGTCCCTTAGCCGGGCACCTTCGGGAACATTCGGGATCTCGTCATAGGCGTAAAGGATATAGTCGTGCCCCAGATCCACAAAGCTCCTGATGGAGGCGATCTCCAGCCAGGACAGCGCACCCCCGATCCAGAGCGAGCCGATCGGCATCAGTTTGTCAGCCATGAATTTCGTCTTTCATCTCGGGAGGGGTCCGGGATCTTGAGGTGATGCGAATGGATCGAGGTTCGGATAGCGGCATGGGTCCGATGGTTTCGGGGTCATTTTGTGCGTCATACCGCTGATCGTTCATTCCCTCGTCTGTCAGGCGCGCCATCCTCGCGTATCACGGCTGCGCTGCCAACCCGCTTGGCGCGTGTTTGCAAGGTCCCGCCGGGAGGATCGCCTGTCGCGATCACCTTATGCGGCTGCGGTTCCTTCGGCAATTCCATGACGCTCCTCCGGCAATCGCTTGCGACGGGATCGGGTCCGCGGAACTCGAGGCCATATTTTCAGGTGAGCTTGCTGCGCGAGGGGGGCAGCCTACCGGAAACCGATCACGGTCGGCTTCGTCCCCCCAACGGTCTTCGATGGAGGGAGCAGGGGTTGGGACAGTCCGTCCCCTCAGGCCGTCGTCGCGGGATCGAATCGATCGGGATGGGCTGCGGCAAAAGCCGGAAGCGCCGCGCAAGCGCGCCCGACGGCGGAAATGCGCGGCAGGTGATCAAAGGCGACGCCCCAGCGGGCGGCGTTGTAAAGCTGCGGGATCAGCGTGCAATCGGCGATCCCGGGGGCATCCCCGTGGCAGAAGGCGCCGGTGAAGGCCGGATGATCCAGCATCGCCTCCACCGCCTCCAACCCGCGCGAGATGTTTTCGCGGTTCCAGTCGGCCCGCGCGTCCGGTCCGGCCAACCCCTCGACGCGCTTCAACACGCCGAGGTTCGATACCGGATGGATCTCGCAGGCGATGGCAAGGGCGATGGCCCGGACATACGCCCGCGCCCCCGCGCCTGCGGGAAGCAGCGGCACCTCGGGCCGGGTTTCCTCGAGATATTCGAGGATCGCGAGGGATTGGGTCAGAACCAGCCCGTCGATCTCCAGCGCCGGGACCAGACCCTGCGGGTTCAGGTCCAGATGCCCCGGCCTCCGATGGTCGCCCGCCACCAGATCGACTGTGACGCGCCGATAGGCGATGCCCTTCAGCGCCAGCGCGATCCGCACCCGGTAGGAGGCCGAGGACCGCCAGTAGTCATGCAACACGATCGGGCTGGCCATGATCAGTCCCGTGCCGGCAGGATGCGGCCGGTGCAGGGGCCAAAGCCGATCCGGTATCCCTCGCCCTGCGCAAAGCCGTAAAGGCCGATCTCATCGCCGTCCTCGATGAAGGTCCGCGCCGCGCCATTCACCTCGACCGGCGATTTGCCGCCTTCGGTCATTTCCAGCAGCGCGCCGGTCTGGTCGCGGCTCGGCCCCGAGATGGTGCCGGAGCCCAGAAGGTCGCCGACCCGCATCGGGCAACCGGATTCGGTGTGATGGGCCAGTTGCTGCGCGCTGGAATAATACATGACGTTGTAGTTGGTGCGCGACATGGGCTGTCCGTTCATCGTCCAGCCGATCGTCATGTCGTAAAGGCCGGGCCGGCTCTCGGCCAGATAGGGCAGCAGGGGATTGCTGCGCTCGGCGCCCGCGCTGCGGAACGGCTCTAGCGCTGCCTGCGTCACGATCCATGCGCCGATCGTGGTGCCAAGCGCCTTGGACTGGAACGGCCCGAGCGGCTGATATTCCCATGCTTGGATATCCCGGGCCGACCAGTCGTTCAGCAGCACATAGCCAAAGATCATCTCTTCGGCCTCGTCCACGCTGACGCGGTCGCCCATGCGGCTGTCGGCGCCGACGATCGCGCCCAGCTCCATTTCCAGATCGAGGCGGCGGCAGGCGGTCCAGACCGGGCCAGCCTCGCCCTTGACCTGACCCATTGGGCGGCGGATATCGGTCCCGGTGACCACGACCGAGGACGCCCGGCCGTTATAGCCGATCGGCATATGCGTCCATTGCGGCGGCAGCGCGTTTTCCGGCCCCCGGAACAGCACGCCGACGTTGAAGGCGTGGTTGCGCGAGGCATAGAAATCGGTGAACTCGGTCACGCGGATCGGCAGGTGCAGCGTCGCATCGGCCATCGCGACCAGCGGCAGATCTTCCTCTGCCCCTTCGGCCAGAAGCTGGGTCAGCCGCGCGCGCGTCCGGTCCCATGCCTCGCGGCCGAGAGCGATGAAGTCGTTGAGCTGCGGGCGCGCGAACGTCCCCTCGGCATCGACCAGCCCCCGGCGCTCGCATTCGGCGAGGTCGAGGATCATGTCCCCGATCGCCACGCCACAGCGCGCCGCGGCATTGGGGGTCGAGAACACGCCATAAGGCAGGTTCTGGATGGGAAATTCGCAATCTGCGTGGTTGGCAGCCACAATCCGGCTGCGCAACGGCTGAACAACCGGCGTCACGACATGTCTCCTGCAATCATTCGATCGCGCCGCCCGACCCGGCGGGGGCGCCCGGGGCTTACCCGTCGGGGACCATCCCTACCACAGATCGTTTCAATTGCAACGATTAATACTACCAATGCTCGATCGCGCGGGGCGGGACCGGTTGGGTCACGAGGTAACTCTTGCGCTTTTCGTAAAAAGCGTTGCCGCCCGCGACCAGCACATAGTGCATATTGTCATAGGAGAACCGGTGGGTCGCGGCATGGAAGAACATCGCCTCACCGATCATCGGGTGGCGCTCACCGCGCAGGACCGCGCGGGCGGCGTCACGGACCGGGGGCAGGGATTTCGGGTCCATCCGGCGCTTCATGATGCCCGGCGCGAACTGGCCTTTCTGCGCGACGACACCGCAAACGGTATTCGGATAGCGACCGGATTCGACCCGGTTCATCACGACGCTGCCGACCGCGATCATGCCGTCCCTGCTGGAGCGGTTCGCCTCGAAATAGATCGCGCGCTCCATGCATTCCAACTCGCTATGGCGGCCGGGAAAGCCGCAGCCCGACACCAGAATCGATGCGGCAAGCAGCAAGGCCCATGGCCCGGCCTTCTTGTTCGAGATCTTCATCATACTGCCCCAACTGACGCCCTTTCCGGGCGCGGCTTGTTTTGATTGATGATGAACAAGAAAGGGGACCGCGACAACCGTAAGTCGGTGCGGGGGTCATTTCGTGATCAGGACGGAGGCTGGTGCAGGATCCTTCAGTGAAGCGGGCCGAAAGGGGTGGGCGATGGCCTGGATCTGGCCCGAGGTGCCGCGATGTCATGCACGGGCTCGAACTTCAGCAGCTCCGGCAGCCGGCTGTTTCGCACGAAATGCCGGGTCCGTTCGGCAAAGGTCACTTCGAACACATGGCTGCGGGCGAAATCCCGTGCCCGGAATGCCGCCTTGACGATGGCGTCGCGATCGCGGTGCAACCTCGCGATGGCGCGGGCCAGAGCCGCCGCGTCGAAGACTGGCACCGCCCAGCCCGAGCCCGAGACCTCGACGATGCCCCGGAAGGCGTCATTGGCGTATCCCGCGATGGGAACGCCGCAGGACATGACCTCGGGATAGGTGCTGGAGGGGTCGCCCTGCGTATGGCAGCACAGAAACAGGTCGGCCTTGTCGCGGAGATAGGGGATCCAACCGGTCTGGAAATCCAGCACGCCGCGCAGGATGACCTGATCCTGCAGCCCCTCGGTTCGGATGAGGTGCTGCAAGGCGTCCTGCTGTGGACCCGATCCGAAGATGTCGAGGGTGAAGGGGACGCCTTGCCGGCGAAGCTCGGCCGCGACGCGGGGCAGTTCCATCACGCCTTTCATCGGCACCATGCGCCCGCCAAAGACCAGACGCAGCGGTTCGTTCTGGCGCAGCCTTTGCGTCCGCGCGGACATGGCGCCGTCCGAGATCACCTCGTCCGCGCGCACCCGATTGTCGAAGAACAGCAGCGTATCGGCGCAGAGGCCCTGATAGTTCTCATATGTGGGCAGGCCGCTGCATTGCAGCCCGGCCGCCCGCTTCAGCATCGCCCGGCGGATCCGTTCGGTTCGCCACAGCCAGAGCAGCCGCCGCAACCGCCTGAGCGGGCCCATCTGCTCGCCTGCGAGGATCTGACGTTCTGTCCTCGGGGAATACTCGGTCACGAAGACGACGGGCAGGCCGATCTGCTGGCAGACATTCAGCATCGGGAGCTCGCTCCGCGACAGGAAGGCCACGACCTGCGCCGCCCCCGCAAGCCGCTTGGCCAGCGCCTCCGGGTCCGAGGGGCGCAGCTCCAGCGCGGTTTCGCCCTCGCCCGGCATGTATTCGACATGGTCCATGTCGGTGGTCGGCGTTTCGTCCAGTTCGACAAGGCTCGCGACGGGGCCGGGCCAGTTCCGGGCGTATTCGGCCGCGCCCTCCATGTATTTCCGGGTCAGGACCAGCCCGCCGCGTGGGCCGCGTTGCGCCCTGAGCGAGGGCAGCAGGATCAATTCGGTTGGAGCATCGGGCCTGTCGTCCCTCATGTCAGACGCTCCAGCATCGGTTTGATCTCGTCCAGATCGACCGCGAATCCGGTGCCCGAGGGCAGGCCGACCACGAAGCCGAACTTCATCCCCATGCAATCCGCGTATTCCTTGTAGGGCATCGCAAAGCGGTCCGGCGGCTGGATGACCAGAAACGACCCGCCTTTCGCCAAGGTATAGATCGCATGTGAAAAGTGGCTGCCCTCGACCGCGACGACCACGGGCGCGTCGAGCGCGCGGCGCAGGATCTCGGCGGCGCTGGTCTCCTCGACCGCGATGATGTCGAAGCCCTCGCGCTCCAGCAACTCGGCCAAGGCATCCTCGTTGACCAGCCGCCGCGGCTCACCATGCGCGGTGCCGCGGCGCAGGAAAACGCCCCTTGCGGGCCTCGCCGGTCCCAGATGCGCGCGCAGGCGGCTGCGCAACTCCTCGTAGCGCGCGACCTTGTAGCTGTTCTGCGAGAAGTCGCGGTAGAGCGTCAGCCGCGCGACGCGGGCATGGCCGGGCATGGGCGGGGCGGGCAGGTCCAGCAGGTCGCGATAGCCAGCCTCGTGCAGATAGGGCTTGGTCGGGGCGCCGATGCAGGGCTGGTCCGGCTTCGGGATCAGTTCAAGCGGCAGGCTGTCCTGAATGAAGTTCCCGAAGAAATCCGCCCCCGTCCAGGTCGAGACGAGATGCGCCTCCGGCAGCGTGAGCGCTGGGGGCAGGGCGGGGTCGAGCATCCGGGCGGGACCGATACCGACCCTTTCCTTCGCGCCCCCACGATAGATATAGGCCCCGGCCAGCACCACGTCGGGAACAAGCAGCGCCTCGGTCGCGGCATGTTCGACCGGGCTCCCCTCGATCAGGCCGCGCTCGACCTCCCAGTCACGCCAGGGGGAGAGGGCGGTGATCCTCTCCATCGCGCCCTCGGGGTAAAGTGCGGGCGGTCGCGAGGTTTCCTCGGCCGGGCAGATCGTCTGGCGTTCTGTCGCGAAGTCGGAAAGCTGGCTTGACCCCCGCCGCAGCAACCTTGCCAGATTGCGCGAGATCAGCGCCGTGTTCAGCATGGCTGGCGGACGATGGCGATGATGCGGTCCTGATCCGCCTCTGGCAGGTCGGGATAGAGGGGCAGGCACAGGACTTCCTCCCCGCCGCGCTTTGCATGCGGCAACAGTTCCGGCGCGGCGGAGGGGAGCGTGCTGTACATCGGCAGATCCGAGATCAGCGGGTGGAAATAGCGCCGGGCAAGGATCCCGTGTTCGCGCAGGGTCTCGTAAAGCTCATCGCGGGACAATGGGTATTCCGGCCGCACCCGGACCGGGAAGGCATAGGAATTGTGGCCCGGCTGGCCCGGGGGGCACAGGCATTGCAGGCCGGGGATTTGCGACAACGCATCCCAATAGCGCTGCGCGACCCCGTCCCGGGCGGCGATCATCTCGTCGATCTGCGGCAGCAGCGCCAGCCCCATGGCGGCGTGAAGCTCGCTCATCTTGGTGTTCAGGCCGATATCCGAGACCGTCACCTCGTCCACGATCCCGTAATTGCACAACCGGTCCACCGCCAGCTTGGTCTGGCGGTCGGGCGAGATGATCGCCCCGCCCTCGCAGCTGTGAAATACCTTGGTGGCATGGAAGCTGAGGACCGACAGGTCGCCTTCGGCCACGATGGGTCTGCCATTCCGCCGCACCCCGAAGGCATGGGCGGCATCATAGATGACCTTCAGCCCGTGCCGCCGGGCGACAGCGGCCAGCCCTTCGGTATCGCAGGGGATGCCATAGCAATGGACCGGCATGATGGCCTGCGTCCGGGGCGTGATCTGTGCCTCGACCGCCGCCGGGTCGAGGTTGAGCGTATGCGGGTCCACATCGGCGAATACCGGCTCGGCCCCGGCCCAGCGGATGGCGTGAGAGGTTGCGACGAACGAGAAGGGCGAGGTGATGACCTCGCCCGTAATCCCGTGCAGCCGCAGCGCGAGCACCAGCCCGAGCGAGGCATTGCAGACCAGCGAGAGATGCTCCACCCCCAGATGGGCCGCCAATTGCGCCTCGAATTGACGCAGGATCGGACCGTTATTGGTGAGAACCCGGTTTCCCCAGATACTCTCGAGGAGTGGAATGAAATCCGAAAGCGCGGGAAGAACGGGACGCAGAACGAAAACCGGCGAACTACTCATTCTTTTGGCCTTATAAAGCCGTATTGGGGCTAATCTTTACACCCACCAGTTTAGACGGGTTGGGAAATTCTTCACGCAGTTTATCGTGCGCCGTACCTGACCATTTAGACAGGTCGGAGGCTCATGCGCGGGGTCCGTGGCAGAAGCCCTGGTGCCCCCTCAGCGCCGGGCAAACATCACCATATTGCCGATGATCGTGAGGCAAACCCCAGATATGGCAGTCGGTGTCCAATGGAACCCCTCGAAGAAGGTCGAGATGGCGAGTGCGATGACGGGAAAGACGACCGTGGCATAGCCGGCCTTTGCCGAACCCATCTGTTTGACCAGAAGCAGGTAGGTGGTGAAACCGATCACCGATCCGATCAGCGCCAGGTAGATCAGGGCCGCCCAGTAGCTGACGCCATGCGGGGCCACGATCCGCTCTCCGGTCAGGAAGATCAGGGCCAGAAGCGTCAGCGCCCCGATTCCCATGCCCCAGGCATTCGCCGTGACCGGAGAGATACCGAGGGCAGAGTTCCGGCGGGACGCCATGTTCCCGAATGAGAACATCAGTGTGCCGAATCCGGCCCAGGCGATGCCTTGCAGGCTGCGGGCATCAAGCGTGGTGAACAGATCCTGCCAGAACAGCAGGACAAGGCCCGCCACCCCGATCCCGCCTGCCGCCAGCACGCGCAGCGTGATCCGGTCCCCGAAAAAGATCCGCGCGTTGACCGCGTTGAAGATCGAGGCCAGCGAGAAAACGACCGAAACCAGCCCCGAGGGGATCAGCGTGGCCGCGTTGTAGAGCCCGATGAAATTGAAGCAGAAGAGGCAAGCGGCCTGAAGGACGACGAACCTCCATTGCGCCGGCAGTCGAAGCCGGCCCGCCAGTGCAAGACCCCCGAGCATCAGCACCGCTGCCAGCGCGAAGCGGTAGAAGATCGAGACGATGACCGGCACATCGCCGACCTGAAGGGCAATGGCGATCCAGGTCGTGCCCCAGATCAGGACGGTCGCGGCAAAGAGGATGACGTTGTTCATGCCCTCGCAGATAGCCCGCGAAACGGCCGCTGTTTTGCACGATCTTGCGCAAATGCATCGGGTCTCGCTTTCGCGGACGGGGGCGATCGGATAACGATTCTCGCATGAAGCAGGCTGTTCACGATTTTCTGGGCCGGTCTCCGGTCGCGACAAGGACCGCCTGGCTGGAGCTGGGCCTGGGCGCCTCGGTCGCGATATGGCAGAACCACGATGACCGGATCAGCTATGACGCGCCCAGCAATCACACGTTCAGCCTTTATCTGGACGGCGGGACGGGAACGCGCCGCATCGACGCGGGCGGGATCTGTGGCCATCCGGGCGCGGTCTGCGTCATGCCCGAGGGCTGCGGATCAAGCTGGGAGATCACCGCGCCGTTCCGCTTCGTGCATCTCTACCTCTCGGACGACCGGCTGCGCAGCGGCTTCGCGCGCACGCATGATCGCGATGCGCGGCTCCTCGACCTGCCCGAAGTGACCTTCGCCGATGTCCCGCGCCTTGCCGGACCACTGGGCGGGCTTGCCCGCGCGGCCGAGGCGGGAGACACGCTTCTGGCCGAAAGCGCCCTCGCCGAACTTTACGGCAGGCTCAATGTCAGGGCATTGTCGGTGCGCGGCGGGCTTGCGCCACATGTCCTGCGCCGGGTCGATGACTGGATCGAGGCCCAGCTGGACGAGGCCATCCACCTTGAAGATCTTGCCCGGCTGGCGGGCATGTCGGAGTTTCATTTCCACCGCATGTTCCGCCTGTCGCGGGGCATCGCGCCCCATGCCTGGATTCTGGACCGCCGCGTCGACCGTGCCCGGACGCTGCTTCGGCGCGGCCAGCCCATCGCCGAAGTGGCCGCCGCCTCCGGCTTTTCCAGCCAGAGCCACCTGACCCGCGTGTTTCGCCGCGAGACCGGCAGGACGCCGGCGGAATATGCGCGCTCGGCGAGGGGCTAGGCTGTCCGGTCCGGTTCCCGGTCGGGGTGGTTCTGACCACGCGCGGCAGCTGGAACGAGTGGGTGTGAGGGGAGCGCGATCAGCTGACGCGCGGCGCTCCCTCATGGAAGGGCAAGCTGAAGGCGGCCTCTCAACCCTGCCGCTCGCTGCGCTTCCATTCCTCCCAGCCGGGATCGCCCTGCATGAAGGCTTCGATCTCGGCCCGGTTGGCTTCCAGCTTGGGGTCGTGCTTCAGGTAAAGTTTCGTCTCGCGCGCGATCACGCCGGAAAGGATCAGCAGGCCGATCAGGTTCGGGATCGCCATCAGCCCGTTCATCACGTCCGAGAAGTTCCAGACCACGCCCAGCGGGACGGTGCAGCCGAAATAGACGACCAGCGAGAACAGGACGCGGAACGGCATCACCGCGCGATGGCCCATCAGGCGCTCGACATTGCGCTCGCCGTAATACGCCCAGCCGAGGATCGTCGAATAGGCGAACATCACCAGCCCGACGGTCACGATCCAATGGCCCCATTGCCCCGGCAATCCGTGGCTGAAGGCCTGCCCGGTCATGACCGAGGCCGAGATCTGCTGGCCGGTCGTGGGATCGATCTCGCTCCAGACGCCGGTGGTGATGATGACGAGGCCGGTGCAGCTGACGACGATGATCGTGTCGATGAAGGTCTGCGTCATCGACACCAGCCCCTGCCGCACCGGATGGGTGGTCTGGGCCGAGGCCGCGGCGATCGCGGCCGAGCCCATGCCGGATTCGTTCGAGAAAATGCCGCGCGCCACGCCATAGCGGACCGCGATCATGATGGTCGAGCCCAGAAAGCCGCCGACCGCCGAGGTGCCGGTGAAGGCCTGGCCGAAGATTTCGCCGAAGGCCGCCGGGACTGCGCTGGCATTGGCCAGCAGGATATAGATCGCGCCCAGCACATAGAACAGGATCATCACCGGGACGAGGCCGGCCGTGACCTTGCCGATCGACTTGATGCCGCCGACCAGCACGACCAGCGACAAGACGGCCAGCGCGGCGCCCGTCGCCCAGGTCGGGATGGCGAAGCTGCTGTGAAGATTCGATGCGATCGAGTTGCCCTGCGTCATGTTGCCGATGCCGAAGCAGGCACAGACCGCAAAGACGGCGAAGGAAAGGGCAAGGAACTTGCCGAAGGGGCCGGGAATGCCGCGCTCAAGATAGTATTGCGGCCCGCCGTTCTTTTCTCCGACCTCGTCGGTGGTGCGGAAGCGCACGGCCAGGAATGCCTCGGAATATTTCGAGGCCATGCCGAGGATCGCGGTCACCCACATCCAGAACAGCGCGCCCGGCCCGCCGATCCCGATCGCGGTGGCGACGCCCACGATATTGCCGGTCCCGACCGTCGCGGCCATTGCCGTGGTCAGGGCCTGGAATTGCGAAATGTCGCCCTCGGCATCGTCGTCGCGGCGCCGGAGCAGGCCAAGCCGCAGTGCCGCGCCAAGCCGGAGGATCTGGATCCCGCCCAGCCGCACCGTGAGGTAAAGACCGGTCCCAAGCAGCAGGGGGATCAGCATATACGGCCCCCAGACGATGCTTCCGATCATCCCCAGAAAGCTTTCCACGCCATCCAGATTCATGAGAGGTCCCTTTCTTCCGTCATGGGGGCGTTCAGAGACCCGTTACGTCCCGATTGTCAACCCGAAGGGGAACGGCCATATCTCCTGATGGTTGCGTGTCTTTTTCCGCTTGCTGCCTGGGGGTGAGCGTCTGATTGTGCCTCCGGTGGCCGGATATAGGGCTTGACCTCAGGTCTCAGCGCGTCATCATCATGAAATCCGCCCAGCGACGAGGCCAGGCATGATCACCTTGAACGTGAACGGTCGGGACCATGATCTCGACATAGATCCAGAAACACCACTCCTTTGGGTGCTGCGGGACGAGCTTCGTCTGACCGGCACGAAATTCGGCTGCGGTATCGCGCAATGCGGCGCTTGCACCGTCATGCTTGACGGGATGCCGCGCCGGTCCTGCATCACCCCGATCTCGATGGCCGAGGGGCGCGAGGTCACCACCATCGAAGCCATCGAGGGGCCGGAGGCCGAGGCCGTCAGGTCCGCATGGGCTGCGATCGACGTGCCGCAATGCGGCTGGTGCCAGTCGGGCCAGATCATGTCGGCGACAGCCTTGCTGCAGACGATCTCTAGCCCTTCGGACGATGACATCGACAATGCGATGGCGGGGAATGTCTGCCGCTGCGCGACCTATATCCGCATCCGGCAGGCGATCCACGACGCTGCCAAGACGCTGGAGGGTTGACCATGGGAATCGTGACGACACGGCGGGCCTTCCTCGCCGGTGGTGCGGGACTGACGCTGGGGTTGATGCTGCCGCTTGGCGCGAGCCGGGCGCAGGTGACGGTCAGCGGTCCCTTTGCCCCGAACGCCTTTATCCGCATCGGGACGGACGATACCGTCACCGTGCTGATCAAGCATCTCGAGATGGGGCAGGGCCCCTATACCGGCCTCGCGACCCTCGTGGCCGAGGAGTTGGACGCGGACTGGGCGCAGATGCGGGCCGAGGGTGCGCCGGCCAATGACGCCCTTTACGCCAATCTGGCCTTCGGCGCGCAGGGAACCGGAGGCTCGACCGCGATTGCGAACAGCTTCATGCAGATGCGCAAGGCGGGTGCGGCTGCGCGTGCCATGCTGGTTTCGGCCGCTGCCGAAACCTGGGGCGTCCCCGCGGCAGAGATCGTCGTCAAGGCAGGCACCGTCTCGCATCCCGGCAGCGGGCGCAGTTCCGGCTTCGGCGCCCTGACCGAAGCGGCGGCGAAGCTCCCGGTGCCCGAGGATCCGCCGGTGAAGGCGGCGGCGGATTTCGTGCTGATCGGGAAGGATCTGCCGAAGCTCGACACCAAGGGCAAGACCGATGGCAGCGCGCAATTCACGATGGACATCTATCGCGACGGCATGCTGACGGTGCTTGTCGCCCATCCGCCGAAATTCGGCGCCACGGTGGCGAGTTTCGACGACAAGGCGGCGCTGGCGGTCAAGGGGGTCGAGATGGTGCGCCAGATCCCTTCGGGTGTCGCCGTCTATGCCCGCAATACCTATGCCGCGATGAAGGGCCGCGAGGCTCTTGTCGTCGAATGGGACGAAACCGCCGCCGAGACGCGCGGCACGACCGAAATGTTCGAGGCCTTCAGCAAGGCCGCCGCCGAAGGCGGGCAGACGGTCGAGGAAAAGGGCGACATGTCTGCCATGGCAGGCGCGGCGAAGGTGATCGAGGCGGAGTATTTATTCCCCTACCTCGCTCATGCGCCGCTGGAGCCGCTGGATGCGGTGATCGAGGTCAAGGGCGGCAAGGCCGAGATGTGGTTCGGCTGCCAGTTTCCCTCGATCGACCGGCCCACGGTCGCGGGGGTGCTGGGCCTGCCGGTCGAGGATGTCTCAATCAACGTTCTGCTGGCCGGAGGTTCCTTTGGGCGGCGGGCGCAGGGTTCGGGCCATCTCGCGTCCGAGGCCGCCAATGTCGCGAAAGCGGCGGGGCGCGACGGCGCCTTCAAGCTGGTCTGGACGCGCGAGGATGACGTCAAGGGCGGCTATTACCGCCCCCTGACCGTGCATCGCTTCAAAGCGGGCCTCGACGCCGATGGCCAGATCGTCGCGTGGGAGAATACGGTCGCCAACCAGTCGATCATGAAGGGCACGCCGATGGAGGCGATGCTGAAGGGCGGGCCAGACAATACCTCCTACGAGGGATCGACCGGATTGCCCTATCTTTTCGGGGCGCGGCGGATCGGCTGGGCCAGCATGGAAAGTCCGGTCAGCGTTCTCTGGTGGCGGTCGGTCGGCCACACCCATACCGCCTATGCAGTCGAGACCTTCCTCGATCAGGTGCTCGAGGCGGCGGGCAAGGATCCGGTCAAGGGCCGGTTGGAGCTTCTGCCCCCCGAGGCCGCGCGTGAGCGTGGCGTGATCGAGAAGGTGGCGGAAATCTCGGGCTGGACCGGCCCGACGCGGGACGGCAAGGGCTATGGCGTCGCCTGGGCGAAAAGCTTCGGTTCCTATGTCGCGCAGGTGGTCGAGGTCGAGGACCGGGGTGGAACGCCCAAGATCACCCGCGTCTGGTGCGCTGTCGATTGCGGCGTCGCGGTCAACCCGAACGTGATCCGCGCGCAGATGGAGGGCGGGATCGGCTATGCGCTTGGCGCCGTCCTGCACAGCCGCATCACGCTGGCGCCCGGCGGCGAGGTCGAGCAGTCCAATTTCCACGACTACCCCATGCTGAGGATTTCCGAGATGCCTGCAGTCGAGGTCGCGATCATCGCGAGTGATGCCGATCCCACCGGCGTGGGCGAACCGGGCGTGCCGCCCCTTGGCCCGGCCATGGCGAATGCCTGGCGCGCGCTGAAGGGCGAGGCGCATTACAGTCTGCCCTTTGCCGGGGCGATGTCATGATGCGTCGAGCTATTTCGGCGCTGGCACTCGTCCTCGTCCCGTTTTCGGCAATGGCGCAAGAGGGTCTTTCGGATCCAGAGGCGTTTGCCGGCATTGCCGATGAACAGGCGCGCTCGGTCGCGATCTTCGAAGAGATGGGCAAGGTCCTGACGCATCCCCGCTGCCTCAACTGCCATCCCGTGACCGGCGGGCCGACGCAGGGCGATGACATGCACCCGCATTCGCCGCCTGTGGTGCGCGGAGAGGCCGATTTCGGCGCGGCCGGGATGAACTGCAATGTCTGCCATGGCGACAAGAACGTCACCCTGACCTCTGCGATCGGGTCGATCCCCGGTCACGAACCCTGGGCGCTGGCCCCGGCCAGCATGGGCTGGCAGGGGCTTGGCCTTGGCGAGATCTGCGCGCAGCTGAAGGATCCCGAGCGCAATGGCGGCAGGACGCTGGACGACCTGCACGAGCATAACGCCACGGATGGTCTGGTCGGCTGGGGATGGGATCCGGGCGAGGGCCGAGAGCCGGTGCCCGGAACGCAGGAGCTGTTCGGCAAACTGACCCGCGCCTGGATTGATACCGGCGCCGCCTGCCCGAGCTGAGGCCGCCTAATCCTCTGCGTGCCGCCCGCCGGGCGATGAGGGGGGCGTGTCGTCCCCCTCGGCGAGGGATTTCACGGCGAGTTCGATGAAAAACCCGCGCTCGCTGTCGGTCAGACGGTCGAGGATTGCGGCCTGCAAATCGCGCACCACCGGGACCAGCGCCGAGAGGGCGGCGTCCCCGGCGGTGGTCAATCGCAGCGTGCGCGCCCTCCGATCCTCCTTGGCGACCGGGCGTTCGATGAAACCCTTCTGCTCCAGTCGCTTGACCACGCCGCCGATCGTCGCGCGGTCATAGGCGATCATCTGGGCAAGCGTCGCCTGATCTATCCCCGGAAATCGGCGCAAGGTGTCCAGCGCCGCAAATTGCACGGAGGTCACGTCGTGGCCGGCGGCCCGCATCCGTTCCTGAAACACCGCGGTCGAGCGTTGATGCAACCGGCGGATCAGGTGCCCCGGCATTTCCGCTAGATCACTGCCGCTCACCTTACCCTCCCTCTATTGATATGCACACATATCATATTGACAGGCCGAGCCTCGGTCCACTATTAAATGATAAGTATACATATCATCAGGGAGGCCGATGACATGCAGTTCCACCTCAACGGATTTCGCAGCGGCGACCCCTCGATTGCCGAGGCGGCGACGGATGCCGGCACGCGGCCGGCGGCGGTCGATGTCCTGATCGTCGGCTGCGGCCCAGCGGGCCTGACGCTGGCCTCCCAGCTTTCCGCCTTCCCGGAGATCAGCACGCGCATCGTCGAGCGGAAACCGGGTCCGCTGGAAGTCGGGCAGGCCGACGGGATCGCCTGCCGCTCGGTCGAGATGTTCGAGGCTTTCGGCTTCTCCGAAAAGGTGACGAAGGAAGGCTACTGGGTCAACGAGGTCGCGTTCTGGCGTCCGGGTGCCGAGGGGAAGGGACTCACACGCGCCGACCGCATCCGTGATGTGGAGGAGGACCTCTCCGAAATGCCGCATGTGATCCTGAACCAGGCGCGCGTCCATGACTTCTACCTTGAGGTGATGCGGAACGCGCCCCGGCGACTGGTGCCGGATTACAACCGTGAACTTCTGTCGCTGGAGGATTCCGGTGATCCCGACTATCCGGTCCTTGCGCGCTTTGCCTGCCTCGACCGCGAGGGCGAGGTCGAGACGATCCGCGCCCGCCATGTCGTCGGCTGCGACGGCGCCCGCAGCACGGTGCGCAAGTCCATGGGCCATCAGCTGAAGGGCGAGGCCGCCCGCCAGCTCTGGGGCGTGATGGATGTGCTGGCCGTCACCGACTTTCCCGATATCCGGCTGAAGGCCGCGATCCAGTCCGCCGACAAGGGCAGCATCCTGATCATCCCGCGCGAAGGCGGCTATATGGTGCGGATGTATATCGAGCTTGACGAGCTGCATGGCGACGAACGCGCCGCCGATCGCAACGTCACCTCGGAGATGCTGATCGACAAGGCCCGGGCCATTCTCGACCCTTATCACCTCGACGTGCGGGAGGTTGCCTGGTGGTCGGCCTATGAGATCGGCCAGCGCGTCTGCGATGCTTTCGACGATGTTGCGGAGGCCGAGCGTGGGACGCGTGCGCCCCGCCTTTTCATTGCCGGTGACGCCTGCCACACCCACAGCCCCAAGGCCGGGCAGGGGATGAATGTGTCGATGGCGGACACGTTCAACCTCGGCTGGAAGCTTGCCGCGGTCCTGCGCGGACAGGCCTCGCCGGTGCTGCTGGACACCTATTCCGCCGAGCGTCAGGCCAAGGCGCGCGAGTTGATCAACTTTGACCGCGACATGGCGCGGCTTTTCAGCGCCAAGCCCCGCAATGCCGAGGAAGCGGCGCAATTCCAGAGCTATTTCAAGCAGCATGGCCGCTATACGGCGGGGGTCGAGACGCGATACGACCCGTCGCTGATCACCGGCGACGATCGCCACCAGTCGCTGGCCTGCGGGCTGGTCGTCGGGAAACGCTTCCACTCGGCCCCGGTCATCCGGCTGAGCGATGCGAAGCCCATGCAACTTGGCCATGCCTTCAAGGCGGATGGACGCTGGCGGCTTCTGGCCTTTGCGGCTGCGGGCGACACGGGTGCGCAGGACGGCGCGATTGCGGAGCTTTGCCGCCAGCTGACCGAGGGGCCGGAGGCACTGTTGCCGCGCTATACCCCTGACGGCGCGGACCCCGACAGCGTGATCGATCTGCGCGCTGTCTTCCAGACCGGACACCGGCAGATGCGCCTTGAAAACCTGCCGGCCGCGCTGCTGCCGGCGAAGGGCAGATATGGGCTGGTCGACTACGAAAAGGTCTACTCCGCAACCGGTGCCGCCGGCAGCGATATCTATGACATGCGCGGTATCGACCGGACGCGGGGCGCGTTGGTCGTCCTGCGCCCCGACCAGCACGTCGCGCAGGTACTACCGCTTTCCGGTGTCCAGGAACTCGGCGCATTCCTGGCGGGCTTCATGCTGCCGCGCTGACGCCTCGAACCGACCGGGGCGCGCGGCATTGGCGGGTTTTGCGCAGGATACCGCCGAGCAGATGCGCCGCGCCATTCGGGGTCATCGCCGGTAGGGCGGGCGCTCAGATTGCCCTTGAAAATCCCGCGTGGCCGTGGATACCGTGTGACCACGAAAAGAATATACGAGCTGATCAGCGCCGCGACCCCAGCGAATTAAGCCAGGCGCGAATATCCTACGGCGCATAATGCTATCTATGTGGAGAATACCCTGTGCCGGATTTGAAAGTTTACATAGGCTGGGACTCGCGCGAGGATATCGCTTATCAGGTCGCACGATCATCCCTGATACAGAATGCCACGGTCGATGTCGAGGTTCAGCCGATCCGCCTTCAGGATCTGGTGGACCAAGGGGTATATACGCGCGATATTGACCCTCTTGCTTCGACGGAATTCACCTATTCGCGTTTCTTCACCCCCTGGCTTGCGGATTACAAGGGGTGGGCGCTATTCTGCGATTGTGATTTCCTGTTTTTCGGGGATGTTGCCGAATTGCTGGATTATCGTGACGAAAGCAAGGCGGTGCTTTGCGTCCATCACGATTACACGCCCAAGGAAGGGCTAAAGATGGATGGCAAGATCCAGACCAGCTATCCAAGGAAGAACTGGTCTTCGTTCATGCTGTTCAATTGCGCGCATCCGTCGACCCGGTCGCTGACGCCGGAACTGATAAACAGGGAAACCGGCGCCTATCTGCATCGGATGCAATGGGCCGCTGACAGAGAAATTGGCGAATTGCCCGAGGTATGGAACTGGCTGGAAGGGTGGAGCGGAAAACCGGCCTCCGGCTATCCGAAAGCGGTTCATTATACGAATGGCGGTCCCTGGTTCAAGGATTGGCAGGACGTCGAATATTCCCGGAACTGGGTGGATATCGCCAAAAGCATCGACCCCAAGTTCAAGCCCGTCTAGGTTTGGCCCGACCAGAACGGGAGGCCGGTTTTTTCGGCAACGTGTCGATCGGCGGTAAATATGGGATAACCGCGCGCGAGAAATCCCCTCAGGGCGTCCATGTCCATCGCCGTGTGAAGGCGGGAATGCCCAAGATCATTATAGGCATGGCCGGTGGAGAGAGGATTGATCCCGGTCAGAATGACGCTTTCCGCGCCGCTGGCGATTGCAAGGGCCGCGCCGACAATGCCATTCGACCATTTTGTCTCGGCCTCAAGCTCGAGATTGAGTTTGCCGGTAATTTTACGCATGAGGGCGATCCGTTCATAGCGGCTCATGACTGTCAGATCATCATATTGATACCCGAATCTGCCCAGCCCCTGTTCCAGTCGGCGAAGGTCGTGGCGCCAATGGAGAACGATCAGCTTGCCGGTGCGCTGGTTTTCCAGAACCCGGCGAACCTCACGCGCGGAGGCGTTGGTACCCTCGACCTGGTTGAACTGCATAAGGGTAATGTCCGGCCGCTGGTCAAGCCAGCCTGCCGCCGCGATCTGCGAGGCGTTGACCGTTATCACACGGAAGCTTTCGTTCCACCCCGCCGGGCGCGACGAGAACGGCGCCGAACCAATGACTATTGCGGTCTTTCCTTGCAAAACCTCGGAAACCTCGGGCACCTGCGGCGAAATCAGATGATACTTGGCACGGCGATAGGCATATTTTCGGAAGCGGGCGATTGCTGTCGTAAGTGTCACAATTGCCATCCTCCCTCAGCCCTGTAGACTTGTTGCGAAACGATTCTGCAGAAATGACCGGGTAGCGCAAGATATGGACGTCGCGGGCAAAGCGGATTTTGCGGCAGTCACCTGTGCCGACCACAACATGTTGGGTGCCGCATGTTGTGTGCTGCTCTCAGTCCGCGACAATATCGATGTTCCCTGCCGGCTTTTCCTGGTCGCCCTCGACATGTCCGGAGCGGATGCGAAGGATGTCGCCGAGTTCAGCGAACGTCATCAGTTAAATATAGAGGTTATCGGCTTCAATAGCGATCTGCTTCCGAAGATATCACGGGGCAGATGGTCTCCGTCGGTGCTGGCGCGCCTGTTTCTCGATCAGATCATTCCCCCGGATGTTAAGCGCCTTCTTTATCTTGATGCCGATACGCTCGCGGTGGATCGTCTGGATGCGCTTCAACGGATTGGCTTCATGGGAAAACCCGTGGCTGCGGTGGACGATTTCATCATGGCCTTCCCTCGAAAATTGAAAAAGAGGCGCGAGAAGATCGGTCTGGGGCCGGAGAGCGCCTATTTCAATTCCGGGGTTCTGCTTTTCGATTGGCCGCATAGTTTGAAATTCGACCTTTTCCGCGCGGCGAGGCACAAGCTGGAAACATGTTCGGACAGTTATCATGCCACGGATCAGGATGCGCTCAATGCGACACTTGACGGGAAATGGCTTCGACTGAGCCCGCGATGGAATGCACAGACCGGATTTCTGCGCGAGATATCGGCTCCGGCGATCCTGCACTTTACCGGGCGGAGAAAGCCGTGGCAGAAGCAGGCGTCCTGGCTGCACAGAAGATATATCCGAAGATATCGCGACTATCTAACCGGAACGCGATGGGACTTGGGGCCGCGGTCCGGTGTGCTTGAGGTTGTGACGAGCTTCCTGCTATATCTGGGTAAGAGCCTGGAGGGCTTGAGGAAGGCGAGCAGATTGAAGCGTTATGTCAACAGGTCGGATGGGAAAAGTATCTGGAAGAATGGAGATGAATGATATTTTTTCCGATCCAAGCCTGCCTGTTCAGATAGGCTATGATGCGGAAGAGTGGCGGAATTTCTTTTCACGATATTCTCAGATCATTCTGGTCGCCAATAGCGACGAAGTCGATATCGACCATCTGAAGAAAACGAGTGAGGAAGGCGTCCTCTTCATCTTCTTCAACAAGGTTTACAAAGTTCTTGACGGGTCATTTGATCGTCCTGCGATTCTGGTCTGTCGAAGCGGGATGATGGGCGCAAATATCGTGCATCGGCGCGAGGTTCCCGAGGTTCTGAAATATTTCAACCGGGACACTTTTCTGGGAATAATCAACATTGCGATCAGCCCGGAGGAGCGGTTCAGTCCTGCCGAAGCTTTTGAGGGGGCGAGCGTAAAGCACCTGCATCTTGGTGCAGTCCTTTCGCCTTTCTATCCAGAAAAAAAGCTCCCAACCACCGGTTTCGGATTGGCGCTTTGGTTGCGCGGCCTTGGCATTCCCGCGCGCATCCGCCTTGCCGGATTCTCCTCCAGACGCAGCGAAAGGTGGAAGGTATTCGATGTTCACGACTGGACGTTCGAACAGGTAGCCCTGCGCCTGTTCCACAGATCCGGGGATATCGAGTTGATGCCTGATCCCGGGACCAATCCCTATATCGCCTTCCAGAACGAATTTCCGCAATTCTCGCATATGGACATAGCCTTGACCGCGAATGAGGTCGGCTCCGAACGGCTGATGATGGTCAGTTCGACGGTCGACCGATTGATGTCCGTCACCAAAATTTTGCGCTTCCTTGACAATTCGTTTCGGAAGATTCGTCCGAAAACCCGCAAGCAGCGTTTTCTCCAGCGGAATAAGTGAGGGGGCAGCGCAAGATACTGCGCCGCGAGCCAGTTGCCGGAATGCATGCACCCGAGGGAAGCCGGCAGGTCCGGCTTGCTCTGCCCTTGAATCCGTGCAGATTTGAATGGGACCGCAAGGAGTGCCGGGCGTGACGAAACCCGTTCAGAAGATCGCCCTTCCAGCGCTGACGGCAATGGTCGTTGGCTCGATGGTCGGAGCGGGGATCTTCAACCTGCCTGAGCGCTTCGGTCTCGCGACCGGGCCATTCGGCGCGATCATCGCGTGGTGTATCGCCGGGGCAGGGATGTATACCCTTGCCCGGGTGATCCAGATGCTGGCAGAGCGTCGCCCGGAAATCGACGCCGGGATTTTCGGATATGCGAAAGCCGGTTTCGGAAACTATACCGGCTTCATCTCTGCCTTTGGTTATTGGCTCAGCGCCATGCTGGCCAATGCGTTTTACTGGGTTCTGATCGGCGCGACGCTCGGGACGTTCTTTCCGATATTCGGAAACGGGAATACGCCTGCCTCCATCGCCCTGTCACTGGTCGGAATCTGGGCCTTCCATTTCATGATCCTGAAAGGGGTCGAGGAAGCGGCCTATATCAATACCGTGGTCACGATCACCAAGCTCGTCCCGATTCTGGTGGCGCTTGCGGCCATGATGCTGGCCTTCAACTGGCATGTCTTCGCGGCGAATTTCTGGGGTGGCACCGATATGCCGGCAAAGCCGCTGATCATGCAGGTCAAGGATACCATGCTGATCACCGTCTTCGTCTTCATCGGGATCGAGGGGGCTAGCGTCTATTTGCGATATGCCAGAAGCCGGGCCGATGTCGGGCGCGCGACCATCCTCGGCTTCGCCTGCGTGACCGGCATGATGGTTCTGGTCACCCTGCTACCCTTTGCCATCCTGCCGCGCGCCGAGGTGGCAATCCTCAGCCAGCCATCCCTGGCGGGTGCGCTGGCGGCCGCGGTCGGCGCGTGGGGGCGCTGGTTCATCTCGATCGCGGTGATCGTCTCGGTGCTCGGTGCCTATCTTACATGGTCGCTGATCGTTGCCGAGGTGCCTTTTGCCGTCGCGAAATCCAACGACATGCCGCGCTTTCTTGGACGCGAGAGCAGTCGGAATGTCCCGGCGAATGCCATGTGGGTTTCGAATGGCATCATCACGGTTTTCCTGATCTCCTCCTATTGGGCGGCCGATGCGTTCAATTTCATGCTCGATATGGCGGCGGTTGCGGTCTTGCCGCCATATCTTCTGGTGGCGGCCTATGGCGTCCTGCTGACCCGCTCGGCTGAGGAATATTCGGATCGGCCGCGGGAACGACGGCGGGACTTCACCATTTCGGTGATCGCGACGATCTATTGCCTGTTCATGTTCCTCGCCGCCGGGATCAAGATGATGATCTTGCTGGCGGTGCTTCTGGCGCCGGGAACGCTGCTTTATATCTGGGCGAGGCGCGAGCAAAATCTGGCTCTTTTCGCCAGAAGGGAGCTTCCGCTCCTCGCCGTGGTCGTGATTGCCGCCCTGATCGGAATGGCGGGCATTCTGGCAGGGACGCTCAGCCCGTGATGCGATTCAGCGCACGGCGAGGCTGCCGGCAAAGCCAGCGATGAAATCGGTCAGTGCCGCGCGGGACTGCTCATCGACCAGTTCTCCCTCGGCGTCGAACAACCCGCCTGCGCGTGAGACCATCAGCCGCCCCTCCGTCCAGATATCGCATCTGAGCGTGCGCAGCACCGGCAGCCAGTGGTTCTGGGCCATGATCGTGCCGAAACCGCCCGGCGATGCGCCGATCACCGCGACCGGTTTACCGACGAAATGCTTCAACCCTTCGCCGCGGGACATCCAGTCGATGGCATTCTTGAACACGCCCGGAATGCCATTGTTATATTCCGGTGTCACCAGCAGCAGCCCGTCTGCGGCCTTCAGGTTGGCCTGCAGGGTGGCCACGGCGGGCGGCAGTCCACTCGCCGCTTCGACATCGCCATCGTAAAGCGGCACGTCGCGGATGCTGCCGATCTCGATTCGCGTGCCCTCGGGCGCGGCCTTGGCGGCGGCGCGCAGAAGGCCCGCATTGAACGATCCCCGACGCAGGCTGCCCGATAGCCCCATTATGGTTGTCACGACGAGTCCCTCTCGTTGGTTGATCCGGGCGACATGGCCGCCCGCGACCAGTCTGGTCTGGCGCGACAGGATCGGCAAGGCATCCCTCGCGCTGGATTTGCGGGGGGCGCGACCCTGCCTCAGCCCCTAGCCGCGATGCCGGCGCCGGACCTGTCCCGGCCGGCCCGCGATCTTCAGCTGCGCATCCCCCCTCGGCGCGCGCGAGATCACCTTGCCGCGCGAAACGACCGCGAGGCGGGCAGGGCGCAGCCGCAGCGCCTCGATCGGGTCGGATGCGTCCAGCACCACCAGCGAGGCCCGCTTGCCGACCGCCAGCCCCAGATCGTCCAGCCCCAGAATGCCTGCGTTGGTTTCCGTGACCATCTGGAAGCAGCGCGCCATCTCCTCGGGCGAGGACATCTGCGCGACATGCAGCCCCATGAAGGCCACGTCGAGCATGTCGCCGGTCCCCAGCGAATACCACGGATCCAGCACGCAATCCTGCCCCCAGCCGACGCGAATGCCATGGGCTTGCATTTCCTTGACCCGAGTGAGGCCCCGGCGCTTGGGATAGCTGTCATGCCGGCCCTGAAGCATGATGTTGATCAGCGGGTTGGCGATGGCGGAAATCCCGGCCTCGGCGATCAGGGGCAGCAGCTTCGAGACATAGTAATTGTCCATCGAATGCATCGAGGTCAGGTGGCTGGCGGCCACCCGTCCCTGCAGGCCAAGGCGCTGCGCCTCATAGGCCAGCGCCTCGATATGGCGGGACATGGGATCGTCGGTCTCGTCGCAATGGATGTCGACCATCAGCCCGCGCTCGGCTGCGATCTCGCACAGCTCCTTCAGCGAGGCCGCCCCATCGGCCATGGTCCGCTCGAAATGCGGGATGCCGCCCACGACCTCGATCCCCATGTCGAGGGCGCGGATCGTGTTCTCGCGCGCGGTCGGGTCGCGGTAGAAACCGTCCTGCGGGAAGGCGACCAGTTGCAGGTCGATGTAATCCTTGACCCGCTCGCGCAGCTCCAGCATCGCCTGCACGCCCAGCAGGCGGTCGTCGCAGGTATCGACATGGCTGCGGATCGCCAGAAGGCCGGTCGAGGCCGCCCAGTCGCAATAGGTCAGCCCGCGCTCGACCATCTCATCGACCGTGGCGATTTCTTTCAGTTCGCCCCAAAGTGCGATGCCCTCGAGCAGCGTGCCAGAGGCGTTGATGCGCGGCAGGCCATAGCTCAGCGTCGCGTCCATGTGGAAATGCGGATCGACAAAGGGCGGGCTGACCAGATCGCCCGTCGCGTCGATCACCTCGGCCGCCTGGACGTCATCCGGCAGGGCCTCGATCGCGGCGATCCGGTCGCCCTTGATGCCGATATCGGCGCGGGTTCCATCGGGAAGGGTGCCGCCCTTCACGATCAGATCGAACTGGCTCATTTTGGACCTTTCATCTTTCGCCCTTGCGGAAGGGCTGCATCAGCGCGGCCGGAACCGAAGCCCGGCGCGAGGTTAGGATCAGGGCGAGGATGGATAGCAGATAAGGCAGCATCAGGAAGATCTGATAGGGCAGATGCGCCCCGAGCGGTGTCTGCTGCAACCGGATCTGCAAGGCATCGAAGGCCGCGAAGAGGAACGCGCCGGCCACGGCCTTGCCGGGCTTCCATGCGCCGAACACGACCAGCGCGATGCAGATCCATCCGCGCCCGTTCACCATCCCGAAGAAGAACGAGTTGAAGGCCGAAAGCGTCAGGAACGCGCCACCGACCGCCATCAGCCCCGATCCGACGATCACCGCGCCCGAGCGCAGGCCCGTGACCGAAAGCCCCTGCGCCTCGACTGCGGCGGGGTTTTCGCCGACCGCGCGGATCGCAAGGCCAAGGGGCGTGCGGACGAGGATCACGGCCAGCAGGATCGCCAGCAGATAGGCGAGATAGGTCAGCGGCGTCTGGTCGAACAGCGCCGGCCCGATCAGGGGGATCTGTGACAGGCCGGGGACGGGCCAAGTCTGAAACGCCTCGATCTTGGGCGGAGAGGTGACCTCGGGCAAGGCAAGGCGATAGGCGAAATAGCTCGACGAGGTGGCAAGCAGCGTGATGCCGATGCCGACGACATGCTGCGAGAGGCCGAACAGCACCGTCAGCAGGGCGTGCAGCGCGCCAAAGACCATGCCGGTCGCGAAGGCCACCGCGACGGCCGACCACAGGTCCATGCCGGAATAGGCCGCGAACCAGCCCGCGAAGGCCCCGGCGACCATGATCCCCTCGATCCCGAGGTTGAGGACGCCCGCGCGCTCGCACAGAAGCTCGCCCAGCGTCGCGAAGATCAGCGGCGAGGCGATGCGCACCATCGCGATCCAGAAGCTGGCCGAGATCAGGATATCGACAATCTCATTCATGCGCGGCGCAACCTGTAGCGGGTCATCGTCAGGGCCAGCACCATCGCCAGCAGGGCAAAGGCCAGCAAGATGTCGGCGATATAGGTGGGAACACCCGCCGCGCGGCTCATGCTGTCCGCGCCGACAAAGATCGCGGCGACGAAAAGCGCGGCCAGCACCACGCCCAGCGGATTGAGCGCGGCCAGCATCGCGACCACGATCCCGGTATAGCCATAGCCGGGCGAAAGGTCAGAGGTCAGGTTGCCCTTGAGGCCCGCGACCTCCGAGAAACCGGCCAGAGCCGCCAGCCCGCCCGAAAGGGCGGCGGTCAGCATCACGACTCGGGGAACGCGGATGCCTGCAAAGCCTGCCGCCGCCTCTCCGGCACCGACGGCGCGCATCTCGAACCCGGCGACGGTCTTGCGGTCGAGGATCCAGATCCCGACCGCCGCGATCAGGGCAAGGGCAAAGCCCCAATGCAGGCGCAGCCCGTCGACGATCCGGGGCAGGCGCGCCTCTTTCAGCAGGGCCGGGGATTTGGGCCAGCCCATGCCCATCGGATCCTTCAACGGTCCCTCCAGCAGCATCGAGACCAGAAGCAGCATGACGAAGTTCAGCAGAAGCGTCGTCACCACCTCGTCCACTCCGAAGCGCAGCTTCAGGAAGGCCGGTCCCATCAGCATCAGCGCGCCGGCAAGCATGGCCGCCAGAGCCAGCACCGGGATCAGGATTGCCGAGGGCCAGGGCAGCGCGCCGGTGCCCAGCAGCACTGTCATCAGCGCCCCGGCGTAAAGCTGCGCCTCGGCCCCGATGTTCCAGAGTCGGGCGCGGAAGGCGACGGCGACGGCAAGCCCGGTGAAGATCAGCGGCGTGGCGCGATTGAGCGTTTCGAGCAGCGCGAATTTGGAACCTAAGGCGCCCTTGACGATCAGGCCCAGGACGGCCAGCGGATCGGCCCCGGCGATCAGGGCCAGCACCCCGGCAAGCAACACCGTCGCGCCAAGCGCGACCAGCGGCGGCAGGATCCGGCGCGCGGGGCCGGGCGCGGCGATGGGTTCAAGCCGCATGATCGAAGCCCTGACCGGCCATCCACAGGCCCAGTTCCGCCGGCTGCATCGAGCCGCGCGCGAATCCGGGCGAAAGCCGCCCCTCCGAGATGACGTGGATGACGTCTGACAAGGCCATGATTTCTTCCAGATCTTCCGAGATCAGCAGGATTGCCGCCCCGCGTTGGCGCGCCTTCAGAAGCTGCTCCTGCACGAAGCGGACGGCGCCGATATCCAGCCCGCGGACCGGCTGGTTCGCGAGGATGATTGCGGGGTTCTCCTCGAGCACGCGGCCAAGGATCAGTTTCTGCATATTGCCGCCCGAGAGCAGGCGGATGCGGGCATCCGGGCCGGGGCAGCGGATGTCATAGCTCGCGATCAGCTTTTCCGCATGGCTGCGCGCAGCGCGCCAGTCGATCCAGCCCGCGCGCGAGAACCGGGGATCGCGGATGCGCTCGATGACGGCATTCTCGGCCAGGCTGAAATCGCCGATCGTCCCGGTGTGATGGCGGTCCTCGGGGATGCGGCCGATGCCATGGCCGACCGCAAGGGCGGGGGACCAGTCGGCGACGGTCCGGCCAGCGACGATGACCTCGCCCGAGATCGGGCGGGCAAGGCCCGAGATCAGCGCCGCAAGCGCCGCCTGCCCATTGCCGGAGACGCCGGCGAGTCCGGTGATCCGCCCACCCACCAGATCGAGCGTCACGCCCGACAGGTCAGGGCGGAATCCCTCGGTCACGACGCGGTCGAACCGCATGGCGATGGCGCCCTCAGTGGCGGGGGCAAGCATGGGGGTGCTGACCTCGGCCCCGACCATCATCGCGGCAAGGCGGGTCGCATCGGTCCCGGTGGTCGCAACCTCGCCCGCGACACGGCCATGGCGCAGCACGACGACGCGATCGGCAATCGCCATCACCTCATGCAGCTTGTGCGAGATGAAGATCACCGCCAGCCCATGCGCGACCGCCTTGCGCAAGGTGGCGAACAGGGCGTCGGCCTCCTGCGGGGTCAGGACTGCGGTGGGCTCGTCAAGGATCAGGACGCGCGCCTCGCGATAGAGCGCCTTCAGGATCTCGACCCGCTGACGCTCGCCCACCGAAAGGTCGGCGATGCGGGCGTCGGGATTGACGGCAAGGCCGTATTCGTCCGCGAGCGTCTCGATCCGGTGGCGCGCCGCGCTGCGATGCTGCCGCGCCTGCCACAGCGAGCGCGTCCCGAGCAGCAGGTTGTCCAGAACGGTCAGGTTCTCGGCCAGGGTGAAATGCTGATGCACCATACCGATCCCGCGCTCCAGCGCGGCGCGGGGCTGGCCGGGCGGCAGGGGCGCGCCCAGAACCTCGATGCTGCCCTCGTCGGCCGTGTAATGGCCGAAGAGAATGTTCATCAGCGTGGTCTTGCCCGCCCCGTTCTCGCCCAGAAGGGCAAGAACCTCGCCTTCCGCGACCTCAAGCGAGATCGCGTCATTTGCAAGAACCGGCCCGAAACGCTTGGTGATCTTCGACAGACGCAGCGCGACGGGACGTGGGGGCGGGGTCAGGTCCGGCATGGGTCGTCAGTTCGCCTTCGGCTCGCTGTCGTCAACGACGACCTCGAAGCTGCCATCCTTGATCGCGGCTTCCTTGGTCGCGATCAGGTCCAGCGCCGCCTGCGGGATCTTGCCCTCGAAGGTGCCGAAGGGTGCAAGCGACGCTCCGCCTTCCTTCATCAGCGAATAGACCCCGTAATTGTCGGACTTGAACTCGCCTGCCTTCACCTTGGCCAGCGCGGCGTTCAGCGTCGGCGCGAAGTCCCACAGCGCCGAGGCAACGACGGTTTCGGGATAGTCGGCCTGCGTGTCGATGACGTTGCCGATGGCGAGGACGCCCTTCTCCTTGGCTGCGTCCGAGACGCCGAAGCGTTCCGCATACATGATGTCGGCGCCCGCCTCGATCATCGCAAGGGCGGTTTCCTTGGCCTTGGGCGGATCGAACCACGAACCGATGAAGCTGATCTGGAAGGTGGCGTCGGGCCGGGTTTCGCGCACGCCGGCGATGAAGGCGTTCATCAGCCGGTTCACCTCGGGGATGGGGAAGCCGCCGACCATGCCGATCTTGCCGGTCTGGGTCATCGCGCCGGCGACGATCCCGGTCAGATAGGACGCATCCTGAATGTAGTTGTCGAAGACGCCCATGTTCTCGAGGCTGCCATCGGGCATGAAGCTCGACCCCATGAGGAAGGCGGTCTCGGGATAATCCGCCGCGACCTCGCGCGCCTCCTGCTCGACGCCGAAGATCTCACCGAGGATAAGCTGCGCACCGCCCTCGGCATATTCGCGCATCACGCGGGGATAGTCGGTATTCGAGACATTCTCCGAGAAGGTGTATTCGATCAGCCCGGCCGCTTTCGCCGCCTCGGCTGCCTTGTGGATCCGGCTGACCCATTGCTGCTCGACCGGGACGGTATAGATGCCCGCGACCTTGATCGGCGCTTCCTGCGCATTGACGCGCATGCCGCCAAGGGCCAGACCCGCCAGACCCGTCGCGATCAGATGGCGGCGATTGATATGCAGAGATTTGGTCATTTTGTTTCCCGTATCCATCCTGTTGCGGTGCTTGTCTGACCTGCATAAGCCGGCGACGATTCTGTGGCCATGTTTGTGCAGGCTTCTTGTCGAAATGTTGGGGCTTGCTCAAGACTTGGGCAAGCTGACCTTGCGGCAAAGGATAAGCAACTGGAGGGGGTGATAGCATGCTAGCGCATTGCGCTGCCAGCCCATCCGCAGGACGGGATTGTCGCCGCCCGAGGGCAGGGCGCGAAGGGGAGGCGGCGCGGTCAGGCGCGCGGCATTCCGGTGGGACGTCCGGTGCGTTTCTGGGCGGCAATGCGGAAGGGCGCGTTCGGCGCGCCGTAGCCGTCGTAATTGCCCTGCCGCTGGACGATCTCAAGGAAGAAGCCGTCCTTGCGGGGCACGGAATAAAGCTGGAAGAACTGCCCGCCCGCATCCTCGTCATACATGATGTTGGCGTGGCGCAGCCGCTCGGTCAGGGCGGCATCAAGCCCGAAGCGCGCGGCGACGTCGTCGTAATAGTTCGCGGCGATCCGCAGCACCGGGAAGCCGCGCTCGTGCAGGGCGGCGGCGGTGGCGAAGATGTCGGCCGTCGCAAAGGCGATATGCTGGACCGATGAGCCGAGGCTTTCTTCGATGAAGCGCCCGGCAAGGGTGCGGCGCGCCTCGGCCCCGTTCAGGGTGACGCGCATCCCGCCGGTCCTGACCGCTTGCGACCGGACCAGCCCGTCGGGGTCGATCACATCGACCATGGGCGATCTCGAGGCATCGAAGATCTCGGTATAGAACAGCGACGAGCTGAGCATCTCGTCATAGGGCATGGTCTGGGCGATATGGTCGATGCCGGTGATCCCGGCCCCGGCGGGAGTTTTCCCCTCGACCCGGAAGTCGACGTCCCAGATCCGGCCGAGGTCCGAGCGGTTGTCGAGAAAGCGCAGGACGCTGCCGCTGACGCCGCGGATCGCGGGGATGGCAAGCTCGCCGCTGACGACCTCCTGCTGGTGCGGCTGAGCAAGCAGCGCGGTCGCGCGCCGGAACGCCGCCTGCGCGTCGGGCACGTCGATGCCGATTTCGGACACCGTGGTGCCATGCGCGACATAGGAGGTGCGGGCAAAGCCACTGGCATCGGTATTGACCAGCAGGTTCACATCCCCCTGCCGCCACAGCGTCACCGGCTTTGACACATGGCGGCCTGCGGGATGGAACCCGGTCGCCGTCAGCAAGGCGGAAAGCTCGGGCTCCTCCTCCTCGCTGGTGGCGAATTCGATGAACTCGATGCCCTTCACAGGGGCGGGCGGCGGAAAATCGGGTAGGTCGATCGACAGCGCAGGCTCGGCCCGGCGCGCCCGGTCCTGAAGCGAGATCAGGCTGCGATGCCCGTCCAGCGCCACAAGCCGGGGCAGGCCCGAGCGGAACTGGTCATTGAAGATCTCAAGGCTGAGCCAGCCGTCATAGCCGGTCGCAAGGACGGCGCGCATGAAGCCCGGCACATCCAGATCCCCCTCGCCCGGCATATTGCGGAAGTGGCGCGACCAGTAAAGCAGGTCCATCTCGATCGCCGGGGCATCGGCAAGCTGGACGAAGAAGATCCGGTCGGCGGGGATCGAGCGGATGGAATCGGGGTCGAGCTTGCGGCCCAGCGTATGGAAACTGTCGAGGATCAGGCCGATATTCGGGTGGTCGGCGCGGCGCACCACCTCCCACGCGTCGCGGTGGTCGTTGACGAAGCGGCCCCAGGCCAGCGCCTCGAAGCCGACGCGCACGCCGAATTGCGCGGCAAGATCGCCAAGCTCGCGGAAGTCCTGTGCCATGCGGTCGATGCCGCCCATCGCCGCCGGATGCGTGGACGAGCAGAACAGCACCAGATCGGTGCCAAGCTGGTTCATCAGTTCGAACTTGCGGGCGGCGCGGGCGAAGGCGCGGGCGCGATAGGGTTCGGGCAGGCCCTCGAAGTCGCGGAAGGGCTGGAACAGCGTGATTTCGAGGCCGTGATCGCGGACCATGCGCCCGACCTCGGCGGGGCCGAAATCCGAGGCGATGAAATCCTGCTCGAAGATCTCGATCCCGTCGAAGCCCGCGGCGGCGATGGCGGCAAGCTTCTCGGTCAGGTTGCCGGAGAGGGAGACGGTGGCGATCGAGGTTTTCATGTCGGATTCCCTTCGGCGGTTACTTGTCCTTCCGTCAGCGGACCGGGCAGTCGGCCGCGGACAGGCAAGGCGAGAGTGGCTGGTCCCGATATCCCCCCGAACCTGCCTCCGGTCAGGATGCTGGATCGGGAGCATAACGGCAATTACCGTTATGTTCTCGACATTAACGAAATGTTATTTGGCGAGGGAGGGTTCCGAGGGCCGCTGCCTTCCGGGCGTTCCTATTCGATCATCCCGGCTTCCCGGTAGAATTTCTCCGCCCCCGGATGCAGCGGAATGCCGGCCCCCTTGGTCGCATTCTCCAGCGTGATCGACCCGCCCTTGACATGGCCCGCCGCGAAAAGCCTGCGGGCGCTATCGCTGTAAAGCGCCTTGGTGATGGCGTAGATCAGTTCCTCGGGCTGGTCGGCGCTGGTCACAAGCTGCGCCCCGACCGAAAGGGTCGCGACAGTCTTGTCCTGGCCGCTATAGGTGCCGGCGGGAAAGCTGTTCGCCGCGAAAAAGCTGTAGGTCTCGCGCAGCTTGTCGGCGGCCTCGCCGTCGATCGGGATCAGCTTGATGTCATGCTGGCTGGCAAGCTCGGCAATCGCGCCCGCCGGATAGCCCCCGACGAAGAAGAAGGCGTCCATCTGGCCCTCCCGCATCCGGGTGGCAGCCTGATCGGGGCGGAGAAACTCGGCCCTCACATCGGATTCGGACAGGCCATAGCCCTCGAGGATGATGCGGGCATCGACCAATGTGCCCGAATCCGGCTCGTCCAGCGAGACGCGCTTGCCCCTGAGGTCGGCAACGCTCTCGATCCCGGCATCGGCGCGGGCGACGAGGTGGATGCTTTCGGGATAGAGATTGGCGATCAGGCGCAGCTTCTCGACCGCGGGCTGGCCTTCCCAGAGGCCGGTCCCGGTCTGTGCCCAATAGGCCACGTCGGATTGGGTGAACCCGGCCTCGATCTGGCCGGCCTCGATCGCGTTGATATTCCCGACCGAGCCGCTGGAGGCGAGGGCCGTGGCCACCAGCCCCGGCACGCCGCAGGGCCCGCCATCCCCGCAGGGTCGCGCGCCGGGTGGGCTGGAGATGGCGTTGGCGATCAGGCCGCCGATCGGATAATAGGTTCCCGCCGTGTTGCCGGTGCCGATGCGGAAGAAGGTGAGCTCCTGCGCCGCCACGCACTGCGCGAGGATGCCTATCGCGGCCACGATCCCCAGGATGAAATGTTTGCCCATGTCGCGACCCCCGCTGAAATCGGTCCGACGCTAGCATGAAAGCACGGGCAGACAGAAGCGGTGGCCTTCTCCGGCAGATCGGCGCGCGAGGGGCCGGTCTGTTTCAGCCGGCAAGCAGCATGTCGGGACTGATCGCCTCGATCCCCAGCGCGCTGCCGACGGGGGGAGAGATCAGCCGCCCCTCATGCGTGGCCAGCCCCGCCCGCAGATGCGGGTCGAGTTCGACGGCCCGGCGCCATCCGTGCTGGGCGAGCGCGAGGATGAAGGGCAGCGTCGCATTGCCAAGCGCCTGGGTTGAGGTCCGCGCCACGCCCCCGGGCATGTTCGCCACGCAGTAATGGATCACCTCGTCGACCTCATAGATCGGATCCTGATGGGTGGTGGGACGCGAGGTCTCGAAACAGCCGCCCTGGTCGATCGCCACATCGACCAGCACCGAGCCGGGCGGCATGGTGGCAAGCTGGGCGCGCGACACCAGCTTCGGCGCCGCCGCGCCCGGCACCAGCACCGCGCCGATGACCATGTCCGAGGTGGTCAGCAACTCGGCCGTTGCCGCTGCGCTAGCATATTGCGTGGTGAGCTTTCCCATGAAGATGTCGTCAAGATACGAAAGCCGCGGCACCGAGCGGTCCATGACCGTCACATTCGCGCCCATACCCACCGCGACCCGCGCCGCGGCCGCGCCGACCACGCCACCGCCGATGATCAGCACATTGGCGGGCCGGACGCCGGGGACGCCGCCCATCAGGACGCCGCGCCCGCCATTCGATTTCTGGAGTGCCCAGGCCCCGACCTGCGGCGCGAGGCGTCCGGCGACCTCGGACATTGGGGCAAGCAGCGGCAGGCCGCCGCGCGCGTCCGTCACCGTCTCATAGGCGATGGCGGTCACGCCCGAGGCCAGCAGATCGCGGGTCTGCGCCGGATCGGGCGCCAGATGCAGATAGGTGAAAAGGATCTGTCCCCGCCGCAGCATTGCACGTTCGGAGGCTTGCGGTTCCTTGACCTTGACGATCATGTCGGCCCCGGCAAAGACCGAGGCGGCATCGGGCAGGATCCGCGCGCCCGAGGCCAGATAATCCGCGTCGGGAAAGCCCGCGCCCTGACCTGCGCCCGTCTCGATCAGAACCTCATGGCCCCGGCCTGCCGCTTCGGCCACCGCATGGGGTGTCAGGCCGACGCGAAATTCCTGCGGCTTGATTTCCTTGGGGCAACCGATCCGCATGTTTTCCTCCCGTCTCGGCATGTCAGGGACAGTCTGGCATCCTAACCGGGAAAGATCCTGCCAAGTTCGCCCGGAAATTGGCAATCAGATCGAAGATTTCTGCACCGGAGGCATCAGAACGCGAATTTCCTGCCCATTTCCGGTCGGAACGGGCGGCGTCCTTCGCGCGACATGCGTGACCCTGCCGCGACATCCCTTGCAGAAAGCCCGACAGTTCCGGCGCATCCTCGAAATGCCGGTTGAAGCCATTGATGATCCACGGCTAAGTTTCCGCTGAGGCAAGGGCGCAAATCGCCGTTCGCTTGAAGGAACAGGGCTATGCAATTTGGTCGCTTCCGCATTCGAAACCTGCCGTTCGCGGCCCTTCTCCTTCTGCTCCTGCTTGGTCCATCGGTCACGCCCGCAGCCGCGCAGCAAGCCGCCGCGCCCGAGGCCGCCGGATCGGTTGCGGAAAAGATTGATGAATTGCGCAAGCTGCTGGCCGATCCCGATGTGCAGGCCGCATTGACGCAGGCCGGCGCTGAACCGGCAGCACCAGCACCCCCAACCTCGGCCCTGTCCCGTGAGGTAGCGGCGGAATCCGCGATAGATCACTGGCTGGGACGGCTTGGCGGGCATTTCTGGGCGGTGATCGGGGCGGCCCGCGACCTGCCGGGCGATCTGGCGCGCGCCGGCCACCGGGCATTGGAGCTGATCGGCGAGGCTGGCTGGCTGCGCTTCCTCCTCCCGCTTGTGATAACTCTGGGCGGGGCCTTCGGGGTCGAGGCGATCTGCGCGTGGGCCTTGCGCAAGGACGCCCACGCGACCCTGCCCGAGGCCATTGCCGCGCCCGACCCGATCCCTGCCGCCGAGGTCGAGCCCCTCTCGCCCGCCGACCCGCTCGCGGTGGAAATCGTGCCTCCTGACGTCGTTGCACCCGCCGCGTCCGTCGCCGAGGCGCCGCCCGCCGCCCTCAGGCAATTCGGGCGGATCGCCGACAAGGCTCTGCCGCTGGCGGCCTTCGTCCTGACGCTGATCGTCCTGCATACGCTGATGCGGGGGCCGGGTCAGCTCGGCCCGCTCCTCCGGCCCTGGCTGGTGGCTCTGGTCGTGATCCGCGTGGTTCGCGTCCTTGTCCGCTTTTCCTTCACCCTGCCCGATGCGTCCGACCTGCCCGAGATCCGCGATTTCTGGCTGCGCAGGCTGACGCTGATCGTCGCGGTGATGATGGGGGGAGGCGCCCTCAGCCGCAGCGCGGCGGTGCTGGGCGCGCCGATGGACTGCGTGATCCTGCTGCGCTACCTGACCGGCTTTGCCCTGATCCTGCTGACGATCCTGACGATCTGGCGCCATCCCGAAACCGCCGAACAATCCCAGGCCGCCCACCGCAAGCGGCTGATGCTGACGGTCTGGCTGGTGCTGATCGGCCTGCTGGAGCTTGTGGGCGCCATGCTGATCTTCTGGCTGGCCGTCTATGCCGTCGCGCTGCCGCCGCTGCTGCGGCAGGTCACGCGGTTCGTGCGCGGCATGTCTCCCTCCTACGCCGAACCCGGAGGAGGGCACGCGCTGAGGACCGTGCTGGCCGATCGCGGCAGCCGGGCGGTGGTGCTGATCGGCGCGACGGCCTGGCTCGTGTGGTTTCTCAAACACGATCCGGCCGGTCGTTTCCTCGACAGCGAATCCATGGGGGTGGTGATCAATGGCGCGCTGCGCGGCGTGATCATCCTGCTGTTGGCCGATCTGGCGTGGCATCTGCTCAGCGCCAAGGTCAGCGATAGCATCGCCACATCGGCCGCGGCCCATGACCCTGCCGCGCTGGCGCGGACCGCCCGGATGCGGACCCTGCTGCCGATCTTCCGCTCGGTCGCGGGGGCGGCGATCCTTGTGATCGCGGCGATGATGGTGCTGGCCGGGATGGGGGTCGAGATCGGCCCCCTGATCGCCGGCGCGGGGATCTTTGGCGTGGCCATCGGCTTCGGCTCGCAAACGCTGGTCAAGGACGTGATCAGCGGCGTTTTCTACATGATCGACGACGCCTTCCGGGTCGGTGAATACATCCAGAGCGGCAGCTACAAGGGCGTGGTCGAGGGGTTCTCGCTGCGCTCGGTGCGGCTGCGGCATCATCGCGGCCCGGTCTATACCGTGCCCTTCGGCTCGCTCGGTGCGGTCCAGAACATGAGCCGGGACTGGTCCAAGGACAAGTTCCTGCTGAACGTGCCCTTCAACACCGATGTCGAGCTGGTCCGCAAGCTGGTCAAGAAGGTGGGCCAGACCCTGCTGGACGATCCCGAACTTGGGCCGCTCTTCATCCAGCCGATCAAGATGAAGGGGGTCGAGCAGTTTACCGATTACGGCATGACGCTCGCCGTGGCGATGATCCTGCATCCGACGCCGCTGCTGACGACGATCCGCCGCCGCGCCTACAAGATGATCCACGAGGCCTTCCGCGAGAACGGGATCGAGTTCGCCTCGCCCACGGTTCAGGTCGCCGGGCATGGAAACGACGATGATCCGGGGGCGGACGAGGCGGCAGCCCTCGCGATGGAACGCAAGCGCCGCGCGGCCGAGGCCGCCAAGGCCGCCGGGGCGTGAAGCCCGGGCCGCCGCGAATCTGAGGAGACCTTCATGGCAAAGACAGCGATCCCTTCGCTTTACCCCGATCACGACCGGCTCATGGCCGAGGCCCGCGCCTTGTGGGATTTCCACGCAGCCGCCGTTGATCCAACGGGCGGGTTCCGGCCGCTCGACCTTTCGGGCAAGCCTTCGGGGGTCGCGCCGCGCGGGCAGGGGGCGGAGCGGGCGCTGCATGACGTTTGCCGGATGGTCCATTCCTACGCCCTCGCCGTGCCTGCCGGTTATCCCGATGCGCGCCGGATCGTCGATCACGGCATGGAATGGCTGCTCGGCCCGCAATTCGACGCCCGAAATGGCGGTTTCTTCTGGTCGGTCGATGATGCCGGGCCGCTCGACAGCCGCAAGCAGGCCTATGGCCATGCCTTCGTGCTGCTTGCGGCGGCATCGGCAGCGCGGATCGGCCATCCCGACGCGATGCGCCTGCGCGATCTCGGGCTGGAGGCGATCCGCCGGCATTTCTGGGACGAGGAATATGGCGCGGTCAGCGACACATTCGATGCGGATTGGAGCAATGGCCTCGACTATCGCGGCCAGAATGCCAACATGCACCTGACCGAGGCGCTGCTGGCCGCCCATGCCGCCTGGGGCGACCCCGCGCATCTGAAGGCCGCGAACCGCATTGCCGACCGCATCCTGAACCAGAATGCCCGCGCGGCGGGCTGGGTGGTGCCCGAGCATTACACCAACGACTGGCAGGTCGATCCCGGTTTTGACGGCGACGCGATGTTCCGCCCCTCGGGCACCACGCCCGGCCATGCGCTGGAATGGAGCCGGCTGGTTCTGGACCTCTGGACCCGGCGCGGGCGGGTCGACGACTGGATGCCCGAGGCTGCGGAGGGCCTCTTCCGCGAGGCGATCCGCACCGGCTGGCTGCCCAATGGTGGCTTCGCCTATACCCTGGACGAGGATCGCAAGGTCTCACGCGACTGGCGGTTGTGGTGGCCCTGCGCCGAGGGAATCGCCGCCGCCTGGGTGCTGGACAGCCTGCGCCCCGACCCCTTCTATCGCGAATGGTATGGCCGCTGCTGGGGGTTCGCCGACGCCTTTTTCATCGACCACGCGCATGGCGGCTGGTTCCACCAGATCGACGCCGGGGGCCAGCCCGCGACCGGCATCTTTCCGGGCAAGCCCGACATCTATCACGCCTTGCAGGCCTGCCTGATCCCCGCCGGCGCGATGTGGCCCGACGCGGCCTGAGCGACCGGTCAGGGCCAGGCCGCATATGAGGGCGGCTCGGCCCCGCTGCGCGCCCGGCGCCACTCTCCGGGCGTCTGACCGACATGGCGCCGGAAGGCGCGGTTGAAATAGGCCGGATCCTGATAGCCGAGGCGATAGGCGATGGCCGCGACCCGCATCGTGCTTTGCGACAGCATCCCCTTGGCCTTCTCCATCAGCATGTCATGCAGAAATTCCTGCGGACTGCGCCCGGTATGCCTGCGGACCGCCTCGCCCAGCTGAAAACGCGTGACGCCAAGCGCCTCGGCATAGCCCGCGACGCTGCGATGCTCGTGCCAATGCTGCGCGGCCAGCAGCACGAAGCGGTCGACCAGCGGCGGCTGCCATGCGCTGCGCGCGACCTCGGGCTGGGCGAGCCGCAGGAAAGCGACCAGCAGCAGGGTTGAGGCAGCCTCGGTGACCAGCCGGCCGTCGGGGCGACTCGCCTCGATCTCAGCGGCGATGTCGTCGAAAAGCATGGCCATGCGGGACTCGCGGTCTGCGGGCAGGGCCGCGGTCAAGGTGGTCTTGGGCAGGGGCGCAAGCCTGCCGCCCGCATCGCCCTGCGCGACGATGCGCGCCAGTTCCGGCGGCGGCAGGATCAGGCCGACCGAGCCCGCGCCCGCCTCGATCCGCAGGGTCTCGCGCTCGCCCGGCGGCAGCCAGGTCATCTATCCGCCGGAAAGCTGGCGATCCGCCTCGATCAGGTGCAGCCTGCCGCGCTCGATCAGGATCAGGTGGCCGTTGCGATGGTCCAGCCGAAACTCTCGCCGGGCGAGTGCCGGGTGGGGCTGGGCGACCGGCTCGGAATGCAGGCCGCGGAGCTGACCTATATCGACCAGAAGCGGCTGGAGCTTGCGCGGGCGCTGGCCGGAGAGCCGCAATTGCTGCTGCTGGACGAATGGCTCGCTGGCCTCAATCCCGCCGAATTGCAGCAGGGCATCGCGCTGATTCGCAGCCTGACGAAGGAGGGGCTGACCATCCTGATGGTCGAGCATATCATGGAGGCCGTGCGCGCGCTTTGCCCGCGCACCATCGTCATGGCCGCCGGACGCAAGCTCGCCGATGGCGAGACGCATGCGGTCCTCGCCATGCCCGAGGTCGTCGCCGCCTATCTGGGAGGCGCGGCCCATGCTTGAGATCGACGGGCTGACCCTGCGCTATGGCCGCCATCTGGCGGTGGACGGCGTCTCGCTCTGCGTCGCGCCGGGCGAGACGGTGGCGCTGCTGGGGGCGAACGGGGCGGGCAAGTCCTCGACCCTCAACGCGATCTGCGGCCGGGTCAGGCCAGAGGCAGGACAGGTGCGGCTTTCGGGTGCGGACCTTCTGGCACTGCCGCCGCACCGGATCGTCGACACGGGCATCGCGCTGGTGCCCGAGGGGCGCGGGATCT
>NZ_DATMFA010000119.1:0-9357 GCF_035556475.1 Paracoccus sp. (in: a-proteobacteria) | reverse complement strand
CATTGCCGCCGGGGTGCTGGCCGCCTCGGCGCACTTGCCGGAGGCCGCGACCGGGGATGTAGTAACTGCCGCGCAGGGAAAGGTTCTTGCGCAGCGCGAGCTTCAGCGGAAAGCGCGTGGGTTCATTACTGAGCGCGCCGTGAATGACGATGGTGCGGCGGGGACGAGTTGGCCCGCCGACCGCATCCAAGGCCGCGTCAATGCCCTCGGGGGGCCGCAGGTGCCAGGCACTTTGCGAGGTTTTCGCGTTTCATGATACGCACCGCCTCGGCACCGGTTTCCGGATCGCCGCCAGCTCAGACGCTGATTGAAGCAACAGCTCCGTTTCAAGGTTTGGCTGCGCGGCGCGCGACCACCACGCGAAAGCCGTTGCCCCGCCAGAAGCCGGCCGGCTCCAGAGAACCACGATAGATGCCATTCGCCTTCCAGTCGGGACTGGAGAAGCAGCCGCCCCGCAGGACGCGGCGCATGGTCGGTGCAGCCTCGTCGGCCTCTCGTCCGTCATCCTGCCAAGGAAAGGGGAATGAGGGGTGGGTCATGTCCTCGCCCCAAAGCGTGTGGCACCATTCCCAGATGTTTCCGGCCATATCCTCGCAGCCGAATGCGCTGCGGCCTTCGGGGAACAGGCCCGAGGCACAGATATCGTTGAAGCCGCTTTCCTCGCCATTGCTGTGCAGCGGCTGCCAGTCGTTGCCCCATGGCCAGAAATAGCCCTGCGCCCCGCGTGCGGCGGATTCCCATTCGCGTTCGGTGGGCAGACGCACCACCTCATCCACGGCAATTCGGCCCTCGTCGCGCCAGACCGTGGTCAGCCACAAGCAATAGGCGCAGGCGTCATACCAGGTCAGATCGGTCGCCGGATTGTTCCGGCGCGAGGGATCGTCCCGCGCAGTGCTGCGCCACAGCCGCCCGGTGGCCGCGATGAAACGCGCGTAATCCGTGACGGTCACGGTATGGCGGGCTATGCGGAAGGGTGCCAGGATCACGCTGTGGGGCGGAGCCGAATTCGGATGTGCGGTGCTGCCCATCGGATAGCTGCCACCCGGAATCTCGCACAGCTGGCAAAGATCACGCGGGTCGCCAAGGCGCGACAGCGTCTCGCCGATCTTGCGGCGCAGGGGGAAGGTGTCCGTCGCTGCCAGCCGCAAAAGAAGGGAGCGGGCCATCAGATCGCTTTCCGCACTGCCCGGGCGTACCAGCGCCTCGGCCGCCAGAATATGGGTCACATCGGCCGTGCTGTTCAGAAGGCCGGTGGCAAGGACCGCGGCCTGCGGGTGATGCGGCCCCCACCATTCGGCGAGAAGGCCAAGCGCCGTGGTGGCGCCAAGGGGGTTTACGGTGATCTGTTGCAGGATGACCGGCGCGGCCTGAGTGGTCCAGGCCCGTGCCCGTCGGGCGTCCTGCAGCCAGCTTTCCTCTTGTGGCGATGCCGGGATGGCGGTGGCAAGGCCTGCGGCCTGTTGCAGGTCTAGCGCGCGACCTGCCGCGCAGGACAGCGCCCAAAGACCGGGTTCCATCCAGTCGGCGGTAACAGGATCCTCCAGCCGTCGCCTTCCACGTTCCGAACGCGGCAGGGGCATCAGCCGATAGGCGGGAAGGGCAGGCGGGCGTGCCAGGAGATCCATTTTCCCGCTGTCCAGGAAGACAACCATCCGATGCCCGCACCCGGAGCCATCGGCCTGGGTCAGATCCAACGCACGCTGCAAGCCCGGGCCAAAGCCCTCTGGCAGGCCGTCGAAGATCATCAGGATGGGGGCATCGCGGACGGATGCGGTCTCGACCAGGGCCTCGGCCCCGGTCAGCCCGTCGGTTTCCTGCCAGAGGAGCGGGTGCATTGCCCCGGCCGTCCAGGCCTGCGGATGCAGATCGCCCTCGGGGTTGCGAGGCATTGCCGCATGCAAGAGATCGGCTCCGCCCGTGTCATAGGCCAGAAGGGCATCGGCCAGCGCCTGCGCCGCCCGGGTCTTGCCGCCGCCATGGGGGGCATGGAGCAGGACGGCGGGGCGCAACGAGATCATCTCGGCCAGCGAAAAATGCACAGGGCGCTGCGCCTCGGCCTCTGCGCTGAATTTGCGCAGACCCTTGGCCTCGTGATCCTCGAAGGTGAACCCGACCAGCCGGGCCAGCCCCTCGGCTGTTTGCGGGCTCATTTGAACAGCCTTGCCACGTCGGGATTGTGGAAGCGCTGGACCTCGATCGCATAGCCTGCAGGGTCTTCGAAGAAGAAATGCTCGCAATAGGTGCCACGCAGCATTTCAGACTGGCCCTCGACGCCGGCGGCCTTAAGCCGGGCGTGCCATCCCGCGACATTCTCGGTGACAATGGTCAGAAGGGCGGCACTTTTGGGCTGGTGCTTCAGATGGCCGCGATTGCCGTCCACGATCCCGAAATAGCTGCTCCCCGCGACGCGGTAGATCCGGGCAAGGCCTTGATCGAGAACCAGTTCAAAGCCCAGAACATCTTCGTAGAAGGGGGCGACGGCGGCGATGTCCTCATAGTAATAGAAGGTGATGCCGCATTCGATTTCGGAGGGTGTGGGGGCTGATATCATCCTATACGTCCTTATTCTGTGTCCGTGGGGCTGCGCCCGTCGGGAATGCCGGGATCAGGCGATCCTGAGGATGCCCTTGTGGGTCAGGCTCAACCCCCGAAGCTCTGGTACATGAGCCAGCGCCTCGACGGGATGGAACAGATAAAGCCAGTGCGGCTCTGCGTGCAGATGGCGCAACAGCGCACCATAGGCCTTGTCGCGGGCCTGAGGGTCAAGGATGCGGCGTGCGGTCTCGAACAGGCCATCCGCCTTGGGATCGACGACGCCCTGCCACCAGACCGCACGGGTCCGGGACGAGATCTTGTCATCCGCGACACGGAACGTCGAATGCGGAGAGCTGTCGAAAATCGCCAAATCGCCGGTCCTCTTTTCCCCAAGTTCGCGAGCATAGGCCGGGCGGTCATGGGCCAGATCTATGGTGACCGCGAAGCCCACGTCTCGCAGGCTGTCGGCGAGGAAGGCCGCGATTTCGGGCGCGCGTTCGGGCATATGGGAGGGGCTGCGCAAAGTGATGGTCTTCGGTGCCTCCACCTGTGTCAGCAGGGCACGGGCGCGGGTCGGATCATGGCCCATCGCGGGCAGGCCTGCGGGGCCAAAACCATGATGCCATGGACTGACGATGGTGGTCGCGGGCAGGCCAAGCCCGCCCATCACCTGCGTGATCAGCGCCTGCCTGTCGATGGCCAGATTGGCGGCAAGACGCGCGCGTGGATCGGCGAAGACCCCGGATGCGCCATTCATATAGGCGATGACAGAAAGCGTGATCGCCTGTTCGTGCCAGATAAAGCCATCCAGCGCGCGGCGGGGACGGGCCAGCCGCTCCATATGCATGGCGGCCTGCACGGTCCCGTCTTGCAAAGCGGCAAGGCGGTCCTCGGCCCGCGGGATCGCGACAAAGCGCAGACGCCGACCGTCGGCACGGTGGCTCAGAACGGCCTCGGCCCCGCGCGTGAAGCTTTCGACCGCCCAAGGGCCGGTGCCAAGGGTCGGTTCCCCCTTGGCGTCGGGCCGGGGCAGGTAGAATTCCGAAAGAATGTCGGGCAGGTCCGGGAAGGGTTCGGGCGTGCGGATCGAGAGGCGGGGGCCCTCGGCGGTGATCTCGGCGCCGTCCAGATAGCGGGCATAGCTCCATGGCATGCCAAACATGTCGCGGGCCTTGAGGATCTCTTCGATGAAGGCCTTCGCATGCTGGGCCTGAACCGGGGTGTCGTCATGGAAGCGCGCATCCTGGCGCAGCTCCAGCTGCCAGTGGCGGCCATCCTCTGACAAGGCGAAGCGGTCGAACAGCCCTTGCGCGACTTTGCCATCCTGCCAGGAGAGCATGGGCTCAAGCACCAGATTTTTCAGGGTCAGTACGCTGGCATCGTCGGTCACCCGGTTCGGTGGCAGGAAATCCACCTTCTCCATGGCGATGGTTGGCAACTCGGTCATTGGATCTGGCTTCTCCGCCGGGGGTTGAACCAATCGGCCAGCGCATCGCCCAAAAGGTTGAAGGCCAATACCGTCAGGAGGATCGCAACGCCGGGACCAAGTGCCGTCCAGGGGCTGGACCGCGCATAGGCCAGATTGGCCGAGACATCCGCCCCCCATTCCGGCATTGGTGGCTGCGCCCCTAGACCCAGAAACCCAAGGGCCGAGGTTTGCAGAATGGCACTGCCGACATTCAGGCTGGCCTGCACCAGAAGCGGGCCGATGGAGTTGATCAGCACATAGCGCAGCAGGATGCGGCGGCGCGACAGGCCAAGGGCGGTGGCGGCCTCGACATATAGGCGGGTCGAGACGGCCAGAGCTTGGCTCCGCGCGACGCGGGCGAATTGAGGGGCCATGGTGATGGCCACGGCGATCATGGCGTTTTGCAGGCTCGGCCCGATCGCGGCGGACAGCGCGATGGCCAGGACCAGCGCGGGAAAGGACAGGATCGCATCGACGACGCGCATGATGATCGTATCGATCCAACCGCCGCAGAAGCCCGCGAGGATACCAAAGAAGACCCCGATGGCAAAGGCGATGGCCACGATGACAATGCCGATCGACAGCGTATAGCGACCGCCGCTCAGCACCCGGGCCAACATGTCACGCCCGAAGCTGTCGGTTCCCAAGGGATGCGTGGCCGAGGGCGGCATGAGCTTTTCGGCCATGTCGATCTGGATGGGCGATTTCAACAGCAAGGGTCCGACCAGCACCGCCAGCAGCATGATGCCCAAGATGATCACACCCGCCAGCGCAAGGTGATTGTGACGCAGGAAAAGTTTCAGCTCTGACATCATGGCCCCTCAGGTCATCTTGCGGCGCATGCGCGGATCAAGTGCGGCATATAGCAGGTCGACGCATAACGAGGTCAGGATGAACAGCAGTGCGAAGATCAATGTTGCGCCCTGGATGACCGGGTAGTCCCTGCTCTGGATCGCGTCGAACATGAAGCGCCCGAGCCCCGGCCATGAGAAGACAGTCTCCGTCAGGATCGCCCCGCCCAGCATCTCGGCGAATTTCAGGCCGACGACGGTGATTGCGGGCAAAAGAGAATTGCGCAGCGCATGGCCCACGATGACCTGCCTACGCGACAGGCCCTTGGCCTTGGCGGTGCGGACAAAGTCCTCGCCCAACGTCTCCAGCATCGAGGCGCGGATGAACCGTGCCAGCGTTGCGGCCAAAAAGGACGACAGCACGATCACCGGCAAGACAAGGTGTGACAGTGCCGACAGGACCGCGCCCGGCTCTCCCGAAAGCCAGGCATCGACAAGCATGAAGCCAGTGATCTCGTCGAAGAAGTAATAGCTCGAGATCCGGCCCGAGACCGGCAGCCAGCCCAGCCAGGTTCCCAGAACCAGCTGCAACAGCAGCGCCAGCAGAAACGCCGGCATCGACACGCCTGTCAATGACAGCACGCGTAGCACATGGTCTGGCAGGCGGTTCACCCGGATTGCGGAATAGACGCCGATCGGCGTGCCCACGACGATGGCTACGATCACCGCGCCGAAGGCGATCTCCAGCGTCGCGGGCAGGCGAGACAGGATTTCCTGCAGCACAGGGCGGCCGGTCTTCAGCGATACGCCCATATCGCCCTGCGTCAGACCCGCGATATAGTGCCAGAATTGCAGGAGCACCGGCTCATCCAGGTTCAACTGAGCACGCAGCGCGGCAATCTGCGCATTGGTGGCCCCCGGCCCCAGAAGCGTGACTGCCGGATCGCCGGGGATCAGTCGGACCAGCGAAAAGACGATCACCAGAACGATGACCAGGACCGGCACCAGCGTCAGCAGTCGTCGGATGAGGAAGACATGCATCGAATACGATTTCCTGCGAAGTCCTGAAAGAGGTCACGGCGGAACCGCGACCGCTCTGCATTGTCATTGATGTCCTGGGTCAGTCCTTGTGGACGCCCCAATACTCGTTCAGTGGCGGCGCACTGTTGACGACCAGCCCCTTCACATTCGCACGGGCGAAGATGATGAGCTTGGGACTGAACAGATAGGCGCCCGGCGTCCTGGTCACGATTTTCTCTTGCAGCTCGAAGTAAAGCGCCTTGCGCTTGGCTTCGTCGACCTCGGCCTGCGCGGCAAGGATAAGGGCGTCCAATGCGTCATCCTTGGGCATACGGAAGGTCATCGCCGTGTCGGCCAGGGATGAAAGATAACCGATGGTGATATGTGCGTCGGGGTCGTTGTACCAAGGCTGACGGCCATCCAGCGCCAAGTTGAATTGACCTGCGGTCTGAAGCGCACGATAGGCCGGGAATTCGGGTTGCTCGATCGTCACTTTGACGCCGATATCGGCCAGATTAGCCTGAACGAAGGTCGCCACCGCCCCCCAGAGCGCGCCGCCGAAGCTGTAGAGCGTGGTGTTCAGCGCCTCGGGCGAGACTCCGGCCTCGGCCAGAAGGGTCTTGGCCTTCTCGGGGTCGTATGTCGGGGCCAGTTCCTCCACCTTGGGATTGTAGGCCCAGGAATTCGAGGTCAGCGGGCCATAGACCCGTTCCGCCGTTCCGCCGAAGATGCCCGATAGAAGGCCATCGTAATCAATCGCATGGGCTATAGCCAACCGCACGCGCGGATCTGCATATGGGCCTTCGGTGGCCGCGTTGTTGAACTCCAGCTGGCGGATGATCTGGGAAGCGCTTTCGAGGATCTGGATGTCCGGGTTCTGCGAAAAGGCCGCGATTTCCTCGGTCGCCGGAGCGGACAGCTGGCTCGCCTGCTGGATCATGTCGATGCCGCCATTCTCCAACTCCAACCGCCGGGTCGAGGCCTCGGGGATGATGCGGTACATGATGCGCGACAGTTTGGGCGCGCCACGGAAGTAATCGGGATTGGCATCCAGCACGACCCGGGTGTCGGCGGTATAGTTGCGGATCACAAAGGGGCCGCTGCCGACCGGCGCATCGGCGAAACCTTCGCCCAGTTGCTCCACCGCCGTCGGGCTGACGATGCCCGATTGCGGCTGGGCAAGGATCGCCAGGAAGGCGGGATAGGCTGATTTCAGCGTGAAGACCACCTCATTGGGGGCGGGGGTCTCGATGGTTTCGATCAGGCCAAGCGAGGCTTCGACATAGGGGTTCAGCTTGATCGTGCGTTCAACCGAGAATTTGACCGCCGCGGCGTCCAGCGTCGTCCCGTCGGTGAAGGTGATGCCATCGCGCAGCTTGAAGGCGAAGGTTTTCCCGTCGTCCGAGATGGTCCAACTTTCGGCCACGCGTCCCTCGACCTTATCGAAGGTAGGCGGCACCCATTCCACCAGCGTGTCGAAGACGTTGAGGATGATCTCTGATCCGACCGGTTCGGCCTTGTTGTTGGCCGGCTCCAGCCCGACGGGGTTGGAGGGCACGGCGACGACGAGCGTCGCTGCTTCTTGCGCATGGGCCATGCTGGCCATCCCCAGAGGCAGTGCGCTGGTGCCGAGAAACGCGCCTGTCAAGCGGCCAAACTGCCTGCGGGTAAGTTCCATCGTCTTCTCCTGTGCGACGCGCGAGGGGGTATCATCAAATGAAGTTCTGAAAAATATCTTTCTTGAGATATTTGGTGGCAAGAAGAAATTGCCATGAACATCCCAAACAGCTGTTTTTGTCTCCGACAATATCCTCTGACAGCAAAAACTGTCAGCCGGTATGCCGGCTCGACAGGCAATTTTCTCTCTCAGGGGTGTGGGCCGCGTTGGACCGGTCGCGCGGGATCGTTGACCCATTGGGACCAGGAACCAGGATACATGGCGGCCTGCACGCCGACCGCCGCCAGGGCCAGAACCGTATGGGCTGCTGACATGCCTGCTCCGCAATAGACGCCGACGGGACGTCCATCGGTGATGCCAAGCCCCCGAAAAAGCTCGGCCAAGGTGGCGCTGTCGGCGAAGGGGCCGGGGTCGGTGAGAGTGTCCAGCGTGGGCGCGCTGACCGCACCGGGAATATGGCCGCGCCGGGGATCGCCGCCCTCAACCGGGCCGCCGATGTAATTGGGCCTGATTCGCGCATCCAGCAGCATGCCGTCGCGCACGAAGTCCGACACGGATTCCGCGTCGAACTGGGCCATCATACCGGTCTTTATATTAATATCAGATGGTTGCGGGGTTTCCGCAATCTGGGCGACGGGCAAGCCTGCGGCTTGCCAGGCCGGAAGTCCACCATCCAGAACCCGCACATCCTGCATCCCAGCCCATTTCAGAACCCACCAGCCACGGGCGGCGGTCATTGCGCGGTCGTTGTCATAAAGGACCACGGTTTGCCCCGGCGTCAGTCCCCATCGGCGCATATTGGCCTGAAGCATTTCGGGTTCGGGCAGTGGGCGCTGGCCCAGATCCGGCCGTGCCGGGGCGGCCAGTTCGCAATAGGCGTCAACATCGACCGCACCCGGCACCCAGGCTCCCGTGCGCGAGTTGGTGCCGGTATAGGGGTTGATCGATTGCACGGCCAGAACGCGTGGCGGTTGCGGCGATTGCAGCATGGCCCAAAGCTCTGCCGGGGTCAGAAGCACTTTGCTGCGCGTTTCGTGATCGGTTCTCATGCCCCATCCTTCGTGCATCAAGATATTCTACGAGATACACCATATGTTGACACGGTCTCCATTCCAAGACGATACTCCCTGCCACAACCTACACTGACGACTGCGCGTTGCGCCCATGCCGATGGTCATGCCGATGTCTGCCGAACCCATCCTTTCCGTCAAAGACCTGAGTGTCGCGGTGCGCTCTGCCTCGGGGTGGAAGACCGTCGTTGACAAGGTGAGCTTCGAGGTGGCCGAACGTCAGACTTTTGCCCTCGTCGGCGAATCGGGGTCGGGCAAAAGCGTGACCGCCTTGTCGATCATGGGTCTGATGCCCGCCAATGCCGCGCTGGTCACGGGCCAGGCGGTGATGGATGGGCGCAATCTTGTCGACCTGCCAGAGGCCGAGATGACGCGGCTGCGTGGCGACCGCATCGCCATGATCTTTCAGGAGCCCATGAGCGCGCTGAACCCGGTGATGACCGTAGGCCGCCAGATCGCCGAGCCGCTGATCCGCCATCGCGGCCTGTCACGCGCCGCGGCCCGGGCCGAGGCGCTGCGCCTGATGGACCGGGTGCGCATCCCCTCGCCCGGGGTCCGGGCGGCCAGCTACCCGCATGAGCTGTCGGGCGGCATGTTGCAGCGTGTCATGATTGCCTCGGCGCTGGCTTGCGCGCCGAAGCTTCTGATCGCGGATGAACCCACGACCGCGCTGGATGTCACCATTCAGGCCCAGATCCTTGAGTTGATCCGCGAGTTGCAGCGCGAGGATGGCATGTCGGTGCTGTTCATCACGCATGACATGGGTGTCGTGGCCGAGTTGGCCGAGCGGACGGT
>NZ_DATMFA010000118.1:0-19096 GCF_035556475.1 Paracoccus sp. (in: a-proteobacteria) | reverse complement strand
GGAGGATTTCTACCCGCCGAAGGGCAATCCCGGCCACGAACCGGCGCTGGAGGTCTCGGACCTGACCGTGCCGGGCGAGGTGCATGGGGTGAACCTGACGCTCTGCAAGGGCGAGGTGCTGGGGATCGCCGGTCTGGTCGGCTCGGGCCGGACGGAACTCGCCGAGGGGCTTGTCGGGCTGCGCCCGGCGCGGGCCGGGGTTCGCATCGACGGCCGCCCGGTCACGCTATCGACCCTGCGGGACGCCTTCGCGGCCGGTCTTGCCTATCTGACCGAGGACCGGAAGGAAGCCGGGCTGCTGCTGGAGAAGGGCCTGACCGAGAACCTGACGCTGGCGACGCTCGACCGCTTCGGCGGCTGGCGGATCGACAACGCGGCCGAGATCGCGGCCTATGAGCGGGCGAAGCAGGATTTCGACATCCGCGCGCCGCGCCGCGACATGCCGGCGGGCAAGCTTTCGGGCGGGAACCAGCAAAAGCTGCTTCTGGCCAAGACCATGCTGCCCGATCCGCGCATCATCATCATCGACGAACCAACCCGCGGCATCGATGTCGGCACCAAGCGCCAGATCTATGCCTTCATCCGCAAGCTGGCCGAGGAAGGCCGCAGCATCATCGTCATCAGCAGCGAGATGAGCGAGATCATCGGACTGTCCGACCGCGTGCTGGTCATGCGCGAGGGCCGCGTTGCCGGCGAACTCGCCGGGCCGATGATGACCGAGGAAAACATCGTTCGCCTTGCCATGGGCGTCAAAGAGGCTGCATGAAACGTCCCGACCTGCATACGCTTGGCCCCATCGTCGCCCTGATCGCGCTGGTCGTGCTGGGCGCGCTGTTGAACCCGGCCTTCCTCGCCCCCGCGAACATCACCAATGTTCTGGCTCGATCTGCCTTCATCGGCATGATCGCGGTCGGGATGACATTTGTGATCACAGCGGGCGGGCTGGATCTGTCCGTCGGCTCGATGGCCGCGTTTCTGGCCGGGGTCACGATCATGGCGATGAACGCCATTGCGCCCGCGCTGGGAATACATTGGGGCACGATCCTGATTGGCATGGGCGTGGCGCTGCTGGGCGGGCTGATCGCCGGCTATCTGAACGGCGCGCTGGTCACCAAGGCCCGGATCGAGCCTTTTATCGTCACGCTGGGCACGATGGGTATCTTCCGCTCGCTGGTGACATGGCTGGCCGATGGCGGCACGCTGAGTCTCGCCTCGGGGCTGCGCACGCTTTACCGCCCGGTCTATTACGGCGGGATCGGCTGGATCACCTGGCCGATCATCACCTTCGCGATCGTCGCGATCCTTGGCGAATGGCTGATGCGCCAGTCCCGCTTCGGCCGCCATGTCGAGGCCATCGGCTCGAACGAGCGGGTGGCGCGCTATTCGGCGATCGACGTGAACCGGGTGAAGCTGATGACCTATGTGCTGCTCGGCCTGTTGGTCGGGCTGGCGGTGGTGCTTTACGTCCCGCGCCTCGGCTCGGCCTCGGGCTCGACCGGGGTGCTGTGGGAGCTTGAGGCAATCGCCGCCGTCATCATCGGCGGCACCGCGCTGAAGGGCGGCACGGGCCGGGTCTGGGGCACCGTGGTCGGTGTCCTGATCCTGTCGCTGATCGACAATATCCTGAATCTGGCCGATCTGGTCAGCCCCTATCTGAACGGGGCCATACAGGGGGTCATCATCGTTCTTGCTGTCGTCTTGCAGCGGGAGAAAAGCACCGCCGACGAGCGGTAGTCCTGGGGAGGAGAGGAAAATGAAACGCAGAAACCTGATGAAGGCCGCGGCCCTTGCCGCGACCCTTGGCATGACGGCGGGCGCGGCCTTCGCGCAGGAGGCCGAGAAGAAGATCATCGGCGTCTCGATCCCGTCGGCGACGCATGGCTTCATGGGCGGGCTGAACTGGCACGCGCAGGACACCATCGCGCGGCTGGGCAAGGCCTATCCGAACCTCGAATTCGTCCTTGCGACGGCGGGCGATGCCGCCAAGCAGGTGAACGACATCGAGGACATGATGGCCACGCGCAATATCGACGGGCTGGTCGTCCTGCCCTTCGAATCCGAGCCGCTGACCGCCCCGGTGAAAGCGGTGAAGGAGGCCGGGAAATTCGTCACCGTCGTTGACCGCGGCCTCAGCGAGGAAGGCATCGAGGATCTTTACGTCGCGGGCGACAACACCGCCTTCGGCCGCGTCGCGGGCGAGTATTTCAAGGCCAACCTGAAGCCCGGCTCAAAGATCGTGGTGCTGCGCGGTATTCCGACCACGCTGGACAACGAGCGCGTCGACGCCTTCCAGAAGGCGCTGGAAGGCTCCGATGTCGAGATCCTCGACATGCAGCACGGCAACTGGAACCGCGACGACGCATTCACCGTGATGCAGGACTACCTGTCGAAATATCCGCAGATCGACGCAGTCTGGGCTGCCGATGACGACATGGCGATCGGCGTGATGGAGGCGATTGCCGCCGCCAACCGCACCGACGAGATGTGGGTGATCGGCGGCGCCGGCATGAAGGAAATCGTCAAGCGCATCATGGATGGCGACAAGCAGCTTCCGGTGAACGTGACATATCCGCCGGCGCTGATCTCCTCGGCGATCGAGATGACGGCGCTGCGCTTCGTGTCGAACGCGCCGATGACGGGGCGCTTCATCATCGGCTCGCAGCTGATCACGCCCGAGAACGCCGAGCAGTTCTATTATCCCGACAGCCCGTTCTGATCTGTCAGGGGAACAGATCGCGCCGGAGCATTGTCTCCGGCGCGGTTTTTTTTTGATCCCGAAGCGATGTCTCCGGGGGTCGTTGCGGTGCTGGAAGTTCGGGGATGAAAGCCCCCTCCCCCGGCCGGGGTTATCGAGGGATCACCGTCAGCAGAAGCTCGCGGCGCGACATGAAAAAGGGCGCCGAAGCGCCCCCTTCTGATCTCAGGCCTTGGCCCGTTCGACATAGGTGAGGTCGGCGGTGTTGATGATCACCCGGGTTCCGACCCCGATATGCGGCGGCACCATGATCCGCACGCCATTATGGGCGATCGCGGGCTTGTAGCTGGAGGAGGCGGTCTGGCCCTTCACCACCGGCTCGGTCTCGGTGACTTCGACGGTGACTTTCTGCGGCAGCTCGATCGCGATTGCGACGCCGTTATGGACCTGCAGGAAGACGCTGATGCCGTCCTCGAGGAACACCTTGTCGTCACCGACGACGTCGGGGGACACCGTGACCTGCTCATAGCTTTCGGGTTCCATGAAGTGGAAACCCTCGGCATCCTCATACAGGAAGTTGTAGGCGCGCTCGTCCACATGGGCGCGTTCGACCTGCTCGGTCGTCTTCCAGCGTTCCGACACCTTGTTGCCGTCCGAGATGCGGCGCAGGTCAACCTGCGTCGTCGGCGTGCCCTTGCCGGGGTGGAAGTTCGTCGCCGTCAGGACGACATGAAGGCGGCCGTCGATCTCGACGACATTGCCTTTGCGGAGGCTTGAAGCGATGACTTTCAAGACTGGTTCCTTGCGTGCTTTTCAGATACCGGGAAGCCGGCAAGCGAAGGCCGGCAAAGATGTGGTCCCATAACGTTTTCCGCGCCGCATTGCCAGCCGCAAGCGGCAGTTCCCGCCGAGTCAGGAGTTGCACCGATGAAATCGACCATGACGAACCCCTGGTGGCATCCCTCCCGCCATTCCGGACGCCGCCCCCTGCTGCTGGCAAGGAACCGGACACAGGCCGCGATACGGGACTGGCTGGCGTCGCAAGACTTCATCGAGGTGGACCCCTCTGCCCTTGCCAGAAGCCCGGGAAACGAGGCGCATTTGCATGGCTTTGCGACCGAGATGATCGGCAATGACGGCATCGCGCATCGCCGGTATCTGCACACCAGTCCCGAATTTGCGATGAAAAAGCTGTTGGCGGCTGGCGAGCGGCGGATATTCTCGCTTGGCCATGTCTGGCGCAATCGCGAGCGGACGCGCCTCCACAGTCCCGAATTCACCATGCTGGAATGGTATCGCGTGGGCGAGGAATATTCTGAGCTCTTTCGGGACTGCGCCGCCTTCCTGCGCCTCGCCGCCGAAGCCGCCGGGTCCGAACAGTTCCGCTTTCGGGGCAGCGAATGCGACCCCTATGCCGAGCCTGAAGTGGTGAGCGTCGCCGAAGCCTTTCGCGAATATGCCGGGATCGACCTCCTCGGCACTTGCGACGGGACCAAAACCGACCGTGATGCCTTGCGCGCCCGGGCGGAGGCGAAGGGCATCCGAACATCCGAGGACGACAATTGGTCCGACGTCATGTCCCGCATCCTCGTCGAGAAGGTCGAGCCTCATCTGGGTCATGGCCGCCCCCTTATCCTGGACCGGTATCCAACAGCGGAAGCCGCACTTGCACGCCGATCTGCGGACAACCCCAGCGAGGCGGAGCGGTTCGAACTTTACGCCTGCGGCGTCGAGCTGGCGAACGGCTTTGGCGAGTTGACTGATCCTGCGGAGCAGCGTCGCCGGTTCCTGCTGGAGATGGAAGAGAAGGAGCGCGTCTATGGCGAGCGCTATCCGCTGGACGAGGAGCTGCTGGAGGCGCTTGCCCTGATGCCGCAATCCTCGGGCTGCGCGCTGGGTTTCGACCGGCTGGTCATGTTGGCAACCGGCGCCCCGCGCGTCGAGGAAGTGATCTGGGCGCCGGTTCCGGGCTGAAGGATCAGGCCACGTCGTCGAAGATGCCCGGCACCATGTCCTCCCAGAAACCGAGGATCGCACGCAGGTTCAGGGCAGAGTTCCAGCCATGCCGGATGAAATCCGTCCGGTCCAACTCATCATCGAGGCGCGAGAGGAAGATCCGCCTGTCGGCGTCCCGCTGGGTCGGGTTGCGGCCATCGGCAATCTCGCGCACGCGGGTCAGCCGGGCGACGCGCCAACGCCGCTCTTCGGCCACGGCGTCACGCTCGGCGCGCTCGCGGCTCTCCCGTTCGAGGCGGGCCTCCTCACTTTGCCACTGGGCGGTAATGTCCACGGGATCGGGGGGCGGCACCGCGCCGAAATCATCGCGCAATGCGGCGGAGAGGTAGCGGACCGGGCTTTCGACGCCCTTCTGACCGGCGACATAATTGAGCTTCTGGCCGACATGATCCTCGCCATGTTCGGCGATCCATTGCCGCGCCAGACGATCGCTCGCCCCCAGACCGATCAGGCGGGCATAGGTGTCGGACTTGCGCACCCCCTCCTGATCGTCGATCTCGAACATGGCGAGCTGGGGGTTCTCCTTGATACGGAACCGGATCTGCGCGACCACCCTGCCCTCTTTCCGGGTTTCGGGCGCAATCACGATGTTCGAGTTCTTGTTCACCTCGGCCACAGCGGGCTTGATGATCTTGGCGTTCAGATGCTTGTAGTTCTCGTAATAGGCGCTGCCATCCACCCCCATCAGCCGGCGGAAAAGATCGATCGGCCACCAGCCCGTGCTGCCTGTCCGCACGAAGCGATAGCAATTCTCGTAAAGCGCCAGCGCATGGCCGCTGGAAAAGCGCCTTTGGATATTGAGGTTGATCAGCGCAAAGACCTTGGGGTCATGCAGCTTTTCAGCCAGCGCCGGGGAATAGGCATATTCGCAAACGCCCCCCCGCAGCCGCGCATAGGACAGCAGCGCCGAAACCCCCCATTCCTGCCGTCCCTTGTCATCGAGCATGTCCCATTCGGCCAATGTCTCGGCCAGGCTGCGCAGCGCCTGCTTGAGCGTGTCCATGTCGTTCGAGTTGTAGCCGATCATGGTGCAGAGCGTCCGGGCATCGATCCGATGGCTCGGGCGTGACATGAGGTGGTCATAGGCATTGAGCAGCAGGACATTCGACAGCTTGCGCTGCAGCAATGTCAGCTTGCCCGAAACATGGATCGCGGCCACGTTCTTCTTGACCGATCCGCGCCGCAAGGCCCCGCTGAGCTTGATCACTTGCTCTGCCATGCTATCTCCCGCCCATTCGCCCGTTTTCCGGATTCTCCTTCAGTATCGTCGCAGAGAAGGAACCTTCTGGCAAGCGTTCAACGGGTGCCTGAATATCGGCCCCGCGTTATCCTGTAGACGGGTTCCCTTGGGGTTCAGTTCAGTTGGGAGGGCCCCGTTTACGGGATGTAGGTGCGCTGCGCAGGAGCTTGAGGTGCGAAGGTTACGCAGGTTTCGGTCTTTCCCGTATCCAGGAGTCCCGAAAACCGCGAATCCGTGCCCTTCCCACCGTATTCTGGGGTCTTTCGTCCCGAAATCAGGTGCTTTACATCCCGGATTTGGGTTCCAAGAAGGTATATTTCTAAGAAAATTCAGGTTGTTGTAGAGCGAAAAGATTCTAAAGCTTTCTAAAGATTCTCAACTTATGTGCTGCCCGTTCCGATTAATTTTGTGGAAAGAGGTGGTTTCGCCGCGAAACCTTAGAGATAGAATAACCCGGTTACATTACTTTCTCGCATGTGCGATGGTTGGCGTCACAGACAGGAAAACCAAGCACATCAGGCAGGCAAAGGCATCATGTCGAAAAAGAGCGAGACATCTTCCCCACCCTATTTCAGCCTCGATCCCGAACAGGCTGCAGCCCGCCTTGGGGAGCCTATCGATACCGCCCGATTCGCGAAAGCAGCAGCTTTTGCCGCGCGCGGGCGAAGCGATCTTGCCAAGCGAGGATATGCCCCGGACGGAGCGAAGCGGCTGCGGAAATTCTCGACCTGGGAGATCTGCAAGTACCTGCTTCCGGTGGCGCCGGCGCATCTGCGTCGCGTGCTGAAGCAGAACCCGGATCTGCCGCAAGGGGCCGGCGAAGGCGGGACCAAATGGTTCACGCTTGAAGAGGTGATCGAGCTGCGAAACCATTTCGCCGAAGAAGGGGCGAGCAGCAAGGAATACCGCCCCTTCCGGCCGGAAGGTCTGCCAGCGAAGGTCATCGCGGTCGCGAACTTCAAGGGAGGGGTCGGGAAGACCTCGACCGCAGCGCATCTTGCCATGTCGGCGGCGCTGGATGGCTATCGCGTTCTGGTCATCGACCTCGACAGCCAGGGCTCCATGACGTCGATCATGGGGGGCAAGGTCGAGGACGAATGGAAAACCGTATTTCCCTTGCTGGCCAAGGATTACGCCCTTGCGTTGGAGGCGGAGAACGAGGTTCGCGCGGCCCAGGGCGAGGCACCCCTGCCCTTCGACGAAACCTTGTCGGAGGCGCTGAAGGTCAAGGCCTCCGACGTCATCCAGCGAACCCATTGGCCGAATATCGATCTGATCGGCGCCCAACTCAACCTCTACTGGGCCGAGTTTCAGATCCCGGTTTGGCGCATGGGCCTCAAGGGATGGCCGCTCTGGGATGCGCTGACAGGTTTTCTGGAGCGCGAGGAGATTCTGAATAATTATGACGTCGTGCTGCTGGATACTCCTCCTGCACTTGGGTACCTGACGATCAACGCACTTGCCGCGGCCGATATCTTACTGGTCCCGCTTGGAGCCTCCTTCCTGGAGTTTGATTCCACCGGGCGGTTCTTCGACATGCTCTACTCTACTTTCGCCAGTATCGAGGACGGCGAGAACTCGGTCCGGCGACGTCAAGGATTGCCGGAGATGAAGTTCGAATGGGATGTGGTCAGGGCAATCATCACGCGCTTCGATGCCGCCCAGCAGACGAATCTCGCCAACGTCATCCAGGCCTATTTCGGCGATTTCATGACAACCTACCGGCAGGATTTCACTGCTCTGGTGGGCCAGGCAGGCGAGCAGGTGAACGGGATCTACGAGGCCGACTATCGGGACTTCAACCGTGAAACCTATGTTCGCGGACGCGAAACCTTCGATCGGACCTATGCAGAGGTGAAGGAGATCCTGATAGGTTCCTGGTGGCGGGACATGGCAATGAACGAGAAGGAGGCGAAACATGGCTAAGCGCAGGCAACTCGAAGCTCCCACCCGAGAACAGCTGAAGGAAATCGAGGATGGTTTCGCGCGCGAAACCCGTCGCGACCCTCTCGGGATGTCCGTGCCGATCGCGACAGTCGCCGCAGAGGCCGCGGCATTGGCGCAGGTTCATTCCACCGAAGAGCGTGCCGAAGCCGCGCGTAATCGGAAGGACGCAGAGCGGTTTCGCGATGCCGAGGCCCGCGGCCTCCTTGCCCGCGACGTGCCGCTTTCCGAGATTATCGCCGACCAGATGATACGCGACCGGATGACGCTCGATCCCGAAGAAATGGCCGAGCTGAAAGCGTCCATTCTGAGCCACGGTTTGCGGCTGCCTATCGAACTGTTCGAGCTTGCGGTTCCTCAGGACGGCAAGATCTACGGACTCATTTCAGGGTTCAGGCGGCTTTCGGCGGTCAAGGCATTGCATGGCGAGACCGGCAATCCGCAATTTGCGACCATCCGGGCGCTGGTGCGCAATCCGCAGGGCTCGGCCGAGGCCTTCGTGGCGATGGTCGAGGAGAACGAGATCCGCTCGGATCTCAGCCAATATGAGCGGGGCAGGGTGGCCGTGGTCGCCGCGGATAATGGCGCGTTCGAGAGTGTCGAGGATGCGATCGATCAGCTGTTTTCGTCAGGGTCGAAGGCGAAACGTTCGAAGCTTCGTTCATTTGCACTGATCCACGAGGAGTTGGGCGATCTGTTGACGTTTCCACAGGCATTGTCCGAACGACAGGGGCTACGGCTCGCCGCTGCCTTGCGCGCGGGGCTGACAGATGATGTGCGGCGCGTGTTGGCGGCCTCGGCGCCTACTGATGGAGAGGGCGAGTGGTCGCTGCTTGAGCCGGTGCTGCAACAAACCGAAAGCGTTCCGCGCGATCCCAGTCGCGGCGGTCGGCCGCGGCGCACTGCTGACCGATCCTTGCCGGGGCGGGTCAAATACCTACCTGACGGGGCAAGGCTGCGCCATGACAGCGACGGCGTCGGACATTTCATTCGTATTGAAGGTGTGCAGATAACTGACGATCTGATCGAATTGGCGATGCAGGCTATCGAGATCGCGTTGACCAAAGGTACCTGAATACGGGATGACCGCCACGCCAGCGGGTAGGCGTCTGACCTGAGAAAATGGCTGAATGAAGGCTTAGTCGGATCGGCGATGCTGACAAGTTAGGGCAAACTCCCATCCGCGCTGCGGTAGCAGGGTGGCGGGTCTCACTCCCTGCGCCCTTCTACGCCTGAATCCTTATCTGACGCTTCATGGCAAAGCCGAAGGGGGACCGGCAGAACGGGAGGCGGTCGCCCCGGCTGAACGCAATATGTCATGTGCGTGCGGGCATATGCATTCTGGGGACGTCGATCAGAATTCCTATGTTAACCGCAAATCATATTTATTATGCGGATTAATTAAATATCTGATCTCCTTTTCCTGAACGACCCCATCCTCATCTGAGTGACAGCACGGAACCTAGAAGGCCCCCTGACCCCCAACACCATCTGCCACTTCAAGCCGGCCATAGCGCCGCGCGCCACCTCCGTCCTGCCCAAAAACCGGAGGAGCTTTCACTGATGCGCCGCATATGCCATGAGCGGGCCATAGCGCGATCGTCGTCCTGAACGGGGGTTTGCCCACTCGACGCTCGCGTCGTGGCGCTCAAGGGCTGTCGGATCGCGTTGCGAGGAATGCCCGGTAGTCTGACGACCCGCGGCGCTGGTGCGGATCTGTGGCCTGCCGATGCAGGTCCTGCTATGCGAGGATGGTGGCACAGCCGTCATTCACGCCTGAGGATGACAAGGACTGAGAATGCTGAGGGAGTTTTTCGCCTATTACCGCCCGTGGATGGGATTGTTCTGGCTGGATTTCGGATGTGCCGTGCTGTCCGGGCTGCTGGAGCTGGCCTTTCCGCTGGCGATCACCGCCTTCATCGATCATCTGCTGCCACAGGGCAACTGGAGCCTGACCGTCGCCGCTGCTATCTGTCTGCTCGCGCTTTACGTGGTCAATAGCGGATTGATGGCGATCGTCGTCTATTGGGGCCACAAGCTCGGGATCAATATCGAGACCGAGATGCGGGCGCGCGCCTTTGATCATCTGACGCGGCTCTCCTGGCGCTGGTATGACCGTGCCCGGACGGGCAAGCTGGTCGCCCGCGTCACGCGCGACCTCGAGGAGATCGGCGAAGTCGCCCATCATGGACCCGAGGATGCTGTCATCGCCCTGATGACCTTTGTCGGCGCGTTCCTCCTGATGTTCTGGATCCACCCGACGCTCGCGCTGGTCGTGGCGGTCATCGTGCCTGCCATGCTGGTGCTGATCGTGGTCTATGGCGGGCGGATGACGCAGACATGGCGCGCGATCTATTCCCGTGTAGGGGACTTCAACGTCCGGCTGGAGGAGGCGCTGGGTGGCGTTCGCGTGGTGCAGGCCTTCGGCAACGAGGCCCATGAGAGCGAGCTTTTTGCCGTCGACAACGAAAACTATCGCCGGACCAAGCTGCAGGCCTATCGGGTGATCGCCACGGTGACGACCCTGCAATATATGGGGCTGCGTCTGGTTCAGGTGGTCGTCATGGTCGCCGGGGCGGGCTTCGTGCTGCAGGGCTCGCTCAGCACCGGCGGCTTCGTGGGGTTTCTGGTGCTCGTCGGCGTGTTCTACCGCCCGCTCGAGAAGATTGCCGCCGTGATCGAAACCTATCCGCGCGGCATCGCCGGTTTCCGCCGCTATCAGGAACTTCTGGCGACCGAGCCCGAGATCCGCGACGCGCCCGATGCGATTGAGGCTCCCGCGCTCAGGGGCGACATCCGGTTCGAGAATGTCAGCTTCGGCTATGACAGCGGGCGGCCGATCCTGAACGGGATCGACCTGACCATCTCGGCCGGCGAGACGGTGGCCTTTGTCGGCCCCTCCGGCGCGGGCAAGACGACGCTCCTCGCGCTGCTGCCGCGCTTCTACGAGCCGGGGGCAGGGCGCATCGTCGTCGACGGGATCCCGCTTGACCAGATGAAGCTGAACAGCTTGCGCCGCCAGATCGGCCTGGTCAGTCAGGATGTCTTCCTGTTCGGCGGCACGCTGCGCGAGAACATCGCCTATGGCAGGCTGGGGGCTTCTGACGCCGAGATCATGCGGGCGGCCGAACAGGCCCAGCTCGGCCCGATGATCGCGAGCCTGCCGGAGGGGCTCGACACGATCGTCGGCGAACGCGGGGTGATGCTGTCCGGCGGGCAGAAGCAGCGCGTGGCGATCGCCCGCGCCTTCCTCAAGAACCCGCCCATCCTGATCCTTGACGAAGCGACCTCGGCCCTCGACAGCGAGACCGAGCGCGAGATTCAGGCGGCGCTTGACGCTCTCGCCGTCGGGCGAACGACATTGGTGATCGCGCATCGACTGGGGACCATCCGCCACGCCGATCGCATCGTCGTCATGCAAGAGGGGCGCATCGTCGAAAGCGGGCAGCATGGCCCGCTGATCGCACAGGGCGGCGTCTACGCGCGGCTGTCCGGCTGACCCCAGTAAGCGGCGGCCGTGAACTGCCGCTTGCTCAGACCGCGCGCCAAAAGCTGTCGGCGCGCGTCACGGGCCAGGTTTGCATGGGCCGCGAACCAGACTTGCAGATCCTTCTCCGCATCCAGATCTGCCGCGGCGAGCGAGGCCAGCAGGTCACCGCTGCGCACCACCCTGGAATCCCCCGCCAACTTCCCGAGATCGGCTTCCCGGGCGCTGACGAAGGCCCTGACGCGCCCCCGGGCCAGATCGAGCATCCGCGTGATTGCGGGCAGCGCGGTTTCATCGCCGAAAAGGAACAATTCGTCGGCCTCGGGACACCAGCCGCCCCCGGGTCCGACAAGGCCCACGACCTCGCCCGGCTGGGTCCGTGCCGCCCAGTCGCAGGTCGGGCTGCCGACATGGGCGAAAATGTCGAAGTCGATCCAGTCGCCGCCTTGCTCGGCAACCGTATAGACCGGACGATGCAGCGCATCCGCGCCCTCGGGCCAGCGGGTGCGTCCGTTCGGGGCGATGCGGGGCCAGACCGGGGCGCGGCCCTGCGGCGCGATAAGCAGGCGGAAATGCATGCTGCCCTGACCAAAGCGCAGCGCCTCGGGTCCGGCAACGCGCACGCGGATAAAGCCGGGCGTGCGCTGGGTCACCGATACCACCTGCATCAGCGCGAGGCCGGGCGCGAGCGCACCTTCGTCAACGCTGTCCCAGGTGATCGCCATGCCGTGGCTCTCGAAAAGTTCGGTCGCGCTGTCCTGCAAGACACCGATCAGGCGCTGTTCGGGGGCGCGCAACTCGATCCGCACCAGCCCTTCCTCGGGCACCAGGCACAGTTCGCTGCCCCAGACATGCATGGTCAGGCTTTCCGGCGTCTCGATCAGGTCGACCTCCCATTCCGCGGCGCGGGCGCGCAGCAATGCCGATGCGACACCGGAGGCTGAGTTGAGGGTTCCGGTGCTGCGATGCGGGCGAATGGGAAACATGCGAGGCCTTCCATTGAAATCCCGGCGACCATATACCCAAGCGAAAGCCTCGGCAATTGTAACTTTGCTGCGCGGATTTGCGCCGCCCGGCCACTACGGGCCGCCGATCGGGCTGGCCGTTCCATCAGCGTGATGCGATAATCTCACGTCAGACGAATGCCGGATATGCCCGATCTGTGAAGTGACTGTGGCGCATATCCTCGGCTATGCAGACTGCCAGACAATGCCCCCGCCGTTCCGCCGGATGGTCCACAGGATAGATCCATGACCAGAGAAGAGATCGAGGCTGCCAAGCGCGCCATGCTGACCGGTGTGCCCCTGCCTGACCCGGAAAGGGGGGCCGGGGCCGAGGTCGTGCCGATATCATTCAGCATCATCGACATCGGTGCGGCGGGCATCGTCTTTCGGCTGGTGGACAATGCCGGGTTTCCGGTCGATCTCGCCCTCAATCCCGTGGTCGCCAGGGCGCTGCGCGACAGCATCGACATCTGCCTGCAGGTCGAGCCGGCATTTGCCGCGGGCCTTCCCGCATCAGGCGAACTGCCACCTGGGTGACGGAAGGTCAGAGTTGACTCGCCTCCGCGGCTTCCACCACTAAAGTCCGATACGTCTGGTTCGTTCATTCAAATGGTCAGAAATCCATGCCTCTCTGGTAAGAAAGGCGGAACTAATTGTCTGATTTGTTGTTTGTCGATTGGATGGACCGAAACTGACCGGGCTTGCATGGAAGGGACGCCCGGTGGAAAGGCAGGAACGCCCAGGATGCCCTCGCTGATGCTCTCCGTGGCAATCGCAGCGCCGACCGCCATTCTCGGCCTGCTCTCCGGCATGGGCGCTGTCCAGGCATTCGGGCTCTATGTCTGCGCGGGCATCGGTGTGATCGGCGTATGCGCGATCTTTCAGTTTCTAGGCGAAGGCTCCCGCCCTCAGCGCCGCTCCGCCTGATCCCTGACCCTCGCGGCTGGGGACGTGTCCGGCCCCAGCCTCTTTCTCAACAATGCTATCTGGCCGAAAGCAGTTCCGGCACCGAGAGCAGGATGAACTCGTTATCTGCGGCCCGGCCGATCTCGCGCCCGCCGGAATAGGGCAGGTTGTTGTCATTCGCGACGATGATGTGGCTGTCATCCACCCGCGCCACGTCTTCGATGGTGAAGAACGGGAAGGTGAAATTCCCCTCGGCCGGTTTCGTCCCGGCAAGAGCCTTGCCATCGGGATCGGCAATATCGAGCAGGCTGACATGTCCGATGCGGCCGAGGAAACCTTCGGCATCTGTCTGGGCGGTATCGACCAGGACGATGTTCTTGACCTTGGCGGGCATCGGATAACAGTCGCCAAGCTCGGTCGCGCCCTCGGCGCAGGCCCGGGCCGCATCGCCCTCGCCATTGTCGCGCTCGATCACCAGCGCCCGGGTTTCGTCGATGAAATTGAAATCGCCGATTGCCGTTGCCCCGTCGGACAGCCGGAAGCGATAGCTTTCACCGGTCCAGTCCGCCTTGCCGGTATCGAATGTGATTACACGCAGGAAGTTGCCCTCCGGCTCGCCATTCTCGGCAAGGATCGGCTTTTCCAGCATCGCCCACAGCAGATCGCTGCCCGGTTGCAGCGCCATGCCCTCGTATCCGCCGGAACGCTGGACGCGGAAATCCTTGCCGGGCAGCGCCGGAACGACAGTGCCGGCGGTATCCGGTCCGTTCAGCACCGCGCCATCCAGCATGGTCTGGTGGACCGAGAGGATGCGCCCGTCCCGCGCCACGCGCAGGATATAGGGGCCGAATTCATCGCCGATCCAGATTTCGTCGTTCAGATACTGGATGCTCTCGGGGTCGAAATCCGCGCCGGTCAGATAGCGACCCTCGGTCGCCTCGTTGGCGATGCGGAAGGGAACCTTGCGGTCGGGATCGCGCAGGAAGACGGTTTCGAGCCGGCTGACCTTGCCGCTTTCGAAGTCGGGCTGCATCCGGTGGAAGAACAGCATCGCGTCGGGGCTGTTGATCTTGGTGCCGAAGCCATTGTCGGTCAGCGTGAACCAGCTGCCATCCTCGGCGCGGTTCATCGCAAATCCCGACATACCCTGCACGGGCTGGCCAAGGAAGGGCAGCGAGATGCCGGTCTTGTGGTTGCCATAGGCCTTGCCCACATCGCCCTCGACGCTCATCGGCGCGTCGTTGCGGGTCTTGCCGGTGAACTTGCCCGATACCCAGAGGTCGCGGGGCGCGTCCTCGGGCGGGGTCACCAAGGTGAAGGCGGGCAGCATGGCGTGACCGGCCAATTTGGCCGGAAATACCTCCTCGGCGGCAACCGGCGTGGCAAGGGCGCAGGCCAGCAGGGCAATGGTCGGGCGCATGAACTTCTCCTGTCAGTTCGATCGCCCTCTGCTAGTCGGGCCAGATGACAGTCATGCAGCCGCTGGATGGCAAATCCGTTACAACCCGAGGAACTCGAAGGGTTCGGATTCCACGAAGTCGCCATTCGCGACGCCGGAATAGATATGCGACTGCTGCGGCCCAAGGTCGAGCTTCAGCACCTTTCCGGTCTCCGGGCTGAAATCGAACTCTTTCAGGTCCACCCAGAAGGTGTTGGGCGTCAGCGCGGATTCGAAGAAATAGAGCATGCGCTTGTGATCCGCGACCGTGCGCCAGCGCGTCGACGAGATGTTCGGCTGGTCGGGCGTGGTCAGGCCGAAAGGCACCGAGGTATTGCGGATCACGCCAAAGACGCTGGCCAGTGTTTCCACCGCATCCTCGGTCTTGGGGATTGCGTTCACATAGAACGAGGCGCGGGCAAAGCGGTCCGAGGCGCGGTTGGTGCCCGGCAGCATCACCGTTCCGCCGATCTGGCGCCAATAGGATTCCAGCGCAAGCTGCTCCTCGAAGATGGGCGAGTTCGTCATCACCTGATAGTCGCGGCTGTGATGGATCACCTGCTTGCCGCCGATATATTCCACGATCGCGCTGTCGCCGGTCGAATCCGAAATCGACAGGTGCAGGGTCGTCAGGCGCTCCTCGCCGGGCACGTTATCCGTGACGACAACGAAGGGCTCGCTTTCCAGCGCCTCGACCGCCTCGGCCACGGTGGCGAAATTGTCGAGCACATATTGCGCCCAGGCGGCGATGGTCAGTCCCGGTTTGCCCGTGCCATCGAAATGCGGGTATTCGGATTCCACCAGCCAGAGCAGGTTGGTCACAAGCCCCGCCTCGTTCATACCGTCCGTCGTCGAGACGTCATAGGCCGAGGCGACGACGCTGCCATATTTCGCGGTCCATTCGATCGAATTCGGCCCGGCCTTTCCGTCCCGCTTCATGCCGCGGGGCAGAACCCAGAGATTGGTGCCGGTATCCGTCTTCCAGTCCATGGAACGCGCGGTAATGATCTGGTCGTTGATCCCGTGATAGACGAACCGGGTGCAGGCATCGGCGATGCCGGCGGTCAGGATGCCGGCGATCATGGTTGCACAGGTCAGGGCGGCTCGAAGGGGACGGTGATGGAAAATCATGTCATTTCTCTCGCCAGTTTACGGATTTTTGGTGACAGGAAGCTGCGGGCAAATTCTGGTTCGCCAGCCCGGAGGGGATAAGTCGGTTGAAGCATCGGTCACGCGAATGGGGAACGCAATCGGATAGTGGTGCCGATGTCGCGGCATCCCTGTTTCCGGTGGTTGCCTGCGTCCGATATTTATATTCCACTGGCTTCAGACGCTGCCGTCAAAAGGGGAATACCTGTGAGATCCATCACGCTCGTCACCCTGCTTGTCGTCTCTCCCGCGATGGCGATGGCCGACCCCGTCGAGGGGATTGATCCGCAACTCGCGACATCGGAACGATCCGACTGGGTCATCCAGGTCACGCCCTATATCTGGGCCGCCGCCTTGAAGGGCGATGTCTCGCCGTTCCAGCGTGGCCCGGAAGTTTCGGTCGAGAAGTCATTCTCGGACATCATGGACAGCCTGAACATGGCGGGGTTCATCAACCTTTGGGGCAGGCAGGGGAATTGGATCATCTCCGGGGACATCATGTTCGTGGACACGACGAACAGCCGCACAACGGGGCCGCTGCCGGCACTCCCGGGCGTGCCTGCCGGGCTGACCGTCAAGGGAGAGCTGGACAGCAAGCAGTTCAGCGCCACCCTTCAGGGCGGATACCGCTTCCACGACGCCAACGGGATCACGGTCGATGCGCTGGCGGGGGCAAGATACTGGAATATCTCGAACCGGCTGAATGTCTCGGCGGCGGGTCGTTCGGTCGAGTTCGAGGAAAGTTTCGATTGGTTCGATCCCATTGTCGGGGCGCGGATATTTGTCCCGATCAATGACGAATGGTCCTTCCAGGCGCAGGGTGACATCGGAGGTTTCGGCGTCGGCTCCGATAAGACCTGGTCACTGCTGGCCACGGTGAACTGGATCGTCACCGACCGTGCCTCGCTTTCGGCCGGATACAAGGTGCTGGATGTGGACTATAGCGACGACGGCCATGTCTTCGACACGCAGTTGCGCGGCCCCGTCATCGGCGCGACCTGGCGGTTCTAGCGGTGGCCCGGTGCGCGGCCGTTCAACCGCGCACCGGAGCCTCGGCAATGCTAGGCGGCCTCGGTCCGGCCAGCGGGGCCGTCGATCATGCGGGTTGCCAAGGAGCGCCTCAGGACGGCACCATCGCTGGCTCGGCGCAGCTGGATCAACGACATCTCGTCGGCAGAGAGCGCGCGGCCGGCCTCGAAAAGAAAGGCAGCATCGCCAAATTCGACCTTGGCAAGGTCGGGGCGGGGCAGGCAGGCGAGGACGGTGCCGAGAACCTCGCTGCCAAGTACGACCTCAAGCAGGACCGGATGGCCGGGATTGGACTTGTCGCGCGCCCAGCCCTCGATCCGTCCGGTGGCCTCGATCAGGTCGACATGACCATGCATCGGCCCCGGTTTGGCGCAGGCCGCGGGTGCAAGCATCTGGCCATCCTCGGGGCGACGCACGACAAGGCGCTGAAGCTCCGCGACCGACAATACCCTGTCTCCGCTGAACACGAAGCCCATGCGGCCCTGATGGCCCTTGCCCTTGCGGGGAATGCAGGCCAGCGCGGTGCCGATGACCTCGCCGTCCAGCAGGATGTCCAGCATCAGAGGTTGGCCGGGATGATCTGCGTCCATCGCCCAGCCGGTAACATGGCTCGGGGCGGCAAACCCTTCAATCCTGCCCTCAAGCTTGCCCCTCCCCAAGGGCCTGCGCGCTGAAACCGCACGGCGGGCGGTATGTGCGAGGGCCGCGTGGAATGCCGCGCCGCCGGCGGGACGCGGGGCACATAGCAGGGGTGTCTCCGGCGCCACCTCGTTCGGATGGAGCGCATGATATTCATCGGCATTGTTGAAACGCTCGCGGAAATCGCGGCAGTCGGCAAAGCTCTCGGACCAGGTGCCCTCGGCCAGGACCAGATCATGCACGCCAAGGTCGATTTGGTAATATTCCCATTTCAACCGGGCTTTCTCGCGCGTGATGGTGATCCCGTTGACAAGCGCGCTTGCCAGAACCAGTGTCTCGCCGATCAGCATCGAATGGCCGGGCGAAACCAGCAGCGGCTCGCGCGGGAGGTTTTCTCCGATCGAACCGGCGGCAAAGCGGATCGCTTCCTGACCGCGGGCGCGCAGTCCCGACAGGGTCTGACGGCCGATCCAGCGCACCGGGCGAAGACCCCCAAACCGGCAGACGACCAGGTCGCCCTCGCGCAGTTCCTCGATCCGCACCTCGCCGCGCGAGGTCATGATCCGGGTCCCGTGCAGATAGCACACGGCGAGATCGTCGACGACAAAGCCCCCATTGTCCTGGGGATTCACGACCTTGTTCTGGCCGTCAACAAAGTCACCGTCGCTGGAGAGGTAGATGTTGCCACCGAGGGTGCCCACCTCATTGCCGTCGGAGTCGAGGATCGTATAATTGCCATTGAACTGGCTGATATTGCCGCTGACCTGGTTGTCGGTCTGCAACTGGTTCTGATTGGGATTCTGCGGCGAGAGCGTATAGACCAGACTGCCATCGCCATAGACATCGATCACCATGGCGGAAAGCGGCGTATTGGTCGGGACATATGAATCGTTGACGCCATCGCCGTCCAGATCCTCGTCGGTGACGATATAGCTGTCGTCGATGGTGATATTCAGGACAGCATTGCTTGGGTCGAGGCCGAGGCCCACCAGAAAGTCATCGATGGGGAGGGTGTCGACAGAGACGACATGATTGCCGTTTTCCTGCTGGATCGTTCCGGTTGCAACGGATTCGGTAGAAACGGTGAACGTAGCCATTCTGTATCTCCAGGCTCATGCGACCGTCGCGGGGTCCGGTGCCGCTTGGGCAACAGCCATCCAGTCCGGTGGCTATGCGCCGGGAAATTGGTCCGAACCTCAACGGTCAGAATAGGGATGTGGAAATAGTGGGGAGGTAAAGATAACGGGAAAATCTTTACTGGCGATCACGGTGCCGATGCCAACACGAGTCGCCGAGAGACGCAACCGTTAATCAGCCGCTGGAACGCAATTAAGTTCGCATTGCTTATAAACCGCACCGAGCTTTGGCTCTCGCGCGGTCATTGTAGAAGGCTCGGGACTGGCGTTCCGCGCTAGGCTCCAGACCCATTGATTTCGTGCCTTTGGCGTGTTTCAGGCTCCGCAAGGAGAACTGACCGATGGGCAATTTTTTCTGGCTGAGCGAGGCGCAGATGGAGCGGCTAAGGCCCTTCTTTCCCAAGAGCCACGGC
>NZ_DATMFA010000117.1:0-30590 GCF_035556475.1 Paracoccus sp. (in: a-proteobacteria) | reverse complement strand
CAATGCGTCGTCGATCCGCTGATGACCGGGCTGGGCGGGGACTGCTTTGCCCTTTACGCCCCGGCCGGGGGCGAGGTGCGGGCGCTGAACGGCTCGGGCCGCGCGCCGGCTGCGGCCACCGTCGCGGCGCTGAAAGCCACGGGCCTCGGCGACGAAATCCCCCAGACCAGCCCCCATGCCATTACGGTTCCCGGCGCGGTCTCGGCCTGGTGCCGGCTTCATGCCGATCACGGCAGCATTCCGCTGGGGCGGCTGTTCGCCCGCGCCATCGGCTATGCCGCCGACGGCTTTCCCGTCACGCCGCGTGTCGCGCAGGACTGGGCCGCGACCGCTGCGCATATCGGCGCAGATCCCCATGCCGCGGCGGTCTTTCTGCCCGGCGGCCGCCCCCCGCAACCCGGCGAGCGTCATGCCCAGCCCCTGCTGGCCGACCGCCTGTGCGAGATCGCCGAGAAGGGCGCCGCGGGCTTCTACCAAGGCGAGACGGCGGCGCGCATGGTCGCGCATCTGCAAAGCCTCGGCGGCCTTCACACGGTCGAGGATTTTGCCGCTGCCACCGACGGCGCGAATTGGGTGACGCCGATCAGCGCCTGCTATCGCGGATATGAGATCCATGAATGCCCGCCGAATGGGCAAGGCCTTGCGGCGCTGCTGATCCTGCGCATCCTCGAAGGTTTCGACATGGCCGCCCTGTCGGACACGGACCGCATCCATGTCCATGCCGAGGCGACGAAGCTGGCCTATCACCACCGCGACGCGCTGATCGGCGACCCCGCCGAATGCGAGGGGCTGGTTGAGCGGCTGCTCTCGGACGAGGTGGTGGCGACGCTCCGCGCGCGGATCGACATGACCCGCGCCCTGCCGCCCGCGCTGTGGGACGAGCCTGAGCACAAGGACACCATCTATCTTTGCGTCGTGGACGAGGCGGGCAACGCGCTTTCCTTCATCAACTCGATCTTCCACGGCTTCGGCTCGGGCCGTCTGGACCCGGCGACCGGGATCCTGTTCCACAGCCGCGGCGCGTCCTTCCGGTTGATCGAGGGGCATCCGAACGCCATCGGTCCGCGAAAGCGGCCGATGCACACGATCATCCCCGGCATGGTCACGCAAAATGGCCGTGTGGTCATGCCCTTTGGCGTGATGGGCGGGCAATATCAGGCCGCGGGCCATGCCGCCTTCCTCTCGGGCGTGATCGACCGCAAGATGGGGTTGCAGGAGGCGATTGACCAGCCGCGCAGCTTCGCCTTTGGCGGCGTGCTGGAACTGGAGCGGACCGTCCCCGAGGAGACCCGCCAGGCGCTGGAGGCGCGGGGCCACAAGCTGAAGGTGATGGACTCCCCGATCGGCGGCGCGCAAGCGATCCGGGTCGATCAGGGCTCCGGCGTGCTCGAAGGCGGGTCGGACAGCCGCAAGGACGGCATGGCGCTGGGATATTGAAGGCGAAGGACGGCAGAGAATGGGATTCCTGAAACGGATCGGCATTGACAGCTATATGATGATGCTGGTCGCCACGGTGCTGCTGGGCGTCATCCTGCCCGCGCAGGGCATCGCCGCGACCGGGTTGAAATACGTCACCTACTGGGCGGTGGCGCTGCTTTTCTTCCTCTACGGGGCAAAGCTCGACCCGGCTTCGGTCCGGGCGGGTCTGCTGAACTGGCGGCTGCAGGGGCTGACCTTTGCCGCGACCTATGTGGTCATCCCGCTGCTGGGGCTGGCGGTTGCGGCGATTTTCGGCGGGCTGCTGGGGCCGCAGGTGACGCTGGGGGTGCTGTTCCTCGCCGTGCTGCCTTCGACGGTGCAATCCTCGATCGCCTTTACCGGGATGGCGGGGGGCAATGTGCCCGCGGCGATCTGCGCGGCCTCGCTCTCGAACCTGATCGGGGTCGCGCTGACGCCGGCGCTGGTCGCCCTGATGCTGCATCAGGATGGCGGCGGGATCAGCATGGACGCGGTCGTCAAGATCGGCACGCAGATCCTGCTGCCCTTCGTCCTCGGCCAGCTTCTGCGGCCGGTGGTCGGCGGGTTCGTCATGCGCCACCGCACCCTGACGCTGACCGTCGACCGCGGCTCGATCCTGCTGATCGTCTATTCGGCCTTCAGCGCCGGCACGACCTCGGGCCTCTGGAATGAGATCCCGGTCCAGAGCCTGATCGCGCTGATCCTTGTCATCCTCGTCTTCCTCGGCACGGTCTTTGGGCTGATGACGGCGGCGGGGCGGGTCTTTGGCCTGCCTTACGAGGATCGGGCGGTCCTCTTCTTCTGCGGCTCGACCAAGAGCCTCGCCAGCGGGCTGCCGATCGCCACGGCGCTTTTCCCGGCGGCGACGGTGGGGGCGACCGTGCTGCCGGTGCTGGTCTATCACATGTCGCAGCTGTTGATCTGCGCGATGGTGGCGCAGGCCAGCGCCCGGCGGCGCGCCCGCGTGGGTGCGGCGATGGTCAGCTGAGCTTTACATCCACGCCGGCCGACTGGGTTTCACGCTCCAGCGGTGGGCGCAGCAGGACGCGGACCCGGCCGCGGCTGATCTCGATGACGTCGCGCAGGCGCAATTCGTTCAGCTTGCGGTTCACGGTCTGGCGCGAACAACCGGCAAGGGCGGCCAGATCGGTCTGGTTGATCCGCAGATCCGGTTGCGCCGCCGTGGTGAACTGCAGCAGATAAAGGCAGATGCGCTGGTCGGCGGTCAGGAAATGGTCGATCGAGCGCTGCCTGTTGTCGCGCAGCAGACGGTCATGCAGGACGCTGGCGAGGTTCACCACAAGGATCTCTGCCGGGATATGCTTGAGAAGCTGGGCCGCCGTGCAATAAAGCAGCCGCGTATCCGCGAGTGCCTTGCAGCTGGCGGCGCAGGGTTTGCCCGAAAGCGCCTCGATCTCGCCCAGAACCTCGCCCGGTCCGGCGATATGGACGATGATCGAATTGCCCTGATGGTCGATATAGGTGACCTCCACCTGGCCATGCTCGACCAGGTAGAAACCCTCGGTGACTTCGCCCTGCCACAGGATGTCCTTGGCCGTGCGGAAGTTGCGGGGCTGGCATTCGCCCAGCAAGGCGCGCTTCTGTGCCGGGCCGAGGCCGTCCAGAAGCTCGGCCTCCATCAGGGGAGAGGCGGAGGGCGGCATGGTCACGCGGCAACCTCCCGGCGGGGGACAGCTGCGTCTGTTCCGTGAAGGTCGCAAGAACTGGTGCGTGACATTGCGAAGAATGGGGATCGCTTTGATGGGTTCAAACCCATCATGTGGTTCGGAGCGGGACGACACAAGGGCGCCCCGCTCCAAACAACTGCAAACGAATGCACTTGAAACAATGATTACTCGATACAACACGCTTTGTGGGTAACAACTTTTCCCACGCCTTTGGTGACTTACATCTAGCAGCAGTCGAGGACCAGAAATGTCGGCTGGGCGACATTTCTCGCGCAATAACGCGAACCTGCCCAAAAGGGCAGGTCAGCCGGGGACGCCGCCGTCCTCGGGCCTGAGGCCGGTCAGGAACCGCGAGACGCGGCGGGTCAGATGGGCCTCGACCTCGGCCGGGTTGAGGGGGGGCATCATCAGCAGCGCGCGCCTTTGCAGCCCCGCAAGAATGAGATCGACGAACTCTGCCGCCGCCGCCGCACTGTCGTCGATGACAAGATCCCCGCGGGCATGGCGCAGGTCCAGATAATCGGCCAGCGTCGCCACCGAACGGGCGGGACCGGATTCATAGATCTTGCGGGCAAGATTGGGGAATTTCTCGCCCGCGCCGATCATCATGCGCATGGCGCCCATCACCTCGGGTTGCAGCAGCATCCCGATCATCTGCCGGCCGATCGCCATCAGCTCATCCTCGACCGTGCCGTTTCCAGAGCCAAGGCGGCGCAGCGTTTCCTGCATGCGGCCGCATTCCTTCAGCACCAGCGCCTCGAACATCGCCTCCTTGCTGTCGAAATAGACGTAGAGCGTGCCCTTGGAGACTCCCGCCGCGCGGGCGACATCCTGCATCGACGCGCCTTCGAATCCCTTGGAAAGGAACATCCGGCGCGCGCCGTCCAGAATCTGCTGCCGTTTCGGGGTATCGACAGGCTCGCCCTGGCCCGATGGCTCTGGCGTCGTATCGGTCATCTTCATCCAAATCCTCGGGAAAGGCGGATCCTCAATAGGCGCATTGTAAGATTGACCGAACGGTTCGGTCAATTGTATTCTATGACAAGCAGCACCCGGCCCCGATTCCCGAGGCCGGGTGCAATCCGTAAAAACCGAACGCCGCTGGCGACTGACAACCGAGAGGCCGCAGCAATGTCGTCCAATGCAGACAGCCCGACCGAGAAACCGCGGGCAAAGTCCGGCAAGGCCAAGCGCGTCCTTGCCATCCTGGGTATTCTGGTGATCTCGGCCGCCGCCTATGAAGGCTGGCACTGGTACAGTTTCGGCCGTTTCCACGAGTCGACGGATGACGCCTATCTGCAGGCCGACCTGATCACGCTGCAGGCCCGCGCAACCGGCTATGTGTCCGAGATGCTGGTTGCGCCGGATGCGGCGGTCGAGCGGGATCAGGTGATCGCGCGGATCGACCCCGAGGATTATGACCTTGCGCTTGAGACGGCTGAGAACAATCTGGCGCTGGCGCAAAGCGCGCAGTCCCAGCTTGAGGCGCAGATCCGCTCGGGCAATGCCGCGATCGCGCAGGCGGAGGCGGCACTTGCGGCAGCCACGGCCACCAATGACGGGGCGCAGAAATCCTATAATCGCGCGCGTGAGCTGAAAAGCAGCTCGGCCGGGACGCAGGCGGCGGTCGACGCAGCCGAGGCGACGGCGAAAAGCGCGGCCGCCCAGGTCAAGAGCGCCGAGGCCGCGCTGAGCCAGGCAGAGGCCGAACTGACCGTGCTTCACGCCAAGCAGGACAGCGCGGCGCTGGACGCGCGCGCGGCGCGCACGGCGGTCAAGCAGGCCGAGCGCGATCTGGGCTTCACCGAGATCCGCGCCCCCTTCGCCGGCGTCCTGACCGAACGGCAGGTCGAGGTCGGATCCTTCGTCACCACCGGCAGCCGGATCGGAACACTGGTTCCCGTTCAGGACATCTATGTCGAGGCGAATTTCAAGGAAACTCAGATCGCCCATATCCATCCGGGCGCCAGCGTTTCCGTCCGCGTCGATGCCTGGCCCGATGAAGTCCTGCACGGCACGGTCGAGAGCATGGCGGCCGGAACCGGGCAGGTTTTCAGCCTGCTGCCCGCCTCGAACGCCACCGGCAACTTCACCAAGGTCGTTCAGCGCGTGCCCGTCCGCATCACCATCGACGCCGAAAGCCGCACCCATCTGCCGTTGCGGCCCGGCATGTCGGTCGTCGCCGAGGTCGATACCCGCACCGGCGAGGATCGGCCCCTGATGCCCGCCCCGGTCAAGGAGCGGGGGCGGGGCAATGTCGCCCCGCCGCAGGACGCGCTGACGAGTTCGCTCGAGCAGGGCGCCAATGCGCAGCATTCCACGCGGACCGGAGGCTGAGCCATGGCCGGCGCGGCCGCGGCCAGCGGGGTGGCGGTCGTCGATGACGACCGCATAGACCCCCGCCGCCTGATCACCTTCCTTTTGATGGTGCTGGGCATGTTCATGGCGATCCTGGACATCCAGATCGTCTCGGCCTCGCTGTCCGAGATTCAGGCCGGGCTTGCTGCCTCGGGTGACGAGATCCCGTGGATCCAGACCTCCTACCTGATCGCGGAGGTCATCATGATCCCGCTTTCCGGCTATCTCTCGCGGATGCTGTCGACGCGCTGGCTGTTCACCATCTCGGCGGGCGGCTTCACGCTGATGAGCCTGCTCTGCGGGCTCTCGAACTCGATGGGCGAGATGATCCTGTGGCGGGCGCTTCAGGGCTTCATCGGCGGGGCGATGATCCCGACCGTGTTCGCTTGCGCCTATACGATCTTCCCGCGGTCCAAGATGCACATCGTCTCGCCGATGATCGGTCTGGTCGCGACCCTCGCCCCGACGATCGGCCCGACGCTCGGGGGGTATCTCACCGAATACATGAGCTGGCACTGGCTGTTCTTCATCAACGTCATCCCCGGCATCATCGTCACCACCGCCGCCTTCTTCCTGATTGATTTCGACAAGCCGGATCTCAGCCTTCTGAAACGCTTCGACTGGTGGGGCTTTCTCGGCCTCGCGCTGATGCTGGGCGCGATGGAATATGTGCTCGAGGAAGGGGCGGGCGATGACTGGTTCGCCGACGAGATGATCGTGATGATGACGGCGGTGATGATCGTGGGGATATTCCTGTTCTTCTGGCGGGCCTTCACCGCCGAGGAACCGATCGTGCGCCTCGACGCCTTTGGCGACCGCAACTTTGCCATGGGATCTATCTTTTCCTTCGGTCTGGGGATCGGGCTTTATGGCCTCATCTATATCTTCCCGGTCTATCTCTCGGCCGTGCGCGACTATAATTCGCTCCAGATCGGCGAAGCGATGATGGTCTCGGGCGTGGCGATGTTCATGACCGCCCCGATCGCCGGTCGCCTGTCGCAAAGCGTCGATCCGCGGCTGATGATGGGGCTCGGCTTCTCGCTCTTCGCGCTTAGCTGCTGGATGATGACCGGGCTGACCGAGGATTGGGACTATTGGGAGATCTTCGTGCCGCAGGTGCTGAGGGGCGTCTCGCTGATGCTCTGCATGGTGCCGGTCTCGAACATCGCGCTGGGGATGCTGCCGCCCGAGAAGATCAAGAATGCCTCGGGTCTTTTTAACCTGACGCGGAACCTTGGCGGTGCGGTGGGCCTTGCGCTGATCAACACGATCCTGTCCCATCGCGAGGACGTGCATTACGCCCGTCTGGCCGAGGCGGTGAACCCCGGCAACGATGCCGCGAACCAGGCCATCGGCATGCTGACGCAGGCCTATTCCGCGCTTGGCGACGCGGCCGAGACAGCGGCGCTTGCGACCGTGACCAGCATGGCGCGGTTGCAGGCGGTGATCCTGTCGCTTTCCGACATCTTCCTGCTGCTCGTCCTGATCTTCGCCGGACTGGGCTTGATGCTGTTCTTTGTCGAAAGGCCCGGCAAGGCGGCGGGTGGCGACGCGCATTGATGGCGTATAACCCGGTGTTATGAACGCCATTAGACATTAGAAATTAATCTAATCGTCGCAATGCGCTATTAAGGTTCCCGTGATGCGAGTCATCCGAGGCCGACGCCACGCGGGCATCGTGTCGAGGTCGCCAGTCAGTGAAGGGAGCAGCCATGGACGACAAGGTAGTGAAGAGCGGGGGCGGTTGCCCTGTGATGCATGGGACGAACCGGACGACGCGTGCGGATGCACGCTCGAACCGCGAGTGGTGGCCGAACCAGCTCAACCTCAAGATCCTGCATCAGGACAATGCGCAGTTGAACCCGCTGGGCGAGTCCTTCGACTATGCCGAGGAGTTCAAGAAACTGGACCTCGAGGCGGTCAAGGCCGACCTTCGCGCGCTGATGACCGACAGCCAGGACTGGTGGCCGGCGGATTGGGGCCATTACGGGCCGCTTTTCATCCGCATGGCCTGGCACAGCGCCGGAACCTACCGCACGGCCGATGGCCGGGGCGGGGCGCGGGCGGGCGCGCAGCGGTTTGCGCCGCTGAACTCCTGGCCGGACAACGTCAACCTCGACAAGGCGCGGCGGCTGATCTGGCCGATCAAGCAGAAATACGGCAACAGCCTCAGCTGGGCCGACCTGCTGATCCTGACCGGCAACGTGGCGCTGGAATCGATGGGCTTCAAGACCTTCGGTTTCGGCGGCGGACGTGTCGATGTCTGGGAGCCGCTCGAGGACATCTATTGGGGCTCGGAAGTCGAATGGCTGGCGCTGAGCGGATCGAAAGGCAGCCGCTATTCGGGCGAGCGTGAGCTGGAAAGCCCGCTGGCCGCGGTGCAGATGGGCCTGATCTATGTCAACCCCGAGGGGCCGGACGGCAACCCCGATCCGCTGCTTGCCGCCAAGGACATCCGCGAGACCTTCAGCCGCATGGCGATGAATGACGAGGAAACCGTGGCGCTGATCGCCGGCGGCCATACCTTCGGCAAGACCCATGGCGCGGGCGAGGCCACCCATGTCGGCGCCGATCCCGAAGGCTCGGCGATCGAATTGCAGGGCCTCGGCTGGGCCAGCAGCCACGGCTCGGGCTTTGGCGGCGATGCGATCTCCTCCGGGCTGGAGGTGGTATGGACCCAGCAGCCGACGCAATGGAGCCAGGGCTTCTTCAGGAACCTGTTGGACTATGAATGGGAGCTGACGAAATCCCCGGCGGGCGCGTGGCAGTGGAAGCCCAAGGACGGCGCCGGTGCCGGCACCGTGCCCGATGCGCATGATCCGTCAAAGCGCATCGCGCCCTCGATGCTGACCACCGACCTGTCGCTGCGCTTCGACCCGATCTACGGCCCGATCTCGCGCCGCTTCTACGAGAACCCGGACCAGTTCGCCGATGCCTTTGCCCGCGCGTGGTTCAAGCTGACCCACCGCGACATGGGACCGAAGGTGCTGTATCTGGGTCCAGAGGTTCCGGCCGAAGACCTGATCTGGCAGGATCCGATCCCCGCGCCCGATCATCCGCTGGTCGATGCGGCCGATGTCGCGACCCTCAAGGCCGAGGTGCTGGCCTCGGGCCTCGCGCCGGCGGAGCTGATCCGTACTGCCTGGTCCTCGGCCTCGACCTTCCGCGGCTCGGATTATCGCGGCGGGGCCAATGGCGCGCGCATCCGGCTGGCGCCGCAGAAGGACTGGGAAGCGAACCAGCCCGAGGAACTGGCCCGCGTGCTTTCCGTGCTGGAGGGCATCAAGGCCGGCTTCGACGCCAAGGGCGCGAAGAAGATCTCGCTCGCCGACCTGATCGTGCTGGCGGGCGATGCCGCGGTCGAGGCCGGGGCGAAGGCCGCGGGTCACGATCTGGCGCTGCCCTTCCATCCCGGCCGCGGCGACGCGACGCAGGAGCAGACCGATATCGAGAGCTTCGACTGGATGGAGCCCCTGGCCGACGGCTTCCGCAACTATCAGCGCAAGCAGTTCGCGGTCCCGGCCGAGGAGTTGCTGGTCGACCGGGCGCAGCTTCTGACGCTGACCGCGCCCGAGATGACCGTGCTGGTCGGCGGGCTGCGCGCGCTTGACGCCAACCATGGCGGCACCGCGCATGGCGTGCTGACCAACCGGCCCGGCCAGTTGACGAATGATTTCTTCGTCAATCTGCTCAGCATGGACACGGTCTGGAAGGCCCAGTCGGAGGCGCAGGACGTGTTTGACGGCACCGATCGCAAGACCGGCGCGCCGAAATGGACCGCCACCCGCGTCGATCTGGTCTTCGGCTCGAACTCGCAATTGCGCGCTATTGCCGAGGTCTATGCGCAGGACGACGCGAAAGCGAAGTTCGTCGCCGATTTCGGCAAGGCCTGGTCGAAGGTCATGAATGCCGACCGCTTCGACCTGAAGCAGAAGGCCTGAGGACACGAGGGGGCGCGGGCGAAAACCCGCGCCCCTGTTTCGTTTCGCCTATGGCATGTATTGCCCGCCATTCACGTCGAGGATCTGCCCCGTCACATAGGCGCTGAGCTTCGGCGAGCAGAGGAAGAGATAGGGGCCGACGCAATCCTCGGTCGTGCCGAGCCTGCCGAGCGGGATCGACGCCCTGAGCGAAGCCATGACCTCGGGCGGGGTGGTCGCGTGGAATGGCGTGTCGATCACACCGGGCGCCACCGCATTGACGCGGATGCCCAGCGGCGCGAATTCGCGCGCCATGCCACGGGTGACGGTATGGACATAGCCCTTGGCGGCGGCATAGAAGCCCGCGCCCGGACCGCCACCGTTCCGCCCGGCGATCGAGCCGGTATTGACGACCGCCGCCGCGCCCGAGACGCGCAGGAAGGGCAGGGCGGCATGGGTCACGCTGACGAGCGAGCGGCAGTTCAGGTCGAAGACCTCATTCGCGAGCCCGCCCCCGGCTGCGGCGAATGTCTGGCGGGATCCCATCGCACCGGCATTGTTGACAAGGATGTCGATGCCGCCCAAAGCCTCGGCGGCCCTTGCCACCAGCCCCTCGGCGGCGTCATCCGTCCTGAGATCGGCCTGGACCGCGACGGCCCGTCCGCCCTCTGCCTCGATCCGGGCGACCAATGCCTCGGCTGCCCCGGCGCTCTGGTTGTAATGCACCGCGACCGCCGCACCATGCCCGGCCAGCGCCTCGGCCACCCGATGGCCGATCCCCGAACTTGCCCCGGTCACCAGCGCCTTCAGGTCGCGAAATCCGAATACATCCGTCATGCAATCATCCTCGGTGAGAAAATTTCAGGTCCGTGAGGCGCGTCGAGTTCAGGCACCGCCCTTGCTCGCCTTGCCCTTCTTCTTCGCAAGGTTCAGCGCGATCGCCGCGCGAACGAGGGTCTGGAACGAGCTGGCGTCAATCGTCTCGCCCTCATGCAGGTCGATCGCGCGGCGGGTATTGCCCTCGAGGCTTGCGTTGAACAGTCCGTCCGGGTCGTCCAGAGAGGCGCCCTTGGCGAAGGTCAGCTTCACCACCGACTTGTAGGTTTCTCCGGTGCAGATGATCCCCTCGCGGGACCAGACCGGGACGCCGCGCCATTTCCATTCCTCGATGATGGCGGGGTCGCAATCGAGGATCAGCCTGCGGATATGGGCCAGCGTCTCGCCGCGCCAGTCGTTCAACTCATGGATGCGCCGGTCGATCAGCGCCGGGGCGTCCTCTCCGCTTTCCATATCAGCCATGTCACTCCCTCCCGATTGGCTCCGCCCAACCCTATCCACGGAAAGGCGGGGCTGTCATGCCCCGGATGCAGCTTCGCAATTCCCAAGTCCCAGCGGCTCTCCTAGAAGGGAGGCGGCCTGATGCGAGGCTGGAGCGGAGGGGAAATGCTGGAAACCGTCACCGACTGGGGCTGGGTCTATGACAATACCGGGAATATCCCGGACGGCACCTCATGGCCGGAGCGGTGGGTCGGGCCAGCGCGGGCCTTCCGCGAGGCGGTTGAGGCCGAGGGGCGCGCGCGGATGGGGCTTGCCTATGGGCCGGGGTCGCGCAACCGGCTCGACCTGTTCATGCCCATGGCGACGCCGCGCGGGCTGGTCGTCTATATTCATGGCGGTTTCTGGATGCAGTCCGACCGGAGCTTCTGGTCGCATCTGGCGGCGGGGCCGCTCCTCCATGGCTTTGCCGTGGCGGTTCCCGAATATTCGCTATGCCCGACCATCCGCATTACCGGCATCACGGCCGAGATCGGCGCGGCCATCACTGCCGCTGCCGGCATGGTGGCTGGTCCGATCCGGCTGGTCGGGCATTCGGCCGGGGGGCATCTGGCCAGCCGGATGGCTTGCATGGATGCGCCGCTGTCGCCGGAGATGCAGGCGCGCATCGCCGGGGTCGTCTCGATCTCGGGCCTTCACGACCTGCGCCCGCTTTTGCATGTCCCGCAATGCGCCCCCCTCGCGCTGGACGAGGCCGAGGCGCTTGCGGAAAGCCCGGCCTTGCTGCGGCCCGCGCCGGGAACGCGCCTCACCTGCTGGGTCGGCGGGGCGGAAACCTCCGAGTTCAGGCGGCAGAGCGCATTGCTTGCGAATATCTGGCTGGGGCTGGGTGCGGCGACCGAAGCGGTGGAGGAGGCGGGCCGGCATCATTTCGATATCGTCGACGGGCTGACGGATGCCGGGCATCCGCTGGTTCGGACCCTGCTGGATCTGGCTTGAATCGGGGCGATTTCGTCACATGTGCGTCACCCTTGGCGGGTATAGGCGGGGCAATAGTTCATGCCTCTTCTGACGATTTCCTTTCTGACCAATCCGTTAATGCGACAAGGCGCAGTCCGGGGCTTGCTGTCCCGGACTGCACTGTCCCGTTTCGACTGCCGATGGCCGGGTCGGGGCGCCAAGGGGCAGGCGGATCTTGCTCCGCAGGACATGCGGGCTGCGACATGGCAAAGCCGGTGCAAAATGCGCCGGGACGTCACCCGAGGTTGAAGTTCTGCTCGACCACCGCCTCCATCGAGACATGGCTGGAGGTATTGCTGATATGCGGCAGGACCGAGATCTTTTCGGCCAGGATCTGGCGGAAATGGGCCATGTCGCGCGACCGGATCTTCAAGAGATAGTCGCAGCCGCCAGCGATCATATAGCACTCCTCGACCTCGGGAATGGCGCGGACGGCGGTGTTGAACTGCTGCAACGCGGCCTCGCGCGTGTCGTTCATGCTGACCTCCAGATAGGTCACATTGGTCAGCCCCAGCTTCATCGGCGACAGGATCGCGCGATAGCCGGTGATCAGGCCGATTTCCTCCATATGCCGGATGCGCAGCGCCACCGGGGTCTTGGAAAGTCCGACCTTGCGCGCCAATTCTGCAATGGGAATACGCGCATTCCCGGTCAGCTCGGCCAGAATCCTGCGGTCGATGGTGTCCAGCTTGTCGTCCATGTCCATTTTTTCCGCAAAAAATGATCTATCCGCCTAGCCACTAGCGCAAGTTCGGACACATCGCCTAGCATCATTTTGCTATCTGTCCCTGATCGAATAATGGAGACCCCGATGCCCGATCTCAGCCCCGCCGTATTCTCGACCAAGGCCAAGTTCGCCGACGAGGCCGCGCTTTTGCAGGGGTTGGTCGCGCAGGCCGGGCTGGATGACAGGCAGCGCGCCGCCATTACCGCCCGCGCCGCCGATCTGGTGCGTCGCATCCGGGTCGAGGCGCGGCCGACGATGATGGAGCATTTCCTGGCCGAATACGGCCTGTCGACGCGCGAGGGTGTGGCGCTGATGTGTCTGGCCGAGGCGATGCTGCGCGTCCCCGACCGCCAGACCATCGACGCGCTGATCGAGGACAAGATCGCCCCATCGGACTGGGGCAGGCATCTGGGCGAGGCGTCGTCGAGCCTTGTCAACGCCTCGACCTGGGCCTTGATGCTGACCGGCAAGGTGCTGGACGACGATCAGGCGGGCACGCTGCGCCGCATGGTCCGCCGTTTGGGCGAGCCGGTGATCCGTTCCGCCGTCGGTCGCGCGATGAAGGAGATGGGGCGGCAATTCGTGCTGGGCCAGACCATCGACGCCGCGCTGGACCGCGCCGCCAAGCGCGAGGCGCAGGGTTTCACCTATAGCTATGACATGCTGGGCGAGGCGGCGATGACCGGCGCGGATGCCGCGTGTTATGACCGCGCCTATTCCGACGCCATCGCCTCGATCGCGAAAGCCTGCACCAAGGGCTCGGTCGAGGACAATCCCGGCATCTCGATCAAGCTATCCGCCCTCCATCCGCGCTATGAGGTCGCGCAGGAGGCCCGCGTCATGGCCGAGCTGGTGCCGGTGGTCCTGCGCCTTGCGCAGGCCGCCAAGGCCGCCGGCATGGGCATGAATATCGACGCCGAGGAGCAGGACCGGCTGGTCCTGTCCCTGAAGGTGATCGAGGCGGTGCTGTCCGACCCCTCGCTGGCCGGCTGGGACGGGTTCGGTGTCGTGGTGCAGGCCTATGGCAAGCGCGCCGGGCTGGTAATCGATTGGCTGCACAAGCTGGCCGGGCGGCTGGACCGCCGCATCATGGTCCGGCTGGTCAAGGGCGCCTATTGGGATACCGAGATCAAGCGCGCGCAGGTCGAGGGTTTTCCGGGCTTTCCGCTTTTCACCTCGAAGGTCGGAACCGATGTCAGCTATATCGCCAATGCCCGCAAGCTGATCGGCTATGCCGACCGGATCTATCCGCAATTCGCCACGCATAACGCGCAGACCGTGGCCGCCATTCTGGAAATGGCTGGCGATATCCGCTTTGAGTTCCAGCGCCTGCATGGCATGGGCGAGCGGCTGCATGACATCGTCCTGCGCGAGACGAAGGGGCGCTGCCGGATCTATGCCCCCGTCGGCGCGCATCGCGACCTGCTGGCCTATCTGGTGCGGCGACTGCTGGAAAACGGTGCGAACAGCAGCTTCGTGAACCAGATCGTCGATGAATCGATCACCCCCGAGGAGGTCGCCCGCGATCCCTTCGCCGCGCTCTCGACGGCGCGTCCGCCGCAATCCCTGCGCGCTCCGACGGACCTGTTCGGGGCGGGGCGGAGGAACTCTGCCGGCTGCGACCTGAATGACGAGGAGACGCTTGCCCGCCTCGACGCGGCCCGCGACCTGCCGATCCCCGATGCCTTGCCGCTGACCGTCACGGCGGCGACGGGCCAGATGCAGGACGTGGTGAACCCCGCGACCAGCGACCGGATCGCGCAGGTGATGATGGTCGATGCGGCGACGGCGGCGCGAGCCATCGACGACGCGCGGGTCTGGGACGTTCCCGCCGCCGAACGCGCGCGGGTGCTGCGCGCGGCCGCCGACCTTTACGAGGCGAATGCCGCGCGGATCTTTGGCATCCTCGGGCGCGAGGCCGGAAAATCCTTGGCCGATGCGGTGGCCGAGCTGCGCGAGGCGGTGGATTTCCTGCGCTACTACGCGGCCGAAGGCGAGAATTGTTCCGACGCCCCGCGCGGCATTGTCGCCGCGATCAGCCCGTGGAACTTTCCGCTGGCGATCTTCACCGGACAGATTGCGGCGGCGCTGATGGCCGGGAACGCGGTCATCGCCAAGCCGGCCGAGGCGACGCCTATCGTCGCGGCGCTTGGCGTGCAGCTTTTGCATCAGGCGGGCGTGCCGGTCGCGGCGCTGCAACTGCTGACCGGACGCGGCGGCGTGGTCGGCACGGCGATCAGCGCCGATCCGCGCGTGGCGGGCATGGTCTTTACCGGCTCGACCGCGACCGCGCAGACCATCGCCCGGAACATGGCCGCCCATCTGGCCCCCGGCACGCCGCTGATCGCCGAGACCGGCGGGCTGAACGCGATGATCGTGGATTCGACCGCGCTGCCCGAACAGGCGGTGCGGGATATCGTGGCCTCCTCGTTCAGGTCGGCGGGCCAGCGCTGCTCGGCCTTGCGCTGCCTTTACGTGCAGGAGGACATCGCCCCGCATCTGATTGAGATGATCAAGGGCGCGATGGATGAATTGCAGGTCGGCGATCCTTGGGAGCTTTCGACCGATGTGGGGCCGGTGATCGACCCCAAGGCGCAGAAGGAGATCGGAGAGTATCTGGAGGCCAATGCGGGCCGTGTCCTGCACAAGCTCGACGTGCCGGGGCAGGGGTTCTTCATCCCGCCGACATTGATGCGCGTGAACGGCATCAAGGATCTGGAGCGCGAGATCTTCGGCCCCGTCCTCCATGTCGCCACCTTCCGCAGCAATCAGCTGGGCAAGGTGATCTCCGATATCAACGCGCGCGGTTTCGGCCTGACCTTCGGGCTACACACCCGCATCGACAGCCGCGTGCAGGAGGTTTCGGACGCGATCCATGCCGGCAATATCTATGTGAACCGCAACCAGATCGGTGCGGTGGTCGGCAGCCAGCCCTTTGGCGGCGAGGGGCTGTCGGGCACCGGTCCCAAGGCGGGCGGGCCGCAATATGTGCCGCGTTTCTTCCGGGCTGCCGGTCCGGTGGCGCAGGCCGGAACGTGGCAGCATCAGGCTGACGAGGCGCGCCTCCGCGCCGCCTTGGGCGTGGACCAGCCAAAGCTGATCGAGGAACGCCTGATGCCCGGCCCGACCGGAGAGTTGAACCGCCTGTCCGCCCATGCCCGTTCTCCGCTGCTCTGCCTCGGGCCGGGCCGCGAGGCGGCCGAGGCGCAGGGTCGCGCGGTCGAGGCACTTGGGGGCTTTGCCATTGCGGCGGATGGCGCGCTGCCGCCCGAGGCGCTGACCCGGCTGCCGCAGCTTTCCGCGGTCCTCTGGTGGGGCGACGAGGCGCAGGGCCGGGCCTATGCGGCGGCACTGGCCGAACGGCAAGGGCCGATCGTGCCGCTGGTCACGGCGATGCCCGACCTCGCCCATGTCGCGCATGAGCGGCATCTTTGCGTCGATACCACCGCAGCTGGCGGCAATGCCGCGCTGCTGGCTGGCTAGTCCTGCGTGGAGCCGCCCATCTGGCGCGCCTTCCGGGTCGCGGCCTCCAGCGCGCGGGTGATGGAGGTCGAGAATCCCGCCGCCTCGGCCGCGTCCAGACCGGCGGCGGTGGTGCCGCGATAGTCGCGATAGGCGGCGAGCAGCGTCTCGGCTTCGCCGATCCGGCCAGCAAGCATGGCGGCGCCGCCACAGACCGCCGCCTCGGTCGCGCGCCATGCGATATGGTCGGGCACGCCCTGATCCCGCATGTAACCTGCCATCGCGACCGCCATCAGCGCCGGATAGGCCGCGCCCGAGCCGGGCAGCGCCGTCATCAGGTCGATCTGCGCCTCCTCGGGCAATTCGTCCGAGGTTCCGATTGCCGAAAGCAGCCTGATGACCGTCTCGCGGTCGGCTTCGGTCACATCCGCAGCGGCCCAGAAGGGGGAATAGGATGCCCCGATCTCGGCCGCCGCATTCGGCATGACCCGGACGATGCGCCCGCCCGAGCGTGAAAGATCGCGCGGACCGACCCCGGCCATGAAGGAGATGACCAGCTTGCCCGTTGCTTTCAGGTCCAGCGCGGGCCAGTCCTCCGGCCGGACGGAGACGACGATCACGTCTGACCGCCGGGCCAGATCCCGTGCATCTGCGGCCCATTCGACCTGATGCCCGTGATAATCCGGCCGCGGCCCGCTGCGGTTCAAAAGCAGCAACTCTCCCGGTGTCAGGATGCCCAGCGACAGCAGCCGCCGCCCCAGCGATGAGCCTAGCCATCCCGTTGCACCGATGATCCCTATGCGCATCGCGTCCCCTCTGTCTTCTCGCTCATGCAGTCACGAAGCCGGGCGCGTGACAATGGGCGTCACGCCGGTCCGGCCGCCTTGCGGATCCTTGCGTTGAAGCGGGCGATCTCCCTCGGCTGCGGCTCCTGATCCGCATAGATCCGCACATAGGCCGGGATGCGGGCGAGGCGGGTTTCGATATCCTCGCGCGCCTGCATCGAGATATAGCCGATCTGCACCAGATAGATGGTGCGGGCGCGGACATCGGCCTCGGCCGGATTGACGCCCCATTCCGTCAACATGCGGGTAAGGGCCAGCAGGCGGGCATCATCGGCGCTCCTGACCCGCGCGGCGACGTTGTCGTCCTGCAACGCCCAGCTTCGCATGGCGAATTCCAGCTTCGCGTCGAAGGCGGCTGACAGGAAGCAGGCCAGCACGTTCAGCATCGCTTCGGACCGGCTCTCGGCATATTCGGTCGTGGCCTCGACGAGGGGCCTTGTCGTCCGCTCCTCCCACCCGTCGAGAAGTGCGGCGAGGAGCGCCTCGCGATCCGCGAAGAACCAGTAAAAGCTGGTGCGTGAGAGGTTCAGCCGCTTGGCCAGCGGCAGGATCTTTACCGCGTCGATGCCGCCCTCGATCAACGCCTGATAGCCGGCCTCAAGCCAGCCCTCGCGCGATCCGCGCCAACCGCTCTCCAATGCCTTATCCATGCCTCGTTGATAGGGCGCAACCGGCTGGACGGCAAGAGGAATGTTCATTAGTGATTTCTAATTTGACACAAATGAACATTTTGCCGTTTCCTTCGGGCATCAGCATTCCACCCATCCAGGCAGAATCATGTCGAACGATCCGCTTCTCCAGCCGTTCCAGTTGAAGCACCTGACGCTTCGCAACCGGATCATGATTACCAGCCACGAGCCGGCCTATCCCGAGGACGGGATGCCCAAGGACCGTTACCGCGCCTATCATGTGGAACGCGCCAAGGCGGGGGTGGCGCTGACCATGACGGCGGGCTCGGCCTCGGTCTCGCGCGACAGTCCGCCGGTTTTCAACAATATCCTGGCCTGGAAGGACGAGGTCGTTGGCTGGATGAAGCAGCTGGTCGATGAATGCCACGATCACGGTGCCGCAGTGATGATCCAGCTGACCCATCTGGGCAGGCGGACGCGCTGGGACAAGGGCGACTGGCTGCCGGTCGTCGCGCCCAGCCACGAGCGTGAGGCCGCGCATCGCGCCTTTCCCAAGCGCCTAGAGGATTGGGACATCCAGCGCATCATCGGCGATTTCGCCGATGCGGCCGAGCGGATGAAGGTCGCAGGCGTCGATGGCATCGAGCTGGAAGCCTATGGTCATCTGCTCGAACAATTCTGGTCGCCGCTGACCAATGATCTGGAAGCGCCCTATGGCGGCAGCCTCGAGAACCGCCTGCGTTTCACCTTCGACGTGCTGCGCGCCATCCGCGAACGCTGTGGGCCGGAGTTCATCGTCGGCCTGCGCTATACCGGCGATCAGGTCCAGCCGGGCGGCATGACGGCGGATGAGGGGATGCAGGTCTCGCATATGCTGAAGGCGAGTGGGCTGGCCGATTTCCTGAACGTGGTCAGGGGCCATATCGACACCGATGCCGGCCTGACCGATGTGATCCCGGTGCAAGGGATGCGGAACGCGCCGCATCTGGAATTTGCCGGGCAGATCCGCAAGGCGACCAATTTCCCGACCTTTCACGCCGCCAAGATCCCCGACGTGCCGACCGCGCGCCATGCGATAGCGGCAGGGTTGCTCGACATGGTCGGGATGACGCGGGCGCATATCGCCGACCCGCATCTGGTCCGCAAGGTGATCGAGGGGCGCGAGGATGACATCCGCCCCTGCGTCGGCGCGAATTACTGCCTCGACCGGATCTATCAGGGCGGCATGGCCTTTTGCCTGCACAACGCCGCGACGGGCCGCGAGGAGACCATGCCCCATGTCATTCCTGCCGCCGGGACAAGGAAGCGCATCACCATCGTCGGGGCCGGTCCCGCGGGCATGGAGGCCGCCCGCGTCGCCGCTGAACGCGGCCATGCCGTCACCGTCTTCGAGGCCGCGGGCCAACCCGGCGGCCAAATCCGCCTGACCGCCCTGCAGGAGCGGCGGCGCGAGATGATCTCGATCATCGCCTGGCGGCAGGCCATGTGCGAGAAGCATGGCGTGATCTTCAGCTTCAACACCTATGCCGAGGCCGGTGACGTGCTGGCGACCGATCCCGACGAGGTGATCATCGCCACCGGCGGCCTGCCTCATACCGAGGTGCTGGCGAGCGGGAACGAGCTGGTCTGCTCGGCCTGGGACATCCTGTCGGGTGACGTGAAGCCGGGGCGGAACGTGCTGATCTATGACGATGCGGGCGATCATGCGGCGCTGCAAGCCGCCGACCTGATCGCCGCGACCGGCGCGAAGGTCGAGATCGTGACCCCCGACCGCGCCTTCTCGCCCGAGGTCATGGCGATGAATCTGGTGCCCTATATGCGCAGCTTGCAAAGGCTCGACACCACCTTCACCGTCACATGGCGGCTGCAATCGGTCGCGCGGGACGGGAACCAGCTTCGCGCGACGCTGGGCAGCGACTATGGCTTGGTGACGCGGGACCGCATCGTCGATCAGGTCGTGGTCAATCACGGCACCCGCCCGCTGGACGACCTATATTTCGACCTGAAACCGACCTCGTCGAACCTGGGCGAGGTCGATTACGAGGCGCTGATGACCGGCGGCTTGCAGAACGTCCGCAAGAACCCCGAGGGGGCCTTCCGCCTGTTCCGCATCGGCGATGCGGTCGCGGCGCGAAACACCCATGCCGCGATCTATGATGCGCTGCGGTTGGTCAAGGATCTCTGAAACCGCGACCCTCTGCGACCGGGACATACAAGGGGCAATGCCCCGGCCGCGTGCCGATATTGCGATCGTGGATTGCGCTTAATGACCTTATTATGTCATGCCTTGCATAGGCAATATCTTGCCATTGCAACAAGGCGGATGCTCTGGTCAACGAGGCCCGAGCGGGAGGAATCGTGGGAAAAAACTTGGCCAAGGCCAGAAACGACCTGACGTCGTTGATTGCAGAACTGGATTGGTCGACATGCCCGCTGGGGCCGATGGGCGAATGGCCCGATTGCCTGCGAACCGCGATAGACCTCGTCTTGCCGGCACATGCCCAGATCGTAATCTATGCGGGCGAGGATTACGTCGCGCTTTACAACGACGCCTATGCGCTGACGATCGGCAACAAGCACCCAAGGGCCCTCGGTCGACCCGCGCGCGAGGGCTGGGCCGAGTTATGGTCGGACCTTGAACCGCTGCTGCGGCAGGTCAGGACGACCGGAGAGACCGTCTCGGCCCAGGACCGGCCCTTCCATATCGACCGCCACGGCTATGTCGAAACGGCCTATTTCGACATTTCCTATTCACCGGTCAGGGACGCGGCGGGGACAATTCATGCGGTTCTCTGCATCGTCGCCGAGACGACCGAACGGGTGAAGGCGCTCGAGGCCGAGCGTCGCCTGTCGGCTATCGTCTCCTCCTCGACCGATGCGATTCTGGGCATGGACCTCAAGCAGCGGATCACCGCCTGGAACCGGGGGGCGGAGGCGCTTTACGGCTATGCCGAGCATGAGGTGCTGGGCCAGCACGTGACCCTTATCCTGCCGCCGGACCGCCCGAACGAGGAAGACCTGATCATGGCGCAGATCCTGGACGGGATCCGCATCGACACGCACGAGACGCAGCGCCGCCATAAGGATGGCAGCCTGATCGAGGTGTCGCTGACCGTCTCGCCGATCCATGACCGGGCCGGCCGCATCGTCGGCGCCTCGAAGATCGCGCGGGATATCAGCGGCAGGAAGAAGGCCGAGCGCCTGCAGCAGCTTCTGATGGGAGAACTCAAGCACCGGGTCAAGAACGTGCTGGCGACCGTGCAGGCGATCGCGAACCAGAGCTTTGGCGCGGCGGACCCGGACAAGTCCAAGACCTTCTCGGACCGCCTTCGGGCTTTGGCAATGGCCCATGATCTGCTGACGCAGAAGGATTGGGAAAGCGCGAGCCTGACTTCGATCACGAATGGCGTGGTGACGGCATTCGGTGCCGAGCGCTTCCGCATCCAGGGGCCGGAGATCCATCTTCCGCCCCGCGCCGTCGTCACCCTGTCGATGGCGATGCACGAACTGGCCACCAATGCCGCGAAATACGGTGCACTGTCGCAGCCCGAAGGGTCCGTGTCGATCGAATGGACCTATTGCCCGGACAAGGGCGCATTCGAGCTTGTCTGGCAGGAGACCGGCGGCCCGGCCGTGGAGGAGCCAGCCGATAGCGGTTTCGGCTCGATGCTGATCCGCGATGCCCTTGCCGCGGAACTGAATGGCGAGGTGGATCTCGACTTCCGCCCCGAGGGCGTGGTCTGCCGCATCCGCGCGCCGCTTCACGCAAGCTGGGAGTGACGCCGCCCCAGGCGGGGTGACGTCATCGGGCCGGCTGACCCCGCAGGGTCAGGCCGCGCCCAGTTCCGCCTTCAGCAGCCGCTCGATCTCGGGCAGCGGGTGGTTGGTCAGCGTCTTGGGAATCTCGGCTGCGACGCGGTCGGAAACCTCCTTGTGCATCTGCCCGCGAAGCTCGGCCAGAACCTGTGGCGCGGCGACCAGCACGATATGGGCGAAATCGCCATCATGGGCATAGCGGTAGAGCAGCTCGGCAAGATGGGTCGCGAAGCGGTCCTTCGCCAGCTGGTGCCAATCGGTATCCTCATAGGCCGAGCGCGCCGATCCGACGCTTTGTTGCTGACGGCCCGGCCTGTTGGCCGATTGCTCGCGATCCGGGGGATTGTCCTGCGCCTCCTCGTGGCGAAGCTTCAGGACCGGATATTCCCTGTCGCCCTCATTGACGAAAAACAGGGCCTTTTCGCCATCGGCGATCAGGAACCATGTGCCATTGCTCAATGCGTGATCAATCATCTCCGGTTCTCCGCGCGAGGGGGGAAGGTCTCGGCGACCTCCGCAACGTCGCACCTCAACCGCTTACCCCCGCAAGATGTTCCGCATGGGAACATCCCGCGCCTGCCGCCGTTCCAATCAGCGAGTCATCGGCAGGAGGGGTCGGTTGTCTGATGCAGAAATCGAAGTCGGGTCGCTTCGCGCGCTTGCCGAGGCCGAGGCGCAATGCACCCGCTGCCCCCTCTATCTGCCCGCGACACAGGTGGTGCCCGGAGAGGGAAACCGGCAGGCGCGGATGATGCTGGTGGGCGAGCAGCCCGGCGACAAGGAAGATCTTGCCGGCCGCCCCTTCGTCGGTCCGGCGGGACAATTGCTGGACCGCTGCCTTTCGGAAGCCGGGATCGAGCGGCGCGCGGTTTTCCTGACCAATGCGGTGAAGCATTTCAAGTTCCAGCCGCGCGGCAAGCGGCGCCTGCACAGCCGTCCGAATGCGGGAGAGATCGACCATTGCAATTGGTGGCTGGGGCAGGAGATGAAGCTGGTCGCCCCCGCGCTTCTGGTCGCGATGGGCGCGACCGCGCTGCGCAGCCTCTTTGGTCGTCCGGTCGCCGTCTCGTCGCTGCGGGGGAAGGCCGGGGCGGCCCCCGGCGGCACGCCGCTGGTCGCGACCGTCCACCCCTCTTTCCTGCTGCGCATCCGCGATTCCGCGGATCGAGACCGCGAGACGGGACTGTTCATCGCCGATCTGCGCCGGGCGCGGCAGCTTCTCGGGTCTGAAAAAGCGGGTTTGCGAGAGCGATGATCGCGCGCACTCTCCTGCAAGCGCGGCGCGGACCGCAAACTTTCCTGCAACGCTCGGCGCAGGGGCGGAGTTCTGGCACGGCGGGTGCATCGCGCCGCCCGCGAGCCGGGCGATGCCGACATCGCCGATCCCGTGACTGATCATGCGGCCCTTACCCGGCCTGCCCATACCGGAACCAAATGCGAGGAGCGCCAAGATGTCCCATCCGATCACTCAAGCCGAGGCGCGGTGCATCGCCTGCGAAAAGCTGTTGCAGGCTCTGCCCGGCCTTCTGGACGAGCAGGGATTGCAGCGCGTGCTGGACTGGCTGGAGGCGCGCCAGATCCTGCTGGACGGACAGGAGGATCCGGGCGCGGTCGAGACCGAGGGTCTCGCGCTCGAACTGGCCGTCGCCAACAGCTTTCACCGATTGGCCGAGGTCTTGCGCGGTGCGGGGCAGGCCGGAGGGAAATAGGCCTCCGGCCCACCGTGAATATCCCTAGGCCGGGTTCTTCATCTCGAATTCCGGCAGGGCCATCAACTGATCGCGGGTCCAGGGCAGATAGATCCGCAACTCGTCATCCTTGCGATAGGCCACGAGTTCCCCGATCGGAACAGCGACCCGATGTTCGCCCATGCCGAGGAAACCCCCGACATCGACTACGGCCTCGGTGATCTCCCCTGCGGCTGCGGCACCGTCCTTAGCGGCAGCCGCATCCTGCGTGGGCGGGGTCGTGGCGTCGGTCGGCGTCACCGTGGTGGCATCCGATCCCACATTCTTGATCGTCTCACCCTCGGCCGTCGCAGCGTCCCCGGTGGCGTCCGTTGCTGCGGTCCCGGCATTCGGATCGGGCGGGGGCGTGCCCGACATGTCGCCCGTCTCGTCCGTCACAGCAGGCGAGGTTGCGGGCGGCGCGTCGCTTGCCGCGTCAGCCGTGTCCGTTCCGCTGGTGGTCGTCGTCCCATTGGCGAAAACCAGACCGTGAACCTCGCCGATCCTTTCGCCGGTCGCGTCATAGACCGTCGCGCCGTCGAGGTTCTCGGCGCTGAAGACGACGTCCTCGGGGGTGAAACCCTCGGGCGGAGCGATCTCGGGCGGTGCCACTGCCGGCGCGGTAGCCGCCGGTGCGGCGGGCGGCGCGGGGTCGGCGGTCTGCGCATGAAGCCCCGCGCCGCTTACCAGCAGTGCCAGAGCGGTCGTCGTGAAAAGCCTGTTCATCCTCTCCTCCTTCGCGCAGGTCTGCGTGGGGGAAGCGAACCTGCGAATTGGCAGAATGTTCCCTCCCGTCCCCGGCGCAGGCAGATGAAGGCGCTTCGGCAAAGAAAAAGCCGGACCGCCACAAGGAACGGTCCGGCAGGTGGGGAAGGATGCGGCCGAAGCCGCGGGGGGATGGGGTCAGTTGGTGGCCAGCACCTCGGCACGCAGGCGGTGATAATGCTCGCGCGGCAGGGGGACGGCGTCGGGATTGCCCAGATCTTCCATCTTCACCCGATAGGTCTCACGCGCGGACCAGGCGGCGCTGGCGGCGATCACCGTGACCGCGAAGGCGATGGAACCCACGATCAGCGGCACATTGGTCGAGCCGGGCGGGGCGACGAAGGCGAAAAGCGCGGGCATAAGCGCGGTGATCGTGGTGCCGATATTCTGCGAGATCGCCATCGAGGAAACGCGGGTGCGGGTCGGGAACAGCTCGGGGTAGAAGCTGGGGAAGACCGCGTTATAGCCCTGATAGACCACGCCCCACATCAGCAGCGACATCAGGATCGCCAGCGGCACCGAATGGATCGAGATGGCGTAGAGATAACCGAAGGCGAGCAACCCCGATCCCAGCGCGCCGACGATGATCGGCGGGCGGCGGCCGATGCGGTCCGACAGATTGCCGACCAGCGGAATGACCGCGCAGGCGACGATATTGCCCATGACCGGGATCCACAGATAGACATCCTTGTGGAAGCCGACCCCATAGGCCGCCTGAACCGCATAGGCCGCGCCGAAGACCGTGGTGACGACGGGGATGGTGTTCATCAGCGACATGCAGATCACGCGGATCATGTCGGGCCAGCTGGTGCGGACCGCCTCGATCACGGGCGAGCGCGGGGTGGCGTGCGCGGCTTCCTCTTTCTGGAAGGCGGGGGTTTCCTCGACCTCGCGGCGGATGATCCAGCCCGCGATGATGACGACGAAGCTGAGGAGGAACGGCACGCGCCAGCCCCAGGAGTTGAACTGCTCCTCGGGCATGAAATGCGCGAGCGGCAGGAAGACGGCGGCGGCAAGGATCTGGCCCGCCTGCACGCCCTGCAGCGTGAAGCTGGCGAAGAAGCCGCGCCGTCCGAAGGGCGCGTGCTCCATCACCATCGAGCTTGCGCCGGAAATCTCGCCCGCGACGGCGAAACCCTGGACGAGGCGCAGGATCACCAGCAGGATCGGGGCAAGGATGCCGACCTGCGCATAGGTCGGCAGAAGGCCCACCAGCAGGGTCGAGAAGCCCATCAGGAACATGCACAGGATCAGCACGTTCTTGCGGCCATGGGTGTCGCCCCAATGGCCCAGCACGAAGGCGCCGACGGGGCGGGCGATATAGCCCACGCCATAGGTCGCAAGCGAGGCGATGATTGCGGTGCGCGGGTTCTCGGACGGGAAGAAGATCTGCGGGAACACCAGAGAGGCGGCGGTCGCGTAGATGAAGAAGTCGTAATATTCCAAGGCCGACCCGATCCAGCCGCTGGCGGCGGCCTTGCTCGACTGGCTTTTGGCCTTCGGGGTGAAGGCTTGCGAAGCGGTCATGATAACCTCCCTGAAGTTCTGGCGGCGGCTCCTCGGGCGTGCCCTGCCGGGACAAATCGTCGGTCGGGGACATAACGTCAAAGACCGTTTTTGCGGTTCGGTTAACGGGATGTTAATTCTCTGCCCAGCCTTCCCGGCGGGAACCGAGAAAGGCTGTTTTCTCAGGACGCTATCCTTGGGCGGCAAGATGGCGCGCAATCCGCCAGCCGAAGACGATCGCCGGTCCGATCGTGGTTCCGGGGCCGGGATAAGTGCCCCGGAAGATCGAGGAGGCGTCGTTTCCGCAGGCATAAAGCCCCTCGATCGGCTGCCCCGCCTCGTCCAGAACGCGCGATTCGACGTCGCAATTCAACCCGCCGCTGCCGGCCAGATCAATCGGCACCACGCGAAGGGCATAGAAGGGGGCCTTGTCGATCGGGCCGAGGCAGGGGTTGCCGGGGGCCTCGGCATCGCCGTTGAAGCGGTTCACCACCGAACTGCCGCGCCCGAAATCGGGGTCGGCGCCTGCCGCCGCATGGGCATTGCTGACGCGGACGCTTTCGGCAAGGCCGGCCGCGTCCACCCCGATCTTGCCCGCGAGCGCGGAAAGCGTGGGGGCGCTTTGCAGATAGCCGCGCCGCAGCAGGCGGCCAAGGCCGTGACCGCCCGGCAGCACCAGCCCAAGGCCATAGCGGCGAATGAAGCTGTCATCGACGACCAGCCACGCCTCGTCCAGCTTGGCGTGGATCATGCCCATGCAGAAATCGTGATAGCTGTCGGCCTCGTTGACGAAGCGGCGGCCGTCGCGCCCGACGGCGATCAGGCCGGGCTTGGCGCGGTCCAGCAGGATGTGCGGCCAGACCGAAACGCCGCCCTTGCCATCCTCGAGCAGCGAGCAGGGCATCCACAGCCCGGCGCTGTCGCAGCCGTCATCCAGCGCCGCGCCGGCGCGTGTCATGGCCAGTGTGATGCCGTCGCCGGTATTCCCCTCGGGCGATTGCGAGCGGGGGGCGATTTGGGCCGGGAACAGCTTCTGGCGCAGATCCCTGTTCCAGCCGATGCCGCCGGTGGCCAGCACCACGCCGCGTCGGGCATGAACGCGGCGCGGGCCGTCCGGGGTACGGATCACCGCGCCGATGACGCGCTGGCCGTCGCGGATGAAATCCTCGACGGCGCTGTCGAACCAGATCGGCACCCGCCTGCGGCGCAGGCTGAAGAGCAGCCGCGCCACCAGCGCGTTGCCCATCAGCAGGCGCGTGCCACGCGCATGACGCAACCGGTCGCGGCCATAACGCAGGACGTTTTTCGCGGCGGTCGTGAAATTCGCGGCGCTGGCCAGCGGATTCAGCATCGCGCCAACCTCGTTCCGGGCGACCATCATGCCGCCCAGCCCCATGAAAACGTCGCGGGGCGGGCGGACGCGTGCGAAATCCGCGCCGAGCAGCCTGCCGTCGAATTCGACCGGGGCCAGCGCCCGCCCGCCATAGGCCGAACCGGGACCGTCGAGATAGTCGGGATGCGCAGCGGCCGCGACGAAGCGCAACTCGCTGTTCCGCTCCAGATCGGCGATGGCTTCGGGGCCGGAGGCGAGGAAGGCTTGGCGCCGCGCGTCACCGCCGCGATTGCCGACGACATGGCGCAGGAAGGTCGCGGCATCCTCGGCGCTGTCAGGGACGCCCGCGCGCTGCGAAAGCTCGGTCCCTGGCACCCAGGTCGTCCCGCCCGAAGTCGAGGTGGTGCCGCCGACCATGCCGGTCTTTTCGCAAAGCAGTACCTCCAGCCCCGTGATGGCCCCGCTGAGCGCGGCGGTCATGCCGCCTGCGCCCGCGCCAATGACCAGCAGGTCAACCTCTTCGTCGAACGTCCCGCTTTTCATCAAATCGCCCCTCCCGTGATCTGCTGGCGGAAATTGGCATGGCTGATCAAAAAATGGAAGTGATTTTTATTATTGAATGTGATTCCATATTTTGAATGTCAAAGGAGGACGGAGATGACGGGAAACAAGGCCGCTGCGGGCGGGGCAAGGCGGGTGTTGCTGGTGGGGGGCTCGGGCTTCATCGGGCAGAGGGTGGCGGCGGCGCTGCTGGCCGAGGGGGTGGTTCCGCGCCTTTTTGACCTTGCGCCGGCGCTGGCCCGCATGACCCCGCCCGAGGGATGCGAGGTGGCGGCGGGCGATGTGACCGACGCGGCATCGCTTGCGGCGGCGGGGCAGGGGTGCTCGGGCATCGTGCATCTGGCGGGCCTGATGACCGTCGATTGCGCCCGCGACCCGGCGCTGGCGGTGCGGGTGAATGTCCTTGGCTCGACGCTGGTGCTCGAGCTGGCGCGCAGCCTTGGCGCCCCGGTCGCCTATCTCAGCAGCGCCGCGGTTTTCGGCCCCGAAAGCGCGGCGGTCCCGAACCCGATGTCGCTTTACGGCGTCACCAAGCTCGCGGTCGAGGGCGTGGCGCGGGTCTGGGCCGCCGATCACGGCGTCCCGAGCCTCGGCCTGCGCCCCTATATCGTCTACGGGCCGGGGATCAGCAGCGGCATCGCGGCGGGGCCGTCGATCGCGCTCGCCGCCTCGGTCCGGCGCGAGGCGGCGCTGATCCGCTTCTCGGGCCGGGTGGGCTTTGTCCATGTCGATGACGTGGCGCGCCTGCTGGCGGCCGCGATGATCCGGCCGATGCAGGGCGCGACGGTGCTGACCATGGCCGGCGACACGCGCGGGATGGAGGAGTTCACCGCCGAGCTTGCGCGGCAAAGCGGCTGGGACGGCATCGGGATCGAGGGCGCACCCCTGCGCATCCCCGCCGACCTCGCCTCGGACCCGGTGCCGGCGGGCCTTGGCCCCCAACCGGTCACGCGGATCGAGGAGGGCATTGCCCGGACGCTGGCCGAGCTGCGAGGGGCCTGAGGGAACCCCTCAGGCCGCGTCGCCGATATGACCGCCCAGGAAAAGCTGGCCGACGCGCGGATCGGCCAGCAGCTTCGGGGCCTCGTCGAACATCCGCGTCTGGCCCAGTTCCAGCACCAGCCCGTAATCGGACATGGCGAGGGCGGCCTTGGCATTCTGTTCCACCATCAGCACCGTCACGCCCTGATCGCGCAGCCGGATCAGGGTCTGGAACACCTCCTGCACCAGGTTCGGCGACAGCCCGATCGAGGGCTCGTCGATCAGGATGAGCTTCGGGTCCAACAGCAGGGCGCGGGCGATTTCCAGCTGCTTCTGCTGGCCGCCCGAAAGCTCGATCGCCTTCTGGTCCTTGCGCTGGCGCAGCATCGGGAACTGGTCCATCACCTGTTCGATCCGCTGGCGCAGCTTGCCCTGATCCTTGGCGGTGATGCCCCCCAGTTCGAGGTTGTGGAACACCGAAAGCTGCGGCACCACGTTGCGGCCCTGCGGGACATAGGTGACGCCCCGCGCGATCATCTCGGCCGGGCGCTTGCGGGTCACGTCCTCGCCCTCCAGCAGGATCTGGCCGGAATGGATGTTCAGAAGCCCGAAGATCGCCTTGAAAACGGTCGACTTGCCCGCGCCGTTCGGCCCGATCACCGTGGTGATCGAGGCTTTCGGGATGGTGAACGAGGTGCCGTTCAGGATGGTGATGCGGCCATAGCCGCCGGTGACGTCCCTGACTTCCAGCATGTCAGCCCCCCAGATAGGCGTCGATGACCGTCTGGTTCGACCGGATCTCGTCCGGCGAGCCTTCGGCGATGATCTCGCCCTGCGCCAGCACGATGATGCGGGTGCAAAGCGACATGACGAATTCCATATTGTGCTCGATCACGACGAAGGTGGTGCCGTGCTCGCGGTTATAGGTCAGCAGGCGCTCTTTCAGATGGGCGAGCATGGTCAGGTTCACCCCGCCCGCCGGCTCATCGAGCAGCACGATCCCCGGCCCGGCCATGAAGGCCATCGCTGCATCGACCAGCTTTTGCTGGCCATAGGACAGTGATCCGGCCTGCGTGTCGCGATAGGGGGTCAGGTGGAAGAACTCGATCAACTGCTCGGCCTTGCCGGTGAGCCCGGCATCGGACTTGCCGAACAGCCGCGATAGCATCGAGCCCTCATGCTCCTGCCCGGCAAGGATGACGTTGTCGAGAACGCTCATCTTCGGAAAGACCGAAAGCTGCTGGAAGGTCCGGCCGACGCCCATCAGCGACAGGTCGGCGGGACGGATGCCGTCGGTCGGGCGGCCCTCGATCTCGCAATGGCCGGAGCTGGGGCGCAGCTGGCCGAGGATGCAGTTGAACAGCGTCGACTTGCCCGAGCCGTTCGGCCCGATTAGGCCAAGGATCTCGCCCTTCTGCACATCGAAGCTGACGCCGTTCACCGCCTTGATGCCGCCGAAATGCTTCGAGATGTTGTGGACCGAGAGGATGGGTGCGTTCATAGCTGGAACCCCTTCTTCATGTCGCGCCGCTCCTCCTGTTTGGGGCGGAACTGATTCCAGATCCGCTGTCCCAGTCCGATCAGGCCGTTGGGCGAGAAGACCATCAGCACGATCACCAGCGCCGAATAGATGATGAGGTAATAGCCCTCGGTAAAGCGCAGCAGTTCGGGCAGCAGGATGACCACGGCGGCCCCGAGCATCGGCCCGAAGAAGAAGCCCGCGCCGCCGACCACCACCATCAAGAGCAGTTTCAGCGAATGGAACAGCGCAAAGCTGCCCGGCTCGATGAACTGCACCAGCGGGGTTTGCAGCGCGCCCGCAAGGCCGCCGAAGGCCGAGCCGATGGCGAAGGCCAGAAGCGTCTGGCGGCGGATCTTCAGCCCCAGCGATTCCGCGCGGATCGGGTTTTCCCGCAGCGCCTTGAAGGCCCGGCCCCAGGGCGAGCGCAGGATCCACCACATCACGAAGGCCGCGATCAGGAAGCAGACCAGCGTGAAGTAATAGAAGTTCAGGTTGCTGTCGGTGGAGAGGCCCAGAACCGAGGGGCGCGGCATCCCGACAAGGCCGAAGGAGCCGCCGGTGATCTCTTCTTCATTCCGCAGTACGAGGAACAGCAGGATGTTCGCGGCCAGCGTGACGAAGGCCAGGAAGTGGTGCTGCACCCGCAGCGCCGGCCAGCCGAGCAGCAGCCCTACCGCGAAGCATGAGGTGATCGACACCGCCACCGCCGCGATCCAGGGAATGCCCGCCAGCGTCATCAGCGCGGTGATATAGGCCCCGATCCCCATGAAGCCAGCCTGCGCAAGGCTGACCTGCCCGGCATAGCCCAGCGTCAGGTTCAGTCCCATCGCCGAGATCGAGAACAAGAGCCACGAGGTGAGCGTGTAGATGATGTAGTTGCCCTGCCCAAGCGGGGCCAGCGCCAGCGCGACGATGCCAAGCGCGATCAGGATCAGTCCGGTCCGGTTCATACCGCGCGTCCTTCCTTGGTGCCCAGAAGTCCCTGCGGACGCAGGAG
>NZ_DATMFA010000116.1:0-37838 GCF_035556475.1 Paracoccus sp. (in: a-proteobacteria) | reverse complement strand
GCTGCCCGTTCCCGAAAGCATCCGCCACTGGCACACCTCGCCGCGCTCGGCTGTGGGCTTCATGCTGCACGCCGCGACCATTGACGTCGATCTGGTCGGCCCGCGCCGGAACCTCTCCATGCCCGGCCTCAGCGCCACCGTGGGCGAACAGATCGAGGCGCTGCGCCGCGTCGCCGGCGACAAGGCCGTGAGCCTGATCCGTCGCGAACCGAACGAGATGATCATGCGCATGTGCGAAGGCTGGGCCCCCGGCTTCGAGGCGAAGCGCGCCCGCGAGCTGGGCTTCACGGCCGAGTCGAGCTTTGACGAGATCATCCGCGTCCATATCGACGACGAACTCGGCGGTCAGCTGTGACGGACGGGAACTTGAAACGCATCGCGTTTCTGGGAACCGGGCTGATGGGCGCGCCGATGGTGCGCCGCCTCCTCGCCGCTGGTTTCCCGGTGACGGTCTGGAACCGCGCGCCGGAAAAGGCCGCGGCTCTGGCCGCTGACGGTGCGACCGTTGCCGCCTCGCCCGCCGAGGCGGTGGCCGGTGCGGGAGTCGTCTTCACGATGCTCTCTGACGGCAATGCCGTCCGCGACGTCCTCTTTTCGCGCGGCGTGGCCGAGGCGTTGTCGCCGGGCGCTGTGGTCATCGACACTTCCTCGATTGCCCCGCAGATGGCGCGCGACCATGCCGAAAAGCTGGCGCAGAGTGGCATCGCCCATATCGACAGCCCGGTTTCCGGTGGCGTGGTCGGGGCCGAGGCCGGAACGCTTGCCCTGATGGCAGGGGGTGACGCCGCGATCATCGCAGGCTTGGCCGATGTCTTTGCCCCGCTCGGGCGGCTGACCCATGTAGGCCCCGCTGGCGCGGGGCAGGTCTGCAAGCTCGCGAACCAGCAGATCGTCGCCGTGACCATCGGTGCCGTGGCCGAGGCGATGATGCTGGTCGAGGCTGGCGGCGCGGATCGTGGCAAGTTCCGCGATGCGATCCGCGGCGGCTTCGCCGAAAGCCGCATTCTTGAGCTGCATGGCGGGCGCATGGTTGCCCGCGACTTCGCCCCCGGCGGACCGTCGCGTCTGCAACTCAAGGATCTCGACGCCGTCGCGGCCTTGGCCGAGGCGACCGGGCTGACGCTGCCCTTGACAGAGATGGTCCGCAGCGAGTTCACCGAATTTGTCGCCGCAGGTCATGGCGACACGGATCACAGCGGCCTGCTGCTGCATCTGGAAACGATGAATGCGGGCGCCCCCGCAGAGGAGAGCAAATGACGACCGGTCATCAGCCACCCCGCCGCCTGCGCTCGCAGGACTGGTTCGACAATCCCGACCATGCCGACATGACCGCGCTCTATCTCGAGCGGTTCATGAACTACGGCACCACGCCCGAGGAACTGCGCTCGGGCAAGCCGATCATCGGCATCGCGCAATCGGGCAGCGACCTCAATCCCTGCAACCGCCACCACCTCGACCTTGCCAAGCGGATCCGCGACGGCATCCGCGATGCGGGCGGCATCCCGATCGAGTTCCCCTCGCATCCGCTCTTCGAGAACTGCAAGCGTCCGACCGCCGCGCTCGACCGCAACCTCGCCTATATGGGGCTGGTCGAGCTGCTTTACGGCTATCCCTTCGACGGGGTCGTGCTGACCACCGGTTGCGACAAGACCACGCCCTCGGCGCTGATGGCGGCGGCGACGGTGGATATTCCGGCCATCGTCCTCTCCGGCGGGCCGATGCTCGACGGCTGGCATGATGGCGAGTTGGTCGGCTCCGGCACCGTCATCTGGCGCTCGCGCCGGAAATACGCGGCCGGAGAGATCACGCGCGAGGAGTTCCTTGACGCCGCGCTCGACAGCGCCCCCTCGGTTGGTCACTGCAATACCATGGGCACCGCCTCGACCATGAACGCGATTGCCGAGGCGCTTGGCATGTCGCTGACCGGTTGCGCCGCGATCCCCGCCGCCTATCGCCAGCGCGGCCAGATGGCCTATCGCACCGGCCGCCGCGCGGTGGAACTGGTGCTGGAGGACATCCGCCCCTCGCATATCCTGACGCGCGAGGCTTTCCTGAACGCGATCCGGGTGAACTCGGCCATCGGGGGCTCGACCAATGCCCAGCCTCATATCATGGCGATGGCGAAACACGCCGGGGTGGAACTTCACTCCGAGGACTGGCAGGCGCATGGCTATGACATTCCGCTGCTCGCCAACGTCCAGCCCGCCGGAGCCTATCTGGGCGAGCGTTTTCACCGCGCGGGCGGCGTTCCGGCGATCATGTGGGAACTGTTGCAAGCCGGAAAGCTGAACGGCTCCTGCCCGACCGTGACCGGCGCGAACATGGCCGAGAACCTCGAGGGCCGCGAGGCCACCGACCGCGAGGTCATCAAGCCCTATGCCGATCCGATGATGGAGCGCGCGGGCTTCTTCGTCCTCAAGGGCAACCTCTTCGATTTCGCGATCATGAAGACCAGCGTGATCTCCGAGGATTTCCGCGCCCGCTACCTCTCCGAGCCGGGTCGCGAGAACATCTTCGAGGGCAAGGCCTTCGTCTTTGACGGCTCCGAGGATTATCACCACCGCATCAACGACCCGGCGCTGGATATCGACGAACGCTCGATCCTCGTCATCCGTGGCGCGGGCCCGCTGGGCTGGCCGGGCTCGGCCGAGGTGGTGAACATGCAGCCGCCGGATCGCCTCTTGAAGCGCGGGATCATGAGCCTGCCGACGCTGGGTGACGGGCGGCAATCGGGCACGGCGGACAGCCCGTCGATCCTGAATGCCTCGCCCGAAAGCGCGGCTGGCGGCGGCCTTGCATGGATCCGCACCGGCGACATCGTGCGGCTGGACCTGAACGCGGGCACCTGCGACATGCTGGTGGACGAGGCCGAGATCACCCGCCGCAAGGCCGAGGGCATCCCTGCCGTTCCCGCCTCGCGCACGCCTTGGCAGAAGATCTACCGCGAGACGGTGACGCAGCTTCAGGACGGCGCGACCATCCGCGGGGCCGAGGAGTTCCAGCGCATCTCGGCCACCCCGCCGCGGCACAACCACTGAAAGACGGCCCCGAGCCTTCCGGGCTCGGGGAAGACCCCGTCAGGTGGGCAGATTGTCCCGCAGATAGATCATCGGGATGATCTCGGCCGCGAGGGGAGGGCGGTCGTCCGCAATCGCCTTCATGGCGTCGAGGGCGAGGCCGACTTCCTCGGCGGGTTTCTGGTCGATCACGGCGTCGATCACACCCCCCGCCAATGCCGTCCGTGTCAGCGGGGTCAGCTCGTGCAGGACGGCGAAGGGCCGCTCAGGGCCTAGTTGCTCCAGAATGTGGATCAGGGCGCGATTGCCCGCGCCAATCGAATAGATCCCGGTGATCCCCGGCCAAGTCGCGAGGGCGGCGCCAAGCAATTCCTGCATCCGCTCGGGCCGGTCATGCACCTCCAGCACGGGAAGAAGACGCATGCCCGCATCTTTTTCGGCGATCACCTCGCAGAAACCCTGAAGCCGGTCGCGGTGATCGCGCGCGTTCAGCCTGCCCAGAATCGGCAGGATCAAGCCATTCCTTTGGCTATGCGCGAGCCGGGTCAGACGCCCCGCCGTACGCCCCGCGAGGCAATTGTTGATCCCGACATAAAGCGCGCGCAGATCCGGGGCCGCATCCGAAATCAGCGTGACGACCGGAATGCGCAGTTCCGCCAGTCGCTCCACAGCCTCGGTAAGCGCGGGGGAGTCGCTGCCGATGATGGCGACACAATCGCAATCCCCGGTTTCGATGCGCATGAGTTCGGATGCCAGCGCGTCGGAATCCAATGGCGGAACGTCATGGATTGCGATCCTTACCCGGTCGGGAATGCGCGCGGCCGCCTGCGCCTCCACCGCGTCACGCAGGACCGAGAAGAAGCTGTGATCGCCGAAAGGCAGGTAAAAGCGGAAGTCATAGACCCGCCGCCGCGACAGGTTCGCCGCATGAACGTCGCGCTGATAGCCCAGTTCCTCGATCGCGCGCTGGACGCGCAGGACCGATTTCTCGGCGACGCCCCCGCGCGTATTCAGCACGCGGTCGGCAGTCGAGTAACTGACGCCCGCCGCGCGCGCGACGTCGTGCAGGGTTGGGTTTCGCATCTTGGGGCCTTCCTCCGGCGGACAGGATTCCAACGGGAATGAAAGACGTCAATCAGAATATGAAAGACGTCTCTCTTTTTCTTTTGACAGGTGGCGAACATCGGCTCAATCATGCTCACAGACCCGGGACTCGACCGGGCCTGACGCATCATTGGGGAGGTGAAGATGCGCAATGCCGTTTTGGCGGCCGTTCTTGCGACGGCCGGTTTTTCGACTGCAGCCTATTCTCAGGACATGACGGTCGGCGTTTCGTGGTCGAACTTTCAGGAAGAACGCTGGAAGACCGACGAGAAGGCGATCAAGGACACGCTCGAGGCCGCAGGGGCGAAATACGTCTCGGCCGATGCGCAATCTTCCTCGGCCAAGCAGCTTTCGGATATCGAGTCGCTGATCGCCCAGGGCGTCAATGCGCTGATCATCCTTGGCCAGGACACCGAAGCGGTGGTCCCGGCGGTCGGCGCCGCAGCGGATGAGGGGATCCCCGTCGTCGCCTATGACCGCCTGATCGAGGATCCGCGCGCCTTCTACCTGACCTTCGACAATGTCGAGGTGGGACGGATGCAGGCGGCCGAGGTCTTCAAGGCCGCGCCCAAGGGCAATTATGTGATGATCAAGGGCTCGCCCACCGATCCGAACGCCGATTTCCTGCGCAGCGGGCAACAGGAGGTGCTGCAAAAGGCCATCGACGCCGGCGACATCAAGATCGTGGGCGAGGCCTATACCGAGGGCTGGCTGCCGGCCAATGCGCAAAAGAACATGGAGCAGATCCTGACCCAGAATAACAACGAGGTCGATGCGGTCGTGGCCTCGAATGACGGGACGGCGGGGGGTGCGGTCGCCGCGCTGACGGCGCAGGGGATGCAGGGCATTCCGGTCTCGGGGCAGGATGCGGACCATGCGGCGCTGAACCGCGTCGCCCTTGGCACGCAGACAGTCTCGATCTGGAAGGATTCGCGCGAGTTGGGCAAGGCGGCCGCCGAAATCGCGCTGGCGCTTGCGGGCGGCAAGGCTCCGGCCGAGATCCCGAATGCGATCAAGTTCACCACCCCCGGCGGGAAAGAGATGGACGCGATCCTGCTGACCCCGGTGCCGGTTACCAAGGACAACCTTGCAACGGTGGTCGATGCCGGCTGGATCACCAAGGACGCGCTTTGCCAAGGGGTCCAGAACGGCCCGGCGCCCTGCAACTGAGAGGAGAAGCGGCGGCGGCGCCCATGCGCCGCTGCCCCATCAATGCATATGAGCGATCTGTCCCCCGCCTCGGCAAGCAGCAGCCAGCGATCCCTGATCGCCCGGCTTGAGATCGACCTGAGACTGCTGGGCATGATCGGGGCCTTCGCCCTTGTCTGCCTGACCTTCTGGATCGTCACCGACGGCCGATTCCTCTCGGCGCGCAATATCTTCAACCTGACCATCCAGACCGTCTCGGTCGCGATCATGGCGACCGGCATGGTCTTTGTCATCGTCTGCCGCCATATCGATCTTTCCGTCGGGGCCATTCTGGCACTTGCCTCGGCGGTCATGGGGATGATGCAGGCGCGCTGGCTGCCCACCACCTTCGGCCTCGGCCTTGGCCATCCCCTGATCGCCCCGCTGACCATGCTCAGCGGTCTGGCGGTCGGCACGGCGGTCGGGGCGCTCAACGGCTGGCTGGTCGGCTATCAGCGCATCCCGGCCTTCATCGTGACGCTGGGCGGGCTGCTGATCTGGCGCTATGTCGGCTGGTATCTGACGGCGGGGCAGACGATCGCGCCGCTCGACCAGACCTTCCTGATGTTCGGCGGGGCCGAGGGCACGCTGGGCGTGGCGCTAAGCTGGATCATCGGGGCTATCGCCTCGGCTGCCGCGATCTGGGTGCAATATTCCGCCCGGCACCGGCGCAGGCAGCATGGTTTCCCGACGCGCCCTGTCTGGGCGGAAGGCGTGGTGATGCTGCTGACCTCGGGCGCGATCCTCGGCTTCATCGCCATCCTGAACAGCTATCAGGTGCCGCAGGCCAAGCTGCGCCGCATCTTCGAGGCGCGGGGCGAGGTCATGCCCGACGGTTATACGCAGGGCTATGGCCTGCCGATTTCGGTCCTGATCCTGATCTTCGTGGCCATCGTCATGGCGGTGATCGCAAGCCGCACCCGCCTTGGGCGCTATATCTTCGCGACGGGGGGCAATCCCGACGCGGCCGAGCTTTCGGGCATCAACACGCGCCTGTTGACCGTCAAGGTCTTTGCGCTGATGGGCTGTCTCTGCGGGCTTTCGGCCATCATCGCGCAGGCTCGTCTGCAGGCCCATCCGAACGATATCGGAACGCTGGATGAACTCCGGGTGATCGCCGCCGCGGTGATTGGCGGCACCGCGCTTTCGGGCGGGATCGGCACCATCCATGGCGCGATCCTTGGCGCGCTGATCATGCAGAGCCTGCAATCGGGGATGGCGATGGTGGGGGCGGATGCGCCGCTTCAGAACATCGTCGTCGGCGTCGTTCTGGTCCTCGCCGTCTGGATCGACATTCAATATCGCAAAAGGCTGGGGATGCGATGACGCCACTTGTCGAAATGCGTGACATGTCGGTCTCGTTCGGCGGGATCAAGGCGGTCGATCATGTCTCGGTCGATCTTTATCCGGGCGAGGTGGTGGGGCTGCTTGGCCATAACGGTGCCGGAAAATCGACCCTGATCAAATGCTTGTCCGGCGCCTGCCGCCCCGAGACGGGCGAGATCCGCATCGACGGCCAGCAGGTCGAGATCCGCAATCCCCGCGACGCCCGCGCCTATAATATCGAGACGATCTATCAGACGCTTGCGCTGGCGGACAATCTGGACGCGTCATCGAACCTATTCCTCGGGCGGGAGCTGGTGAACCCGTCGGGCCTGCTGGACGATGCGCGGATGGAGGCGGAGACGCGCAAGATCATGGCGCGCCTGAACCCCAATTTCCGCAAGTTCGCCGAGCCGGTCAGCGCGCTTTCCGGCGGGCAGCGGCAGTCCGTGGCCATTGCGCGCGCGGTCTATTTCAACGCCCGTATCCTGATCATGGACGAGCCGACCGCCGCACTTGGCCCGCATGAGACGCAGATGGTCGCCGAACTGATCGAGGAGCTGAAGCGGCAGGGTCTGGGCATCTTCCTGATCGAGCATGACATCCATGCCGTGATGGCGCTTTGCGATCGGGCGGTGGTGATGAAGAACGGCAAGCGCGTCGGCACGGTGCGGGTCGACGAGGTGACGGATGACGACATCCTCGGCATGATCATCATGGGCAAGGTGCCGCCCGGCGCGACCTGAGGTCAGGCTCCGGCATAGGGGGCCACACGGGCCTCGAGGGCCTGGAAGCCGTAATGGATCAGGACCGCGATGATCCCGACGACCATTCCCCCTTGCAGCACGTAGGCGGTGTTCGAGGAGAGCAGGCCCGCGATGATGACCTCACCCAAGGTCCGGGCCGCGACGGTCGAGCCGATGGTCGCGGTCCCGAGCGAAATGACCGCGTTCAGCCTGATCCCCGCGAGCAACAGGGGCAAGGCCAGCGGCAGGTCGATCTGCCAGAGGCGCTGGAGCGGTGTCAGCCCCATGCCCCGCGCAGCCTCGGTCACCTGGACCGGCTGTCCGGTCAGCCCGGCAAGGGCATTCTCAAAGACGGGAAGCAGACCGTAGAGGAACAGCGCGACCAGCGTGGGCGCGGTGCCAAAACCCAGCACCGGCACCGCCAGCGCAAGGACCGCGACCGGCGGGAAGGTCTGGCCGATCGCCGTGACCGTCCGGGCAAGCGGCAAGAACTCGCGCCCCGCGGGACGAGTGACAAGGACCGCGAGCAGCACCGCGATCAGCGACGAGGCCGCGACCGCCACAGCGACGATTGCCAGATGCGAGAGGGTCAGCGTCAGCAGGCTGGTCTGGACATAGATCGCGGGCGCGTTGTTGCGGGTCAGTGGCTCGAAGAGAAAGGCGAAGCTTGTCGGTGAGGCGAGGAAAGCCAGCAGGAAGGCCGCCGCCAGCAGAAGGCCCGCGCGGCCGATCATTCGGGAGCCTGCAGGGCATGGGCGCGCAGCGCGGCAAGGGTCACGATCCCGCCGCCCTCGACCGGCAGGGCGTCGCGCCCGCTCCACAGGCATTCGGCCAGCGCGTCGCGCAGTGTGGTTTGCGCTGCGATCGGGCTGCCCTTCGCCTCGCCCTCGGTCGCGACCTCGGCCACGGCGGTCAGTGACAGCAGGCGATAGACCCGTTCGCCCGTGCCGACCAGTTCGCGAACGAAGGGGGTGGCGGGCGCGGTCAGGATCCGGGCCGGGCGGTCATATTGCAGGATCCGGCCCCGGTCCATGACAGCGAGGCGGTCACCCAGCCGAACGGCCTCTTCGATGTCATGGGTGACGAGGATGATCGTCGCGCCAAGTCGTTGCTGGATGTCGCGCAGATCCGCCTGCGCCTTGGCCCGGATGACGGAATCGAGCGCGCCGAAGGGCTCGTCCATCAGCAGCAGGTCCGGCCTTGCGGCAAGGGCGCGCGCGACGCCCACGCGCTGCGCCTGACCGCCGGAAAGCTGGTGCGGCATCCGGTCGCGAAAGCGCGACGGTTCCATCTGGAACAGCTCCAGCAATTCGTCGATCCGCGCATCGACCTTGGCCTTGGGCCAGCCCAGCAATCGCGGCACCGTCGCGATATTCTGCGCGACGCTGCGATGCGGGAACAGGCCGTCGCCCTGAATCGCATAGCCGATGCGGCGCCTGAGCTGGTGGACCGGAATCGTCGCCGTATCGACCCCGTCGATCAGCACCGTCCCCGCCGAAGGCGCGACAAGCCGGTTGACCATCCGCAACAGCGTGGTCTTGCCCGAGCCGGAAGTGCCAACCAGCGTCGCGATCTCTCCGGTCTCGACGGCAAGGCTGACGTCGTCCACCACGCGAGTGCCGTCGTAGATCCGGGTCAGGCCGCGGAGTTCGATCATGGCATCCGTCCCTTTCCGCGGCTCAGATCGACCAGAAGATCCATCACGATCCCCGCCAGAAGCGCCAGCGCGATGGTCGGCAATGCGCCCAGCAGCACAAGGTCCATGGCGGTCTGGTTCAGGCCCTGAAAGACGAAGGTGCCAAAGCCGCCGCCGCCGATCAGCCCCGCGATGACGGCAAGGCCGATATTCTGGACCAAGACGATCCGCATTCCAGCCAGCAGCGCGGGCATCGCCAGCGGCACCTGCACTTGAAACAGCATCTGCCCCCGCGTCATACCCAATCCGGTTCCCGCCTCGCGCACGGGGCCAGGCACGGCGGCAAGGCCCGCCAGCGTGTTCGAGACAATGGGCAGCAGCGCATAGAGGAAGAGCGCCGTCATGGCCGGAAAAAGGCCGATCCCCGAAACACCAAGCCTCGCCGCCCCCGGCACGGCGGTCGTGACCCAGGCGAGAAGCGGGATGAGGATCCCGAAAAGCGCGAGCGACGGAATGGTCTGAAGGATGTTCAGCACCGCAAGTACCGGCCCGCGCCATCCCGGCCGCTGAAAGATTGCGACCCCCAGCGGCAGTCCCGCGATCAGCGCGAGGCCCAGCGAGCCGAAGGCAAGCACGAGATGGGTCCGCGCCTCATGCAGGAACGGCTCGCGGCGGACGGCAAATTCGCGCGCGACCGAGACCTGCTCCAGAATACCGGAGGTGAGGAGCAGCCCGACCAGCAGGACCGCCGCGCCAAGCAGCAGCCAGCGCGCCGGCATCGACGGGCGCAGGCGGGTGACCCCATCGGCGAACATCAGCGCGAATGCCGTCAGCACCAGCCAGAAGCCCGAGGCTGGCGCGACGCGGGCAAGTTTCCCGGCCTCGGCCGCCAGCTCGCGCGCGGCGAAACCCAGCGACAGGGTGATCGCGCCCATGCCAAGGACGGCCATTCCCAGCCGCAGCCATGCAGGCCATCGCGGGTAGCACGCGGCAAGCAGCGTGACACCCAGCAGGACCGCGACCGACGCCCCGCCCGCGAACGCAGTGGCAAGGCCAATCCCGTCGCCGGCCGTGATCCGGTTGGCCTTGAACTGGACCAGTGGCAGCATGAGGCCGGAGATCCCCAGCGCCGCGAAAAGCAGGGCGGGCCGGGACACCACCCTCAGTGCAGGAACCCCGCTTCGGTCAGATAGTCCTGCGCGACAGCGGCGGCGGGCTCTCCTCCGACCTGAATGCGGCCGTTCAGGCTTTGCAGGGTCTGAAGGTTCAGCGTCGCGAAGATCGGCGCGAGGATTTCCTTGATCTCCGGGTGGTCGGCAAGAACCTTGGCCCGGACGATCGGCGCCGGCTCATAGACGGGCTGCACGGCCTTGTCGTCCTCCATGACCAGAAGCCCCGCCTCGGCGATGGCGCCATCGGTGCCATAGACCATGGCCGCATTCACGCCCGAGGTCTGCTGGGCCGCCGCGGCAATGGTCGCCGCCGTGTCGCCGCCCGAAAGCTGGACAAGCTGGTCGGGCTTCAGCGTGAAGCCATAGGTCTGCTGAAAGGCGGGCAGCGCCGCGGGCGAGGTCACGAACTCGGTCGATGCCGCAAGCTTGACCTTGCCGCCGCCCGCGATCCACTCGCCCAGTTGCGACATGGTGGAAAGGCCGTTCTCGGTCGCGACATCCTGCCTCAGCGCAATGGCCCAGGTATTGTTCGCGGGCGAGGGATCCAGCCAGACGATGTCGTTCTGGGCCTTGTCGAGTTCGGCGACTCGCGCATAGCCCTTGGCGGCATCCTTCCAGACGTCGCTGTCGCCCTCGTTGAAGAAGAAGGCCCCGTTGGCAGTATATTCGGGATAAATGTCGATCTGCCCCGCGGTGATCGCGTCGCGCATGATCAGCGTCCCGCCAAGCTGCAGCTTGTCCTGCACCGGCAATCCGGCGTCGCGCAGCGCGAGCAGGATGATATTCCCCAGGAGCCCGCCCTCGGTGTCGATCTTCGAGGACACCACGATATCCTGTGCGAGAACCGGCGTGGAAAGCATCAGCAAGGACGCCGCTGAGGCGAGGAGGGACGGAAAGCGAGGCATTGCGATCTCCGGGAATCGGATGCTGGGACAATCCTAGACGCTTGGGGAGCGGAATGGTTCCCTCGATTTCAGGGCAGGCTGTGGGGATGGCTTCGGGCATTCCTCGACTCTCGCGCGATTTCGCGGCTTCTATGGGCGTGCAGGAAAAGAAGGGGTCGATTCATGAATGACGTTCCAGCGGGGGCGTTCTTTGCGCCGCACCGGCACGGCTTTGTTCGCGTGGCGACCAGCACGCCGCAGGTGCGGCCGGCCGATGTGACCTTCAATTGCGACAGTATCCTGACCGAAGCGCGCCGCGCCGACGAGGCGGGGGCGGATCTGCTGGTCTTTCCCGAACTCTGCCTTTCTTCCTATGCGATCGACGACCTGCTGCTTCAGGACGCCTTGCTGCAGGCGGTCGAGGACGCGGCCGCGCGCATCGTCGAGGCCAGCACCACGTTATCCCCGGTCCTTTTGGTCGGGGCGCCGATCCGGCATGAGGGCAGGCTCTATAATTGCGCATTGGTGGTGGCGCGGGGGCGGTTGCTGGGCGTCGTTCCGAAATCCTACCTGCCGAATTACCGCGAATTTTATGAAAAGCGCTGGTTCGCGCATGGCCGCGGCGTGATCCAGCAGCAGGTCAGGGTGGGGGGATGCACCGCGCCTTTCGGAACCGACCTCATCTTCGAGGCCGAGGATCTGCCGGGCCTGAAATTCCATGTCGAGATCTGCGAGGATCTCTGGACCCCGGCGCCGCCCTCGGGTGACGCGGCCATGGCGGGGGCCCTGATCATGGCGAACCTCTCGGCCTCGAACATCGTGATCGGGAAGGCGTCGGACCGTCATACGCTATGCCGGTCGCAATCCATGCGGGCCTTTGGCGCCTATGTCTATTCCGCCGCCGGTCCGGGCGAAAGCACGACCGATCTGGCATGGGACGGGCAGGGCTTTGTCTATGAACTGGGCGACCTTCTGGCGGAATCCTCGCGCTTTCCCGACAAGCCGGAACTGGTGCTGGCCGATGTCGATACCGGGCGGATCCTCTCCGAGAGGCAGCGGACCGGCAGTTTCAACGACGCCGCGCAATTCCATGCGCCCAGCTTCCGGCGCGTCACCTTCGAGCATCGGCCCCGATTTTCCGAAACGGCGCTTCTTCGTCCCGTGCGGCGATTTCCCTTCGTCCCGAACCGCAAGACCCATCTGGATCAGGATTGCTACGAGGCCTTCAATATCCAGGTCGAAGGGCTGCGCCGCCGCTTCGAGGCGACGAGCGGCGGGCATATGGTCATCGGCATCTCCGGCGGGCTCGATTCCACCCATGCGCTGATCGTCGCCGCCAAGACCTGCGATCGGCTGGGGATCCCGCGCGACCGGATCCTTGCCTTCACCATGCCCGGTTTCGCCACATCCGAAGGGACGCGCTCGAACGCGTGGAAGCTGATGCGCGCGATCGGTGTCACAGCCGAGGAAATCGACATCCGCCCGACCGCGCGCCAGATGCTTTCTGACATGCGCCACCCCTTCGCCGAGGGCGAGCCGGTCTATGACATCGCGTTTGAGAATGTGCAGGCGGGGCTCAGGACGGATTATCTGTTCCGCCTCGCGAACCAGCGGGGCGGCTTCGTCATCGGCACGGGTGATCTGTCAGAGCTGGCCCTTGGCTGGTGCACCTATGGCGTCGGCGACCAGATGAGCCATTATGGCGTCAATGCCGGGGTGCCCAAGACCCTGATCCAGTATCTGATCCGCTGGTCCATCCAGACCGCGCAATTCGACGCCGAGACCTGCGAGGTGCTGCAAGCCATTCTTGATACCGAGATTTCGCCCGAACTGGTCCCTGCGACCGAGGGTTCGGCGATGCAAAGCACCGAGGCCAAGATCGGTCCCTATGAGCTGAACGATTTCTTCCTGCACTATATCCTGCGCTACGGCTTTCCGCCGTCGAAGGTGGCGTTCCTCGCCTGGCATGCCTGGCACGATGCCAGCCTCGGCATCTGGCCTGAAGGCTTCCCCCCGCATAAGCGGCACGCCTATGAGCTTGGCCAGATTACGCATTGGCTTGAGCGGTTCCTGTTCCGCTTTTTCGAGATCAGCCAGTTCAAGCGGTCGGCGCTGCCGAATGGCCCCAAGGTCTCGGCCGGCGGGGCGCTGAGCCCGAGGGGCGATTGGCGCGCGCCCTCCGACAGCGTGGCAAGCGTCTGGCTGGACGAGTTGAGGCGGAACGTGCCGGCCGGTGCGGCATCAGCCTGAGTTGCGCTATGGCCTGTCTGTCAAACGCGGCGTAAGGAAGGCGGCGCGACTGGACGGCAGGAGGCAGGATGCCCGAGAACGAATTGATTGACGGGATGCTCGACGGGCTGGCCCTGCGATCGGCCTCGTTCATCGTGACGGTTTACGGGGACGTGGTGGTGCCGCGTGGCGGTGTCCTCTGGACCGGCACGCTGATCGAGATCTGCAACCGCGTCGGGATCAGCGAGACGCTGGTTCGCACCGCCGTCTCGCGGCTGGTCGCGGCCAAGCGCCTCAGCGGCGATCGTTCGGGGCGGCGCAGCTATTATCGCCTCGACGCCTCGGCGCGGAGGGAGTTCGACGAGGCGGCGGCGCTGCTTTACGCGCATGACATTCCGGCGAAAGGCTGGCAGATCCTTCATGCCCCGAACCTTGCCGAGGATGACGCCCGCCACCTGCGCATGGGGCACATGGGCGGGCAGGTCTTCATCCGCCCCGATCGCGGCCAGCCCGCGCCACCGGAAGCGGTGGTCTTTCACGCGGCCGACCCGGAGGCGCTTGGCGCGGTCGCGGGTTACTGGGATCTCTCGGCCCTGCAGCATGGCTATCGCGACATGCTGGCGCGGTTCGAGGCGCTGGAGGCCGAGGGAAATCACCTCTCGGATGCCTCGGCGCTGGTCGCGCGGCTGCTGCTGGTCCATGTCTATCGCGGCGTCTTGCTGCGCGACCCGCGCCTGCCGTCGCGCGTCCTTCCCGAGGATTGGCAGGGGGGTGCGGCGCGTGACCTGTTCCGCCGGCTCTACCGCAAGCTGACGCCGGGCGCGGAACGCCACATCGCCGCGCGATTCGAGGGGCTGGGCGGCCTGCTTCCCGCCACGACGCCCGAAAGCGCCGCGCGCCTCGCCGGACTGACCTGAGGATATTCCTGATTTTCCTGCGGTTTTCCGGCTCGCCTTAAAACATCACAGCAAATCTACATTTCCTATTTTCTTGTGATGAATACTGGCGTATAAGCTGACCAAGCGGTCGGCGAATTGGAGGTTCGGATCGCGCCAGTCAGGGGAGCAAGCATGTCGGAAGCCTTTATCTGCGACGCGGTTCGGACGCCCATCGGGCGCTACGGCGGGGCCTTGGCCTCGGTTCGGGCGGACGATCTGGCGGCACTGCCGCTCAAGGCGCTGATGACCAGAAACCCCGATGTCGACTGGTCCCGCGTGGACGATCTGATCTTCGGCTGCGCCAATCAGGCGGGCGAGGATAACCGCAATGTCGGCCGCATGGCCGTCCTGCTGGCGGGTATGCCGATCGGGGTTCCGGCGACGACGATCAACCGGCTCTGCGGCTCGGGCATGGATGCGGTCGGCATGGCCGCGCGCGCCATCCGGGCGGGCGATTGCGATTTCGTGCTGGCGGGCGGCGTCGAGTCGATGTCCCGCGCCCCCTTCGTCATGCCCAAGGCCGAAAGCGCATTCTCGCGCAGCAATGCAGTTTATGACACGACGATCGGCTGGCGCTTCATCAACCCGGCGCTGAAAAAGCAATTCGGCGTCGATACGATGCCGCAGACCGCAGACAATGTCGCCGCCGATTTCGGGATCTCGCGCGAGGATCAGGACGCCTTTGCCGCGCGCAGTCAGGCCCGCTGGGCCGCCGCTCAGGAAGCCGGGATTTTCGGGGCCGAGATCGTTCCCGTCAGCGTCCCGCAGCGCAAGGGCGATCCGGTCATCGTCGATACCGACGAGCATCCCCGTCCCGGCACCACGGCCGAGGCGCTGGCAAGGCTCAAGGGCGTGAATGGGCCGGATTTGACCGTGACCGCCGGCAATGCCTCGGGCGTGAACGATGGCGCGGCGGCGCTCGCGATCCTTTCGGGGGCCGAGGCGGAACGGCAGGGCCTGACACCCAAGGCGCGCGTCGTCGCCATGGCCGCCGCCGGGGTCGAGCCGCGCATCATGGGCATCGGCCCCGCGCCCGCCGCCCGCAAGGTTCTGGAACGCGCCGGTCTGACCATCGACCAGATGGACGTGATCGAGCTGAACGAGGCGTTCGCCAGCCAGGCGCTTGCCACGCTGCGGGATCTTGGACTGCCCGATGACGCTCCCCATGTTAACCCGAACGGAGGGGCCATCGCGCTTGGCCATCCGCTGGGCATGTCGGGCGCCCGGCTTGTGACAACCGCGATGTATCAGCTTCACCGGACCGGCGGGCGCTACGCCCTTTGCACCATGTGCATCGGCGTGGGGCAGGGCATTGCAATGATCATCGAACGCGTCTGACAGGGAGGCCAGCCATGTATGCACAGCTCGTGAAATCCGAAGGGTCCAAGACCCGCGACGAGATGACGCCCGAGGAAATCGCCTTTCAGGAGCGCATCGACCGCGGCGAGCGGATCGAGCCCAAGGAATGGATGCCGGAGGGCTATCGCAAGACGCTGATCCGCCAGATGGGTCAGCACGCCCATAGCGAGATCGTCGGCCAGCTTCCCGAAGGCAACTGGATCACCCGCGCCCCCACGCTGGAGCGCAAGGCGATCCTGCTGGCCAAGGTGCAGGACGAGGCCGGGCATGGCCTCTATCTCTACTCCGCCGCCGAGACGTTGGGGATCAGCCGCGACGAACTGCTGGCGCAGTTGCACAGCGGCAAGATGAAATATTCCTCGATCTTCAACTATCCGACGCTGACCTGGGCCGATATCGGCGCGGTGGGCTGGCTGGTCGATGGCGCGGCGATCATGAACCAGGTGCCGCTGCAACGCACCTCCTATGGCCCCTATGCCCGCGCGATGGTCCGCATCTGCAAGGAAGAAAGCTTCCACCAGCGGCAGGGCTACGACATCATGATGAAGATGGCCTCGGGCACGCCCGAGCAGAAGGCGATGGCGCAGGATGCGCTGAACCGCTTCTGGTATCCCTCGCTGATGATGTTCGGGCCGTCGGACAAGGACTCGGTCCATTCGGCGCAGTCGATGGCGTGGAAGATCAAGATCAACACCAATGACGAGCTGCGCCAGAAATTCGTCGACCAGACCGTGCCGCAGGCCAAGTATCTGGGCCTGACCGTCCCCGACGAGAACCTGAAATGGAACGAGGAAAAGGGCGGCCACGATTTCAGTGAGCCGGACTGGTCCGAGTTCTTTGCCGTGATCGCCGGCAATGGCCCCTGCAACGAGGAGCGCCTCGGCGCCCGCGTCAAGGCATGGGACGATGGCGCGTGGTTCCGCGACGGGCTGATGGCCCATGCCGAGAAAGCCGCCGCGCGCGCCAAGCACGCCGCAGAATGATCCCGCGGGCGTTCGCGCCCGCCTTTGCCACCCGTCCAGTTTTTGGGGAGGAAGCCCATGTCCAGCGAATGGCCGCTCTGGGAAGTTTTCATCCGTGGTCAGCACGGCCTGAACCACCGCCATGTCGGCAGCCTGCACGCGCCCGACGCCGAAATGGCGATCCGCAATGCCCGCGACGTCTATACCCGTCGCAACGAGGGCGTCTCGATCTGGGTCGTGCGGTCGAATGACATCACCGCCTCGTCGCCCTCGGAGAAAGGCCCGCTGTTCGAGCCGGCAAACTCCAAGGTCTATCGCCACCCGACCTTCTTCGACATCCCGGATGAAGTGGGGCATATGTGATGGCCGGGGCTGAAACCATCGACCGGACCGCTTTCGCGGAATGGTTGCAGCGGGTCGGGGACAATGCGCTGATCCTCGGCCACCGCGTCTCGGAATGGTGCGGGCACTCGCCCGCGCTGGAGGAGGATATCGCGCTGGCGAACCAGGCGCTGGACCTGATCGGGCAATGCCAGCTTTGGCTGGGCCTTGCCGCCGAGGTCGAGGGCAAGGGCCGCAGCGCCGATGATCTGGCCTTCCTGCGCGATGCGGGCGCGTTCCGCAACCTGCTGCTGGTCGAGCGTCCGAATGGCGATTTCGCCCACACCCTGATGCGGCAATTCCTGTTCGACGCCTATCATATCGAGCTTCTGCGGGCGCTGAAGGGTTCGACCGACAGCCGCGTGGCCGAGATCGCGGCCAAGGCCGAGAAAGAGGTGGCCTATCACCTCGAACGTTCGGCCGATCTGGTGATCCGTCTGGGCGATGGCTCGGCCGAAAGCCATGCGCGGATGGAGAACGCGCTGAAATCGCTCTGGCCCTATAGCGGCGAGATGTTCGTTGACGACGCGACCGATCAGGCCATGGCCGATGCGGGGATCGCGCCCTTGCCCTCGACGCTGAAGGCGGCATGGGACGACACCGTCGCGGCGGTGCTGGCCGAGGCGACGCTTGCCCATCCGGGGCAGGCCTGGCAGCACAAGGGCGGCAAGCAGTGCGTCCATTCCGAGCATCTGGGCTTTCTGCTGGCCGAGATGCAGTTCCTGCAGCGCGCCTATCCGGGCGCAACCTGGTAAGCGCCATGACCGCCGCGCCCCATCCCGGTACGGATCAGGTCTGGGACTGGCTCTCGCAGGTCCCAGACCCCGAGATCCCGGTCATCAGCCTGACCGATCTGGGCATCATCCGCGATGTCGCCTGGGCCGATGACACGCTGGTCGTCACCGTCACGCCGACCTATTCGGGCTGCCCCGCGACCAGCATCATCAACCTCGACATCGAGACCGCCCTGCGCGGCCACGGGATCGAGAAGCTGCGGCTCGAGCGCCAGCTTTCGCCGCCCTGGACGACCGACTGGATCACCGAAGCGGGGCGCGAGAAGCTGCGCGCCTATGGCATCGCGCCGCCGATTGACGGCACCGCCGCCGATGGCCGCCTTGCCGGGCGGATCGCGCGGCTGGCGGGATCGTCCAATCTGGTGATCGCCTGCCCGCGCTGCGGCTCGACCAAGACCGAGAAGATCAGCCAGTTCGGCTCGACCCCCTGCAAGGCCAGCTATCGCTGCAACGACTGTCTGGAACCGTTCGACTATTTCAAATGCATCTGAGAATGCATCCCGTTTCAGGAAGGATACCCCCATGGCACGCTTCCATCCGCTGAAGGTCACCGATGTGCGCCGCGAAACCCGCGATGCCGTGGTCGTGACATTGGCCCCGCGCGACGAGGACCGCGCCCTTTTCGACTTTACCCAAGGCCAATACCTGACGCTTCGCCGCGATTTCGACGGCGAGGAGCTGCGCCGCAGCTATTCGATCTGCGCCGGTCTGGACGAGGGCTGCCTGAAGGTCGGGATCAAGCGCGTCGATGGCGGCGCCTTCTCGACCTGGGCGAACGAGAACCTTGCCCCCGGCGACGAGATCGACGCGATGCCTCCGATGGGCAAGTTCTTCACCGCGATCGAGGCCGGGGCCGAGAGGCAATATCTGGGCTTTGCCGGGGGTTCGGGCATCACGCCGGTCCTGTCGATCATCAAGACCGTTCTGGCGCGCGAGCCGCATTCGCAGTTCACGCTGGTCTATGCCAACCGCCAGATCAACACGATCATGTTCCGCGAGGAGCTTGAGGATCTGAAGAACCAATATCTGGGCCGCTTCTCGGTCATCCATGTGCTTGAGCAGGAGGGTCAGGAGATCGACCTGTTCACCGGGCGCATCGATGCGGAGAAGATGACGGCGCTGTTCCAGCACTGGATCGACCCGAAGGCGGTGGACACGGCCTTCATCTGCGGCCCCGAGCCGATGATGCTGGCCATCGCCGCCTCGCTGAAGGAGCATGGGCTGACCGACGGGCAGATCAAGTTCGAACTGTTCGCGAGCAGCCAGCCCGGCAAGGCAAAGGCCCGCGCGGTGTCGCGCGATGCGATCGCGCCGGGCGCGGGGACCGAGGCCACCGTCACGCTGGACGGGGCCACGCGCAGCTTCTCGATGGCGCGGCAGGGCGAGACGATCCTTGATGCCGCGATCTCGAACAACATGGACGCGCCCTATTCCTGCAAGGCCGGGGTCTGCTCGACCTGCCGTTGCAAGGTGATCGAGGGCGAGGTCGAGATGGCAGTGAACCACGCGCTCGAGGATTACGAGGTCCGCGCCGGCTATGTGCTGAGCTGCCAGGCCTATCCGCTGAGCGACCGCGTGGTCGTGACCTATGACGAGTGACCGGGGCAGGGGGGAGCCATGACCGATACCATGAATATCGAGGAATATCTCGCACAGGGCGGCGTGCTGACCGCGCCGGAAAACGTGCCCGCCCGCTATCGCGGCGAGCTTTTGCGCCTGATGTCGAGCTTTGTTGACAGCGAGCTTGCGGCCTCGGCCGGCTTTGCTGCCTCGATCAACTATGCGCCGGGCATCAAGGAACGGATCGCCGCCAGCCGGATCACTCTGGAAAAGGCTGATCACGCCGGACGCGTTCTTGACGTGATGGGGCAGTTCGGCACCGATGTCGCGCGCTATCAGACCAGCCATGACTGGGTGGCCCGCGTCGCGCGCGACGAGGATCTGGGCGCGACGCGCCTGCCCGGCGACATGCGCCTTTCGGTCCTGCATTATCCGATCTCCGGCTGGACCGATGCGGTGGTGCTGAACGTGCTTCAGGGCCTCGCGACCGGGGTGCAGATGACCGAACTGACGCGGGTTTCCTATGCGCCGCTGGCCGAGGTTTTCCGCGAGATCGCCCCGCGCGAGGCGCGCCATGCGGAACTGGGCCTCGAGGGGCTTGGCCGCATCGTCGCATCGGACGAGGGGCGCGAGGAAGCCCGCGCCTCGATCGACTATTGGCGCGGCCGGGTTGCCGACGGGTTCGGCAGCCTCGCTTCGGCCCGCTATGACATGCTCAGGCGCTTTGGCCTGCGCCATAGCCCGAATGAAACCCTGTTTGCCCGCTGGCAGGCGCTTGTGACTGAAAATCTGGCCGCGCTCGGCCTTTGAGGGGCATGTCCCCCGGAAACGAACTGATCGAGGATAAGACCATGACCACTCCGCGCCGGCTTGAAAGCTATGTCTGCGGCCGCTGGACCCCCGGCGACAAGGACGGCCAGACCCTTCTGGACGCTGCGACCGGCGCGCCGGTCGCGCTGATCGACTCGACCGGGATCGACTTCGCCGCCACATTGGCCCATGGCCGGGAAATGGCCGGGCCGAAGCTGCGCGCCATGTCCTTCCATGAGCGGGCGGCCATGCTCAAGGCGCTGGGGCAGGCGCTGATGGGCATGAAGGAAGAATTCTACGCCGAGAGCCTGCATACCGGCGCCACGCGCAGCGATGGCTGGGTCGATATCGAGGGCGGGATCGGAACGATGCTGACCTTCGCCTCGAAGGGGCGGCGCGAGCTTCCCAATACCCGCGTCCTGACCGATGGCGAGGTCGAGCCGCTGTCGAAGGACGCAAGCTTCAGCGCCCAGCACATCCTGACGCCCTTGCAAGGGGTCGCGGTCCATATCAACGCCTATAACTTCCCGATCTGGGGGATGCTGGAAAAGATCGCGCCGACCCTTCTGGCCGGTGTGCCCTGCGTGGTGAAACCCGCCTCGCAGACCGCCTATCTGACCGAGTTGATGGTGCGGCGCATCATCGAGATCGCGATCCTGCCCGAAGGCGCGCTGCAACTGATCTGCGGTTCGGTCGGGGATCTCTTGGACCATGTGACCGGACAGGATGCCGTGACCTTCACCGGCTCGGCATGGACCGGGCGCAAGCTGAAGTCCCATCCCACCATTGTGGCGAACTCGGTGCGCTTCACCATGGAGGCGGACAGCCTCAACGCCTCGATCCTTGGCCCCGACGCGGTGGCGGGCACGCCGGAATTCGACCTGTTCGTGAAAGAAGTCGCGCGCGAAATGACGGCGAAGGCCGGGCAGAAATGCACCGCCATCCGCCGCGTCATCGCGCCGCGCGCGCAGGTCGATGCGCTGGTCGCGGCGCTGCGCGAGCGGCTGGAAAAAACCACCCTCGGCCTGCCGGGCGAGGAGGGGACGCGCATGGGTCCGCTCGCAAGCCTCGACCAGCGTGACGAGGTTCGCGACCGCATCCGCGAGCTGCAATCCGTGGCCGAGATCGTCGCGGGCGACCCCGATGCGGTGCGCCTTGCCTCGGGTGATGCCGAGCGTGGCGCCTTCCTGAATCCGGTCCTGCTTTACGCGGATAAACCCTTCGCGGCGAATGCGGTGCATGAGGTCGAGGCCTTTGGCCCGGTTTCGACCGTGATGCCCTATGAGGATCTGGCCGAGGCGGTGAGCCTTGCGCAGCTGGGCAAGGGGTCGCTCGTCTCCTCGGTTTTCACCGACGACCCGAAGGTCGCCGAGGAGGTGGTGATCGGCGTCGCGCCCTATCACGGCCGCGTTCTGATCGGCAACCGCGCCTCGGCCAAGTCGTCGACCGGGCATGGCTCGCCCCTTGCGGCGCTGGTCCATGGCGGTCCGGGCCGTGCCGGTGGCGGCGAGGAAATGGGCGGCATGCGCGGCGTCAAGCATTACATGCAGCGGACTGCCGTGCAGGGTGCGCCGCGCCTCCTCTCGGCCGTGACCGGGCGCTGGATCGAGGGCGCGGATGCCAATGAGGGCATCCATCCCTTCCGCAAGTCGCTGGCCGAATTGCGGATCGGCGACCAGCTTGTCACCGCCGCCCGCGAAGTCACGCAGGAGGATGTCGAGCATTTCGCGCATTTCACCGGCGACACCTTCTATGCCCATATGGACACGGAAGCGGCCCGCGCGAACCCGTTCTTCGAGGATCGCGTGGCGCATGGCTATCTGATCGCCTCCTTCGCGGCGGGGCTGTTCGTCGAGCCCAATCCCGGTCCCGTGCTTGCCAATTACGGCGTCGACAACATGCGCTTCCTGGCGCCGGTCTATTTCGGGGATACGTTGCAGGTTCGCCTGACCTGCAAGGAGATCAACCCCCGCGCCAATGCCGAACATGGCGAGGTGCGCTGGGATTGCCGCGTGACCAACCAGAAGGGCGAGACGGTCGCGCAATATGACGTGCTGACCATGGTGGCCAAGACCTGGCCCGCGGTCGCGCAGGCGGCTGAATGAGCCGCGTCTATGCCTGGGACGGCATCGTCCCGGTGATCGACCCCGCCGCCTTCGTCCATCCCGAGGCGGTGGTGATCGGCGACGTGATCATCGGCCCGACAGTCTATGTCGGGCCGGGTGCCGTCCTGCGGGGGGATTTCGGGCGGATCATCCTGAAGCCCGGCTGCAATGTGCAGGAAACCTGCGTGATCCATTCCTTTCCCGGCAAGGATGTCGTGGTCGAGGAACTGGGCCATATCGGCCACGGCGCGGTGCTCCACGGCTGCCATGTCGGCCGTAACGCCATGGTCGGCATGAATGCGGTAGTGATGGACGAGGCGGTGATCGGCGAGAATACCATCGTCGCGGCCATGGCCTTCGTGAAGGCAGGCGCGCAGATCCCGAGAAACAGCCTTGCCGTCGGCTCTCCCGCCAAGGTCATCCGTGAGCTTTCCGCCGAGGAGATCGACTGGAAGCGCCGGGGCACTGGCGTCTACCAGCAACTCGCGGTCGAGGCGCGGGACAAGCTGAAACCGGCCGCGCCGCTTTCAGCGCCCGAGCCGGACCGGCGCCGGGCCGAAGCCCCGCGCTATGATCCCTTGGTGCTCGAGCGCGCTGGCTTCAGCGAACGGCCTTGATCCCTTCGAGGATCAGGGTCGTCGCCACGTCTGCATAATCCTCGCGCGAGATACGGCCACCGTCCCGGAACCACATGTAGACCCAGTTCATCATGCCGAAAAGCGACATGGTGACGGGCATCAGCAAGGGGCGTTCGGGCTTGTCCAGCTCAGGGCTGATCAGGCGCAGGACGGCCGCGAACTGGCGCACGATGCGCTTTTCGACGGCCAGGATATCGGCCTTCTGCTCATCGGTCAGGGCCGAGGTCGCGTTCAGCTGCACCTTGTGCTGATCATCGGCGCCCTTATAGGCCTCGAGGACGGTCCCGACCAGCTTGCGCAACCGCTGTTCCGGCGGCAGCGAGGGGTCGTCATCGGCGGCAATCGCCTCGTCCAGTTCCTCGAGATGGGTGATGATGATCTCGAAGATCAACTCGCCCTTGCTGGGGTAGTAATGGTAGAGAAGCGCCTTGGAGACCTGCCCATGCGCTGCGATCTGCGCCATCGAGGCTTTTTCCATGCCCTGCTCGGCAAAGACCGCGGCGGCGCTGATCAGAAGGCCCCGCCGTTTCTCATCGAAATCGACTGCTCGTGTCCGAGCCATGAAATCCCTTTCGACCTCGTTGGGTCCGTATCCTGTGTCCAGACGGAGGTATGAACCTCCGTCCTTCTAGCGTTAACATCGCGGCCTGTCATGTGCCGCGATGCAGCATCATTCTTTCGGACGATTGTCCAGAACGCGCTTGGCCTTACCGTCCGAGCGGGCAATGCCGTTCGGATCGGCGACATTGATGCGGGTCGAGATGCCGACCACACTTTTGATGTGATGGGCCAGTTCCTTCGCCGACTGCGCGCGGGCGGATTCCTCGCACATGTCGGGCGTGCATTCGACATGGACGGTCATGTTGTCCATCCGGCCCGAGCGCGCCAACTCGATCTGGAAATGCGGGGCGAGACCTTTGCATTTCAGGATCTGCTCCTCGATCTGGGTCGGGAAGACATTGACGCCGCGCAGGATGATCATGTCGTCGCTGCGGCCGGTGATCTTCTCGATCCGGCGCATCGAACGCGCGGTGCCGGGCAGAAGGCGGGTCAGGTCGCGGGTGCGGTAGCGCACCATCGGCAGGCCTTCCTTGGTCAGCGTGGTAAAGACCAGCTCGCCCAATTCGCCGTCGGGAAGGACGTCACCGGTCACCGGGTCGATGATCTCGGGATAGAAGTGATCCTCCCAGATATGGAGCCCGTCCTTGGATTCGACGCATTCCTGCGCGACGCCCGGTCCCATGATCTCGCTGAGGCCATAGATGTCGACCGCATGCATGTTGAAGGCTTCCTCGATCTCCTCGCGCATGGCATTCGTCCAGGGCTCGGCGCCGAAAATGCCGATCTCCAGAGAGCTTTCGCGCGGGTCGAGGCCCTGGCGTCGGAATTCGTCAAGGATCGACAGCATGTAGCTGGGCGTCACCATGATGATGCGCGGCTTGAAGTCGTTGATCAGCGTCACCTGCCGTTCGGTCATGCCGCCCGACATGGGAACCACGGTGCAGCCCAGCTTCTCGGCCCCGTAATGGGCGCCGAGGCCACCGGTGAACAGCCCGTAGCCATAGGCATTGTGCAGGATGTCGCCGCGCCGGCCGCCCGCCGCGCGGATCGACCGGGCGATCAGGCTGGCCCAGGTGTCGATGTCGCGCGCGGTATAGCCAACCACGGTCGGCTTGCCCGTCGTCCCGGACGAGCCGTGGATGCGCACCAGATTTTCGCGCGGCGTGGCGAACATCCCGAAAGGATAGGTGTCGCGCAGATCCTGCTTGACCGTGAAGGGGAATTTCGCGATGTCGGCCAGCGACTTCAGGTCGTCGGGATGCGCCCCGTGCTCGTCGAAGCGTTTGCGATAGAAGGGCGAATTGTCATAGGCGTGGTTGAGCGCCCATTTCATACGCTGGAACTGGAGCTGGGCGATCTCGTCGCGTGACGCGGTTTCGATCGGGTCGAGGCCTTCGGTCTTCGGGGACAGGTCTTGCATGGTATCCTCCCTGCAAAAATGCGGTCCGGTCAGGGCTCGACCGGAAGGTGGGTGCCCTTGACGGTGCGCGAATGGCCGCGGAACTCGGCCACATGCTCGCCGTGCTGGTTGGTGAGGCGAATGTCATAGATCCCCGAACGTCCGCGGCGCGAGACTTCGCGGGCGCGGGCGGTCAGCCGGTCTCCGATCCGGCCAGGGATGAGATAGGTAATCGAGCACTGCTGCGCCACCACCATCTGGTTGTAGCTGTTGCAGGCGAAGGCGAAGGCGCTGTCCGCCAGCGTGAACATGTAGCCGCCGTGACAATTGCCATGGCCGTTCGACATGTCGGCGGTGATCGTCATGGTCAGATCCGCCTCGCCGGGCGCGATATGGTCAAGGCTCATCCCCAGCCGCTGACTGGCGGAATCGTCGTTCCACATCGCCTTTGCCGAGGCTTCGGCCAGTTCTTGCGGGGTCATGTCGGCGACCGGCTTCATTTCCCGCTGAACTCCGGCTTGCGCTTCTCGAGGAAGGCGGTGACGCCTTCGGCATAGTCGGCGCTGCGCCCGGCCTGGCGCTGGCAGTCGCGCTCGAGGTCCAGTTGCTCGTCAAGGCTGTTCGTCGCGGCGGACTGGATCAGCTTCTTGGTGAGGCCAAGGCCCAGTGTCGGCCCGGCGGCGAGCGAGGCGGCAAGCGCCTGCGCCTCGTCCATCAGCGCCGCGTCATCGACGACCTTCCAGATCAGCCCCCATTCGGCGGCTTTCTCTGCGCTCAGCGGCTCGGCCGTCAGGGCAAGCGCCTTGGCGCGCGGCTCACCAAGGATCCGCGCGAGGCTCCATGAGCCGCCGGCATCGGGAACCAGACCGATCTTGGCGAAGGCCTGAATGAATTTCGCCGACCGGGCCGCCAGCACGATGTCGCAGGCGAGGGCGATATTCGCCCCGGCACCCGCGGCCACGCCGTTCACGGCGCAGACCACCGGCTTCGGCAGATTGCGGATCAGCCGCAAGGTCGGATTGTAGAAGGTTTCCAGCGTATGGCCCAGATCGGGCGCCGGGCCGCCTTTGCGCGGATCGCGGTCGCCAAGATCCTGACCGGCCGAAAAGCCGCGCCCCGAACCCGTCAGCAGCACGGCGCGCACGGCCGAATCGGCCTCGGCACGCTCGAATCCCGCACGGAGTGCGAGGTGCATCTCCTCGTTGAATGAATTGAGTTTTTCCGGGCGGTTGAGCGTCAGCGTCAGGACGCCATCCGCCAGCGCGATTTGCACCGTGTCTGTCATGTCTGAAAACCCCCTGCCTCGGTCTTTCGAGGCGCCTTGAAGATTTGTGTTGCATAAACCGACCGGCCGGTCAATGATAATGTGAATCTTGGGAGGGATCGCATGTCAGGGTTTTTCGACCGACACCGGCCGATGCTGGACGCCGCCGAAAAGGCGGTGTCAACGCGTGGGTTCTGGACGCCCTTTCCCGAGGTGCCGAGCGGCAAGATCTATGGGGAAACCGCGCGCGACGATGGGGCAGCAGCATTCGCCGCGCTCTGCGACAGCGCCTTCGCGATGCCGGGCCATCCCGAAACCGGGCGGCTGGGGCAGGAAGTCTCTCCCTTTGGTCCGGCGCTGGGAATCACCTATCCTTCGGCGGATGCGGCGACGCTGATCGCCGCGGCGCAGGCGGCCGCGCCCGCACTTGCCGCGGCCAGTCCCGAGGATCGGGTCGGGGCCTGTCTCGAGGCATTGGTGCGCCTGAACCGCATGAGCTTCACCATGGCGAACGCTGTCATGCATACGACGGGACAGGCCTTCGCCATGGCGTTTCAGGCCGGCGGTCCCCATGCGCAGGATCGCGGGCTTGAGGCGGTGGCGGTGGCCTGGGCCGAGATGACCCGTTTTGCAGGATCGGCGCGCTGGGAAAAGCCGCAGGGCAAGGCCGCCCCGATCGTGCTGGAAAAGCATTGGGCCATTATGCCGGTGGGAATTTCGCTGGCGATCGGCTGCAACACCTTCCCGACGTGGAATTCCTACTCCGGCATGTTCGCGAGCCTTGCGACCGGCAATCCGGTCATCGTGAAGCCGCATCCCGCAGCGATCCTGCCGCTTGCGCTGAGCGTGCGCGTCCTGCGCGAGGTCTTTGCCGAGGCCGGGCTGCCGGCGGATGCCGTCCTACTTGCCGTGGATCAGGCGGGTGCCGAGATCACGTGTGATCTGGCCACGAACCCGGCGGTGAGGCTGATCGACTATACCGGCTCGGGCGCGTTCGGCGACTGGCTGCGTGCCAATGCCACGCAGGCTGCGCTGTTCAGCGAGGAGGCGGGCGTCAATACCGTCACCATCGCCGCGACCGACGACTTTGCGGGCATGTGCGCGAACCTCGCCTTTTCGCTGGCGCTCTATTCCGGGCAGATGTGCACGGCGCCGCAGAACATCTATATCCCCGCATCCGGCATCGACACCGATCAGGGACCGAAGGGCTTTGACGAGGTCGCGGCGGGCATCGCGGGCGCCATCGATGCGCTGCTGTCGGATCCCGCGCGTGCCGCCGGGGTTTGTGGCGCCATCGCCAATCCCGCAACGCTGGGCCGGGTGGAGGCGATGCGTTCAGTGGGACGGATCGTCCGCGACACCGCCGCGCTGCCCGAGGGGCGCAGCGCGACGCCGCTGCTTCTGGCGGTGGACGAGAATGATCCTGTGAGCGAGACGGAATGCTTCGGCCCGATCGCCTTTCTCGTGCCCGTGGCCGATGCCGATGCGGGGATCGCCCGCGCGGCCGGGCTTGCAGAGCAGAAGGGCGCGATCACAGCGGCGCTCTACGATCTTGACGAGGCCCGCATCGCGCGCGCCGTCAGGGCTTTTGCCGGCAGCGGGGTGAACCTGTCGATCAACCTGACCGGCAATATTTACGTCAACCAATCGGCGGCCTTCAGCGACTTTCATGTCACCGGAGCAAACCCCGCCGGCAATGCCAGCCTGACAGATACCGCATTCGTCGCCGGTCGTTTCCGGCGCGTGATGTGGCGCCGTCCGGTGGCGGCCTGAAACATCTCAAGTTCTCTGGGAGGAGACAGATACAATGAAAAAGATCCTGACGACGACTGTTCCGGCTGCGCTGATCGCGCTTGGCTTGGGCGCGACCGCCCATGCCGAGATCCGCATCGGGGCCTCGGTCTCGGCCACCGGCCCGGCGGCATTCCTTGGCGATCCCGAGGCCAAGACGCTGGAAATGCTGGTCGAGGAGCTGAACGCCAAGGGCGGCATCAATGGCGAGGAGGTCAAGCTGGTCCTCTATGACGACGGCGGCGACGCGAACAAGGCGCGCACCTTCGCGACCCGCCTGATAGAAGATGACGAGGTTCATGCGATCATCGGCGGAACGACCACCGGCCCTTCCATGTCCATCCTGTCGGTCGCCGAGGATGCCGAGGTGCCGTTCATCTCGCTCGCCGGCGCCATCGACATCATCCAGCCGGTCAGGCCCTATACCTTCAAGACCCCGCATACCGACCGCATGGCCTGCGAGAAGATCTTCGAGGACATGCAGAAGCGCGGCATCACCAAGGTCGGGCTGATCTCGGGCACCGACGGGTTCGGTGCGTCGATGCATGCCCAGTGCAAGGACGTGGTGGGCGATTACGGGATCGAGATCGTCGCGGACGAGACCTATGATCCGAAGGACGCCGACATGACGGCGCAGCTGACCAAGATCAAGAATGCCGCGGGCGTGCAGGCGGTGCTTAACCCCGGCTTCGGGCAGGGCCCCTCGATCGTCACCCGCAACTACAAGCAGCTTGCGATCGACCTGCCGCTTTATCAGTCGCATGGCGTCGCGTCGGACGGGTTCATCGAGCTGGCCGGAAAGGACGCGGCCGAGGGCGTGCGCCTGCCCGGCACCGCGCTGCTGGTCGCCGACCTGCTGGCCGAGGACGATGCGCAAAAGCCCGTGGTCGCTGCCTATAAGGCCGCCTATGAGGCGAAATACAAGATGCCCGTCAGCACCTTTGGCGGCTATGCCCATGACGGTTTCGCGCTGCTCGTCAACGCGATCACCACCGCCGGCAGCACCGAGCCGGACGCCATCCGCGACGCCATCGAAGCGACCTCGGGCCTTGCCGGCACGACCGGGATTTACACGATGTCGCCGGAAAACCACCTGGGTCTCGACCTGAGCGCGTTCCGCATGCTCGAGATCAAGGACGGCGGCTGGACCATCGTCGAGTGATCGTGGCGGCCCCGAAAGGGGCCGTCCGCCCGGAGCCCTTCAGTTAGGACCCCAGCATGTCCGAGTTTCTCCAGTTCCTGTTCTCGGGATTGACCGTGGGTGCGGTCTATGCGCTTGTCGCGCTAGGCTTCACCCTCATCTATAATGCGTCGGGCGTGGTGAATTTCGCGCAGGGCGAATTCGTCATGCTGGGCGGCATGATCACGGTCTTTGCCCATATGGCGGGCCTGCCGATCCCGCTTGCCGCGCTGGTCGCGGTTGCCGCGACCGCGGCGCTTGGCGTCTGCCTGAACAAGCTCGCGATCGAGCCGGCGCGCGGGGCGCCGGTCGTGTCGCTGATCATCATTACCATCGGCGCCTCGATCTTCATCCGGGGGGCGGCGCAACTGGTCTTCGACAAGCAGATCCACAGCTTTCCGGCGTTTTCCGGCGATGACCCGATCCATGTCCTTGGCGCGACGATCCTGTCGCAGAGCCTTTGGGCCATCGGGGGCGCGGCGGCGGTTTTCGTCGGCCTGTGGCTGTTCTTTACCCGGACGCTGCTGGGGCGGGCGGTGCTTGCCACCTCGAACAACCGGCTGGCCGCGCAGCTTGTCGGCATCAACACCGATTTCGTGATGACGCTTTCCTTTGCGCTGTCCGCAGGCATCGGTGCCCTTGCCGGGGTGCTGATCACCCCGATCACGATGACCTCCTATGACGTGGGGCTGGCGCTTGCGCTCAAGGGCTTTGCCGGCGCGATGCTGGGGGGCATGGGCAATCCCAAGGGCGCGTTCATCGGCGGGTTGCTGCTGGGCCTGCTTGAGGCGCTGACGGCGGGTTATCTCTCGTCGCAATACAAGGAAGCGGCGGCCTTCGTCGTCATCCTCGCGGTGCTGTTCTTCATGCCGCAGGGCCTTTTCGGCCGCAAATCGACGGATCGGGTGTGACATGCGGATTTCCCAGAAACACCTGACCCTGCTGATCATGGCGGCCCTGATCGCCGCGGCGCCGTTCTTCTTTCCCTCGGGCTATTACTTCCGGGTCGGCGCGCTGATCTTCGTCAATGGGCTGGCCGTCACCGGCATCGTCATCCTGACCGGCTATGCCGGGCAGATCAGTCTGGGTCATGCGGGCTTTGCCGGGATCGGTGGCTATGCCTGCGCGCTGGCCCCCGTTCATCTGGGCATTCATCCGGCGCTTGCGGTGGTGCTGGGGGCCGGTGTCTCGGCCGTCCTCGCCTATCTGGTCGGCAAGCCGATCCTGCGGCTTAAGGGCTATTACCTCGGCGTCGCCTCGCTGGGCTTCGGCATTCTGGTCGCGATGATCCTGAACAACGAACGGCAACTGACCAAGGGGCCGGACGGGATCGAGGTCGCGGATCTCGGCCTGCGCGGCCTCCTGAAGGACTGGGGGCTCAACCTCTCGAATGGCGAGTTCTGGTATGCCTTCACCGGGATCTGCCTGATCCTCGGCGCATGGATTGCCCTGAACCTGCATGACAGCCCCACGGGCCGGGCGCTCCGGGCGCTGCACGGGTCGGAGATCGCGGCCGGAACGGTCGGGATCGACGTCGCGCGGGTCAAGCTTCAGGCCTTCGTCATCTCGGCGGTCTATGCCTCGGTCGCGGGCTCGCTGACGGCGCTTCAGAACAAGTTCGTGACCCCCGACATCGCCGGCTTCATGCATTCGGTCGAGATGGTGACGATGGCGGTCCTTGGCGGCGTCGGCTCGGTTCCCGGCGCGATCCTCGGGGCGGGTATCCTCACGCTGCTGCCGCAGGTGCTGACGGTCTTTGCCGAATATGAACAGCTCATTCTGGGTCTGGTGATGATGCTGGTGATGATCTTCCTGCGCGAAGGGCTGGTGCCCTCGATCCTGCGCAAATTCCGGGGGAGGGGCGAATGACACTGCTTGAGATCGACGGCCTCGGCATCGCCTTTGGCGGCTTGCGGGCCGTGCATGATGTCTCCTTCTCGGTCGAACCGGGCGAGATCGTCTCGGTCATCGGGCCGAACGGCGCGGGCAAGACCACGCTTTTCAACATGATCTCGGGCGTTTACCTGCCCGGATCGGGCAAGGTCCGGCTGAAGGGCGAGGACGTGACCGGCATGGCCCCTTACCGCCTTGCGCAAAGGGGCATGTCGCGGACCTTCCAGAACCTGCAGATCTTCCAGAACATGACGGTGCTCGAAAACGCCATGACCGGCTTTCACCTGCAGGAGCGCGGCCCGGTCCTTTCCGACCTGCTGAACCTGCCTTCCTCGCGCCGGCGGGGGCGTCTGGCCGAGGACGGCGCGCGCGAGTTGCTGGTCCGCGTCGGGCTGGAGCGTGCCGCCGACCGCGAGGCGGGGAACCTCTCCTATGGCTCGCTGAAGCGGCTCGAGATCGCGCGGGCGCTGGCGATGAACCCTTCGGTCCTGCTGCTGGACGAGCCGGCGGCAGGCTGCAATGCCGTCGAGACCGAGGAGATCGACCACCTGATCGCCGAGGTCGCGAAATCGGGCGTCGCCATCCTGCTGGTCGAGCATGACATGAAGATGGTCATGCGCATTTCCAACCATATCGTCGTGCTGGACCATGGCGAGAAGATTGCCGAGGGCGCGCCGGAGACGGTCAGCCGCGACCCGGCGGTGATCGCCGCCTATCTGGGAACGGAGGCTGCACATGCTGACGGTTGAGGGCCTGCGCTCGCGCTATGGCCGGATCGAAGTGCTGCACGGCATCGATCTGCATGTCGACAGCGGCGAGATCGTCACCGTGGTCGGCGCGAATGGCGCGGGCAAGACCACGCTGCTGCGCTGCCTCTCGGGCGTCCAGCCCGTATCGGCAGGCCGGATCACCTTTCGCGGTGAGGCGCTGACGACGGTGCCCGCCCACAAGCGCCTCTCGCGCGGGCTGGCGCAATCGCCGGAGGGGCGGCAGATCTTCACCAACCTCACGGTTGAGGAGAACCTGCGCCTTGGGGCCTTCCTCTATGTGGACGACAGGGTCGAGAAGGACATGGAAGACGCCTTCCAGATGTTCCCGATCCTGCGCGAAAAGCGCAACCTTGCCGCGGGGGGCCTCTCGGGCGGCCAGCAGCAGATGCTGGCCATGGCGCGGGCGCTGATGGGGCGGCCGTCCTGCCTGCTTCTGGACGAGCCGTCGATGGGGCTGGCCCCGATCATTGTCCAGCAGATCTTTGATGTCGTCAGCGGGTTGAAGTCGCTGGGCGTCACGGTATTGCTGGTCGAGCAGAATGCCTTCGGCGCTCTGAAAATCGCCGACCGGGGCTATGTCATGGAAACCGGCACCATTACCATGGAGGGACCGGCATCCGAGCTGATCGCCGATCCCCGTATCCGCGAAGCCTATCTGGGGATCTGAACATGTCCGTCGTCACCATCGCCCGCCACGGGGAAATCGCAACCGTCACCGTGGACAATCCGCCCGTCAACGCCTTGTCGCAGGCTTTACGGCAAGGCTTGTGGGATGCGGTGGCGGCGCTGGACGCCGATCCCGAAGTGCGGGCGGTGGTCCTGATCTGTGCCGGGCGGACCTTCATCGCCGGGGCGGATGTGACCGAGTTCGGCAAGCCTCCGGTTGAACCGCATCTGCCCGATCTGGTCGCGCGGATCGAGGCGGCGGCGAAGCCCTGGGTCGCCGCGATCCACGGCTCGGCTCTGGGCGGCGGGTTCGAGGTTGCGCTTGGCTGCCGCTTTCGCGTGGCGCGGCCCGACGCCGTGATCGGCCTGCCCGAGGTGACGCTGGGCATCGTTCCCGGTGCGGGCGGCACCGTCAGGACGCCGCGTCTGGCCGGGATGGCGGTTGCGGTCGATCTGGTGACCTCGGGCAAGCCCATGCGCGCGCCCAAGGCGGTTTCCGCCGGGCTGCTGGATCAACTGGTCGAAGGCGATCTGCTGGAGGGCGCCATTGCATTCGCGCGCGCCGCGATCAAGCAACCGCTTCCGGCGCCAGTTTCAGCCCGCCCGGTCGAGGCGCCGGACGCAGATTTCTGGGCCGATGCCGAAAAATCGGTGGCGAAGGCCGCCAAGGGCTCGGCCGCGCCGCTTCGCGCGCTTGCCTGCCTGCGCAAGGCCGCCGAAACGGGCTTCGACGAGGCGATGGCCTTCGAGCGCGAGACCTTCCTCGACCTGCGCGGCACCGAGCAGGCCGCGGCGCTGCGGACCGTGTTCTTTGCCGAACGCGCCGCGCCGCGTCCCGCCACCCTGCGCGGGGTCGAGCCGCTGCCTTTGCGCCGGGTCGCGGTGATCGGCGGTGGCACGATGGGCGCGGGCATCATCGCGGCGTTGCGTGACGCCGGGCTGCCCGTCACCCTGATCGAACGCGACGCCGAAGCGGTCGAGCGCGGCCTTGCCAATGTCGCGAAGGTCTTTGACGGCGGCGTCAAGCGCGGGAAGCTGACCCCTGACGCCGCAGAGGCGCTGAAGGACGGCGTCACCGGCGCGACGGATTACGCGACGCTTGCCGATGCCGACATGGTGATCGAGGCGGTCTTCGAGGAGATCGGCGTCAAGCGCGCCGTATTCGCCCAATTGGCCGAAGCCTGCCGCCCGGATGCGGTTCTGGCGACGAACACCTCCTATCTGGACCCGCGCGCGATTGCCGAGGGGTTGCCCAATCCGCATCGCTTTATCGGCTTGCATTTTTTCAGCCCGGCCAATGTGATGAAGCTGCTCGAAATCGTTCCGACGCCCGAGACCGCGCCGGAAACGCTGGCGACCGGATTTGCTCTGGGCCGCCTTCTGAAGAAGATCCCGGTGCAATCGGGCATATGCGAGGGCTTCATCGGCAACCGCATCCTGAAACGCTATCGCGCAAGCGCCGAGGGGCTGCTGCGCAAGGGCGTGCCGATCGCGCGGATCGACGCGGCGATGCGCGGATACGGCATGGCGATGGGTCCGTTCGAGGCGCAGGATCTGGGCGGGCTCGACATCGCCTTCCTTCAGCGCGAGGGCGCCCGCGCGGCAGGGCAGGATGTGCCCGAGACGCTGGGCGACATCCTTGTCCGCGCGGGCCGCAAGGGCCAGAAGACCGGCGGCGGCTGGTATGACTATCAGCCGGGCGACCGCCGGGCGTATCCTTCTGTGGCCGTCGCCGAATTGCTGGGCGACAGGATCGCCACCGATCCCGGCATGGCCGAGCCCGAGATTGCCGCCTTCCTGATTGCCGAGATGGCGGCGGAAGGGCAGGCGATCCTTGAGGAAGGCATTGCCGCAAGTCCCGCCGATATCGACCTGGTCGAGATCCACGGCTACGGCTTCCCGCGCTGGCGCGGCGGGCCGATGTTCGCGACCCGCGAGCGCGGCTAACCGCCTTTCCGCATCAGTCTCACCCGGCGCGCCGCGGCGGGTGATCAAGTCCCGGCTCGTCTGTCCTTTCGCTCCTGACCCGTTCCTCGAGAGCCAGGGTGAAGTCCTCGAAGCCATCGGCAAACAGGGCGAGCCGGTCTTTCGTCCAGCCTGCCGTGATCTCGCCGATCAGGTCCAGCTTGACGCGCCGGATCTCGGCGAAGATGCGGTCGCCGGCCGGGCTGCGTCGAAGAACGGCGCGGCGGGCATCGGCCTGCGCGACCGTGCGCACCAGGAAGCCCTGCTCGACCAGACGCGCGACCAGCCGGCTCGCGCGTGACGGATCAATCCGCAACTGCCGCGCAATGTCGCCGACCGAGACCTCCTCGGCCGGGGCCTCGATGCAGCGCGGGCGGTCGGGAACGAGGGCGATCACGTCAAGATCGGAAATCTCCAGCGCGGGCGCGACATTGGCCAAGGCGAGCCGGCCGATGACCCGCCGCCCGATCAGCATGCGAAATCGCGCCATCGAGGCCGAGATCCGTTCGATATCCAGCTCTCTCAATGCCTCGTCCATCATCTCCCCTCCCCTGATCACCAGCGTTTTGTTGCGAATTTATGTGCTGTTGACATGTATTTGCCTTTCGCACATATACGGGAGCATCCTTCCTCCCGCAATCGCCTTTGCGTTCCAGACCGGGTTCCGTCACCAATGCCTTTGCAAGAAACAAGCCTGGCCGGACCGTCCGGCCTGACCCATCGCCGCCGGCTGGTGATCTTCTGCTTTCTCATGCTCAGCCTCTTCATGGCGACGCTGGACCACCAGATCGTATCGACGGCGCTGCCGACCATCATAGGCGAATTTGGTGCGATCGAGAGATTTAGCTGGATCGGCTCGGCCTATCTGCTGAGCCAGAGCGCGATCATGCCGGTCTATGGCAAACTGGGCGACCTGTTCGGGCGCAAATATGTGATGATCTTCGCGGTCGCGCTGTTCACGCTGGGCTCGGTCCTCTGCGGGCTTGCCTGGTCGATGGAGAGCCTGATTGCCGCGCGGGCCTTTCAGGGGCTGGGGGCCGGCGGGATCATGGTCTCGATCTTCTCGATCAATGCCGACCTGTTCGAGCCGCGTGAGCGGGCGCGCTATCAAAGCTTTTCCAGCCTGATGATCATGGCCTCCGGGTCCATCGGCCCCATGCTTGGCGGCACGATGAGCCAGTTCCTGGGCTGGCGCTCGATCTTCCTGATCAACCTGCCCATCGGCATTGTCGCGCTGGCGGGGCTGATCTTCCTGCTGCCCTATCGTCGGCCCGAGAGGCAGCCCAAGATCGACTATCCGGGCGCCATAGCCCTGGCCGTGGCGATTTCCGGCATCGTCCTCTGGGCGGACAGCCAGTCCCTGTTCGGATCGCCGCTGGCCGCGCCGGCACTGGCGCTGCCCCTCGTCTCGGCACTGGCCCTGATCTTCTGGATCAGGATCGAGCGCCGCGCGCCCGAGCCGATCATCCCGCTGACCCTGTTCCGCGACCGGAATTTCTCGCTCCTGATGATCGTCAGCGTTGTCAGCGGCGGTGTCGGGATCGGCATGATGAACTATCACGCGCTGTTCCTCCAGATGACCACTGGGCTTTCGCCGGCGCGGGCGGGGCTGTTCTTCATCGCGATCACTGGCGGCATCGCCGCCGGGTCGCTGACGGCGGGGCGGCTGATCTCGCGCACGGGGCGCTACAAGCCATGGCTGGTGCTGGGGCTGTTCTTCTCGGCGCTCTGCCTTTGCGTGATGGCGGCGCTGCCGCTGCATGTGCCCTTCTGGGCGGTGGCCGCGATCCTGCTGGCGCAGGGCATGGCGATCGGCCTTGGCCAGCAATCGCCCATTATCGGGGTCCAGATTGCCGCACCGGCGCGGGATGTCGGCGCGGCGACCGGCGCGGTGACGCTCTCCCGCATGGGGGGCGCGGCGCTGGCCATCTCGGTCTATGGCGCGATCCTCTCGGACCGGCTGATGCAATCGGCAGGCACGGGCGCCAAGATACAGATAACACCCGACCAGATGGCGGCTTTGCCTGCCGCGGCGCGCGAGGCGGTGGCCGCGGCCTATCGCGGCGCTTTCGACTGGGTCTATCTTGCGGCTGTGATCACGGCGGCGATTGGGTTCTTCGCGGCGGTGATGCTGCGCCCGGTCCAGCTCGCCCCGAGCAGCCCGGTGGACGAGGCGCGGCACGGCAAAACCGAGGTCGAACCGGGCGATCTGGCGGAACCCACCGCCCGATGAAGGCCCGTGGAGCGCGGGTCACGTCGGCTGGTGCTCAGCTTGAAGGCGAGGATCTGGCTCGGAGCGTCGGTCAGGCGCTGCTCGACGACCGGTCGGGCGACGGTCTCAGTGCCAAGGTCAGGATGAACCGCCAGCCCTCGTGGTCCTCGACCGGATCGGCGGCGGCATCCGCCGCGTGCTGCGCGAATTGCGTCGAGTAGAGGACGGCCCTGCGCAATTCAGCCGGGAGGCGGTGGTCAAGGGCGAGGATTTGCGCGCCATTGACCGCGGCGTCAGCTTCGCCGATATCGCCCGACTCCGTCGCGCGCGGGCGTCCGCCGGGGCGCGTCGTGTCGATCGGGATGGTCGCGGCAAGCTCGCTGAGCTTCCGGCTGGCGGTTTCGACCGTGGTTTCCGTTTGGCCCTGAGGATCCCTCCCTTCTCCGGTCCAGTCCGCGTTGACGCCGCACGTGCCGACATGAGTAAAGCTCGAATAGCGCCCGATGCCACCCCGGAAGAGGCGCTGACCGCGCATCTCGGCCAAGGTATCGGCGACCTCGCGGGGCGAGGCGCCATTCGCCGTGATGTCGCAGGCGATGAACTGGGGATGCCATGAATTCGCGGCCCCGCCCGCCGCGCGGTTATAGGCCGCCGTGCGAAAGGCGCTGCTGATGGTGACGGGCACGCCCAAGCTCTCGCGCAAGGCGTCGAGCAGCCGGGCCGTCGGCACTACATTCGGCCAGAGCGTCTCGGGCGGCGGGGCGTTCAGCCGATGCGCCGGGCCGCCGCCGAAATGGCTGCCGCCAAGCGTCAGGAACTCCGCCGGATCGAAATGCCTGAGCCGGCTCTCCACCTCGGTCGCGGCGACGGCGGCAGCCGGGATCGGGTAGCTGCCGCTGTCCTGCAGGCGGCCCGCGTCGAGATTGATGAAATGCCCCTGCAGCATCCGGCAGCGCGTCGAGCCGGGCGTTTCCGCATCGCGCGCCAGCCCCTGCGATCCGGCGCTGTCCGAGAAGGCATCCTGCCCCGGAACGACAAGGCGCAGAACCCAGCCGTCCTCGACGCATTTCGCCCAGTCGGCATATCGCCACAGCGCCATGCCCTTGGGCCGTCGGGAGCCTGCAGCGGATAGCCTCCCCAGTCCTCACCCCAAGAGTTCAGGATGATGAAGCCTTCGCGGTTATATCTCAGGATGACCACCGCGTGATGATTGTCCCTGGGATCCCGCGGCGTGATCCGGCCATCCACGGGCATGATCCAACCGTCATGGACCCGTGCCGAGACGAGGATC
>NZ_DATMFA010000115.1:0-14949 GCF_035556475.1 Paracoccus sp. (in: a-proteobacteria) | reverse complement strand
CGGCCATCGCTTCGCCTTTCACGGGATGGCGCTGGAGGCGCTGCCCTCGGGTGCGCTCTGGTGGCCGGAGGGGCGCTGGCTGGTCGTGGCCGACCTGCATCTGGGCAAGTCCGAGCGGATGGCGCGGCGCGGCGGGCCTTTGCTGCCGCCCTATGAGGGGTTGGCGACGCTCGCGCGGCTTGCCGAGGACGCCGCGCGGCTTCGCCCTGCGACGATCGTGAGCCTCGGCGACGGGTTCGATGATCTCGCGGCAGTGGCGGCGCTTGATCCGGCGGTGGTCGAGGGGATCGCCGCATTGGCCCGCGACCGCGACTGGATCTGGATCGGCGGCAACCATGATCCGGGCCGGCCGCAGGGCGTGCCGGGTCGGGGCGCGGAGGAATTGATGCTGGGGCCGGTCACGCTGCGCCATGCTGCTGTCGCGGGCGCGGGGCCGGATATCTCGGGCCATTATCACCCGGTCGTCCGGCTGGCCGGCGAAAGACGGCGCGCGTTCCTCCTCGGCTCTGACCATCTGCTGCTGCCGGCTTACGGCGCCTATACCGGCGGGCTGGCAAGCGATGATCCGGCGCTGAAGGCTCTTGTCCCCTCCGGCCTTGCGATTGCCTGCGGACGCGGGACGACGCTTTTGCCTCTGGTCGCGAGGGAAGGCCGAAGGAGCCGCGGGCGCCGCCCCTGGATAAGATAAGGGGCCGCCCAGACGGACGGCCCCTTGCATGCCTTGGCAAAGATCGGATCAGAAGCGGAAGTTCAGACCGAGCTTGATGTTGCTGTAGTCGATGGTCGCCTGAGTGGTGTAGCCAACCGCCTCGAGCTCTTCCTTGCCGAAATTGGCGTATTCGTATTCGGCGGTCAGCGAGACCCGGTCGGTGAACTGGCGTTCGACGCCGAGACCGACGATATAGCCGTCGGTGTCGAAGCCGACATCCTGACCGGCGACCTTATAGTCGACATCCGCGCGGCCATAGCCGACGATGCCATAGACCATGGTGTTCGGCTGAACGATATAGCCGGTCTTGAAGCGCAGCGCATACATGCTCTTGAGCTTTGCTTCCGCCTCAAGCTCGGTCCCGCCGATGGTGCCCGAGGTGTCGCCCTTGACGTCGCCGCCTTCCCAGGCCAGTTCCGGGCCGAAGACCCAGCGGTCGCGCTGCCAGCGATAGCCGACGCGCACGCCGGCATTGACGCCGTCGCCCTTCATCTCGCCAATGTTGCCCAGCAGCGTGTCGGTCTCTGCATCGCTGATGCCGACGCGATCCTTGCCGCCAAAGGCATAGCCCAGCGTGACACCGGCATAGCCGCCGGCCCAGTTCGCGATCGGCTCTTCGACGACAGGCGCGAGGACCGGCTCTACGACGGGGGGAGTATAGCCACCGGCAGTGGCAGCACCGGCCCCGAGCGCAAGCGAGGTTGCCACAATCGAAAGATGCTTAACATTCATATCTTGTCTCCAGAGGCAATGTGCATCGTTTTAGGCCGCACGCGATCGCGCGTCACGCCATCTGCGTCGTAGGAAACATCGCGAGGGCGCCAATTCCAAGGGCCAATGCGAGAATCCTTAATTAATTATTCTACGCGAAGGCTAGCCGCGTCGAAAGTGGAATTGCCGAAAACACGAAATATTGTCTCAAATATCAAGGTTTTCAACGCTCAGGGCGTTCTGCTGGATGAAATCCCGGCGTGGCTCAACAACATCACCCATGAGCTTGGTGAAAATGTCATCAGCCTCGCTCAGGTCATCGACACGAACCTGCAACATTGTGCGGGCAGCCGGGTCCAGCGTGGTTTCCCAAAGCTGTTCGGGGTTCATCTCGCCCAGACCCTTGTAGCGTTGCAGCGACAGGCCCTTCTCGCCCTCGAGGAAGATTGCCTGCAAGAGGTCCAGCGGGCCATGGATCGGAATGTCGCGATCCTTGCGGATCAGATGCGCGGTCTTGCCGTAGATTTCCTGCAACCCCGCCGTCATCGCGCCAAGGCGGCGGCTCTCTCCGCTGCGCAGCATCGGCCCGTCCAGCGTGCGCGATTCTTCGACCCCGCGAAGCTGACGGGTCAGACGGATGCCGGCATCCTGCGTCGGGCGGCCGGACCAGCCGCGCTCGTATTCCTCGGCGATCATGTCGAGGCGCGCGGCGACGGCCTGTGCCACCCCTTGCGCATCGGCATCGACCCGACCCTGCACCAGCGCTCCGGCAATCGCCGCCTGCTCGGTGATATGGGCGGGGTAATGGGTCGGATAGGCACGCAGGATCCGGCGCGCGGTCCGCGCCTCCTCGACGACGCGGGCCAGATCCGCGCCGCTGATGTTTTCGCCGTTCCCCAGCCTGAGGCTCGCCCCGTCGATCCCTTGCTGGATCAGGTAATCCTCAAGCGCGGCCTCGTCCTTCAGATAGACCTCCGACCGGCCGCGGCTGACTTTGTAAAGCGGCGGCTGCGCGATATAGAGGTGCCCCGCCTCGATCAGTTCCGGCATCTGGCGGAAGAAGAAGGTCAAGAGCAGGGTGCGGATATGCGCGCCGTCCACGTCGGCATCGGTCATGATGACGATCTTGTGGTAGCGCAGCTTGTCCAGGTTGAACTCGTCCCGTCCGATCCCGGTCCCCAGCGCGGTGATCAGCGTGCCCACCTGGTCCGAGGACAGCATCCGGTCAAAGCGCGCGCGCTCGACGTTCAGGATCTTGCCGCGCAGCGGCAGCACCGCCTGGTTCTGGCGGGCGCGGCCCTGCTTGGCCGAACCGCCGGCCGAGTCGCCTTCGACGATGAACAGCTCGGAAAGCGAGGGGTCTTTCTCCTGACAGTCGGCCAGCTTGCCGGGCAGGCTCGCCACGTCCATCGCGGTCTTGCGCCGGGTCAGCTCGCGGGCCTTGCGGGCGGCCTCACGGGCCAGCGCCGCCTCGATGATCTTGCCGACGATCTGCTTGGCCTCGGCGGGATTCTCCTCGAACCATTCCGAAAGCTTCTCGTTCACCAGGCTCTCGACCGCCGGGCGCACCTCCGAGGAGACCAGCTTGTCCTTGGTCTGGGACGAGAATTTCGGATCCGGCACCTTGACCGACAACACGCAGGTCAAACCTTCGCGCGCGTCGTCGCCGGTGAAGTCCACATTCTGCTTGCGGGCCGAGGCGTTCGACTGCGCGTAACTGTTTATCACCCGGGTCAGCGCGCCGCGAAAGCCCGCCAGATGGGTGCCGCCGTCACGCTGGGGGATGTTGTTGGTAAAGGGCAGCACCGTCTCGTGATAGCTGTCGTTCCACCACATCGCGACCTCGATGCCGATGCCGTTCTTCTCGCCCTGGATGAAGATCGGCTCGGCCATCACCGGCGTCTTGGAGCGGTCGATGAACTTCACGAATTCCCGCACACCGCCGTCATAGTAAAGCTCGGTGCGAAGCGGCTCGGCCGGGCGCTCGTCCTCCAGGATGATGCGTACGCCCGAATTCAGGAAGGCCAGCTCCCGCAGCCGGTTTTCCAGCGTCTTGTAGACATAGTCGAGATTCGAGAACGTGCCCTCGCCGCCCTCCGCCTTCGAGGAGGCGAGGAAACGGACCTCGGTGCCCTTCTCGTCCGGGGCATCGCCCACGACGCGCAGATGCTCGACCGTGTCGCCATGCTCGAAGCGGGCGTAATGTTCCTTGCCATTGCGCCAGATGCGCAGTTCCAGCCAGTCGGAAAGCGCGTTCACGACCGAGACGCCGACGCCGTGCAACCCGCCCGAGACCTTGTAGCTGTTCTGGTCGAACTTCCCGCCGGCATGAAGCTGGGTCATGATGACCTCGGCCGCCGAGACGCCTTCGCTCGGGTGCATGTCGACCGGAATGCCGCGCCCGTTATCGCGGACGGAAACACTGGAATCCGCATGGATCTTGACGCGCACGAAGTCGGCATGGCCGGCCAGCGCCTCGTCGATGCCGTTATCGACGACCTCATAGACCATGTGATGCAGGCCCGAGCCGTCATCCGTGTCCCCGATATACATGCCGGGGCGCTTGCGCACGGCTTCCAGGCCCTTGAGAACCTTGATGGAATCGGCGCCGTAATCGGAGGGCTGGGGGGCGGGTTCGGTCATTGTCATTCTATCCTGCCTTGGGCTCCCATCTTATAGGGGGTCGACGCCGGAATGTCACGGGAAAGCCACAAGATTTAGCGGCCAAAGCCGTGTTTCCCCGGCGTTCCGCCCGCCTTTCGCTGCCGCCTCCGGCCCGCAAGCCAGGGCTGGCTTTCACCGTTTCCCAAATACCCGACCGCAACCGACGCAAAAGGCGCGGCGCCCGTCGGTTTCAGGCCAGCCCGTCCTCGTCAAGCAGCGTGGTCCCGTCGCGGCTTTCGATCTCGATGACCCAGAGGTCCGGGTCGCGGCCGGCGTCGCGGGCGATCTCGGCGTCGATCTCGCGCTCGGGGGCCTCGTTCAGGCGCATCCACAGCCGCCGGTCGGTCTCCAGATCCCATTCCCGGATCCAGAGGCTCGCCCGCCCGTCCAGCGTCGCGCATTTGACCATGACGGCCCCGGCAGTGTCGTCGCCATGGCGGGTGACATAGGCCGGAATATCGGCAAGCTGCAGCCGGCGCAGATAGGCCGAGACCCAGATCCCCGCCGCCAGCCGCGCTTCAGGCATCGCCGTCGCGGAAATCGAGGCCCATCTCGTTATAGCGCTCGGCTTCGTCCAGCCAGTTCTCGCGCACCTTGACCTGCAGGAACAGATGGACCGGGCGACCCATGAACTCGCTCAGTTCCGCGCGCGCGGCCTGACCGACGGCCTTGATCGTCTCGCCGCCCTTGCCAAGGACGATGCCCTTGTGGCCGGGGCGCGCGACATAGACGATCTGGTCGACGCGGGCCGAGCCGTCCTTCTTCTCCTCCCATTTCTCGGTCTCGACCGTGAGCTGGTAGGGGATTTCCTCATGCAGGCGCAGCGTCAGCTTCTCGCGCGTGATCTCGGCGGCGATCATGCGCATCGGCAGGTCGGCGACCTGATCCTCGGGATAAAGCCAGGGACCAGCCGGAACCTCGGCGGCCAGCCAGTCGGCCAGATCGTTGCAGCCATAGCCCTTTTCGGCCGAGACCATGAAGGTGCGGGCGAATTCGAACCGCGAATTGGCCTCCTCCGAGAGCGCGAGCAGCACCTCGGCCTTGACGCGGTCGATCTTGTTGATGACCAGCGCGACCGGGGTATTCCCGGCATGTTCGCGCAGGTTGTCGATGATGGCCTGCGCGCCGTCGGTCAGGCCGCGATGCGCCTCGATCAGGAACAGGATCACATCGGCATCGGCCGCGCCGCCCCATGCGGCCTTGACCATGCTGCGGTCCAGCCTGCGGCGCGGGCGGAAGATGCCGGGCGTGTCGACAAAGACGATCTGCGCATTGCCGTGCATCGCGATCCCGCGGATGCGGGCGCGGGTCGTCTGCACCTTATGGGTGACGATCGAGACCTTGGCCCCGACCATCCGGTTCAGAAGCGTGGATTTCCCGGCATTCGGTTCGCCGATCAGGGCGACGAAGCCCGCGCGCGTTTCGGTCATCTGGTTCCTTCGATCTGCCCGAGCAGGGTGCCGGCGGCGGCCTGTTCGATGCTGCGTTTGGTGCCTTTGCCGCTGGCCACGGCCTCGCGGCCATCGTCCAGCCGGACGGTGATTTCGAATTCTGGGGCGTGGTCGGGACCGCTGCGCGAGGTCTGGACGTAGCGCGGCGGGTTCATGCCATTGGCCTGCGCCCATTCCTGAAGCGCGGTCTTGGCGTCCCGGCTGTCATCGTCGACATTCCTGAGCCGCTCGTCCCAGAGGGTCAGGATGACCTTTCGCGCGGCCTCGAGCCCGGCGTCGAGATAGATCGCGGCGATCACCGCCTCCATCGCGTCGGCAAGCAGCGCCTCCTTGCGGCGGCCGCCCGACATCATCTCGGACCGGCCAAGCTTCAGCACCTCGCCCAGCCCGATATTGCGGGCGATCTCGGCGCAGGTCTCGCCCTTGACGAGGGCGTTGTAGCGTGGGGCAAGCTGGCCCTCGGTCGCGGCGCGGTCGGCCGAGAACAGCGCCTCGGCCATGGTCAGGCCAAGGACGCGGTCGCCCAGGAATTCCAGCCTTTGATTGTCCGGCCGCGTCGTGGTCGAGATCGAACCATGGGTCAGGGCGCGCTGCAAAAGTTCGGGCCGGGCGAAGTCATGGCCCAGACGCTCGGAGAAGGCGCGAAGTTCGGCTGAAATCTTCATGTTCCGATCCTGCCACGGCCCCCCTTCCGCGGCAATTCCTCCTTAATCGACGGCCTTGAAGAAACGGTCGGCCCGCCAGGTCCAGAAATAGAGCAAGGACTTCCCGGCCGAGGAGAACATGATCCGGTCGGCACGACCGATCAGGTATTCCGCCGGCACCATGCCGACGCCGCCCAGCGAGGCCGGCCAGCGCGAGTCGCCCGAATTGTCGCGGTTGTCGCCCATGAAGAAGTAATTGCCCTCGGGCACGGTGAATTCCGGCGTGTTGTCGCCCGGCCCGTTATCGGTCAGGTTCAGCACGTCATGGCTGACGCCGTTCGGCAGGGTCTCGGTCAGGCGCTCGGCCACGCATTGGCCGTCGGTCGCCGCGTGGATCTGGCCGGGGCAAGGCAGGCTGCCCTGCGGGCCTTGCGGGGCCTGTTCCTCGATGAAGGTGCCGTTAGCCACCTGCGGCGCGGCCTCGCCATTGATATAGAGGACGCCATTGCGCATCTGGACCCGGTCGCCGGGCAGGCCGATCAGGCGCTTGATGAAATCATCGCCGCGCGTCGGGTGACGAAAGACGACGACATCGCCGCGCTCGGGCTCGGATCCGAGGATGCGGCCGGGGATCGGGCAGATCGAGAAGGGGCAGGAATGGCTGGAATAGCCATAGGCCATCTTGTTGACGAAAAGGAAGTCGCCGATCAGCAGCGTGTCCTTCATGCTGCCCGAGGGGATCCAGAAGGGCTGGAAGAACAGCGTGCGGAACACGCCTGCGATCAGGAGCGCCCAGAAGATGGTCTTGACGGTTTCCCAGATGCCCCCATCCTTGCGGGCTTCGCTTTTGGCCATGGATGCCGGTCCCCTCATGCGGATTTCGCGCGTTCATGGGCCGCGCGGCGCGGCAAAGTCAAGCGAAAGCGCCCGGTTCCGCCCGCGCGCTCACGCTCTCGGGAAGGGCCTCGATCACGACGAATGCCTGTGCCCAGGGGTGATCGTCGGTCAGGGTGACATGGACGACGGCGCGGTGGCCCGCCGGCGTCATCGTTCGCAGCCGTTCCGCCGCCCAGCCGGTCAGTTCCATGACCGGCTGGCCGCCGCGTAGGTTCCTGACCGCCATGTCCTTCCAGCTAATCCCCATCGCAAGCCCGGTGCCGAGGGCCTTCGAGCAGGCCTCCTTCGCGGCCCAGCGTTTCGCCAGCGTCGCCGCCTCGAGCTTGCGGCGTGCGGCAAGGGCAAGCTCGGTCTCGGTGAAGACGCGCTTGCGGAAGCGGTCGCCATGGCGTTCGAGCACGCCCGCGATGCGGTCGATATTGGCAAGGTCGGTGCCGATGCCGAGGATCATCCGCTGGTTGCTCCTGCTGCTGGATGGGTATTTGGAAAACGGTGAAGCTCAGGCGTCCCGCGCGGCGTCCATCCGGCGGCGCATCTCGCGGATCGCCTCGTCAAGGCCGATAAAGACCGATTCCGCGATCAGGAAATGGCCGATGTTCAGCTCCTTGATCTCCGGGATGGCGGCGATGGGTCCGACCGTGTCGAAGGTCAGGCCGTGGCCGGCATGGACCTCGAGCCCGACGCTGTCGGCCAGGGTCGCGGCCTCGCGCAGGGCGGTGAGTTCGGCGTCGCGATCGGCCGGGCGGCCTTCGGTGTCGAAATCGCAATAGGCGCCGGTGTGGAGTTCCACCACCGCAGCGCCGATGCGGGCCGCGGCCTCGATCTGCGTCCGCTCATGCCCGATGAAGAGCGAGACGCGGCAGCCCGCCTCGCGCAGAGGGGCGATAAAGGCGGCGAGAGCGGCTTCGTTTCCTGCGACGTCGAGGCCGCCTTCGGTCGTCCGCTCCTCGCGTTTTTCCGGGACGAGGCAGACCGCATGTGGCCGGTGCCGGAGGGCGATCGCCTGCATTTCCGCGGTGGCGGCCATTTCGAGATTGAGCGGCAGGCGGAGGCTGGCCATCAGGTTGTCGATATCGGCATCCGAGATATGGCGGCGATCCTCGCGCAGATGGGCGGTGATGCCCTCGGCGCCGGCGGCTTCGGCCAGTTCGGCGGCGCGCACCGGGTCGGGCCAGGGCGTGCCCCTTGCGTTGCGGATGGTGGCGACATGGTCGATGTTCACGCCAAGACGAAGCATGGTCTTTCCTCCACGGATACCGGCCGGTTCTAGTGCGTCGCGCTGCCTTGTGCGAGTCCAGATGCGGCCACCCACCATTCGGGATGCGCGGTTGCGATGGCCCTGCGCGCCGTCTCGGCGCTGGCCGCGTCGGGATAGAGGCCGAAGCAGGTCGCGCCCGAGCCGGACATGCGGGCAAGCGCCGCGCCCGTGTCCTCGATCGCGCAGAGGCATTGCGCGATTTCGGGCATCAGGCGGATCGCCGGGGCCTGAAGGTCGTTCCGGCAGGTGCCGAGGAAGCGGATCAGGCCCTCCGTATCGGCGAAGGCGGGCAGGTTCGGCGGCATGGGGGCGTTTTGCCGGCAGTCGAGCGCGGCAAAGACCGCGGGGGTGGAGAGACCACGCCGCGGGTTCACCAGCAGGACATTGAGCGGCGGAAGCGGGGGGAGGGGGGTGAGGATTTCGCCGAGCCCCTGCATTCGCGCGGGCTTTCCGGCCATGCAGACGGGGATGTCCGCGCCAAGCGCCTCGGTTCCCGCTGCGCTTGTGCCGAGGGCGCGCAGGACCGCCGCGGCATCGGCGGATCCGCCGCCGATGCCCGAGGCGACGGGCAGGTTCTTTTCCAGCGTGATCGCGACCTCGCGCCCGGCATGGCGCGCGGCGCGCAGGCAGAGATTGTCGGGGGCCGCCGTCAGCTCACCCGCGAAGGGGCCGGTGAGACGCAGCGAGAGCGGCCCTTCCTCGACCGTGACCACATCGCCGAGTTCGAGGAACACGACGAGCGAGTCGAGCAGGTGATAGCCGTCGGCGCGCTGGCCGGTGACATGCAGGGTGAGGTTCAGTTTCGCGCGCGCCGCCTCGCGCCGTGGCAGGCGCATCCTAGTTCCTGGTCGTGTCCGGGGCTTTCGGCGCCGGCAGCTTGCCGCCATTCGCCTTTTCCTCGGCAAGGACGGCGTCGAGGCCGCGATCCAGCTTGGCACGGATGCGATGGGCGTCGCTTTCCAGTTCGGGCTTCAGCGACAGGGCGCGCTGCCACTGGATCTCGGCCTCGCGGTGGCGCCCGACCATCCAGTAGATGTCGCCCATATGGTCATTGACCAGCGAATCCCCCGCCATCGCGGCGGCGGCCCGTTCCATCGGCGCGACCGCCTCGTCGTAGCGGCCCAGCCGGTAATAGGCCCAGGCCAGCGAATCGAGGATATAGCCGTCATCCGGCCGCAGCTCGACCGCGCGCTTGATGAGGTTGAGCGCCTCGTCCAGCTTCTCGCTGCGGTCGACGAGGCTATAGCCGAGATAGTTCAGCACCTGTGCCGAATCCGGGCGCAGTTTCAGCGCGGCGCGGAAATCCGCCTCGGCCTTGGGGAACTGGCCCGAGCGTTCCAACGCGATGCCGCGGGCGTAAAGCGGGAACCAGCGCACCTCGCCGGCTTTCCCGTCCATGAGCGACAGCGCCTTGTCATAGGCCGGAATGGCCTGCGGGAATTTCTCCTGCTGGCGCAGCAGGTCGCCAAGCGCGATCCAGCCCTGCGCCAGTTCTGGATGGGCGGCGGTCAGGGTCAGCGCCGCCTTTTCCGCGTCATCCAGCCGGTCGGCGCGCGCCAGCGCGTCGATGCGCGAGAGTTCGGCGATCGGGCGCATGTCGCCAAGCTCACGCAGGGCGTCGAATTCCGCCTCGGCCAGGTCGAACTGGCCGAAGCCCTGCAGAAGCTGGGCCGAGATCAGCCGCGCCTCGCCCAGATCCGGGGCCAGATAAGCCGCGAGCCGGGCATGGATCAGCGCCAGCGGATCGGGCTCCTCGCTGGAGGCAAGGACGCTCGCGAAGGTCAGGAAAACCTGCGCGATGCCGTCCGCGGGGCTGCGCACGCTGTCGAAGGGCAGGGTCTCGCCCTTTTTCATGCGGTCGCGCAGGGCGATCAGATGCGGCTCCTCGGCAAAGCCGGGGGTCGCCTCGAGCATGGCGATCGCGTCGGCATTGCGCTCGAGCTGCGACAGGATCTGGGCGCGGGCGATGACGCCGAGGATATGCGCGCCGGTCGACGGATCGGCCAAGAGCACTTCGGCCCCCTCGTAATCCCCGACCGCCGCCTTGGCGAGGGCGAGCTGATAGTTCACGATCGGGCGCGCGCCGCGGATCTTGCCCATTTCGTCGAAGGCAGAGAGCGACTGGCGGGCATTTCCCGCGCCCAGCAGCGCCCATGCCCGCATCAGCTTGTCGAACAGCATGTTGCCGCCCGGCGCGGCCGCGCCCATCCCGTCTGCGGCAGGGGGCGGAGGGGCGGTGTCGATCGCATTCGCGAGATCCTGCCAGCGCCCGGTCTTTGCAAGCTCTGCCCGCTGCATCAGCCGGGCGAGTTCGGTGGCGCGGCCCTGATCCGACATGGTCACGGCAAGGGCTGCGGCGCGCTCCATCTCTCCGGCCGAGATCAGGGCGACAAGCGCGGAATCCTGCAGGAAGGGATCGGTGTCGTCCTGCGCCATGGCCTGCAGGTAATATGTCGCGGCGCTCTGGAAGTCATTGCCGATCGCCGCCTGCCGCGCGGCGAGATAGGGTCCGGCGAGGCCATGCGTCTCGGGGGCGGGGGCGTCCTTGCCGTCCGCAGGTTTCTGCGTCGCCGGGGGCGCGTTCTGGGCGAGATCGGGGGCGGCATGAACGGCCCCGGACAGGCTCGACGTGGCAGTCAGCGCGATGAGCGCCAGGGGGAGCAATCTTGTCGTCACGGTTTCGGCCCAGTCCTTGGCAATACCCGTTGCGACCCTAGCGGCCCCCGCGCCGATGGGCAACGCCGGGACTTGCCCGGCATTGCCACGCCCCGATCACATATTCGGGTAGTTCGGCCCGTCGCCGCCCTGGGGTGTCGTCCAGTTGATGTTCTGGCTGGGATCCTTGATGTCGCAGGTCTTGCAATGGACGCAGTTCTGGAAATTGATCTGGAAGCGCGGCCCGTCCTCGCCCTCCAGCACCTCATAGACCCCGGCCGGGCAATAGCGCTGCGCCGGTTCGGCATAGAGCGGCAGGTTCACCGAAATCGGGATCGAGGCATCCTTCAGCCGCAGGTGGCAGGGCTGGGATTCCTCGTGGTTGGTGAAGCTGAAGCTCACATTGGTCAGGCGGTCGAACGACAGCTTGCCATCGGGCCTCGGGTAGTCGATCGGCTTGAAATCGGCGGCCTTGCCGGTCGCCTCGGCATCGGTCTTGCCGTGCTTCCACGTCCCCAGCGGGTTCCAGCCGGTCAGGTTCGCGACCCACATGTCGAAGCCCCCCAGCGCCAGCGAGGGCCAGAGGCCCAGCTTCGACCAGACCGGCTTGACGTTTCGGACCGGCTTCAGGTCGCGGGCGATGGCGCCGCCGCGCACCTCGGCCTCGTAATCCGCAAGCTCGTCGCCCTCGCGGCCCGCAGCAATCGCCGCCGCCGCCGCATCGGCCGCCGCGATCCCCGACAGCATCGCGTTATGGTTGCCCTTGATCCGGGGCACGTTCACCAGCCCGGCCGAGCAACCAAGCAGCGCCGCGCCCGGCACCACCATCTTCGGGATCGACTGCCAGCCGCCCTCGGAAATCGCCCGCGCGCCGTAAGCCACGCGCTTGCCGCCCTCCAGGAGTTCCGCAACCATCGGGTGATGCTTGAAGCGCTGGAACTCCATATAGGGGTAGAGATAGGGGTTCTTGTAGTTCAGGTGGACGACGAAGCCGACCAGCACCTGATTGCCGCCGAGGTGATAGATGAACGACCCGCCGCCGGCATTGCTGCCCAAGGGCCAGCCCATGGTGTGGGTGACGGTGCCGGGCTTGGCCTTGGCCGGGTCGATCTCCCAGATCTCCTTCATGCCGAGGCCGAATTTCTGCGGTTCATGCCCGGAGGAGAGGTCGTATTTGCCGATCAGCTCCTTGGCGAGGCTGCCGCGCACGCCCTCGGCGATCAGGACATATTTGCCGCGCAGCTCCATCCCCGGCTCATATTGCGGGCCGGGGGTGCCGTCGGCCTCAAGCCCCATCTCGCCGGCGACGACGCCGACGACGCGGTCACCCTCATAGACCAGCTGCGAGCAGGCCATGCCGGGAAAGATCTCGACCTCCAGCGCCTCGGCCTGTTCGGCGAGCCAGCGGCAGACATTGCCCATGCTGACGATGTATTTGCCGTGGTTCGACATCAGGGGCGGCATCGGCCAGTTCGGCACGCGGACCTGACCCTGCTCGCCCAGGATGTAGAAATTGTCGGTGGTGACTTCGGTTTCGACCGGAGCGCCCTTTTCTTTCCAGTCCGGGATCAGCTTGTCGAGGCCCGAGGTGTCGAGAACCGCGCCCGAGAGGATATGCGCCCCGATCTCGGAGCCCTTCTCCAGCAGCACCACGGAAAGCGCAGGGTTCACCTGCTTCAGCCGGATCGCCGCAGACAGACCCGACGGCCCCCCACCAACGACCACGACGTCATATTCCATCGACTCGCGGACAATATCGCTCATGGCTGGGGCCTCCCTTGCATCCTAGCTCCTTCAGTGCGCGACAGACCTAGCGTCTATCGCGCGCGGCGGCAATGGAAACGCAACGAACCATCGGCTTGGGCTGGCGCCCCTCTGGGCAAAGGATTGCGGATGGTCGGATCCGGGCTTGAAACGCTGGGACAATCGCGCCACGATGCCGGAAAATCGCGCCCTCGACCCTGAAAAGGTCGGGGGCGTTGTAACACATTGTTTCGCGCAGAATGGTGCCGCAACGCCGCGGACGGAAGGACCGAATGGAAAAGATACCAATGACCCGCGCCGGCTTCGACCTGCTTGACGAGGAACTGCGCGAGCTTCGCGCGGTCGAACGTCCCGCCGTCATCCGCGCCATCGCCGAGGCGCGCGAGCATGGCGATCTGTCGGAAAACGCGGAATATCATGCGGCGCGCGAAAAACAGAGCTTCGTCGAGGGCCGCATCAAGGAGCTTGAGATGATCATCTCGCGCGCCGAGGTCATCGACACGTCGAAACTGTCCGGCAGCGTCAAGTTTGGCGCGACCGTGACCCTGCTGGACGAGGATACCGAGGAAGAGCGCACCTATCAGATCGTCGGCGAGGCCGAGGCGGATCTGGAACGGGGCCTCCTGAACCTGCGCTCGCCCTTGGCGCGGGCGCTGATCGGCAAGGACGAGGGCGACAGCGTCGAGGTCGTCACGCCCGGTGGTGGGAAATCTTATGAGATCATTTCGGTCCGCTACCTCTGATGCGGGGTGGGGCGCATGACCGCGCTTGATGCCCTGCGCCGCGCCGGCGATCACGGCCGCGACCGGCCGGTGATGCTTGGCGCGGTCGCGAGCCTTTGCTGGCTGGCGGTGGTGCTGGTCCTCGCATGGCTCGCGCCCGAAAGCACCGAAGCCGAGGGCGAGGCCGCGCCGGGCGGCTGGCTGCTTTGGTTCCTGGGGATCGTCCTGCCGCTGGTGCTGATCTGGTTTGCGGTCTGGTCGGCGCGAAGCCTCGCGCGCCTGCGGCTTGAGGCCGACGAGTTGCGCGCCGCGCTGGCGCAGATGCGGGACATGGCCGAGCCGCGCGCCGAGGCCCCGCGTGTAGCCCCGAGCCCGCCCACGGAACGGCGGGTCGTTCCGCCACCGCCACCGCCCCCACGCGCGGCGCAGCCCGAGGCGCGGCAGCCCGGCCTTGATCTCGGCATGTCGAATGCGCCCGAATTGACCCCGACCGAGCTGTTGCTCGCGCTGAACTTTCCCGACGGTCCCGAGGATCGCGAGGCGATTCGCTGCCTGCGCCTTGCGCTGGCCGATCCCGACCTCGCCCGGCTGATCCGCGCCGCGCAGGATGTCGTCACGCTGCTGGCCGGGCAGGGGGTCTATATGGACGACCTGCAGATCCCCGAGACCGATGGCCGGCTCTGGCGCCGCTTTGCCCAAGGCGCGCGGGGTGTGGATGTGTCGGGGCTGGCGGTGATCGAGGATGCCTCGGCGCTTGCCACCGCAGGGACGATGCTGCGCGGGGACGAGGTTTTCCGCGATGTCGCCCATCATTTCCTGCGCCATTTCGACCGCCTGCTGGGTCAGCGGGCCGAGGGCGAGGATGTGAAGCTGCTGGCCGTGCTGGCTGAAACCCGGTCCGGCCGCGCCTTCCTGCTGCTGGCGCAGGCGACCGGGATGCTGGGCGATCAGGCGGAACCGGACGAAGGCTAGACCGGCAGCCTGAGGACATGGGCCCGCGCCCGCCAGGGCCAGCCCATCCTTTGCCGGCCGTTGGGCAGGAAACCAAGCGAGGTCCAGACCGCGAAGGCGGCGCGGTTGCGCGCCTCGACTTCGACCCGCAGGGCGGGATGGCCAAGGCGGCGCGCCTCGTGGCCAGCCGCTTCGACCAGCGCGCGGGCGATGCCCCGACCGCGCCAGGGCGGGCGGACCGCCACCCCGTCAAGGATCAGGTCGCGCGTCTCGGCCCCGCCGCGGCTGAGACCCGCCGCCATATGCCGCAGATGCCCCCGGAACGGACCGAAGGCCGTGTAAAATCCCTCGGCCCCCTGCGAGAGGAAGCCGCCGCTTGCGCCGCGCAATCCCGCGATGCCGACCAGCGTTCCGGCCCGTGACAGCGCGACCAGCGCGCGTTCGCCATTCATCGCGGCCCCGACAAGCGCGATGCCGTGGCGCGGCGGCGTCGGCAGGAATTGCAGCGCCGGGCCGAAGCTGC
>NZ_DATMFA010000114.1:0-5559 GCF_035556475.1 Paracoccus sp. (in: a-proteobacteria) | reverse complement strand
ATTGGGAGAAGTCCTCGGAGTTCATGCGCACCTCGCCCGATTTCGCCGCCAATCCGATTGGTCATCCGGTCAGCCCGCGCAAGATGCTGGCGGCCCGTCGCGAGGGGTTGTCGGTGGCCGAGGTGCAGCGCCGCGCCTATGCAGGGGGGTATCCGCCCGGCGAGGATGAGGTGATGGACGCCCGTTTCGGTGCGGCAGCCTGATCCATGCAGGGAACGGCGGCTGATCGCTGGCGGTTGCTGGCCGGCGTCTGGCTGATCTACCTGGTGTTCGGGCTGGTGACGGCGGGGCTTGCCCCGCTGGTCGCACCGATCTCTGCCGAGCTGGCTATCGGCCACGGCACCATGGGAATGATCCTTGGAGCCTGGCCCCTCGCCTATATCGCGTCCTCGCTGCCCTGCGGTGCGCTTCTGGACCGGATCGGCACGCGGCGCGGAATGCTGCTCGCTATTGGGCTGATGGTGCTGTCGACGCTGTGGCGGGCCGTGGCGGATGGCCCCTGGTCCCTGGCCGCGGCGGTCGCATTGTTCGGCTTTGGCGGGCCGTTGATTTCGGTCGGCGCGCCCAAGCTGATCGCGCGGCTGTTCCATGGCCGGGATCGCGGTCTTGCCATGGGGATCTATGTCACCGGCCCCTATCTGGGTGGCGTGATCGCGCTGGGGCTGACGAACAGCTTGCTGCTGCCGCTGGTCGGAGGCAACTGGCGCGGCGTCATGCTGATCCATGCCGGGCTTATCGCGGCCGCCGGACTGGTCTGGATTGCGCTGTCCGCCTCGCCTGCGATCCGGGCGCTGACCGGGCCGCAGGCGCCGGGCGAGGCCACGGCGCCATTGGGGCAGGTCTTTCGCGGCCTTGCCGCCTCGGCCGAGGTCCGGCTGATCCTCGCCATGGCGGTGTCGATCTTCACCATGATCCATGCCCTGAACAACTGGCTACCTGCGCTGCTCGAGGCCAAGGGCATGACCCCCGCCGCCGCCGGCTGGTGGTCGGCGCTGCCCACGGCCGCGGGGATCGTCGCGGCGCTGACGCTGCCCCGGCTGGCCGAGACGCGATTGCTCGCGATGATGGCGGGGCTTGCGCTCTCGATGCTGGCGGCGACGCTGCTGCTGCATCTGGGCCCGGGGATATGGCTCGCGCTCGGGCTTGTGGCGCAGGGCGTGGCGCGGGGCACGATGATGACCGTGGCAATGATGCTGCTGATGGACAGCCAGGACGTGCCCGCCGACCGGTTGGGCTTGGCGGGCGGGCTATTCTTTTCCGTGGCACAGCTTGGCGGGGCGTTGGGGCCGACGCTCTTCGGTCTGGTCAGTGAAGCGGCTGGCGGTTTCGGACTGGCGCTGACGCTGCTCGGGGTCTTGTGCTGCGTGTTGCTGGTGCAGGTGGCGCGGCTGGCGCGGCTCAGGCGCTGAGCGCGCCGGCCAGCACCGGCACGCCGTCGCCGGCACTGGCGGCGGCGGCCAGCATGTCGCGTGCGGTTCGGGTGAAATGCTCTTCCATCGCGGCAGTGGCTGCCTCGATGTCGCGCGATTGCGCCAGTTCGGCGATCATGCCGTGTTCGTCGTTCACGTCGCGCTCGCCCAGCTGCAGGCTCAGCGCCTGCGACCAGTAGCGATAGCGTTCGCTGCGGATATAGAGCGCCTCGCGCAGGTCAAGCTGAAAGCGGTTCGGGCAGGCCGAGACCAGGGCGCGGTGAAACTCGGTATGTGCCTCGATCCAGGCCGGGCTTGGGCCAAGCTGGTTCTGCGGATGGCCGCCGTCCTGCGCCCGCGTCAGCCGGTGCAGGGCCGCGACCACACGGCTCTCCCATTCGACGTCGCCATGCTGGATCGACTTGCGCAGGCACGAAACCTCGATCTCGGCCCGCGTCTCGGTCAGTTGCGCATATTCCGTCCAGGAAACAGCGGCGACGGTAAAGCCCTTCTGCGCCTCCATCACGGTCATGCCGTCGGCGGTCAGCCGCGACAACGCCTCGCGCGCGGCGCCCAGGCTGATGTCATAGGTCTCGCAGACATAGCTCATCTTGACCTTGGACCCCGGCAGCAGCCGGCATTCCAGGATGTCACGGCGAAGCCCGTGATAGGCCAGTTCAGACTGTGTTGGCGCCTTGAGCTGCAAAATGCTTTCCCATCATCTGGTGGAAAATATATTTCATCATCGAATATCGCACAAGGGCGGGACGAGCCAATCCTCCCGCCGCCCGGCCTTCGCTACTGGAACGGGAACATCACGTTCAGCCACAGCTTGTCGCCACCTACCGTGTTCCGAACGCGCACGTCATGGGTATACATCACCTGCGCCTCTGCCCTCCCGATACGCTTCGACATGCCAAGCCCCAGCGCCGCCTGTTCCGCCCGCCCCGCAACCGCGCCGCCATAGGAGCTGCCGTTGTTGCGATCGGCGCGGACCTGCTTTCGCCAATAGCCGACCGGACCCACGGAAATGCCGCCCATGTCCTTCAGCGCGGCGAAGTTCACCATGACCTCGTCACCCGAGCGATAATCGGTATCGTCGTTCTCGAAGTTCTTGAAGAAGAAAGCGTGGATATTGGCGTTCCAGCCATCGCGCAGATAGCTTGCGCCCACGCTGGGCGCGACGGTCCAGAACCCGGTGCCGATATTGACCGGGTTGTTCTTGTCATCGGTGCCGACCGGGGCAAAGATGCTGACACCCGACATGGCGAATATGCCGGGCGCCAGTTCCCAGTTCAGCGTGAACGGGTTCACCTCGAGGTCGCCGAAGCCCAGTTGGCTATGCTGGCCAAGAGCCGCGCTGTCCAGATCGGCGTTCGCCGCCGCCACCGCGACGAAGGCGGAATACTGGCCGCCCAGCAGCTCCCATCCCGGCACCCAGACCACCTGAAGGGCCGAGGCCGCCACGTCCAGCGTGTCGCCGGTGCGGTTGCCGTCTTGGTCATAGACATCGCCAAAGGACAGCGTCGTCTGGCTGCGGCCATAGAGACCCGGCGGCGGCGCAGCCCCCAGCGGCACACCCATCGAGACGCCCGCCGGCAGGGTCGGCCCGGCTCCGAATTCCCGCGCCTCTGCCTGCGGCGTGGCCGCAAGCATGACCCATCCCATGGCGACCGCCCCGATGGCGGCGCCGTTCACAGATTTTCGCATCAATGCCTCCCTGATGCTGCCCGCCGGCGACGGCCTCCCCCGACCGATCTCGCCTGCAGGCAGAATGCGCGTGACCGCGAATGCGGTCAGCGTTTCAAGATCTTATCCCGACCAGCAGTCTAGAAATTCACCCGGTCGGCGCCCTTCAGCGCCAGAATCTCGCGCGCCTCGGCGGGGGTGGCGACCTCCAGCCCAAGCTCCTCGACGATGCGGCGGATCTTGGCGACCTGCTCGGCATTCGACGTCGCCAGCTTGCCGCGGCCGATATAAAGGCTGTCCTCCAGACCGACGCGCACATTGCCGCCCATCATTGCTGCCTGCGTGGCGAATTGCATCTGGGTCTTGCCGGCCGACAGCACCGACCAGCGGTAATCCGAGCCGAAGAGCTTGTCCGCCGTCTCCTTCATGAAGACCATATTCTCCACCGACGAGCCGATGCCGCCGAGAATGCCGAAGATCATCTGCACGAAGAACGGCGGCTTCACGAGGCCCCGGTCCACGAAATGCGCCAGATTGTAGAGATGGCCGACGTCATAGCATTCATGTTCGAACCGGGTGCCGTGCTCTTCGCCCAGAACCTGGAGGATGCGCGAGATGTCGCGGAACGTGTTACGAAAGATGAAATCCTCGGTTCCCAGCAGATAGGGCTTTTCCCAGTCGAACTTCCAGTCGCGTTCCTTAGCTGCCATCGGGTGGATGGCAAAGTTCATCGAACCCATGTTCAGCGAGCACATCTCGGGCGCGGTGGCGAGTGGTGCCTGCAGCCGTTCCTCGACGGTCATGGTCAGCCCGCCGCCGGTGGTGATGTTGATCACCGCGTCGGTCGACTGCTTGATCTGGGGCAGGAACTGCATGAACACATCGGTCGCCGGGCTTGGCCGACCATCCTGGGGGTCGCGGGCATGCAGGTGCAGGATTGCCGCGCCGGCCTCGGCCGCATCAATCGCCTGACGGGCGATGTCTGCCGGTTTCCAGGGCAGCGCATCCGACATGCTGGGCGTGTGGATGCCGCCGGTGATGGCGCAGGTGATGATGACCTTTCCGGTCTTCGCATTGCTCATTTGCTGTCTCCCTGCCAGTCCTCGGCGAGGATATGGTTTTCGATATGGCCCAGACCGGCGATTTCGGCGCGCGTCACATCGCCGGGCTGCAAGAATACCGGCGGTTTCATGGCCGCACCGACGCCAGCGGGCGTGCCGGTCGCCAGAACGTCTCCGGGCTTCAGCGTCATCACCTGCGAGAGATACGCGATCTGATCCAGATGTTGTGGATCAAGTGGCTGGTATTGCCGCTCTGGCGTAGTTCGCCGTTTACATACATGCGGATATCCAGCGCATGGGGGTCTGGAATCTCGCTGGCGAGCGTCAGCCACGGCCCCAGCGGACCATGCGTGTCGAAGGATTTGCCCAGCGTGATCGTGCCGGTCCGCATCTGCCAGTCGCGTGCGGAAACGTCGTTGGCGACCATATAGCCCGCCACCACATCCGGCGCCTGTTCGGGCGTCAGATAGCGGCAGTGGCGGCCGATAACCACGGCCAGCTCGGCCTCGTAATCCAGCTTTTCCGACACGCGCGGCGCAATGACCGGCGCAAAGGGATCGTTGATGCAGGACACCTGCTTGTTGAACCAGACCTGCCACTGGGGCGTATCGACCCCGGCCGCGCGCGCCTCAGCGGCGTGATCGGCATAGTTCATGCCGATGGCCAGATATTTCTCGGGGCGGTCGACGGGGGCGTGGAGCGTGACGGCCTCCATCGCGATATTGCCCGGACTGTCCGGGCCGACGGCGTGAAACAACTCCAGCGCGGCATCTCCGGCAGCCAGAAACCCGGTCATGTCCTGCGGCAGCTTGGGCGCGGCGACGGAAAGGTCGATCAACGCGCCGTCATAGACCTTGCCAAGGCGGCGCGGACCAGAGGCTTGGGAGAATACGGCGATTGGCATCTATCCCCCCTCCTCAGTCGGTCAGCGGCGCGTTGTGGCAGGTTCCCTGCTGCCAACGGCCGTCGATCCAGTGCCAGGTCTGGGTGGTCACGGCACGAATGTCATGCACCGCACCGTTTTCCTTCACCACGATCTGCTGGCTCAGCGGTCCGACCATGACCGCGCTGTCGCCCCAGATACGGATGTTCAGCGGTCCGCGTTCGATATTGCGGAACTGATATTTGCCGCGCACTCCGGCGAGGTAGCCCGCCTTGTCGTCGATCTTCCCGGTCAGGTGGATATGCACCAGATCCTCGGTCAGCATCTCCGCCAGCGCATCGACACCGCCCTCCATCAGCGCCGCACAGCGTTGGCGTTCGGCCTCTTCGAGTGCGAGAATCATGGTCCCATCCATCGGCATTCCTCCGTTCTGCGTCGACGGAGTTATGAGGAGGCTGCAATTGGCCTGTCAATAAAAATATAAATTTTATAGAAATATACTAATTACTCAATTAAA
>NZ_DATMFA010000113.1:0-59010 GCF_035556475.1 Paracoccus sp. (in: a-proteobacteria) | reverse complement strand
CTTCTGCCCGGTGCCGAGCAGCCCGACATTCAGGATATGGGACCCGTCGACATCCTTCGCCGGATCGATCGCATTGATCACCGCCTCGGCGTCGAGATGCCCCGGCAGCGGCAATTGCACCAAAATCCCATGCACCGCCGGATCGGCATTCAGCTCCGCGACCTTGGCCATCAACGCCTCCTGCGAGGTGTCGGCCGACAGCTTCCATTCCCACGAGTTCATCCCCGCCTCGCGCGTCTGGATGCCCTTGTTCCGAACATAAACCTCGGACGCCGGATCCTCCCCAACCAGAACAACCGCAAGACCAGGAACAAGCCCTAGGCCCGAAAGATCGGCAACCCCGGCGGCGACGCGGCCACGTATTGCAGCGGCAAAGGCCTTGCCGTCGATGATGTTTGTCATGCCGCGACCTCCAGTCGTTCGGCGGCCTCGACAAGCCCGTGCCAGACCGTGCCCGCGGCCGAGCGCATGCCCAGGACCGCAAGCCGGTTCTCGGCCCGGCGAATGACGAAGATGCTCATATGGTGAAAACCGGTCCGGGTGGCCGAGCCGGGGCCGAAGCGCGCGGCATCGACATTGACCAGCCGCTCCAGCAGCCGGACGATGGCGGGGGCAGGGCCCTCGACCTCGAAGGCGGTGAAGCCGTCGGTCTGTTCAGTCACGGAGGCTCCGGGCGCGCGGGTCGCGATCTCGGCGGCGAAATCCGTTTCGGCGCGGCCCGGACCCTCGAGCATCCATTGTTCCGGCCCGGTCCAGAAGGCGGCGATGCCCCCCGCCTCGATCCATTTGCCCGGCCCCGGCTGCGGCAGGTCGGGGGCCGCGCCCCCGCGGCGCAGCGCCACCGAGGCGAGCGCGAGGCCGGCGCTTTCGGCCAGCGACAGCCCCCCGAAGCGGGCGGTTCGCGGCGTGGGCGCACCCAATGCGCAGATCGGTTGCAGGTCAGTCACGCAGACGCCCTCCTTCAGGGTCGACGAAATGGGCGGAAACGACACGCATGGCGACGCTTTGCCCTTGCAGCGGGTTCGCGGCGGTAATCACCTCGCCCATGCGCTCGGCGCCATTTTCCAGATAGCCGAGGCCGATCGCAGAACCGACATGGGGCGAATAGCAGGCCGAGGTGATCCAGCCCTGATCCGTCGCCGTGCTTTGTGCCGCGCCTTTGGTGAACAGATGCGACCCCGCGACCACCGGCTCGGCGGCATCGACCGGTTGCAGCCCGACCAGCACGCGCCGTTCGGCCACCAGCCCCTCGCGCCGCGACATCACCGCGCCGATCGAGTCCTTTCTGGTCGAGACCATCTTGCCCATGCCCAGCATCTGCGCGGTGGTCTGGCCGTTCAGCTCGTTCCCGGCGGCATGGCCCTTTTCGATCCGCATGACGCCAAGCGCCTCGGTGCCATAGGGGGTGGCGCCCAGATCGGCGCCCTTTTCCATCAGCCGCGCCATCAGCGCATGGCCGTAGCGGGCGGGAACCGCGATCTCATAGGCCAGCTCGCCCGAGAAGCTGATGCGGAACAGCCGCGCGCGCAGCCCGCCGCAGACCGTCAGGGGCGCGCAGGCCATGAAGGGGAAGGCCTCGTTCGACAGATCGAACCCGTCCACCACGCGCTCCAGCAGCTTGCGAGCGTTTGGCCCGGCGATGGAAAGCTGCGCCCAGGCGTCGGTGGTCGAGATCAGTTGCACGTCCAGATCCGGCCAAAGGCCCTGACGGCAGAACTCCATATGGCGATAGATGGGGCCGGCATTGGCGGTGGTCGTGGTGACGACATAATGGTCCTCGGCCAGCCGGGCGCAGGTGCCGTCGTCCCAGGCAAAGCCGTCCTCGCGCAGCATCAGCCCATAGCGGACCATGCCGACTTTCAGGCTTTTCATCGCGTTGGCATAGACGCGGTCCAGAAATTCGGCCGCATCGGCCCCCTGCACGTCGATCTTGCCGAGCGTGGTCACGTCGCAGATGCCGACGCCCATGCGGGTGGCCAGAACCTCGCGGTCGACGGTCTGGCGCCAGGTCGTTTCGCCCGGTTGCGGGAAATATTGCGCCCGCATCCATTGCCCGACCTCGACAAAGACCGCGCCCTGCGCCTTGGCCCATTCATGGGTGGGGGTCAGGCGGCGGGGCCGGAAATGCGGCCCGGTATCGCCACCGCCCAGAACCGACAGCGAAACCGGGGTATAGGGCGGGCGGAAGATCGTGGTGCCGGTCTGGTTGATGGTCCGGCCGGTCAGCTCTGCCATGACCGCCAGCGCGGTCACGTTCGAGGTCTTGCCCTGATCGGTCGCCATGCCCAGCGTGGTCCAGCGCTTCAGATGCTCGACCGGGCGCATGTTTTCCTGATGGGCCAGCTTGATGTCCTTGACGGTGACATCGTTCTGGAAATCGACCCAGGCGCGGCGCTTGCCGGGGACATGCCACAGGGGATGCTGGTTCATGGCCGCGTCCTCGGCCCCGGGTAGGTCGGGCAGGGTGGCGGTGATGCCCAGCCCCTCCAGCGCCGCACGCGCGGCCTCTGCCCCCGAGGCCAGCGCCTGCGCGGTCGAGCCCTTGCCCGCCGCCGCGCCCGCGATGCTGAGACCGGGAACATTCCCGTCCTCGGCCAGAAAGGCCTGCACGGCGTCGTCCCATTGCGGGCGGCCGCGGTGGTGCGAGGCCAGATGCAGGTTCGGGTTCCAGCCGCCCGCGACGCCAAGCGCACCGCAATCCAGCCATTCGGAGCGGCCGCCCTGCGCAACCTCGATCCGGGTCAGGCCCAGACGGCCCTTGCTGCCCGTCACCTGTCCGCCCGCGATGGTGCGATAGCCACCTTGCGATGCCGCGCCGGTGCGGGCGTCGATCACCGCCGCGATCTCGACCCCCTTGGCGGCCAGATCCAGCGCGGTGCGGTGGCCGTCGTCATTGCTGGTGAAGATCGCGACGCGCTTGGCGGGGCTGACCGCCCAGCGGTTGGCATAGGCCCGCATCGCGCCCGCCAGCATGATGCCGGGGCGGTCGTTATAGGCAAAGGGAATGTGCCGCTCGGTCGCGCCGGCGGCCAGAATGGCGCGCCGCGCGGTGATCTTCCACAAGGTCTGGCGCACGCGCTTGCCCGGCACCGCAAGATGGTCCGAGACGCGTTCCACCGCGCCATAGATCCCGTCGTCGAAGGCGCCCCAGATCGTGGTGCGGCGCATGACGCGCAGGTTCGGCAGGCTGGAAAATTCGGCCTCGACCCCCGCGATCCAGTCGGGGGCGGGCATCTCCAGCGGATGGCTTTCGGCCAGCAGGCGGCCGCCAAGGCGGAAATCCTCATCCGCAAGGATCACGCGCGCCCCGGTCCGCGCCGCCGTCAGCGCCGCCGCAAGGCCCGCCGCGCCGCCGCCGATCACCAGCAGGTCGCAATGCAGATAGCCCGCGTCATAGCTGTCGGGATCGGGTTGGTGGGTCAGGCTGCCCAGACCCGCGGCGCGGCGGATCATCGGCTCATACAGCTTTTCCCAGAAGGCTTTCGGCCACATGAAGGTCTTGTAATAGAAGCCCGCCGCGAAGAAGGGCGACATCAGGTCGTTCACCGCCAGAAGGTCGAAGCCAAGCGAGCCGACGCGGTTCTGGCTTTTCGCCTCGAGCCCGTCGAAAAGCTCGGTCACGGTGGCGCGGGTATTCGGTTCCTGCCGGGGGCCGCTGCCCAATTCGACCAGCGCGTTCGGCTCCTCGGAACCCGAGGAAAGGACGCCGCGCGGACGGTGATACTTGAAGCTGCGGCCCATCAGCCGCACGTCATTGGCCAGAAGCGCCGAGGCCAGCGTGTCGCCGGTATGGCCCTGATAGCTTTTGCCGTCGAAGGTGAAATTCAGGCTTTGCGAACGATCGACCAGCCCACCGGAAAGCCGCGTCATGCCGCACCGCCCTTCTTCGCGTCGCGGGCCAGTTCCGCACCCAGGATCTCATGCGTCAGGGTGTTGCGGGTCACGACCAGCCAGGACCGGTCGCCCTGTTCGTGGAACCACAACTCGCGGTGGATGCCTGCCGGGTTGTCCCGCAGATGGACATATTCATGGAAGCGCGCGGCCGCGTCCGCGGCCATGCCGTCGGGCCGGTTGAGCAGCGAGGCATCGCCCAGATAGCTGAATTCCGAAGAATCGCGCGGGCCGAGAAGGGGATGAGGGATCAGCATGTCGGGCTTCGGTCCAGGATGGCTTCAGTGCAGGTTGGGCGTGGCGCCCATGCCTTTTTCGTCGATGGGATAGCCGCGCTCGAACCGGTCGAGGCGCAGGAGGCGCGCGGTTTCGTGCGGGGTGTCGGTCGCCAGCAGATGCGCGAAGGCATAGCCGCTGGCCGGAGCCGCCTTGAAGCCGCCATAGCACCAGCCGGCATTCAGATAGAGGCCCTCGATCGGGGTCTTGTCGATGATCGGGCTGCCGTCCATCGACATGTCCATGATCCCGCCCCAGATGCGCAGCAGGCGCGCGCGGCCGATCATCGGCATCAATGCCATGCCGCCCTGAGCCACGTCCTCGACCACCGCCATGTTGCCGCGTTGGGCGTATGAGTTGTAGCCGTCGATGTCGCCCCCAAAGACCAGCCCGCCCTTGTCCGACTGGCTGACATAGAAATGGCCGGCGCCGAAGGTGATGACGCCGTCGATCGTGGGCTTCAGCCCCTCGGACACGAAGGCCTGCAACACGTGGCTTTCAATCGGCATCCGCATCCCGGCCAATGCCATGACGCGCCCGGTCGAACCGGCAACGGCGACGCCGACCTTGCCCGCCGCGATATGGCCGCGCGAGGTGTCGAGGCCAAGGATGCGCCCGTTCTCGATCCGCATTCCGGTGACTTCGCAATTCTGGATCAGGTCGACGCCCGCCCGGTCCGCGCCGCGCGCATAGCCCCAGGCCACACCGTCATGGCGCGCGGTTCCGGCGCGGCGCTGCATCAGCGCGCCCTTGATGGGGAAGCGGGCATTGTCGAAATTCAGCCAGGGATACATGGCGCGCACGCCGTCCTGGTCCAGAAGCTCGGCATCGGCGCCCGCCAGCCGCATTGCGTTCCCGCGCCGGCGATAGGCGTCGCGCTGCGCGTCGGTATGCAGCAGGTTCAGGATGCCGCGCTGGCTGACCATCGCGTTGAAGTTGAACTCCTGCTCCAGCCCTTCCCAGAGCTTCATTGAGAATTCATAGAAGGGCTCGTTCCCCGGCAGCAGGTAGTTCGAGCGGATGATCGTCGTGTTCCGCCCGATATTGCCCGAGCCGAGCCACCCCTTCTCCAGCACCGCAATGCGCGCCTTCCTGAAGGTGTGCGCCAGATAATATGCGGTCGCAAGACCATGCCCGCCGCCGCCCACGATCACGTAATCATAGGCGGGTTGCGGATCGGGATTGCGCCAGATCGGCTTCCAGCCCTTATGGCCGGTCAGCGCCTCCTTGATGACCCTAAGCCCCGAATATCGCACGGTTCCTGCTTTCTCGCGTCGTTGTTCCCGACCATCAGACTAGCCGCGGCAAAGGTGCTCCATTTGCCTTTGAGGGACAGGTTCTTGCCTGTTGCGGACGGGCCGGGATATATTTTCGCGAAGACGAGGTTTCGCCATGCCCACGCCCGCCCCGGCGCCCCTGCGCGTCGGCTTCGTCCTGACCCGGGATTACTCGCTGATGTCGCTGACCTCGGCGGTCGAGCCGCTGCGTGCGGCGAATCATCTGGCCGGGCATGAGCTTTACCGGCCCGGCTATTACTCGGTCGAAGGCGGCTTCTCGGCCTCGACCTCGGGCGGGGGGTTCCCGACCCTGCGGCTGGCCGAGGCCGGGCCGATGGATCTTGCCTTCGTCGTCGCCGGCGGCAACCCGCTGCGTTACGAGGATGCGGCGCTGGCCCGCGGCCTGCGGGCGCTGCAGGCCGGCAAGGTCCGGCTGGGCGGGATTTCGGGCGGGGCCGCGATCCTTGCGCGGCTGGGACTGATGGAGGGGCGGCGCTTCACCCTGCACTGGGCCCATATCGATGCGCTGGCCGAGGACATGCCCGATCTGCTGATCGACCGCGCGCTCTATGTCGTGGACCGCGACCGCTATACCTGCGCTGGCGGCGTCGCGGCGCTGGACATGATGTGCGCGCTGATCGCCCGCGACCACGGGGCCGAATTCGCGCGCAGCGTCGCGGACTGGTTCATCCACCCCCGCACCCGCGGCGCCGATGAACCGCAGCAATCGCCCGCCGCCGAACGGTTCGACCTGCGCCATCCGATGCTGGCGGCGGCGGTCGATTTGATGTTCAGCCACCTCGCCGACCCGCTGTCTCCCGGACAGCTGGCCGCGCAGGCCGGATGCAGCCCGCGCCAGTTGCAGCGCCTGTTCAACGACCAGCTTGGCTGCTCGATGATGCAGTTCTATCGCGAGATGCGGCTGAAAAAGGCCGATGAGCTGATCCAGCAAAGCGCGCTTTCGGTCCTCGACATCGCCATCATCACCGGATTCGTCAGCGCCGCGCATTTTTCGCGTTCTTTCACAGACAGATACGGGGTCAGCCCCAGCCAGCGCCGGCAGGCCGCGCGCCCGCGCCGCAAGCCCGCCTGACCGGCGGGAGAGACTGTCCCGACTGGCCTGCACAGGAAAATAATATTCCTGAGTGTAAGTTTTTCTTGCCTGACGGGGTCTTTCGGCCCAGCCTCCGCCAAGGGTGAGGCGCGACGAAATGACGCAGTGCGGCCGGGAAAACCGCTTGCCGTCGCCAAAGCCCCAGCGGGAACGACGGTCCGGGAAACGAGGCCGCGGCCCTGAAAACGATAACAATGGGGAACAAGTCTGATGGAGAGGGTGTCATGTCTTCGGTGTCTACCGAGACGTCTTCGGCCGTGGTGGAGGATCAGGGCTCACTGATCCGGTCGCTCAGCTGGAAAGGCGCGTTCTGGATCGCGGCGGGCGTGCCGCCGCTGGTCCTGTTTTCGATCGGAGGGATCGCCGGGACCACCGGCAAGGTCGCCTTCGTGGTGTGGACGGTGTCCATGTTGATGGGTTTCCTGCAATCCTTCACCTATGCCGAGATGGCGGGCATGTTCGGCAACAAGTCGGGCGGCACCTCGGTCTATGGCGCGACCGCGTGGCTGCGCTATTCCAAGCTGATCGCGCCCCTGTCGGTCTGGTGCAACTGGTTCGCCTGGTCGCCGGTCCTGTCGCTGGGTTGCGCCATCGCGGCGGGCTATGTGCTGAACGCGCTGTTCCCGGTGCCGCTCGCGACCTCGCAGCCGGTGCTGGACTGGGTCGCGGCCCATCTGGCCAGCCTGCCGCCGGGCAGCCCGCGCATCGCGGAATACCTTGCCGCCAATCCCGGCATCCCCGAGGCCGACGCGATCCGGTCGCTGCTGACCACGGATGCGGTCGCCGCGCTGACCCCCGCGATCCGAACCTGGTCGGCGCTGGAGCTGCCCATTCCTGGCCTCGGCTCGCTGCATCTGAACGCGACCTTCGTGATCGGGACGGTGCTGATGCTGCTGATCATCGCGATTCAGCATCGCGGGGTGGCCTCGACCGCGGCGGCGCAGAAATGGCTGGCGATCATCGTGCTGGTGCCCTTGCTGCTGGTCGGGCTGGTGCCGATCTTCACCGGGGCGATCGACTATTCGAACGTCACCGCGCTGGTCCCGCCGACCGCCGCCTATTCGGGCGAAAACGGAAGCTGGGACATCGGCGGCTGGACGCTGGTGCTGGGCGGGCTTTATATCGCGGCCTGGTCGACCTATGGGTTCGAGACGGCGGTTTGCTATACCCGCGAATTGCGTGATCCGCGGCGCGACACGTTCAAGGCGATCTTCTTCTCGGGTCTGCTCTGCTGCGTGTTCTTCATCCTGATCCCCTTCTCGTTTCAGGGCGTCCTGGGGCTGGAGGGTATGCTGGCGCCGGGCATCATCGACGGCACCGGCGTGGCCGAGGCGCTTGGCGGCATGATCGGGGCGGGGCCGGTGATCGCGCAGCTGTTCACCATCCTGATGATCCTGGCGCTGTTTCTGTCGATCATGACGGCCATGGCGGGATCGTCGCGCACGCTCTACCAAGGCTCGCGCGATGGCTGGCTGCCGCATTACCTTGGCCATGTGAACGAACAGGGCGCGCCGACCAGCGCGATGTGGACCGACTTTGGCTTCAACTTGTTCCTGCTGGCGCTGGCTTCGGATGCGAGCGGATATTTCTATGTCCTCGCGATTTCGAACGTCGGCTATATCATGTTCAACTTCCTGAACCTGAACGCCGGCTGGATCCATCGCATCGACAGCCCGCACCTGCCGCGTCCGTGGAAGGCGCCGGTGCTGCTGATCGGGCTGAACACGGTGCTGGCCTTTGTCAACGCGCTGTTTTTGGGCGCGGGTGCCAAGGTCTGGGGCTATTCCAACGCGCTGATCTCGGGGCTGATCTTTGCCGCGCTGATCATCCCGGTCTTTTGCTGGCGACATTACATCGTCGACAAGGGCCGCTTCCCGAAAGAGGCGATGGAGGATCTGGGTCTCGGCAATGACGATTCGAGCCTTGGACCGCGGCGCGCGGGCATCCTGCCCTATCTCGCGCTGATCGCCGGGGCCGTGCTGGTGGCCTGGGCGAACTGGTTCTTCGTGCTGCCCGCGTAGACGAAAGGGGCTGGCCGCAATGGCCAGCCCGCCCCATCCCGACACCGCCGGCTGTCTCAGTCCGGGTAGATGCCCGGAGAGGTCGGCGCCCCGTCATCGAAGCGCGACAGGTAGTCGACGATCATCGGGCGGTTCACCAGAAAGCCCTTGTAGGTCGCCAGATCCTCGGGCAGGTCGCGCAGCACGCGGTGGAGCCTGCGCCCCCATTTCGGCACCGTCACCAGATCCTGCAACGAAATCAGATAGCAGCGGATCGGAAATGCCAGCCCGTTCGAGCGCGGCAGCCGCCAGAAGGATTGCAGCTCGACCCGCAGATATTGCTTCTCACCAAGGTTGTCGGGCGTCAGGCTGCGCTTTTCCGGGCCCCATTCGGGATAGGTCTCGGGGCTGGTATCCAGCCGCGGGTTCACCGTCATGGTCCAGTTCAGCCGCCGCGCGGGCGTGTCCTGGCGAACGTTCAGCAGGAATTTCAGCGCCCGCTGAAAGATCCCCATCTCGGCGGCGCGCGGCACCGGGGCGTGCCATTCGAAGAAGTTCATGCCGATGTCGAAATCCAGGCTCCAATCCGCCTGGCTGGTGACCATGCCGGCATCCATCCACAGGTTGCCGTCGCGCTGGTCGAGGACCGCGAAATCGCCCTGGGTCTGGCGGGTGATGTATTCCATCGGGCCATGGGGCAGGGTGGCTTCGTCAAGGAAGGTGAAGGTCTCGTCGATCCCCAGCGGCCGGTTGATCCAGCGCCAGCGGTCGCCGTCGCGATGCAGCGCGAAATGCTCGGGGTAATCCTCGGCCTTGCTGGTCATGATCAGTTCCAGCAGATCCCAGCCCGCCAGCGTCATGTGCGGCAGCGACTGGCAGCGGCCCGGATCGCGCGTCAGGGTGATGGCGCGGTCCTCCATCTCGGCGACATAATGTTCGTCGACATCGAAGCGGGCCTGAAAGACGCTGCCGTCGGGGCCGCCCTTATGCGGCTCCATATTGACCGAATACATGTATTCGTCCCGGTCGAAGGGAAACGGAAAGCGTCGGATCGCAGCGGGAGAGTTGTAGTAGCTGTAATCGCCGCGGAAGGTTTCTTTGTTGAATTGCATGATCATCACGGGGGATTCCCTATCGGTCGATGGTCAGAAGCCTGCCCCGGAAGCGGGAAACGCAGGGCATGATCTTGCGCTGGCGTTCCTCGGGTTCCAGCCAGTGGTCGTGATGGTCGATCGCCCCGTCCGAGGCCAGGACGTCGGTTTCGCATTGCCCGCAGGCACCGCCACGGCACAGCCACGGCGCGTCGATCCCCGCCGCCTCAAGCGCCTCGAGCAGGCTTTGATGCGGGCCGACGGTCAGGGTCCGGTTCGACCGCGTGCAGGCGACCTCGAAAGGTTCGCCCGGCGCGGGGGCCAGGAATTCCTCGGCATGGAGCGCATCGCCCGGCCAGCCAAGCGCGGCGGCGGTGCCGAGCACCGTCTCGATCATCCGGGCCGAGCCGCAGACGTAAAGATGCGTGCCCAGCGGTTGCGAGGACAGGATCGCGTCAAGATCCATGCGCGAGCCTTCGACGCTGACATGCAGCCGCGTGGTATCGGGCAGCAGCGGCAGGGCGGCGGCCTCGTCCCGCGCACGGACCGCGTAATGCAGTTCATAGGCCGCGCCCAGACGCGCCAATTCCGGCAATTGCGCCAGGAAGGGCGTGATCCCGACCCCGCCCGCGATCAGCAGATGCTTGCGCGCGGCCAGGTTCAGCGCGAACAGGTTCACCGCCGGGCCGATCTGCATCAGCATTCCGGGCCGGGCGTCGCGATGCATGAACAGCGAACCGCCCCGGCCATGATCTTCGCGCTGGACGGCGATTTCATAGCCCGAGCAGTCCCGCGGGTCCGAGATCAGCGAATAGGCGTTGCGGCGCAGGACGGGGCCGTCCTGCATCTCGACCATGACATGGGCGCCGCCGGAAAAGACCGGCAGGGGCGCGCCTTCGGGATGTTCAAAGCGGAACCGGGTGATGCGGGGGGAAAGCGGTTCCTTGCGGGTCAGTTTCAAGGTCTGCATCAGAACCGGATCTCCACGGCTTCGGGGACTTCGCCTGGGGTTTCGGCATCGATGCAGACGCCCTGGAACGCCCCCAACCGCCGCGAGAAATGGTCGCGCACATAAAGCGCGCGCCCGCAGCCGGGGCAGGTATAGGGATCGGTGGTCACGTCTTCGGCCAGGGTCTTGCAATGGACGCATTGCATCCGCCGCGCGGCGGTGCCGCGATGCTCGGCCTGAATCGCGCCTAGCGGCACGCCCGCGGAAAGCAGTTGCGACTGGACCTGCGCGATCAACCCCTCGGCACCGGCCAGAAAAACCTGTAGCCCCATGCGGGCATCGCCAAGCAGCGTCGAAATCGCCGGGGAAAGCCCGGCGGTCGAGGCGGGCTGCAAAAGCCGCGCCGCCCCGCGCGCCTGCAGGGCAGGGGCGTGTTCGGCCGCACCGCACAAGACCACGCTGGCCTTGGGCATCAGTTCGGGCGCGTCATCGGCCAGCGCCAGCAGGGCGGCCGCGCCGGATTTGTCCGCGACCATCAGCGCGGCCCCGCAAGGCCGCGCCTGAAGGCGGGCATAGCGGGGCCGGCTGGCGATCGGTTCAGGTGGTGGTGGGGTGGCGCTCATTCCAGTCATCCCTGGCAGGTTGCAACAGGCTGCCGGAGGGAGTTGCGAACGCCCCCCGGCCAGGGGGGCCTATCCTTTGGCGGTGCGCCGCTTCTTCTCGGGGTCGAAAAAGGGCATGGTCCCGGTCGTCGCCGCGATCGGGCCATGGGTGGCGCAGTTCACGGTCAGTCTGGTTCCGTCATTCGCGCAATCGACCGGCAGGCGGGCAATGGCGACGGTCCAGTCGTTCAGCGGCGAATGCATGGCCTGGGTCACGACGCCGACCTGCTTGCCGTCGCGCATCACCGGGGCGCCGTTCCCCGGCACCTTGTCACCGTCGAGCTTCAGGCCCCAGATCTTGAAGCGCTCCTTGCCCTTCAGGCGGTAATGCTCATCGGCGCCGCGGAAACCCTGCTTGCCGGGCGAGACGGTGAAGTCCAGCCCCAGTTCCCACAGCGTGTCGCCACCGGGCTGATCCTCGAAGGGATACATCTCGGAATTGTCATAGGGGAAGAACAGCAGGTAGCTTTCGGTCCGAAGCATGTCGAGCGTGGTGAAGCGGCAGGGGATGATCCCCATCTCGGCCCCTTCCTCGAGGATGCGGTCCCAGATCATCGGCGCGTCCTGACCGCGCACGAACAGTTCATAGCCGCGCTCGCCCGTATAGCCGGTGCGCGAAATCATCGCGGGCTTGCCAAACAGCGAGGTCTGCAGATGCGCGAAATAGGGCAGGTCGCGGATGCCCGGCACATGCCTGGCCAGATAGTCGACGGCCAGCGGTCCCTGCAGCGACAGGTCGTGCAGGTTGTCGTCAAAGCGGATCGCGACATCGCGGCCATTCGCCGCCATGCTCAGCTGCTCGAACCCCTGTCCCGAGCCATGGACGACCATGAAGGCGTTCGGGCCGGTGCGATAGATGACGCAATCGTCGATGAACTTGCCCGCGTCATTCAGCATCGTGGCATAGACCGAACGGCCCGGCATCAGCTTTTCCATGTTCCGCGTGGTGGCGCGGTCGATCACATGGCTGGCGGCGGGGCCGGCGATATGGACCTTTTTCAGGCCCGAAACATCCATCAGCCCGGCCTTGGTGCGGATGGCCATGTATTCGGCATCGGGGTCGCCCTTGGCATAGGACCAGGCGGTTCCCATGCCGCTCCAGTCCTCAAGCTCGGACCCAAGCGCGCGGTGGCGGTCGGCAAGGGTCGAGAAGCGCCAGGATGCTGTCATGTTCTTTCCTCCGTGTTGTTTCCGACGCCGCGCCCGTCTCAGGACCGCGGCCGTTCCTTTTTCGGGTCATAATGCGGGAAGGCGGTGATGCGCGCAGGCAGGCGCTTTTGCTGGCCGTCCAGCTTGCCGACCTCGATCCCGCTGCCCTCGGCGGCATGGGTCAGGTCGACGCGGGCCAGCGCGATCTGGCAATCCAGCAGCGGCGACCACATGGCCGAGGTGATCTCGCCCACCTGCGCGCGCCCGACATGCAGGCAATCGCCGTGATGGGCGGGAATGCGGCTGTCGATGACCAGCCCGACCAGCTTGGTGCGGGGGTTTTCCTTGCGCCGGATCAGCGCCTCGCGCCCGACGAAATCGTCGGTCTTGGATTTCAGCGGCACGGTAAAGCCCACGCCCGCCTCGAACGGGTCGGTCTGGTCGGTGAATTCGTAATCGGCAAAGACCAGCCCGGCCTCGATCCTGAGCAGATCCAGCGCGGCAAGGCCCATGGGCTTGATCCCACGCGGCGCGCCCGCCTTGAAGACGGCGTCGAACAAGGCCGCCCCGTCCTTTGGATGGCAGAAGATCTCATAGCCCAGCTCGCCGGTATAGCCGGTGCGCGAGACGACGACCGGCGCGCCCTCGGGGCCGCCGATGCGGCCGGGGGTCCAGCGGAACCAGCCCAGCTCCGGGATCGCGGTCTGGTGCGGCGCGGTCCAGATCATCTCGTCCACAAGATCGCGGCTTTTCGGGCCTTGCACCGCGAGGTTGTGAAGCTGGTCGGTCGAGGCGCGGATCATCACGTTCAGCCCAAGCGCCTCGGCCTGTTCGCGCATCCATTCGCCGCCGTAATCGCTGCCGCCGATCCAGCGGAAGCGGTCAGGCCCCATGCGGAAGAGCGTGCCGTCGTCGATCATGCCGCCATGCGGATAGCACATCGCGGAATAGACCACCTGTCCATTGCCCAGCTTCTTCACGTCGCGCGTCAGCACCCATTGCATCAGCGCCTCGGAATCCGGGCCGGTCACCTCGAACTTGCGCAGCGCCGACAGGTCCATCGCCACCACGCCTTCGCGGCAGGCGCGGTATTCTTCCTCGGGGCTGGAATTCGGGAAGGTGCTGGGCAGCCAGAAGCCCTTGTATTCGACGAAATCGCGGGTCAGCGCGGCGAACTGGTCGTGAAAGGCGGTCTGGCGGGTCATGATGGGTTCGGAATCCGGCATGGGGCGCCAGGCGACGGCGCGTTGGAACCGCTCATTGGCGGCGTAGCTGCGGACATGGATGTCGCTCAGGTGCCAGCCATTGGCCGGCGAGGTGTCGTCAGGGCAGGCCGAGGACACGCAGACGATATCGGTCAGCGCCCGCATCAGGACATAATCGCCGGGCCGAGACCACGGTTCGTCCGTCATCAGCACGCCATGCGCGTCGATCCAGGTGTTGAAGAAGAAATTCGCGGCCATCCAGCCCTTGCGGGCATCGACGCCATAGGGCGCCAGCGCGGCGTTGAAGTTGTCCGAGCAGTTGGCGTGGCCCGGATAGCCGATATCGTCGTAATACTTGGCCGCGCAGGCCATGGCAAAGGCGTCATGCCGCCCGCAGGTGTCCTGCACGACCTCGATCAGCGGGGTCGTGTCCTGGTCGAAATATTTCGAATGCAGGCCCGGCATGGCATAGCTGTGGCCAAGGATGGTCCGGGTCGTGGTGACGTCCAGGGGGTGCTGGATGCCGCGATCCAGCTTCCTCGCGTCGAAGCACTGGAAATCGGTGCATTGGCGCCCGTCGACATCCAGGACCTGGATATATTCACCCGCCCGGACCAGATAGGCGCTGGCAGTCGCGGACTTGACGCGGATGTCGAGGATCGGGTCGGCCAGCGGGTCGGGCGGCTCGAACCCCTGCGCCGCGCGGGGCCGCGCGCGCCGGATCAGCAGCGTCAGGGGCGTCGCCGTCTCGCCGCTTTCGGGAACCATCGGTTCGGCCGGGGCGGCGACGATCAGCCAGCCGGGCTGGGTCGCCGTGAATTCGGCCCGGTCGCCTGCCGGGCTGTCGGCGCCGAAAAGCACCGTGGCGCAGGGCTTGCCAAGGTCGATCCCGCGCGCGGCGATGCCGCGGCGCAGCCGGGTCAGGCTGTCGTCACCCGAGGTCAGCGCGCGGCGCAACCCGTGGGGTTCACCCTGCGCGGGAACGCCCAGAACCGTGCCATCGGCGCGTCCGTCCATGCGGGCGGCGACGATCTCGGCCCGCTGGGCGCCTTCGGCATTGATGACGGTGATGTGGTCGCCCTCGGCCAATGCCAGAAGAAGCCCGCCGCCGCCGGAGACGGTGTGGCGTTCTTCCGCGGGGGCCTTGCCCACCGCCGATGCCACGCGCAGCCCACTGGGCTGCGGCGGACCGGGACGGAACAGGGGGGGATAGGTGACGCTGGTCATAGCACCATGCCTTGCAGAAAAAGAGAAGCGGTGGGGAACCTCCGCTCCAGTAAGGGATCAGTTGCGAAGATAGGCTTCCATCGAATCGTCCAGCGCATCCTTCCACGGGGTATGATGCGGGGGCGCCATCGTCCCGGTGATGACCGAGCGATAGGAATGGTTGCGGAAGCCCATGATGTCGTCGACCTTGTGATGCTTCCATTCATAGAAAGCCTCGCAGGCGCCATCGACGTCGAAACTGGGATAGTCGGTCTCGGCGATCAGTTCCTTGACGTAGTCGCCCTGATATTTGATCGCATATTTCACATCCTCCTCGGCTTCTTCGCGCGCCTCGCGCTCGGCCACGTCGGCGATCAGGGTCTGCTTGTCGGCCGGGATCTGGATCCGGTCCAGGATGATGTCGCGGACATACCAGGCCTGGGCGTCGAACATGTTGAAGGTGAACCACTGGTCCTGCATTCCCAGATAGAAGAGGCGCGGGTTGTGGACATAGACGACCCCTTTATAGAGATCCGCCGCGGCCAGCCGGTTCGCCGTCTTGAGCCGCAGGTCATCGGGCAGGAACGGGAAGTAATGGCGGTAGCCGGTGCACAGGATGATCGAATCGATCGCCTTGCTGCTGCCATCGGTGAAATGCGCGGTCTTGCCCTCGACCCGGACAAGCGCGGGCTTTTCTTCCCAGTTGTCGGGCCAGGCAAACCCCATCGGCGCCGAGCGATAGCATGAGGTCACCGATTTCGCGCCGTATTTCCAGCATTGCGAACCGATATCCTCGGCCGAATAGGACGAGCCGACGACCAGCACGTCCTGTCCCTCGAACTCGCGCGCGTCGCGGAAGTCATGGGCATGGGTGATGCGGCCATAGAATTGCGAGAAGCCGGGATATTCCGGCACGTTCGGGCTGGAGAAATGGCCCGAGGCGATGATGACGTTGTCGAAGCGTTCCTTGTAGACATGGTCGCTCGCCATATCGTGCAGGGTCATGGTGAAGTCGTCGCTCTCGGCGTCATATTCGACCCAGCGGACCACGGTGTTGAAGCGGATCCAGTCGCGGACGCCGGCCTTTTTGACCCGGCCCTCGATATAGTCGACCATGACGGCGCGCGGCGGATATGAGGCGATCTGCTTGCCGAAATGCTCTTCAAAGGAATAGTCGGCAAATTCCAGACCTTCCTTGGGGCCGTTCGTCCACAGATAGCGATACATCGAATTGTGGACCGGTTCGCCATGTTCGTCGGTGCCGGTGCGCCAGGTGTAATTCCACAGGCCGCCCCAATTGGCCTGTTTCTCGAAACAGACGATTTCGGGGATCTCGGCCCCTTTGCGGGCGGCCGACTGGAAAGCCCGGAGCTGGGCCAGACCAGAAGGCCCGGCGCCGATGACGGCGACGCGTTGCGACATTTCAATCTCCCCGACTTTTGGTTTGGACCAGTGTTCGATTCCGATCCATTTGGTGTAGTCCAATTGAGCGATCAATTTCCGCGTCGGTCAAGAATTTTTCCTTGGCAGAATAATTGATGCGTCAAATTTTGCCTTCCGGGACTATTCTTCGCGATCTAGGATCATGCGATGCGCATATCCCTTGCACAGCGTCTTTCGGTCAGCGGCAGCCTTCCGCGCGCCATGCGCAAGGCGCCGGCTGCGGTGCCCATCGGTTTTCTTGCGCCGCTGACCGGACCCTCGGCCCCATGGGGGCGTCCGGGGCTGGAAGGTTGCCAGCTTTGGGCGGATTGGGTGAATGAACATGGGGGCTTAGCGGTCGGGGGCCTGCGCCTGCCGGTCCATATCGTCGCCCGCGACGCCGCGATTTCCGATGCCGAAACGGTGATCGCCGCCCGCGAGCTGGTCGAGCAGGCAGGCGTGCGGCTGGTCCTTGCGCTTGGCGGCGACAGTCTGGCCCCGGCCTTGCCCTGGCTGATGGCGCGCCGCGTGCTGACGACCACGCTGCTGCCTTTCGACCTGTCGCCCCACACGCCCAGCCTGATCGCCCCGGCCGAGGTGCATCCGCTGTTCTCTGTCACCGGGGCCGAATGGCTGGCGGCGAATCGGCCCGGTTTTCGCCGGGTCGCGCTTTGCAGCCAGGAGGACATGATGGGCCTGCCCTCGCTTGCCACCTATCGCGCGGCCTTCGCTGCCGAGGGGATGTCGGTCGTGCGCGAGATCCGCTATCCCCCCGACTGGCGCGATGCGGGGGCGATGGTTCAGGCCATGCTGGCCGCTGATCCGCAAGTCCTGTGCTGGTGCTCGTCCGAGCCGCATATGGTCCATGCCCTGACCGAAGCCGCTTTCGCGGCGGGGTTCAACGGCCCGATCCTGTCCTGCACCGGGGACAATTACCGGCGGCTGGTCGATGTCACCTCGACCGCCTTCATGCAGGATTTCATCTTCCAGTTCCCGGATTTCGACGATCCGCTGCTGAACGGGACCGCCTTTTTCTTTCGGCAACCGCAGGCTTTCCATGCCGATTTCCGCCAGCGTTTTCCGGGGCATTGGTCGGCGGTCAGCTGGGAATACGCCTCGATCCTGGACCTGTGGCAATCCGCGGTCGAGATCTGCGGCCGGACCGAGCCGATGGCGGTGCTGGACGCGATGAAGCGCGGCGGGCAGATGATGCAGGCATTCGGTCCTGCGCGCTGGTATGGCGATGCTCTGTTCGGCATCGACAATGCGCTGATCGGGTCTTGGCCGGTGGTCAGGGTCGAAAACGGCATGGCGCGGATTCAGGAATTCCGCTCGGTCCTGGATTGGCTGGGGCGGCACGAGGCGCTGCTGTTGCGGGAAATGGCCGGGCTGGGGCTGCTGTGGCAGCAGCGCGCGCTCAGTCCTCCTGCATGAGCTGGCGCTGCTCGTCGATCAGGCCCTGCTGCACCAGATCCAGCGCGCGCGAGATGTCGCGATCGGAAACGGCCCCGGCAAGTGCCCCGTAATCCGCGCGCAAGCGGGCGATATTTTCGGGCGTCAGCCGCCGGCGCTGCAATCCGGCGCGATGGCGCTGGCGCCCGGCCTTGACCAGCAGGCCATAGCAGGCGAGCAGCAGCGGATTGCCGGTCCCTTCCGCCAGTTTCAGGCGGAATTCTTCTTCCAGACGGGCGAAGCGCGCGGGGTCGATGGCGGTTTCCATGCGCTGGACGATTTCGTTCAGCTGGTCGATGGCCGAAGGCGGCATGTGGATCAGGGCCAGCCGGATCATTTCAGGCTCAAGGATGCCGCGCATGACTTGCAGATGCAGGGGACCGGTAGCGGCGGCGATCGGCGCGGCCTCGTCCCAGGTGCCGGGATCGGCGACATAGGAGCCCGCCCCGGCGCGGCGGGTGATCAGGCCCTTGCGCGACAGAAGGTCCAGCGCCTCGCGCAGGGTATTGCGGGCGATGCCGAGACTGGCGGCAAGCGCGCGTTCCGCCGGCATCCGGCTTCCATGCGGATATTCGCCCGAGGCGATGCGCTGACCCAGGGTTTCGGCGACCATCTGGACGGTAGGGCCCGAGACGGGAGTGTCGACGAGGGCCGTTGGAACATTGCGCGGCAAAGAGGTCACATCGCCTCCGGGATGCTGGTCAGCCCGATTGAAACCGGACCGGACCTTTTGCGCAAGGGACGATGAACCAATTATACCAATTAAGTTCTCCGCCGTGGCTTCCGGGTCAGATATCCAGCGTGTTGTCACGTTCCCATTGCGACAGATGCGCGGAATAGGCGTCCCATTCCTTGGTCTTCAGCTTGACATAGGCGTTGGAGAAATCCTCGCCCATCGCCTGCTTCAACTCGGTATCCGCGTCAAAGACCCGGATCGCGTCCAGAAGGTTCAGCGGCAGCTTGGGCGCATCCTTGACCATGTGACCCTCGGCATACATGTCGATGTCCCAGCGCTTGCCGGGATCGGCCTTGGATTTCAGGCCGGAAAGCCCCGCCGCGATGATGACCGCCTGCAGAAGATAGGGGTTCACCGCGCCGTCGGGCAGGCGCAGCTCGAACCGGCCGGGGCCGGGGACGCGCACCATATGAGTGCGGTTGTTGCCCGTCCATGTGACCGAATTCGGCGCCCAGGTTGCGCCCGAGCTGGTGCGCGGGGCGTTGATGCGCTTGTAGCTGTTGACCGTCGGGTTGCAGATCGCCGCCAGCGCCGAGGCGTGCTTCATGATCCCGCCGAGGAAATGGCGGCCGCTGTCGGACAGGCGCAGTTCCTTGCTGTCATCGGCGAAGGCGTTCTGGCCGCCGGCGATGTCCCAGACCGAGATATGGGCATGGCAGCCATTGCCTGTCATGCCCATGATGGGCTTCGGCATGAAGGTCGCGCGCATCCCGTATTTCTCGGAAATGGCGCGCAGCATGAACTTGAAGAAGCTGTGCTTGTCGGCGGTCCTCATGGCCGAGTCGAACTTCCAGTTCATCTCGTACTGGCCGTTCGCGTCCTCATGGTCGCATTGATAGGGTTCCCAGCCCATCTCGAGCATGTAATCGGTCAGCTCGGCCATCATGTCGAAGCAGCGCAGCACGACTTGCTGGTCGTAGCAGGGCTTGACCGAGCAGTCCTTGCCGTCGAACAGCGCCTGGCCTTCGAGGGTCAGCAGAAAAAATTCGGGCTCGACGCCGGTTTTGACATCGAGCCCGAGATCTGCTGCCTGAGCCACCAGGCGGGAAAGCACGTTGCGTGGTGCCTGGCTGAGATCCTCGTCGTTCATGATGCAACGGGCGGGAACCCAGGCGACGTCTCGTTTCCAGGGCAACTGGACCGCGGCGGAGGGGTCTGGAACCGCCAGCATATCCGGGTGGGCGGGGGTCAGGTCCAGCCAGGTGGCGAAGCCCGCGAAGCCGGCCCCGTCCCTTTCCATGTCGGCGATGGCCTGGGCCGGCACGACCTTGGCGCGCTGTGCGCCCATCAGGTCGGTGAACGAGACCATGAAATACTTGATCCCGTTCTCGTGGGCGAAATTGGTCAGCCGGCTCGCCTTGCTCTTTCCATGATTGAATGTACTGAGGTCGGTCATCTCTAATCCTGTTGGGTTAGTGGAGACGGCTTTTTCGCCGTCTCTCATTCACATCAGAAGCCTGACTGACCGGGGATCCAGCTGGTCCCGGCAAGGGGTACGCCCGCCATGGCGGCCGCTTCGATCGTCAGGGCGCAAAGGTCTTCGGGTTCCAGATTGTGGACGTGGCTTTTGCCACAGGCGCGTGCGATGGTCTGACATTCCAGCGTCATCACGGCAAGATAGTTGCGCAGTCGGCGCGCCGCCTCGACCGGGTCGAGGCGCTTCATCAGCTCGGGATCCTGGGTGGTGATGCCGGCCGGATCCTTGCCTTCGTGCCAGTCGTCATAGGCGTCCGCGGTGGTGCCGAGCGCCTCGTATTCGGCGGCCCATTTCGGATCGTTTTCGCCCAGGGCGATCAGCGCCGCGGTGCCGATGGCGACCGCATCGGCGCCAAGCGCCAGCGCCTTGGCCACGTCCGCGCCAGAACGGATCCCGCCCGAGACGACCAGCTGCACCTTGCGGTGCATCCCGAGATCCTGAAGCGCCTTCACCGCGGGACGGATGCAGGCCAGGGTCGGCTGGCCGACATTCTCGATGAAGACGTCCTGGGTCGCTGCGGTTCCGCCCTGCATCCCGTCCAGCACCACGACATCCGCGCCCGCCTTGATCGCCAGCGCCGTGTCGTAATAGGGGCGTGCGCCGCCGATCTTGATATAGATCGGCTTTTCCCAATTGGTGATCTCGCGCAGCTCAAGGATCTTGATTTCCAGATCGTCCGGCCCGGTCCAGTCCGGGTGGCGGCAGGCCGAGCGCTGGTCGATCCCGACCGGCAGGTTGCGCATGTTGGCGACGCGCTGGGTGATCTTCTGACCCAGCAGCATCCCGCCGCCGCCCGGTTTCGCGCCCTGACCGACCACGATCTCGATCGCGTCGGCGCGGCGCAGGTCATCGGGGTTCATGCCGTAGCGGCTGGGAAGATATTGATAGACCAGCTTTTCGGAATGGCCGCGTTCCTCGTTCGTCATGCCGCCATCGCCGGTCGTGGTCGAGGTGCCGGCCAGCGTGGCGCCACGACCCAGCGCCTCTTTCGCGGGGCCGGACAGTGCGCCAAAGCTCATCCCCGCGATGGTGATCGGGATCTTCAGTTCGATCGGCTTCTTCGCGAAGCGGGTGCCGAGCACCACCGAGGTGTCGCATTTCTCACGATAGCCTTCCAGCGGATAGCGGCTGATCGAGGCCCCGAGAAACAGCAGGTCGTCGAAATGCGGAACCTTGCGCTTCGCGCCACCGCCACGGATGTCGTAGATCCCGGTATCGGCGGCGCGGCGGATTTCGGCATTGATGCCGGGGGAATAGGTCCAGCTGTCACGCGGCAGGGTCTGCGGGGGTTTGTCCATGATGTCTCTCATCAATAGGCTCCGGCGTGATCGACGTGGAAGTTGTAAAGCTTGCGGGCAGAACCGTAGCGCTTGAATTCCTCGGGCCTGGCGTCGGCGCCCGAACGCTCCAGCAGGTCGCGCAGGATCTCCAGATGTTCAGGCCGCATTTCCTTTTCGATGCAGTCCGAACCCAGCGACTTGACCGAGCCGCGCACGAACAGCCGCGCCTCGTAAAGCGAATCTCCCAACGCGTCTCCGGCATCGCCCAGCACCACCAGATTGCCCGATTGCGCCATGAAGGCCGACATGTGGCCGATATTGCCGAAGACGACGATGTCGATGCCCTTCATCGAGATCCCGCAGCGGGACGAGGCATTGCCCTTGATCACCAGCAGGCCGCCATGTCCGGTCGCCCCGGCATATTGGCTGGCATCGCCGTCGATGACCACGGTGCCCGACATCATGTTCTCGGCCACGCCCGGACCGGCCGAGCCGGTCACGCGGATCGTCGCCTGCTTGTTCATCCCGGCGCAGTAATAGCCGGTCGAACCCTTGACCGTCACCTCGATCGGGGCGTCAAGGCCGACGGCCAAAGCATGGGCGCCCTTGGGGTTCTCGATCACCCAGGCGGTCTGGTTGGTCGCGGCGGCCTGAGCCTGAAGGGCGCTGTTCAGTTCGCGCAGCGGCGTGTCCGCAAGATCGATGGTCTGCATCTCAGCGTTCCCAGAAATAGACGGTGGCGGGTTCGGGTTCCCAGACGCGGGCGGTCTCGATCCCCGGAAGATTGGCAAGCGCGCGGTATTCGGAACCGAAAGCGACGTAGTCGTCGGTTTCGGCCATGACGGCGGGCTTGCAGGCGATCGGGTCGCGCACCACGCCGAAGCCGTTCTTGGTGCCCACGACGAAGGTGAAGAACCCGTCCAGATCCTGCAGCGTGCCCTCCAGCGCCTCGCCCAGATTGGCGCCATCGGCCAGACGCGACGAGATATAGCAGGCCGCGACCTCGGTATCGTTCTGGGTCTGCGGGGCGAAGCCCTTTTGCGTCAGCTCCCGGCGCAGCTGGTTGTGGTTCGACAGCGAGCCGTTATGAACCAGGCACTGGTCCGCCCCGGTCGAGAAGGGGTGCGCGCCCAGCGTCGTCACCGCGCTTTCGGTCGCCATGCGGGTATGGCCGATGCCGTGGCTGCCGGCCATGTCGCGCAGGTGGAAGCGCGAGGCGACGTCCCTGGGCAGGCCGACCTCCTTAAAAATCTCCATCGAATGGCCGGCCCCCATCACGCGGATGCCTTTTTCGGCCATGAAGGCGCGGGCCTGGGCCTCGGTCCCTTCGGGCAGCGACAGGACGGCGTGGGTGTCGACGACCCGCATCGACACCGGCCCTTCGAGGGCGTGGGACAGCGCGGTGTCGAGACCGTGGAAGGTCTCGTCGGGCGTATCCGACTGGACGGTGATCTTCAGTTTGCCGCTGTGGTCGCCATAGATCGCGATCCCGGCGCTATCAGGGCCGCGATCGGTCATGGTGATCAGCATGTCGGTCAGAAGATCACCAAGCTTCGGGCGCAGATCTTCCTTTTTCAGGAAGAGGCCAACAATGCCGCACATCCTTGTCTCCAGTGTTGCGTTGCGTCTCTTCATATAACCGTTAAGAAAGTTAAATTCGCAACAGGAAAATTGAGATGGAGGAAGGCGCGGCTTCGAAAAGCCGGTTTGCCCGATTCCGCGCCAGCGCGACGCCCGATAGGGCGCAGACCGGGGACCGCGCCCGAAAGGGCAATTTCGCCAAGGAGTTCAGGAAGAGCGGGTGAGTGGACCGGGTTTTCCGGACCTGCGGGGGCATTGGCGCGGTTCAGCGATGCCCGGTCAGTGCGCATATGCCGTTCGCCCGCTTCGGTCCGGTAAGGGAGAGCGGGTTGCCGACTGACGGCGGTTCTTCAGATTGTCGAAACAGGGGTTGACCGCGTCACGCAGCGAGGACGGCGTCCAGCGCATTGGCGGACATGAAGGTGGCATCACCACGCTTTCCGCCGACCCGAACAGAGGCATGCGCTTTCCCGGCAGGAAGAAGCGGCCCCCAAAAGGGGCCGCGAAAGCAATCTCAGACCACCTTGACCGTGATGCTGTCCACGCCTTCGACAAGGCCTGTCATCACGTCGCCGCGGACCACGGCTCCGACGCCCGCCGGGGTGCCTGCAAAGATCACGTCTCCCGGCCGCAATTCGAACAGGCGCGACAGGTATGAGATCATTTCGGGCACTTTCCAAATCATTTGGTTCAGGTCGCCCTCCTGCCGCAGCTCTCCATTGACCTCGACGCGAATGGCCCCCTGCGCAGGATGACCCACTTCGGAAACCGGATGAATGGCCGAACAGGGAGCCGAGTGTTCGAATGACTTGCCGGTTTCCCACGGACGGCCCATCTTCTTGGCCTGACCCTGCAGGTCGCGCCGGGTCATGTCGAGCCCGACGCCATAGCCGAAGACGCAGTCCAGGGCCTTGTCCAGCGCGATGTCGGTGCCGCCGGATTTCAGCGCCACGACCAGTTCGATCTCGTGATGCACGTCACTGGTTTCGGTCGGATAGGGAAAATTGTCGCCGGGTGGAACGATCGAGTCGGGGTTCTTCTGGAAGAAGAAGGGCGGCTCCTTGTCGGGATCGTGGCCCATCTCGACGGCGTGGTCAGCGAAATTCCGGCCGACGCAGTAGATACGGCGCACGGGGAACAGCTTGTCGCTGCCTGCGACCGGGATGGTCGGGATGGGTTCCGGTACGAAGACGTAGTCTCTGGCCAGTTTGGTCATGTCGTTCATTATCTCGCTCCTGCGTAGTATTCGATGCGTTTTTCTGCGTTTTCCACGATCGCCGACAGCACCATTGCCGCGGCGAAGAGAACCATTGTGAGTGCCCAGAACCGTTCCATGTCGAAGCTGCGGGAATACAGTTCGAAGAGTTCGCCATAGCCGATCACGGCCACGAGGATCTGGCCGATGACCACGCCCTTGACCCCGCGGATAACCCCGATGCGGATGCCGGCAAGGATTTCGGGCAAAGCCGAGACAAGGATGATCTTGAGCATGATCGTGGTTTGCGAGGCGCCATAGGACCGCGCCATGTCGACCAAGGATGTCGGCACCTGCATAACACCTGCGCGGGCATCGAGGACGATGATCCAGACGGCGAACAGGAAGACGGTCACAACGATTGTCGCCTCGCCCATCCCGAACAGGATCATCAGCACCGGCACCAGTGCCGATAGCGGCGCGCTGACAAAGATGTTCACCCATAGCCCGAAGATGTTGTCGATGATCTTCACCCGACCCATCATCACGCCCAGCGGTACGCCGACGCCAATCGCGAGGGCCATGCCGATCACGAAGGACCGGACCGTGACCAGAGTGGCGTTCTGCCATGAGTTGGTCTGCACCAGGTCGAAGCCTGCGGCGATGATCGCGCTCATCGGCGGGATCAGGAAGATGATGTCGAGTCGGCCGACGATCTCCCATACCAGAGCCCAGAGGATCAGCGAGGCCATCATGGGGATGCGAAATCCGAACAGGGTCATGGCCGCTCACTCCGCATAATGGCGCAGGCCCTGCCAGATCTCCTCGACCACGTCGAGATAGCCGGGGTCGCGCCGGATGTCGTCGGGGTTGGCAGTGCGGTCGATCCTGGGGTCGATGATGTTCGACACCCGGCCCGGCCGGGGCGACAGCAGCACGATCCGATCGGAAACATAGACCGCCTCCTCGATCGAGTGGGTGACAAAGATGAAGGTCTTGCGCTCCATCTCAACCAATCGCAGCAGATCCTCCTGGAACTTGCGGCGGTTCTGCTCGTCCACGGCAGAGAAGGGCTCGTCCAGCAGCAACACATCGGCGTTCACCGCGAAGGCGCGGGCGATTCCGACCCGCTGTCGCATCCCGCCCGACAGCTCATGCGGATACTTGTCCTCGAAGCCCTGCAGCCCGACCTCCTCGATATAGCGCCGCGCAATGCGGTTGCGCTCGGCTGCGGCCATACCCTTCAATTCAAGCCCAAAGCCGACATTGCGCAGGACCGTCGCCCAGGGCATCAGCGCGAAATCCTGGAAGACAAAGGCGCGTTCCGGTCCGGGACCAGTGACGGCCCGGCCGTTCACGATGATCTGCCCCGAGGTCGCGGGCACCAGTCCGGCAATGATCTTCAGCAGCGTGGTCTTGCCGCAGCCCGAGGGGCCAAGCAGCGTCGTCAACTTGCCGCGCTCGAACTCCAGGTCGATGCTGCGCAACGCCTCGACGCTGCCATAGTGCTTGGAGATGGCCTCCACCCGGACGACCGGATCGTTGGTGACGATGCTGGCGGGATCGAAGTGTTCCTTCGCGAGTGTGTTGATGGACATTTCAGCTCCTCCTCTTTTCGGGGCGCATGATATTGGTCTCGAACCACTGCAGCAGGGCGAGCGTCACGGTGGACGCCGCGATAATGGCGGCGACGGCAGCATACATGTGGGCATAGTTCGCAACCGAGCGGTGATAGGTGATCAGGTCACCTATCCCGGTGGGGGTGATAAGCAGTTCGGCCAGCATGACGCCGATAAAGCCGGCAGCCACTCCCAGGCGCAGACCCGCGAACAGCACCGGAGACGCATCGGGGATGATGATTTTGAAGATCTGCTGGCGCCGAGTGCCCTGAAACGACCGGCACATGTCGACCAGCGAGGGGTTCACATGCCGCACCGCCTTGTATGAGTTCAGTACGATCACGGGCAAGGCCAGCATGATGACGGCCAGTGTCTTGGCGACCAGCCCGATGCCATAAACGAAGGTCACCAGCGGCACGAGCGCTGCCATCGGCGCAGCTTGCAGGACGATGAAGACCGGGGCCAGCAGCCATTCCATCCTGTCCGACAGCCCCATGAAGATGCCCAGCGTGATTCCCAGAAGTGCCGAGAAGGCAACACCCAATACCAGCGGTTGGAGCGTCAGGAAGAAGGCCCGGATCATCGTGCCGTCCGCGATCATCTCGAAAAACGCGGCAAGGGTGTCGAGGAAGGTCGGAAACGCGAAACTGATGGGGATGCGTCCCGCGATCTCCCAGGCGGTAAACAGGACCGCAAGCGAGAGGACGACCCAGAAGGACCGGCGCCGTTCCGCGAAAAGGCGCAACGCCTCTCGGGTGGTGGCCGCGGGGGCCTCCACTTTCACATCGTCTGACATGACGCTCATCTCACTGCGTCCCGATCTTGCCGAGCGCGCCATTCAAAACGGTCAGATCCCAGAAATCCTCGACCTTCAGATCGTCGGGATCACCCTCAAGCGCGCCCGAGGCGGTGTAGAAGGCAAAGTCGCCGCGCGCCGCTGCCTCGCCGCCGCCATTCAGCGGCAGGGCGTCCTTCATCCCGGCATAGTAGGGTTCGATATCGGCCAGCATCTCGGGCGTCGCGTCGGGCAGCAGGTTATACTGTTCGCGCAGCTTCACCACGATGGAGGGATCGGCGGCAATCTCGCGCCATGTCGTCACGATAGCCTCCACGAGTTTTGCAACCTCCTCGGGATTTTTGGCGAGATATTCTGTATTGGCAAACATCGCCTCGTCGGTGGCCTCAACACCGTCGAGGGGCAGAAAGGCAAATTTGTCGGGCGCCTTGGCCTCAAGAATTCGTTTGCCCGACGAATCCACGATGGTGGCCTTGACGTTGCCCTGCAGCAGCGCACCGGTCCGCACCTCGGCTCCCGGGACATAGGCGACGCTGGAATATTTGATGCCGTGCTTGTCGGCCATCATCTGCATGATCGCCTCGGTTCCCGAGCCGCGCGAATGGACGGCGATCTCCTGACCGTCCAGATCCGCCCAGTCGTTATAGAACTCGGTATTGACGACCGGATACATCTGCAATTCGCTCAATTGCAGAAATATCCTGATCGGCGCCTTGACTTTCTGCAGCAGCGCGTAAGGCCCGCCGATACCGATATCCGCCTGGCCGCTGACCACGGCCTGCGCGGCGATGTCCTCGCTTTTCAGAAAGGTCGGCTCAATCTCGACGCCCTGTTCTTTCGCCCGCTCCATCGCGATGAGCAGCCCGAGGGTTTCAACGGTGGCAATATCCCCGAAGGCGACCCGGAGTGGATCGGCAGACGCTGCAGCCGGCAAGGCCAGGGCCAAAGCCAGAGCAGAAGCAACGATCCGCGGGCGCATTCCGTCAGCAAGCAATCCCATCTTCTCTCCTCCCCCACAATGGGCTCCTCCAAGCCCAATATGAACCAATACTCGCATTGATTCGGGGATTGGGTCAACAAATTTGCCCGTCCGTCGCTTTGATTTCAGATTTATCATTATATGTCAGTAGTTTGAAAAATAATCTAACAACCCGCCTATGGTTGACAATCCGATCTATCTAATAAATTATGAACCAATGAAAGAATTGGTTTGATCATGCAGCACATTCATTTGACTCCTCTCGAGAAGCTGCGCGCCTATCTCGAGACTGCCGATCTTGGCGAGGACGGCCGCCTGCCCTCTGAACGAGAACTGGCCGAAACGCTCGATATGGGCCGCACGGTCCTGCGTAAGGCGCTTGCGACCCTGCAGGGTGAGGGGGTCGTCTGGCGCCATGTCGGCAAGGGCACGTTCGTGGGCGAGCGGCCCATTGAAAGCATAAGCGATATCAATGCACTCGTGTTGCGAACCAATCCCACTGAGGTCATGGCGGCACGCCTTGCCTTTGAACCGGAAATCGCGCGTCTTGCTGCCGTGAATGCCACGGGCTCACAGATAAACGACCTGCGCGCCTGCGCCCAGAAATGCCGGCAGGCAGCGACCTGGCGGCAATACGAGCATTACGACAACCGCCTGCACCGTATCATCGGCGAGGCGACCCAAAACTCCCTGCTGCTGGGCCTGCTCGATACAATGACGACTGTTCGCCGTGCCGTGACCTGGGGGCGTCCCCGCAACAATCCCGGCCGCCCGCCGCGTGACCACCACAGCTTCGAACAACACGACCGCATCGTGGAAGCCATTGCAGCCCGCGACGGTCAAGCGGCGGCAGATGCGATGAGAGCGCACCTGCGGACCGTAGAGCAGAACCTGCGGAACAGCCTTGGATATTGAAGCCCTCTCGGTAAAAACGCGAACCGCAGTGGGCGACCCGATCCGAAAGGACGAAACGCAAGCGGAACCGCGCCGGGTTTGCCGGGGGCTGATTTTGGTTAGTTCCGCTCTTCCGCGCCCCGAGGTCGGGGGATCGGAGTTCGGGTGACTGCGATCGGTCGCTCAGACCATCAAAGGCGCCGCGCGGTCCGGGCGTTCGATCGCGATATCCGCCGATCCGCAAACCCGTTCAATATGCCCGGCCGACTTCGAGATATAGGCGACAGCCTCCTCGAACCCGTAGCTTTGCTGCTGATAGGATGGGTAGCCATAGTTGCGCGACTCGTAGGCTGCCCATGCCTCGATCTCTCCGCTGGCGATGCGCGCCTCGTAACGGTCCACCATTGCCATGTAGGCTTCGTATTCCTCGGGCGTCAGATCGGGATGTGCGGCGCGCCAGACCGGGTCGTCGATCTGGATGCATTGGCGGGGGGCCGGGATGCGGGGCTTTTCAACGCATGATGCCGCAATCTCCAGCGACAGGTTAAGCGCCGGGTTGGCCCTTGCAAGGATCGGCAGGATTGCCGCGAAATCCACGACGCCTTCGCCGCAGGGGCGGCCCTGAAAGTCCAGACCGCCGCGGGCGCGGGCGACATAGGCGTCTTTGATGTGGGTCTGGCGGACATGGGGCGCGAGGCGACGGGCGGCCCAGACGGGATGTTCGCCCCGCTGCAAGCCGTTGGCAGTGTCGAAGACCGCTCCGGTCACATCCTCGCCGACGGCCTCGATCAGGCGCAGGATCTCGAACGAGGTGATCTCGTCATGCGTTTCCATGTTCATGTGCGAACCATGCGCGCGCAGGGCAGGAGCGATACGGTGCATCACCTTTTCCATCGCGGCCAGCTGGTCGGACCAGTCGATGTCCGTGCGGAAACGGTCATTCGCCAGCCGGCCGGGGAACTGACCTTTGAAGTTGCCCGGAGAGATCCAAAGTTCGTGACAGCCTATAGCCGCCGCACATTCCACCATGCGTGTCAGTCCCGCGATGATGTCTCCGTTGCCTGCGGAGCGAAGCTCGGGCGCTTCGGCGCTGCAATACGGGTTGATCTTGCCAAGGCCCGCCTCGAGATACAGGCCCAGATCGTCCGCCTTGGCGCGGATATCGCGCAGCAGGCCCATGTCCAGCGACGCGCTCATGTCGAGGACGGTGGGGAAGAAAATGCCCGCCAGTCCCAGTTCGCGCACATGGTCAATGCTGGCCAGCGGCCCTCGCTTTGTCGCCTCAGGCAGCTTCTGCCAGTCTATACCCAGCTTCACAATCGTCTCCTTCAGATGCACCACCGCCGACGACCTGTTGCCAGCGGATTGTCAATCCGGCACGAGGTCAGCATCGCTGTGAAAGGCCTCTCCATCGTGGTCCCCGGTCGTGTGGCATGTTTCCACGAGGCTTAACGGCATCGAGTATGTTCGCAAGTTATTGCGAAAGTTTGTTTTCAAAAATCTGATGCCGAGACGAATTTGCGGTCCCGTTAGATCGGAACCGCATTGGATTGGTAAAAATTTGGGCGGGTTACAAACGCAGCGGGAGAATCACACCCTGGCTGTCATCCGCTCCAGAATGGCGAGAAAGTCGTCTTCGTCATTCGCAGCCCCGTCAAAGGAGATGCTGGCCTCGATATCGTCCAGATGCACGGCCATCGCCTTGCTTGCCGCCGCGAAGTCGCCGCCCTTCAACTGCGTCAGGATCGCTTCGTGATGCGGCGTGCCGCAGGAACAGCCCGAAGACTTTTCGTAGAGCGAGTTGACAAGCGAAAGCCGCGTCAGGATGTTTTCCAGAACCGCGCGAAGCACCTCGTTTCCGGCGAACTCGGCCAGAAGATAGTGGAAATTACCCGCGATCCGCTTCTTCTCGGTGGTGTCGCTGCCGGAATGCACCTGTTTCTCGCGCTTTATGGCCTGCGCCAGCCGGTCCAGATCCTTTGCCCCGACATGGCCAGGCAAGGTGTCCATCACCGCCATCTCCAGCACGCGCCGCGTCGCCAGAAGGTTTCGTGCCTCATTCGGCGTCGGGGTGGCAACGAAGGAGCCATGGTTGCGGCGCCGTTCGGCGAGGCTTTGCTGCGCCAGCATCGACAGTGCCCCCCGCACCACCGTGCGCGAAGTCCCGAAATGCTTGGCCAGGATATCCTCTTTCAACTTGTCGCCGGGCTTCAGGGCGCCTTCGAAGATAGCTGCCCGCAGCGTTGCGCAAATGATTTCGGAAATATCGTCGGTCTGGACAGTGTCTTCTTTCATGGCGGTTCGCTTTGGGATGATACCCTCACATCTATGCGATCCTGAAAAAACGAACGCAAGCCCGCGTTGCTGTTCAGCCCTTCTGAGATGCATTTGCCGTACATATGCACATCAAATGCGCATAAAGTTCGTCAGAAATATTTCGAAGATACATTCGCATTGATTTGCGAAATTCGCAGCGCCATCCCTCGAATCGAGGAAACCGCACCCGACAGGACACAAGAATGGCGCAGACCGGACTGCAGATCAGCCACGTCGATCACAGTTATGAAGGCAAACAGGTTCTTCATGATGTGACCTTCGACGTGCCGGATGGCAAGGTCGTCGCGCTCCTTGGCCCCAGTGGCTGCGGTAAGTCCACAATCCTGCGCGCCATCGCCGGGCTGATCGTGCCGGAAAGTGGAACGATATCGCTGAGGGGGCGCGACCTGACGCGGATGTCGGTGCGACATCGCGGCCTTGGCATGGTGTTCCAGAATTTCGCCCTGTTTTCGCACATGACCGTGGCCGAGAACGTCGCCTATGGCCTGTCTCATCTGCCGCGCGATGACCGCAAGGCACGGGTCGCGCGGTTTCTGGATCTGGTGCGCCTGACGCCTTTCGCGAACCGTTTCCCGCACAGCATGTCGGGTGGGCAGCAGCAGCGGGTAGCGGTGGCGCGCGCGCTGGCGACCGATCCCTCGGCGCTTTTGATGGACGAGCCCTTTGGCGCGCTGGACCGCGCCCTACGGGCCGAGCTTCAGGCCGAACTGGTGCGGATGCAGGAAGATGTGGGCATCACCACCATCATGGTCACCCACGATCAGGAGGAGGCGCAGGCCGTCGCCGGACAGCTTGTCGTCATGAACGAGGGGCGCGTCGAACAGGTCGGCACGCCCGAGGAAATCTACGACAATCCCGCCACCCTGTTCGTCAACGGTTTCATCGGGCATGCGAACAGCATCCCCGCCGCCGTTACGGGCGCGAGTAGCCTTAAGACGCAGGACGGGACGGAAATCTTTCTGCCCGTGAACTTCATCGCGGGCAGCAATGTCATCCTGACCTGTCGCCCGGAGACGCTGACGCTGTCGCTGATCCCCGTTCCGGGCGCCTTCGCCGCGCGGTTCGACCGCGCGGTCGTCATGGGGCGCTTCCTGATGATCGACGCCACTCTGGCCGACGGGACTGCCTTCAAGGCGCAGATTCCGCGGGATGGTTCGGCGCGTCCCGAACGGGGGCGGGCCATCTGGCTGGTCCCCGACACCTCCTGTTTTCACGTTTTCCCCTCCAGCAAGATCGGACACTGACATGGCAAACCTGTCCCGCCGAGCCTTCACCTTGACCGCGCTTTCCGCGCTGGCGACGCCCGCGCTGATCCGTCCCGCGCGCGCCGCCTCCGGCACCGTCGTTGCCGCAGCCTTCCCCGGCAGCTGGGAGGACGCCTATCGCAACATCGTCGCGCCCGCATCGGGTGTGAGCGTCACCGTCGCGCCTGCCTTGGCGCAGGACCAGATCGCCAAGCTGATGGCAAGCCCGGGCCGGCCGCCCTATGACGCGCTGCTGGTGTCGCCCGGCCAGACGGCCACGCTGATCGAGGCGGGTCTGATCGAGAAGATCGACCCCTCGAAGCTGAAGAACTGGGACAAACTCAGCCCGATCGCCCAGAACGAATGGGGCCCGTTTGTGACGATCGAGGTGAACGGCATCGCTTACAACCCCGAGGTCGTGGACAAGCCCGCTGGCTACAAGACCCTGTTCGAGGATCCGCAATATGACGGGCAGGTCGCCTATATCGGCTTTGGCTCGAACACCGCCACGATGGCATGGACCGAGATCAACAAGATCTACGGCGGCACCTATGAAGACATGGGGCCGGTGTTCGACCTGATCAAATCGCACCTGTCGAGGATCGGGGCCATTGCCACGTCCGGCTCGAACCAGATGACCATGTATCAGCAAGGAGAGGTTGCGGTATTCATGGCCTCGACAGGTAATGTCGCCAAGCTGCGCGAGCTGGGGATGCCCTGCGATTTCGCGCATCCTGAAAGTGGTTCGCCTTCGGTTCCTGTCGCGATCCATCTGGTGAAGGGCGCACAAGACCCCGATGCCGTCTACGCCTATATGGACGCCGCGATTTCCGCCGCCGCGCAGGCGCAACTGGCCGAGGCGCCGACGGCAATGCTTCCGACCAATACTGACGTCCCCTATTCGGCGGTTCTCTCGGAATATGTCACGCCCGAGCAGGTAGCCGCCGCCGTCTATCCCGACTGGATCGCTATCAACAAGCATCGCGCGGACTGGACGAACACCTTCGACCGCATTGTCGTCGGCGGCTGACGCGGGAAGGGCGCAATGATACGCAAGGACACCCTGCTGGCATGGCCCATGATTTTGTTTATGGTGCTGTTCTTTCTGTCGCCGCTGCTGGTGCTGTTCGGCGTCAGCCTGCGCGAGGGCGAGAATGGCTGGGGCCTTGGCAACTTCGCGGCCTTCCTGTCCGATCCCTTCGCGCGGGGAGTGCTGACGCGCACCCTGATGCTGGGGCTGCAGGTCACCTTCTGGGTCAGCGTCCTGTCGCTGCCACTGGTCATGCTGTATTGGCATGGCGGCCGGCGGCTGCGCGGGTTTATCCTGATCTGCACGCTGCTACCGATGCTAACCTCGAACGTCGTACGCACCTTCGCGTGGGTGGTGATCCTTGGCCGCAACGGGCCGATCAGCCAGTCGTTGCTGGCACTGGGGCTGACGGAACGCCCCTTTTCCCTGCTTTTCACCGAAACCGGGCTGATCATGGCACTGGTGCAGATCGAGCTTCCGCTGCTGCTGCTGCCGGTCTTTTCCGTCCTGAACCGCGCCGACCGCAAGACACTGGAAGCCGCCGAGGTTCTGGGAGCGGGCCGCTGGCGTGCATGGTTCAGCGCCATCTTTCCGCAGATCGTGCCAGCGGTGCTGGCGGGCTGGGTGCTGGTCTTCGCCTCTGCCACCACCTCATATGTCACCCACACGGTTATCGGCGGGGCACGGCTGATCTTTCTGCCCCAGTTCGTCTATCGCGAGGTCGGAGTGCTGTTCCAATGGCCGATGGCGGCGGCAATCTCGATCATGCTGCTGGCCTCTACCGGCATCATCATGCTGGGCCTGACGATGCTGGCCCGTCATGAAAGGCTGCAAGGTCATGGCTGATATCCGCACGGCGCTTTACTGGGCCTTCGTCTGGGTCGGCGGGTTTGCCGTCCTTGGCTACATGATCGGGCCGATCCTGCTGGCATTGCTCATGTCGTTCAACGACGGGGCCACGCTGGCCTTTCCGCCCAAGGGGCTCTCGCTGCGCTGGTATCAGGCGCTGCTGGATCCGGTGCAATCCGAACCGATCCACACCGCCGCCCGCAACTCGTTCGAAACCGCGCTGGCCACGGTGGTGGTCGTCACGCTGATCACCGCGCCAGCAGCCTTTGCGCTGGCCCGAGCGCCCCGCCGCTTTGCCGGAACGGTGGAGCCGGTCCTGCTGGCGCCGCTGGTGCTGCCGAGCCTTGTCTATGCTCTGGCCGCGCTTCTGGCGCTCAGCCTGCTGGGGCTGGGGCCTTCGTTCTGGGCGGTGCTGATCGGGCACAGCGCGGTCTTTGCACCGCTGATGTTCCGCACCGTCCTTGGGTTGGCGCAGCGCATGAACCCCGCGCTGGAGGAGGCCTCATCGACCTTGGGCGCATCCCGCCTGCGAACGTTTCTTCGCGTCAGCCTGCCCGGCATTGCACCGGGCATCGTCGCGGGCGCGTTTCTCGTGTTCATGCAGTCTCTGGATAACGTCTCGGTCACGTTGTTTCTGGGCGAACCCGGGCGGACGATGCTGCCCCTGCGCCTGTTTTCCATGCTGGAGGAAAGCCTCGACGGGCGCGTGGCCGCCGTGTCCGGCCTTCTGATCCTCGCGGCCGCCCTCCTTCTTGTCACCATCCAACGTTTTGCCGGCCGAAAGGATCTCCGATGAACGCCCATACCGCAGCCCGCGCCCCGATAGAGCGTCTTCTGGGTGACTTCCAACCGGATTTCGATTTCCGGCCCGCCATGCCGATCCCGCCGTCCGAATATGGCGAACGCATGCGCAAGCTGAAGCGCGAGGCGGTTTCGGCGGGCCTCGATGCCGTGGTGGTGCATTGCGACAGCGTGGGTTGGTTCCATGCGGCACATCCCTATCTGCGTTATCTGTGCGACTGGATGCGCGAGGGGGTGCTGATCATCCCGATGGACGAAGGCAAGGAGCCGGTGCTGCTGTCCTTCTTCACCCAATCCGTCATCCTGCCCCCCGGAGGGGAACCCGTCGGCATTGACCGCATCCTTCAGATCGGGGCGGTGGGCCGCGAATATGCCGACATCCCCGGTGACAGCGCCGCAAAGACCGTCGAGGCCACCGTCGCCCGTCTGACCGAAATTGGCGCCTTGCGCGGCAGCATCGGATTCATCGGCGACAAACGCTCTGCCGCGTTCCGGGCGGCGCTTGTGACCGCGATGCCCGCAGCGCGGTTCTCGGACCGGCACGGCATTCTGGAACGGATGCAGCGCAACCGCACCGTGGCCGAAATCGCCCAGTTCCGCACCGCCGCCCAGCTGATCAGCGTGGCCACGCAGGCCGCCTATCACGTCGCCCGCCCCGGCGTCACGGATTACGAGATCTATGCCGCTTTCACGATGGCCCAGATGGCACGCGGGGGCGAAACCGGCGACGGATACCAGATCGGCGCGAACGAATGGGGCACCCATTGCGGCAAGCCCTATGGTCGCGTGATGCGCAAGGGGGATCTCGCCAATCTCTACGTTTCGAACGTGACCTATCAGGGATATACCGCGCAAACGGCCCGCATGTTCGCCTTCGGTGATCTGACTGCGCGGCAGGAGCTGGTGCTGGAGACCTGCATCCGCGGTGTGAAGGCGGCGGAAAAGCTGATCCGCCCCGGCACGCTGATCCGCGACCTGAACAACGCGGCCTTCGACAGCTATGTCGAGGCGGGCCTGCTGAAGGACGCCGAGGCGCGCACCATGCCCTATAACTGGGCCAGCGGCGAAGATGGCGGGCCGCGAGAGATCACGCGCCAATACGTCCCCGACCCGGATTATGAAGCGCAGGGCCGCCAGCTTATGCACCTCTATCCCGCGACCTTCGGGCCGCATAACCCCAATCTTGGCCATTCGGTCGGGATGGCGGGCGGGCAGAACGCCTTCAATATCGCATCCCACAATTACGACCGGCTGGAGGAAGGCATGGTCTTCGTGCTGCACACCCAATGGCTCGAGCCGCAAAGCGCCGGCTGCAATATCGGCGACATGTATGTCGTGACCGAAGACGGGTTCGAGAACCTGTCGCGCCACACCCCCCTTGAGACACACAGGATCGCCGCATGAACAGCCTGTCCTTTGACTTTGCCGCCCTGACCCCGAAAGAGCGTTACAAGCTGCTGATCGGCACGGTCATCCCGCGCCCGATCGCGCTGATCACCACGGTGTCGCAGGACGGCATCCCGAACGCGGGATCATTCAGCTTTTTCAACATCCTGACACATGATCCAGCGATCATGGCGGTGGGCATTGAATACAAGCCCTGCGGCAGGCCCAAGGATACGGCGGCCAACATCCTTGCGACCGGCGAATTTACCGTCCACATCTCTGACCACGCTCTGGTGGAACAGATGGAGATCTGCTCGATCAAGTTCGCGCCGGACGTGGACGAGTTGAAGATCGCCGGCCTGAAAACCGCGCCGGGCGAGACGGTGCGCAGTCCGCGCATCCTGGCCGCCCCCGCAGCGTTCGAGTGCCGTTTGCTGCAAACCGTTCCGCTGACCCCCGCGCGCGTGATCGTTCTGGGCGAGGTGAAGCGCATGTTCGTGCGCGAGACGCTGATTGATCCCGCCACGCTGCATGTCGATCAGATTGGCATCGACGCCGTGGGGCGCCTTGGCGGGCACCTCTATGCGCGTCAGTTGGACCAGTTTGAACGTGTCACCCCCACGGTCGAGGAGTTCATGGCAAGGAACAGCGCTTGCCTGACCACGCGATAGTGAGGAAAGCACCGGGGATGCCGGACCTCGCCGCCGACCGTGTCGGTGCTGCGGCGCTTTCGCGGCTACGGCCACCACCAACCCCGAGGAAAGCGTGCCGCAACCGCCTCGGTCATCCGAGCCGGGCCGCAGGAGGGTCGCGCAAGAACATCGCGGCAAGGGCAGGGCGCTGCCATGACGTCGCTCTTGATCTTGTCGTGGTAATCGGCAGGTTGCCAGTCAGCCCGACCATGACGGGCAGCCTGACCAAGGAGCCACCATGACCGAATGCGCACCCGATCCCGTCCTTCTTGCCCGGCTTGCCGATGTTGCGGTGCGGGTCGGCCTCAATCTGCAGCCGGGCCAGGATCTGGTCCTGACCGCGCCGGTCGAGGCGCTGCCCTTGGTCCGCGAAATCGCTGCGAGTGCCTATCGTGCGGGGGCCGGTCTCGTTACGCCGCTCTTGTCGGATGACGACATTGCCCGCGCCCGGTTCCGACATGGTCAGGATGCAAGCTTCGAGCGCGCGCCGGACTGGCTTTACCGCAGCATGGCGCAGGCTTTCGAGGGCGGCGCGGCGCGCATGGCGATCGCCGGCGCCGATCCGATGGCGCTTGCCGCCGAAGATCCGGCCAAGGTCTCGCGCGCCAACAAGGCAAATTCGATGGCCTATAAGCCCGCGCTCGAGAAGATCGCGAATTTCGCGATCAACTGGACCATTGCCGCCTATCCGACGGTCGGCTGGGCCCGGCAGGTCTTTCCCGATCTGCCCGAAGACGAGGCCGTGCTGAAGCTGGCCGAGGCAATCTTCGCGGCCTCGCGCGTGACGAATGACGATCCGGTCGCGGCCTGGGCGGCGCATAACGCTGCCTTGCGGGCGCGGTCGGCCTGGCTGAACGACGAACGCTTCGACGCGCTGCATTTCACCGGGCCGGGCACCGACCTGATGGTCGGGCTGGCAGATGGCCATGAATGGCATGGCGGCGCCTCGGTCGCGCAGAATGGCGTCACCTGCAATCCGAATATCCCGACCGAAGAGGTCTTCACCACGCCGCATGCCCATCGCGTCAGTGGCACCGTGCGGGCAACCAAGCCCCTCTCCTATAACGGCGCGCTGATCGAGGATATCGAGATGCGCTTCGAGGCCGGCCGCGCGGTCGAGGCGCGTTCGAGCAAGGGCGAGACAGTGCTTCTCAACATGATCGACAGCGACGAGGGCGGCCGTCGCCTGGGCGAGGTCGCGCTGGTCCCCTTCAGTTCGCCGATCTCGCGGACGGGGCTGCTGTTCTACAACACATTGTTCGACGAAAATGCGGCCTGCCACATCGCGATGGGGCAATGCTATTCCAAGTGCTTCCTCGAGGGTGCCTCGCTTTCGCCCGAACAGATCGCAGCGCAAGGCGGCAACAGTTCGATGATCCATGTCGACTGGATGATCGGTGGACCCGACACCGATATCGACGGCATCCACGCCGATGGCACCCGCGTCCCGGTCTTCCGCAAGGGCGAATGGGCGCGGTGACGCGCCTTGCAGCAACGGCTCGACCGGGATGACCTAGTTGCCGCGGCAGTGTTCAGCGAGCGAACGGCCGGGGGTGTGTCAAAACCGTCTGGCGAGTGCCGTTTGATCGCAGAGCCAGAACGTTCAGGGCCATTTCGGCGCGCATGTTTTCCCATCCAGACCTTGATCGTGCCGAAGGGGTGCTCGACCGTGCAGCGGCGAAGCGTCATCGGATCGGTGTCCCGACTCCGAGCGACTTGCTGTGGGGTAAAGATGAGAGCCTCGTTCGAGTCTCGCGTGGATGCCACTCTGCCGGGTTGAGATCCGTCTCTGCATTGCCTATCTTATCCGTCGGGTGACGGCAGGGGTCGTCGCCCGGACAACGGAGACTGGATGTCAGAGCTTGTGTGATAAGGCTCTCTGAATTTCAGAGAGCCGCGTGAAACCGAAGCCGCCGGGTGCATTTGCGCAAGGGCGTTTTTTCACGTCTAACACACGAGACTTCCATGAATATCTCAAGAAATGAACAACGTGCGCTGCACGTTCTGGCTCTTGGTGGCCGTATCCTGCACGAGCGCGAGGATGGTCCCAAGATCACCGCTGTTACCTGTATCACGCGCGAAGGGATGATCCTTTCCGATTTCGACATGGCCATCTTCAGCAAGTTGCGGCGCAAGCGGCTGATCGAATCCCGGTCCGGTGGTCCCTATCACATATCGAAACGCGGACGCCTTTCGGTTCGCGCGCAACTCGACAATCAGGGAGCATAACATGCTGATCCGAAATGAAATCGGCAGCGATCGCTCTGCGATCCGCAAGGTCGTGACCGAGGCCATGAAGCTGCTGCCACAGGCCACCGGAACCGAGGCAACCATCGTTGACAGGCTGAGGGCGGACAATGCCCTTAGCCTGTCCCTGGTGGCCGAAGACGGGGGCGAGCTGATCGGCTATCTGGCCGCGTCGAATGCCCGGATCGGGGCCGTGCCGGGCTGGGGACTGATCGGTCCGCTTGCCGTTCTGCCCTCGCGGCACGGTCAGGGGATCGGCAGCGCCCTCATGGCCGAGGCGCTTCTTCGGTTGCGGGAAAGCTGCAAGGGGGCGGCATTGGTCGGTGAACCCGGATATTATGGCCGGTTCGGGTTCAGGGCCTTTCCGCAATTGCGGGTGGGTGACTGCCCGCCCCAGTTCGTTCTGGCCCTTCCGTTCGATGCAAGCGAACCCGCGGGAGAGCTGATCCATCATGCCGCCTTCGATTTGAAGCAGCAGGTTTGACGTAAGCCCTGGGCCGCACAACCGATTGTGAGGGCCCGGGCAATCCCGCTTGCCGGATGATCCCACCCCATGTTGGGGCGTTGTTGTAAGTCCACAGCCGCTCGGTGGCGATGTTCTGCACCTCCTCTATGGCTTCAGAGATGTATCGGTCCAGCCACCCCGTTGTTCTTCTTTCTCGAAGGACGGGGCTCGAGACCCACCAAATTTCAGATGTCCCTTCGGCAGACTTGATCCAGGCGGAGAAAGGATATACATTTCATTGATGTATATCCTTTGTGGGGGCAGTGAATCATGCAGATCGCGAAATGGGGAAACTCGCTGGCTGTCCGGCTGCCCGCGGAGCTTGTGCGCGAACTGGGGCTGAAGGCCGGTGATGAGGTCGAGTTGCATCCGGCGGAGAAAGGCTTTGTTGTGCATCGTAGACCTTCGGCCGAGGATGTTCTGGCTGATCTGCGCCGATTTCGCGGACGGCTGCCTGCCTCGGAGAGAATGAGCCGCGACGACGCGAATGCGCGCTGATTTCTTCGATACCAACATCATCCTCTACCTGCTCGATGACGGTCCGAAAGCCGAGATGGCCGCCGGTTTACTGGCGGAAGGGGGTGTGATCAGCGTCCAGGTGCTGAATGAGGCCCTGGTCAATTGCATCAGGAAGGCCCGGATGTCCTGGCAGGAGGCAGCCGATTTCCTTGCGGGTGTGCGTGACCTGTGCGAGGTGATCGACCTCTCGGTCAGGATTCATGATGTCGGTCTGGCTATCGGTGAACGATACGGATTCTCGGTATATGACGCGATGATCGTATCAGCGGCACTGACCAGCGGGTGCGAACGGCTTTACACGGAAGATCTGCAACACGGCCAGCTGATCGAAGGCAGGCTTCGGATCGTCAATCCCTTCCGGGCGTGATCTTGCGCCGCGATCCCGGACTGGGAGTTGATTTTCTCTACCGCGCAAGGGTTCAAGGAGCAGGCGGCTCCATGCGAACTCCGCCGAAGCGCCCAATCTCCATACCCAACAACAACTTCGCAGCGCAGCCTTTCGGGCGGGTCTAGCGCCCGCCTCAGCCCAGCCAGCGCCGCAGGTTAGGCAGAAAGCGATCGAGGAAGCGCGTCGTCGCGGGCATGAAATGGCTGCCATGATGATAGACCGGATCAAGCGAGGTCACCAGAATGCGCCCGGGCGTCGAGACCTCGTCGATATAGAGAAGCGCAAGCCCGTCGCGGTCGCGCAGAAGGACCTCGCAGCCCTCGGGTGGGTCGAAATGGCCGTGCAGATGCCAGGTGACGTCCTGCTTTTCCAGCCCGGCCATCAGCGGATGGTGGCGGTTTTCGATCTGGACACCAAGATCCGCGCCGGCCTCCAGCCACCACCACCAGTTCGTCGGGCGCGGCGTGAAGCGCAGGCCGGGCAGCCATGTTTCGGAGCCGCTTTCGCCCATCGCGATCACCGTGCCGCCAAGGGCGAGATGCCGGGCGATCGCCGGGGCTTGCGGGATCATCCTCTGCGCGGGCGAGCGGCAGGGCACGAATAGGCAATCGCCGGGTTCCAGCCGCAGGCCGATCTCTTCGGGGCGGATGATCTCGTCGAAACAGGCGGCATAGCGCGGCCCCTCGAGCGTTTCGATATGGTAATAGGTTCCGCAGGAGGTCGCGATCAGGCGCATAGGCAAGGCCCTCCGCCCGCCCAGTCGATGATGCGCCCTTGCAGCAAGGGGCCGAGGTTCCATTCGCGGCCCAACTGGTCAAGGTCATTGCCGGCATGGGAAAACACCCGGCCACCGCCCGGCCGTGCCCAGACCCAATCGACGGGAACCAGCGCCTCGCCTAGCCCGGTCACGGGAATTGCGCCTTCGGGCAAGGGGTTGCAGCCCCGACCATAGAATCCCGCGACGCCCTTGTTCGTCTCGAGTTGGGCAATCTCGATCCCGGCGAAGATCGGATGCGGGGCCAGCCTTGTCTGCGACAGATCGGCGCGGCGGGGTTGCCGGATCGGGCGGAAGGGTTTGATACCCGCGATCATGGGGCGCAGGAAATGCCCGTTGAAGAACCAGCGCCCGCCGCGATCCAGAAACGCCTCGAGCGCCGGACGCAGCACCAGCATCGCATCCTGATCGAGCAGGGTGCCGCTGACCAGACCCGAGACCGCGCCAAGATCCCCGGCTGTCAGCCGGAACTGGTCGACGACCCGGACGCGCGGATGGGTCGGGATCACAGGCGACAGAGGCTCGGCGCCGCAGTTCAGCCAGATAACATCCACGAGAACCTCGAGAGATCGCGGGGGCCTCACGAAACCTCATGGCTGGCCCCCTATACCACAGTGTTTGAATCAACTACTTGGGGGCATGAATGATTCCAAGCGATTCTCCCTCGCGGTCCTGGTCTTTGCCGGATTGTTCGGCCTCTGGGCGGGTTCCTCGGCCATGGGTCTGGTCAGCCCCTTCCTGCTGCCATCCCCGCTTGACGTCTGGAAAGGCTTCGTGGGGCTGGTCGGCAATGGCAAGCTGGCGGACCATACCGGCATCTCGATCCTGCGGGTGCTGATGGGCTATGCCCTCGCGATCGTCCTCGCGCTGGCGCTCAGCCTGATGATGGCCGCCTCGCGCGTGTTCGCGGCGCTGGCGGATCCGCCGCTCGAGTTCCTGCGCCAGATCCCGCCGCTGGCTTTGATGCCGCTGATCATGCTGTGGTTGGGCATAGGCGAGGCGCAGAAGGTCGGCATCATCGTCCTTGCCTGCTTCTTTCCGATCTTCCTCGGCTTTCGCGGCGGCTTTGCCCAGGTCGATCCCCGGCTGATCGAGGTCGGTCATGCCGCGGGCTTCCCCCGCCGCGAGCTTTTGCGCCGCATCGCCCTGCCCGCCGCCCTGCCGGCCATCGTCATCGGCCTGCGACTGGGTCTTGGCCATGGCTGGCGCGCGCTGGTCGGGGCAGAGCTGATCGCCTCCTCGGCCGGGCTTGGCTACATGATCCTCGACGCGCAGGATCTGGCGCGCACCGATATCGTCATGGTCGGTATTCTGGTGATCGGCGCGATCGGCCTTGCCGCCGATGCCGGGCTGAAGGCCCTGGTCCGCTGGCGCATGCCGTGGATCAGGCAGGATCTGGAGCTTCGCAATGGCTGAGCTGCGCCGGATCACCCATGGCTACCCGCTGCCCGATGGCAGCCGGAAAACCGTCCTGCAGGATGTGGACCTGACCCTGTCCCAAGGCGGGTTTCATGTGATCCTCGGCCGGTCGGGCTGCGGCAAGTCGACCCTGCTGCGCCTGATCGCCGGGCTGGAGACGCCGGATCACGGCAGGATCGACCTTACCGGCGACAAGGTCGGGGTCGTTTTTCAGGAACCGCGCCTGATGCCCTGGCTCTCGGTCGAGGAGAATGTGGGCTTTCTCATCAAGGGGCGCGTGGCGGCGGATGAACTGGCCGCGCGCGTCGCGGCCATGCTTCGGACGGTGGGTCTTGCGCGGGTGGCAAGGGCATGGCCGGACCAATTGTCGGGCGGGATGGCGCAGCGCGTGGCGATCGCCCGGGCGCTGGTCAGCCGCCCCGGCCTCTTGCTGATGGACGAGCCGTTCGGCGCCCTCGACGCCTTCACCCGCAAGCAGATGCAGGACGAGCTGGTGCAGATCTGGAGAGAGACCGGCACCACCATCGTCTTCGTCACCCATGACATCGAAGAGGCCCTGCGCCTTGGACAATCCATTCTGGTGCTGGAAGAGGGGCGGTTCGCCCTGAAATTCGCACTGGAGGCCAGTTATCCCCGCGACGGGGCCGAGCCAGCCGTCAACGCAGCCCGCCAAAGGCTGCTGGATCAATTATTTGCCCGCACCGCCTTGCCGGATCGGGTGGCTACCCTGAAAAGGACGACAGCATGAAAATCCTCACCTCCCTCGCAGTCGCGCTTTCGGTCGCGCTGGGAACGATGGCCGCCGCGCCGGCCATGGCCGATACGAAGAAGGTCGCGATCTCCTATGTGACCTCGCCCTTCAACGTGCCCTCGATCGTGATGCGCAAGAAGGGCTTTCTGGACGAGGCCTTCGCGGCCAAGGGCGTGACCCTGACCCATCCCGAGATCACCTCGGGCGCGGCCCAGACGCAGGCCATCGCGGCGGGCGAGTTGCAGATCGCCTCGGTCCTTGGCGGAACCTCGGCCATCCTAGCCCGTGCGAATGGCGCGGATGTGACGGTGATCGGGGCCTATGCGCGCTCGCCCAAGGCCTATTTCATCATGACCGGCAAGGACGGGGTCGAGGATGTGAAATCGCTGAAGGGCAAGAAGGTCGCGGGGCCGAAGGGCACCGTGCTGAACCAGCTTCTTGCCGCGAGCCTCGCCGCCGAGGGCATGACGCTTGACGATATCGAATACCTGAACATGGACCTGCCGACCGCCCGCGCGGCGCTGCTGGCCGGTCAGGTCGATGCGGCGACGCTGGCCGGGGCGAATGCCATTCAGGTCGAGGCCGCCGGCGGCCGCGCGATCATCGACGGCGAGGGGCTGATCGCCCCCACCACCGTCATCGGCTCCAGCAAGGCCTTTGCCGAGCAGAACCCGGACCTGATCGCCGCCTATTTCGAGGCCCACCTGAAGGCGCTGGACTTCATCCGCGACCATGAGGACGAGGCCCTGCAACTCGCCGCCGAGGATCAGGGCATCTCGATCGAGGAGGCGCGCAAGCAATTCGCGCTTTACGACTTCACCCCGGCCATGACGCAGCAGGATATCGACAACCTCGCCGCCGACCAGGACTTCATGATCGAGGCCGGGATGCTGGAAGCCGGTCGCAAGATCGACATCAAGGACGATCTGATCCTGCCCTCGGCCTTCGACATCAAGTGAACCCATCCGGGCGGGGCCGCAAAGTCGGCCCTGCCACCAAGGCATGCCATGAAACTTTCGCTTCTCGATCAGCTTCTCATCGCGCCGGGGCAGGACAGCCGGCAATCCATGGCCGAGACCATCGGCCTGTCCCGCCATCTGGAGGCTCTGGGCTTCGCGCGGCACTGGATCGTCGAGCATCACGCCGTCCCCTATGAGGTCTGCGCCGACCCGATGCTGGTCGCGCTGATGCTGGCGCGCGAGACGAGCCGCATCCGTATCGGCGTCGGGGGCGTGCTTCTGAACAATTACAGTCCCTACAAGATCGCCGAGACCGCCAAGACCCTGTCGCTGCTGGCGCCGGACCGGATCGACATTGGTATTGGCCAGTCGGTCTCGGGCGTGCTGCCGGACCTTGCGCTTCAGGCGGACCGCACCCGGAAGCCTGCGCATGATCAGGCGGAAAAGACCGAGGAATTGCTGGGCCACCTCTATTCCGACCTCCCCGACAGCTATGCTTTCGCCGGCCTCAAGGTGATGCCCGATGTGGCGCCGCCGCTGCCTTGGATCATGGCGGTCGGCGCGGCGTCCGCGGCGCGTGCCGGCGCCCTGGGATTGCCGCTGGCCCTTTCCGCATTCCACCGCCCGGAGGAGGCGGTGGCGTCTGCGGCCGCCTATCGCCATGCGTTCCGCCCCTCGCCGCGCGCGGGGCTGCCTGACGCGCCAAAGGTGTTTCTGGCCCTGCGCCTCAGCACGGCCGAAACCATGGCCGAGGCCGAGGCGCGCGCGATGCCGCTGCGATGGGCCTTCGACCAGCGACGGCGTCTGGCGACCATGCCCGAGGCCCTGCCTGACATCCCGCAAGCGATCCGCATGGCAGGCGGCGTATGGCCGGCCGAAACCGGGGACTGGCCGATGTATGTGATCACACCCCTCGCCGCGCTGCGATCACGCCTGCTCTCGATGGCCGAAGCCGTCGGCGCGGACGAGATCATGCTGCAGGACGCGCTGCCCGATCCGGCGATGCGCCGCGAACATTATGCCGCCATCGCCGGGGAGTTTGCCAAGGGCTAGCGCGGGGGCGCACCCGGCTCGCCGAAGCCGGGGATCTCCGGTCGAGTCCGGTCAGCGCCTTTCCCTTGTCAGCCGCGCCCGACCAATCCGTTCAGGGCGGTATAGGATGGCGGCTTCACGGGCAGGCTCGCGCCGCGTCGGAGCAGGAGGCGGTCGGATTGCGGGCGGGCGATCAACTGCTCAAGACGCCAGGCCTCGAAGATCATCAGGTCCGCCCGGCCCCCCTTCCTGATACCACCCGCATCAAAGCCCGTGATCGCGGCCGGGGCCGGACCCGCAAGGGAAGGCGCATCGCCGAAGGGATGGTCGAGATGCAGGATGCGAACGGCCTCGCGCCAGGTGTCCAGCATGTCATGGTCGCCATAGGCGTAGAAGGGATCGCGGCAATTGTCGCCCGCGACCGCGACCGGCACGCCTGCCGCGCGCAGCTCATGCAGCGGCATCACGCCGCGCCAGCGCGGAGTTCGGCCCGGCTGGCGGTCCTGCAGATACATGTTGACCGTGGGCAGGGTGATCAGGCGCAGCCCAGCCTCGGCGATCAGGGCGATGGTCGCGTCCAACTCCGCCTCGGGGAGAAGCGCCAGCGAACAGCAATGCCCACAGGTCACGCGGCCCTGATAGCCGTGACGGATCGTGGCGCGGGCGACATGGGGCAGCGCGCCGGCCTGGGCTGCCTCGTCGACATGCAGGTCGATGTCCAGATCACGTTCCTTGGCGAGTGTGAACAGGCGATCGAGCAGTTCGTCCAGATCGTCGAGCCCGCCGCCATGAGTTCCGCCCGAGGCGCGGGTGACGCCACCCATCAGGCCGCCATGCGTGGCAACCAGATCGGCCAGTTTAGCGCCGTAATCGGTGCGATAGACATCGACCGGGACCAGCGCCACGGCCTGCAGCCCGATCCTTCCGGCCCATGCGGCGCGGGTCTCGGCAAAAGCGGCCCAGCTTTCCTCGCCCTGACCTTCATGGCTGTCGAGATGGGTGCGGATGGCGGCAACGCCATGCGCTTCGGCACAGCGCAGGCCGAAATCCATGCGCGCCAGCAGGTCGTCGCGCCGCCAATGGGCGATGCGGTCCCGCGTGGTAGCCTCGCGCGCGCCGGCATGGGTTCCGCCCGAATCCGGGGCGCGGCCGGTGACATGGCCCTTGTCGAGATGGGTATGCGCATCGACCAGCATCGGCCAGAGATGCCGCCCGTCCAGATCAATCGCGGGCGCGCCCGCAGAGATTTGCCCCGCGGCAGAGATGCCGGCGACGGTTTCGTTCTCGATCAGCAGGTCGATCAGCGCGGCATCGTCGCCATCCGGCATCGCCCCGGGGGGCGCCCCGTCCAGCAGCAGCGATTGCGGCACGCGGGCATTCTTCAATGTCACCCGACTTTGGCCGTCAAGGCGGCGGATCTGCGCCGCGAGGGGAATCGACTGGTCATCCATCAGCTTGGTCTTTCCGTGAAAATCATCTGCCGGATCAGCTCCGGTCCGGGTCCGAGGCGAACATGCGTTGCGCCATCTGCAAGAAGCGGCTTCCCGCCGGGGAAAGCTGGCCACGGGCGCGATGCGCCAGGATCAGCCGCTGCCGCCCCGCCGCCGCTTCCAGCGGAAGGAAGGCGAGGTCTCCGTCGCGCAGCTCCTGATCCACATCCACCCGGTTGAGGATTGTGACATGAGGCGGGCGGCGGACAAGGCGTTTCATCATCTCGGTCGAGTTGGTCTCGACCACGGGTTTCAGCGTCACACCGGCGGGCGCGAGATTCTGCACGACCTCGCGCAGTGAGAGGCTGGGATCGGCCAGAACCAGCGGATACATCAGGCAATCCGACAGCCGGACCGAGGATTTGATCGTCAGCGGATGGTTGCGGGCCACGACCGCCCCCAGCGCGTGGCGGAACTCGGCCGCCAGATGCAGGCGCGCATCCTGCGGCAGGTTATAGGCCAGCGCCAACTCTGCCTGACCCGAGGCGATCCAATTGATCACCTCGGGCCGGTTGCCCACCATGACGCAAAGGTTGATCTGGGGATGGGCGTCGCGGAAATCCGCCACGACCTCGGCCAGGCGCCCCGCGGCCAGCGTCTGCATCGTGGCGATGGTGACCTCGCCCCGGCCCAGTCCCTTCAGCGCCTTGATCTGCGCCCGCATCCGGTCATGGGCGCGCAGCGTCTCGCGGATATGCGTGACCAGCATCTCGCCAGAGGTGGTCAGCTTCAGACCTTTCGGCAGCCGCTCGAAGATCGGCGCGCCGAGATCCGCTTCCATTTCCAGGACAAAACGGTTCACCGCCGAGGGCGAGACATTCAGCACCCGCGCCGCCTTGCGGATCGAGCCCTGACGCGCGACCTCGTCGATATAGCGCAGGGCGCGTCCATGCAGCATCAGCCTTCCGGGGTCGGTGGCGGGGGTCGCCCTGACGATGTCACCCGGAAGGCCCATTCTCAATGCCTCACTTCCTGATCGCGGCGAAGTTCGCGTTGATCCGCATGGTGAGGTAGTCGCCCGCGGTCATCGGCTCGTATTTGCCCAAGGGGCCGACCATCAGCGCATCGCGGTTGGCTTGGCAGAAGAAGGGCAGCGACAGGCGGCGGCCCATATATTCACCCTCGCGCGGCATACGGACGCGGTGCAGGGTCGATTGCAGCTGGTCATCCGACCAGCGCATCAGCATGTCGCCGATATTGCAGGTGATATAACCCTTGCGCGGAGCAACGTCGGTCCATTGGCCGGTCGCGGCATCCTTGCCCGGGCAGACCTGCAGCCCACCTTCACCCTCTTTCTGGTGCAGGATGGTCAGACAGTCGAAATCGGAATGCGCGCCGGCGCGCCATGCCTTGAAATCCTCGGGCTGGGCATTCTCCATCGACATGTAATGGATCATCCGCAGGGTGGACTGATACTGGTCCGAGGCCGGGTCATGCGCCTTCGTGAAGAAATCCTCGGCAAAGCCCATCTTCAGGGCAAAGCAGGACAGAATTCGCATTCCCAGTTCCCAGTTCTGCCGCTCGAAACGCAGAGCGCGCTCGCGGAAGGCGGGCAGCTCCGCCTCGGTCGGCCATTTGCCTCCCATCAGCGGGCGGGTGACCTGATAGCTTTCCTTGTTGTCGGGTGTCCCGGTCGAGGGGCGGACCTGGGCCTTGAACTCCCAACCCGCATTGGTGCCCTTGGGCATCGGGTATTGCGCCTTGACCTCATGCGGCAGCTCGAAGAACGCCCATGCGTTGTCGAAGGCCGCGTCGATGTCTTCCTGCGCGATGCCATGGTTATAGACCTGGAAGAAGCCGATATCGGTCGAGGCGGTCCAGAGGGCATCCGCGATCTCGTGCTTGCGGTTCTCGAAATCCGACAGGTCGATCACCGGGATCGCGCGTTCGACGGTGGTGCCTTCGCCGCCGATCGTGGTTTCCTTGTTCAGCTCGGCCAGAGCGTAGTTTGCATTGGACATTGCAGTCTCCTTGAATGCCCTTGCGGGCGGTTGGGGAGCAATTTCCCGACCCCAGGGGCCTGAACGCTTCTACTCCGGGTAAAAATCAATGTTCCGACTTGGGCAGGCTCCAGGGGAAGACGCGCTTCTGGACCTGCACCACGACCTGGAACAGCAAGAGCGACATTGCGGCCAGAACGATCAGCCCGGCCCATGCCTGCGGCAACTTGAACATGGAGGTCGAAAACTGGATGAAATAGCCCACCCCCGCCTCGGAGGCGACGAATTCGGCCACCACCGCGCCGATGACGGCCAACGTGATCGAGATCTTCAGCGCCGAAAAAATATAGGGCACGGCATAGGGCAGGCGGATCTGCGTCATCTCGCGCCATGCCGGGGCGCGCAGGCTGCGCGACAGCTCGATCAGTTCCGGCGGCGTCGCGGCAAGGCCGGTCGCGGTCGAGACGACCAGCGGGAAGAAGGTGATCAGCGTGGTGATGACCACGCGGGGCAGGTCGCCCGCGCCAAGCGCCACGATGATGATTGGCGCAATGGCGACAACGGGCGTCGACTGCACGATGACCAGCAGCGGATAGAGCGTCCTCGACAGCAGTGCCGAGCGCATCATCACCATGGCCAGCGGGACCGAGACCACGATGGCCAGCCCGAAGCCCAGCAGCGCGACGCGCAGGGTTGACCAGACATGCAGCATCCAGCGCGAGAAGCCGATCGCGGCGAAGGAGTTCAGGATCGCGCTGGGGGCGGGCAGCAAATAGGATGGGATCGCGAAAATCCGCACGGCGATTTCCCATAGCAGCACCGTCCCGATCAGCGTGGCGCCGGTGGTCACGCCGGGCAGGTCGACCAGACGTGGCAGCAGCGGGCGACTGTCCTGCGACATGGGGGCTGTGCTGGCCGCAGCCACCGGGCGCGCGGGCGCGGGGCGGACGGGGGCAGGGCGGGATGCCTTGGCGGGGACGGTCTGGCTTTGGGTCATGGCATCCTTCATTTCAGGCCACCTCGCGCATCATCAGCCGGTCGCGCAGATCGGCGGTCAGGTCCAGAAGGGCCGCGTCCTTCATGCTTTCGGGTCCGCGCGGGCGGTCGACCGGCACGAGATGCTCGCTGGCGACCATGCCGGGACGCCCCGACATCACCAGCACGCGATCGGCCAGAAGCGCGGCCTCGCTGACCGAATGGGTGATGAACACGACGGTCTTGGGCTTCCGGGCAAAAATGCCCAGCAAGTCGAAGCCCATAACCTCGCGCGTCAGCGCATCCAGCGCCGAGAACGGCTCGTCCATCAACAGGATGTCGGGGTCCATATGCAGGGCGCGGGCAATTCCCACGCGCTGCTGCATGCCCCCCGACAGCTCGTCCGGCAGCCGCTTGCCGAAACCCTCAAGCCCCACCATCGCCAGCAATTCCTGCGCCCGGTCGCGGTCGCGAGGCGTGACGCGACCGGTCTTGTGGCGCACCGGGAAAACGATGTTATCCTCGACAGTGGCCCATGGCAGCAAGGTGGGCTTCTGGAACACGATTCCGATATCGTCGCGTGGTCCGGTGACGGGCATGCCGAAGACCTCGACCTGCCCGCTGGTGGGTTTCAGCAGCCCCGCGATCATCCGCAGCAATGTGGACTTGCCGCAGCCCGAAGGGCCAAGGATGGCAAGGAACTCATGATGCGCCACGTCAAAGTTGACATCGCGCAGGGCCTCGGTCCGGCCCGAGCGGGTCTGGAAGACCTGCCCAAGACGATCAAAGCGGATGGCGGGGGGCTGCTGGATCATCATTTCGCCGCAATCATCTCGCGGGTGACGGTCGATTCCGCGTCATAGCTGGCCGGGTCGATGCCTTGCGCCGCGGCGACGCGGGCCCAGGTCTCGGCCAGACGGCCCGGCTCGAAAACGCCCAGCCCGTCCTTTTCGGTGACTTCGTTATAGACCAGCTTCATCGCGTCATTCAGCGAGCCTTCGACATCCTCCGAGGCCAGTTCGGCGACGATGTTCTTCACCGATCTGGCAGCGGCCTCGGGGTTTTCCTTGGCAAATTCGATCGACTGCTTGAAGGCGGCGACAAAGCGGCGCGCGACATCGGGGCGGTCCTTCAGGAAGGCGTCATTGGCGATGAGCGAGGCCGAATACAGGTTCAGGCCCGCCGCCGACCATGGCAGCGCCTGAATTTCCTTGCCGGCTTCCTTGCCCTGATTGGTATAGCGGGTATCGTCGGTCAGCCATGCGATGATGCCATCGACCTGACCCGTCATTAGCATCGGACCGAGCGCACCCGGCTCGGCCTTGATGACGGTGACCTCGTTCTCGGCGATACCGGCATCCTTCAGCACCAGCGGCAGAAAGACATTCGACGAGGTGAAGGGCGAGGTCGCGATCTTCTTGCCCCTGACGTCGCCCACCGCCTCGAAGCCCGAGCCCTTGACGGTGTAGAAGGCATGCGGGCCCTTGTTGAAAATCGACATCACGGCCGTCACGCCGACCTTCTCCAGCGCCCGGGCGGCCATCAGCGCGCCGATATCCGAGACGCCGATATCGGCCGAACCGGCGGCAAGGCGCGAAATTGCGTCGGTCGAGCCGCGGCCCGGGGCGATCTCGATCTCAAGGCCGGCATCCTTGCAGAAACCCTGGTCGATGCAGACATAGATCGGCGCCTTGTCACCGCCGGGCAGCCAATCAAGCTGGTAGGTGACCTTGTCGGCGGCCAGGGCGGGGCTGGCCAGCAGGGCGAATATCGTGGCGATTGCGGTCGCAAGGCGGCGGGTCGGGCGGGCGGAGCTTGTTTTCGTCATTGCGTTCTTCTCTCTGTTGGTCATTGGGGAAGGCCGTTGTCCTGACGCAATTCTACGATCCGCCCCGGCCGACATGCGGGCGCAGTCGCGTTCTCGGGATTGCTGCGCAGCGGGCAGTCAAGGCAGCGATGCCCCCTTTCGAAGACGGGTAGGGGAAGGGCGGCAGTTTGTGGGAATTTCGGATGCATCCAAGACTCGCTTCGACAGTTTGACCGCCGAGCAATGTCCAGGTTCCACACCAGACCGCTTCTACTCGCTTGCTGTCATGCTGCGTCCGCTGTCCCGATTTCGGCAACAACAATCAGCGTTTTTAGCCGCCGATTGACGGGGGCCTATCCTTTGCGCAGCACGCTGCCGCGTTTCAGGGCAATTTGATAATATTTTGAAAATAATCAAACTCATGGAGAGACGGCAGAATGGTCATAAGATTTCGTCGTCTATTGACCGAGGCCGTGCGCGTGCCTGTTCGAATAATACGTACGGTGTCGCCCCGACGCGCGCCCCGCGCTGCCGCTGTTCTCGCACCGCGCCTTATGACTCTTGTCACGCCACCAGCGGCTGAAAGAACGGTTGAGGCGCGGCAACGTAGCGTTCGCGCATCACCGCGGCGCGTTCCTCGACCTTGCTTGCCGAGGCATGGATATGGCCGCGCAGCGCCAGTTCGGTGCCCATCTCGTCCCTTGCCAGGATATGTCGGAAGATGCGGATATGCTCGTTCATGAACGGCTCGTATTCGGGCATCTCGATGCGGACGCCCATGATCTGCTTGCTGAGGGTCAGCAGGCAATGGGTGCGGCGCAGAACCTTGACGAAAGTGGTGTTCGGGCAATGCTCGAGGCAGCGGACATGCAGATCAAGCTCAAGCTCATATAGCTCGCCCGCCGTCACGGCGGGATAGCGCCGCAAAGCGGTTTCATGGCGCCGGATCATGTCCTCGACTGCGTCCCGGGGAATGTGGCGCACCGTCTCGCGCAGCGCGACGGGCTCCAGCAAATCGCGCAACTGATAAAGCTCGGTGATGCGCTGCTTGTCCAGCGGCACCACCATCCAGCGAAAGCTTGCATCCTTTTCGACCAGCCCGAGGGGTTCCAGGTTCATCAGGGCATCGCGCGCGGTCGAGCGGCTGACATCGTAATGCCGCGCCAGCTCGACCTCGTTGATGCGGATCGCGCCGAAGAAGGCCTGATAGACGATCTTGGCTTCGAGATCGTCGATGAAGGTTTGCCACGAGAAGGCGACGTGGTTCGACGGCGGCCCAATGGTCGAGATCACCCGTTCCAGCAAATCGCGATCCGGGGGCGTGCCGGGCGGACCGACGACAAGGCCCCGCCCCTCGAAGCGATGTGCAAGACCTTCGGCCTCGATCATGGACAGGGCCTGTCGGACCGGCGCGCGGCTGAAATGCATCCGCTCGGCGACCGGCCCTTCCAGGATCACCGTCCCCGGAGGAAACGTCCGGTCCAGGATCGCCCGCGTCAGCGTTTCATGGACGACTTCATAAAGGTTCTTCTTCACCGTTTCCCGGCTTTCATGGCAGTACCCCTGCTCCAGAGATGTTTGGGCCAGGGAGTGCATTCTTCAAGATCATTTCGCGGGAGCTGGAAATCTCGCGAACTCCGTTCCCATGCCTCTATGCCACGGCAGCCGGGATAAGCGTCGCGCCGGTCAGAGATCGCGGACGGCCAGTTCATCCACGGTTTGGGGCGCGTCGACCGCGATGGCATTGCGCAGCGCCAGGCCGAAGCCGGGAGCCTCGATCTCGAACACGTCACCTTCCTCTGGACGGATCCCGTCGCCAAAGGACAGGGTCGCCGTGCCGAACATGTGGATGTGGATGTCACCCGGCTGGCGGAACAGCGGATACTTGAAGTGGTGATGCTCAAGATTGGCGAAGCTGTGGGACATGTTGTCCTCGCCCGACAGGAAGGGCTTTTCCCACAGGACCACGCCGTCACGCAGGATGCGGCTGGTGCCGCGAATGTCGGCGGGCGGCGATCCCAGCCGGATTTCCGGCCCGACCGAGGCAGGGCGCAGCTTGGAATGGGCCAGATACAGATAGTTCTGACGCTCGGTCACGTGGTCGGAAAACTCGTTCGAGACGGCGAAACCCAGGCGGAAAGGCTGGCCCAGATCGTTGATGACATAGATCCCCGCCATCTCGGGTTCCTCGCCATGGTCCAGCGCGAAAGCGGGCGAAACCAACGGCTGGAACGGCGCGGCAAGGGCATGGCCGTTCCCCTTGTAGAACCATTCCGGCTGGACGCCGGGCTGGCCCGGCCGGGGCTTGCCGCCTTCGATGCCCATGCGGAACATCTTCATCGTGTCGGTCGCGCCGACCTCGAGCTGCTTTTCCTCGGCATGCATCCCGTCGCGGGTCGCGGCCGAGCCGAGATGGGTCAGCCCGGTTCCGGTCAAATGAAGATGCGCCGGGTCGGGATGTGTGATCGGCGCGATGTAGCGGCCCTGCCGGGCCAGATCCGCTGGATCATGCGTCTCGCCAAACCCGTGTGCGGCGATGACATCGACCAGCCGGACGCCGGAATTCGCGGCGGCAAGCGCCAATGCATGGACGCTGCCGGCGTTCTTGACCTCGCGCGCCGGTTGTCCATCCTCGCGGGCAAGGACGGTGATCGCGCCATCGGCGCCGATGATTTGGGAAAGCAGCATGGTCAGGCCCTTTGCGGAAAAGGTGCCCCGGACAAGGGGGAGGCCCGTCCGGGGGGAGGAAAGGTCAGTTGGCCGGGCGGAATTCGGCGGGCAGGTCGATGCCGAAATGGCGGCTATAGATCGTGTTCAGCTCGTCGGAGGCGATCTTGCCCTTGACCCATTCGTCAAGCCACGCCTTCAGCTCCGGTTCGTCCTTGCGGATGCCGATGGCATAGGGCGCCGCGCTCATCACGAATTTGATCTCGAGATCGCGGGCGGGATTGGCCACATTGACCTGGCTGATGACCGAGGCGGCGGCCGCGATCAGATCCTGCTGGCCGGTAGCGACGGCGGTATTGGTGGTTGCGTCGTCCTCGTAACGCACGATCCGCAACCCATCCACTCCGTCCGCACCCTTGGACAGGGCCTGGTCCGAGGTCGTGCCGCGTGTCACCGCCACGGCCTTTCCGGCGAGTGCGGCGAAATCCGGCGCCTTGACCGATTTCGGCGCCCCGATCACCGTCGGCACGACGCCATAAGGCTCGGAATAATCAATGACCTTCTTGCGTTCCTCGGTGATCGAGAACGAGGCCATCACGATATCGGCCTTGTCGGTCAGCAGGAAAGGCACCCGGTTCGGGCCGGTGACCGGCACGATTTGCAGGGTGACGCCCAGATCCTTGGCGAGTTCCGTCGCGGCCTCGACATCCGAGCCGGCGGGCTTGGCCGACGCGTCAAGCTGGCCATAGGGCGGCGCGCCAAGGTCGATCGCCACGCGGATCGTGCCCCGCTCCTTGATGTCAGCCAGGCTGTCGGCATGGGCGATGCCGGTGAAAAGGGCGGTGGCCGTGAACAGGGCCGCGGTCAGGGTAAGTTTCATTCGTCTCTCCTCCTTGGAATGAAGCCGGTCGGGAACTACAGGCCATTCCCCACGAAATTGCGCAATTCTGGGGTCTTGGGATCGTCGAACATCGATCCGTCGCCGGTTTCCCAGACTACCCCGTGATGCATGAACACGATCTGGTTCGCGACGCGCTTGGCGAATGACATCTCGTGGGTGACGAGGATCATGCTCATGCCTTGCCGGGCCAGCGCCTCGATGGTCTTGAGCACCTCGCCGGTCAGCTCGGGGTCAAGCGCCGATGTCACCTCGTCGAACAGCATCAACTCGGGTTCCATCGCCAGCGAGCGGGCAATCGCCACGCGCTGTTGCTGGCCGCCCGAAAGCTGTTCGGGATAGGCATTGGCCTTTTCAGACAGGCCGACCTGCGCCAGAACGAGCTGAGCGACCTCCTTGGCCTGCGCTTTGGACAGTCCCTTGGTCAGCCGCGGCGACAGGGTGATGTTTTCCTCGACCGTCTTGTGGGGGAAGAGGTTATAGGACTGGAAAACGATGCCGACATCCTTGCGCAGCGAACGCAGATCGGTGCCCGGCTCGTGCAGGCGGCGGCCGCAGACATGCAGTTCGCCGCCCTGTATGGTCTCCAGCCCGTTCACGCAGCGCAGCGCAGTGGACTTGCCCGAGCCGGATCGGCCGATCAGCGCAACGACGCTGCCCTTGGGCACGGAAAGCGAGACATCCTTCAGCACTTCCACCTGGCCGTAGGATTTGCGGACATTGCGGAATTCGACGATGTTGGTCATGGCTTGCATCCTCTCAGGCCCGCTTGAGCTTGCGCTCTAGGCGGCGGGCATAATGCGACAGCGGATAGCAGAGGGCGAAATACAGGGCCGCCGCGATGCTGAAGACGATGAACGGCTTGAAGGTCGAGTTGTTGATCAGCCGCGCCGTATAGGTCAGTTCGGCAAAACCGATGACCACGGCATAGGAGGTGTTCTTCACGATCTGGACCAGAAAGCCGATGGTCGGCGGGATCGAGATCTTGACCGCTTGGGGCAGGATCACATGGGTCATGCGCTGGAATCGGGTCAGGGCCAGGCACTCGGCCGCTTCCCATTGGGCGTTCGGAACGGATTGCAGCGAGCCGCGCCAGATCTCGGCCAGATAGGCGCTGGCATAAGCGGTCATCGCAAGGCCCGCGGCCACCAGCGCCGGCAGGTTGAAGCCCATGACCGAGATCCCGAAATAGCACAGGAACATCAGGATAGGCAGCGGGATGCCCTGGATCAGCGCGATATAGGCCGCCAGAGATCGGCGCAGCAGCGCGCTCTTGGATATCCGGCCAAGGGCGATGGGCAGGCCCACGATCGTGCCGCCGACGAAGCCCATCAAGGAAAGGATGATGGTCCAGCCCGCGCCCTGCAGGATCAGCAGGTAATGGGCGAGAGAAAGAGAAGTGTTCATGCCTACCTCCTCCGGGTCAAAGCGGGGTGCCGAGGCGCCGGCGCCGGGTGAAGGCGGCGCGGGCCACCATCTCCATCGCCAGACGCATCAGGACCGACAGGAGCAGATAGATGACCGCGACGACGATATAGATCTCGAAGCCCCGGAAGGTGATCGACTGGATGCCGTAGGCGGCGCCGGTCAATTCCTCGACCGAGATCTGCGACATGATCGAGCTTGCCAGCATCATCAGGATGAACTGGCTGATCAGCGCGGGATAGACACGCTCGATCGCCTGCGGCAACTCCACATGGAACAGCACCTGCGTTCGGCTGAGCGCGAGGCAATCCGCGGCCTCGTGCTGCCCCTTCGGAATGGATTCCATGCCCGCTCGGATGATTTCGGCGGTATAGGCCGAGACATTGATGACAAGCGTGATGATGGCGGCCTGAAAGGCCGGGACATGCAACCCGAGCGCGGCCAGTCCGAAAAACAGCCAGAAGGCCTGCACGACCAGCGGGGTATTGCGGATAATTTCGACATAACCAGCGGCTAACGCTGACATAGTTCGTTTTCCATGTACGCGGGCGACGGCCAGCGCCGTGCCAACCACAAACCCGGACAGGATGGCGGCCGACGACAGTAATACGGTTTCCCCCGCGCCTCGCGCCAGCTCTGGCCAGAAATCGGCCAGAAAGCTGAAGTCGAAGTCATAACGCAAAGCAGATCCTCCCTCGATCGCTGCCGCCGATTCTTGATTGCGATCCGGCGGTGGCCAATGAATCAGCCTTGACGATCGGAGCTAACATGAGTGAATAGTGCATGCAATAGTCATTTGAAGGGCAAGCCATGTCGCTAGATGAACATCCCGCCATATTGCTGAATCCCGCCGATAGCGTGGGTGTGGCGCGACGTATGGTGAAAGCCGGGGAAGAGATCGGAATCGCCGGCGTTGCCGCCACCGAGACGGTTCCGCGCGGTCACAAGATTGCCCTGCGCACCATCGCCGAGGGTGAGGAGGTCCGCAAATTCGGCCAGGTGATCGGGATCGCCAGCCGGCCCATCGCCCCCGGCCAGCATGTGCATCTGCAGAACCTCGCCATGGTGGACAGCAAGCAGACGCATCAGTTCTGCGTGGAGAATCAGGGGCCGGGCCTGCTGCCCGAGGGTGAGCGCGCCACCTTCATGGGCTATGATCGTGGCTTGGGCGGAGTCGGGACGCGCAACTATATCGGCATCATCTCGACCGTGAACTGTTCGGCCACGGTGTCGCGCTATATCGCCGAACATTTCAACCGGCTGGGCGGGCTGGACGGCTTCGACAATGTCGACGGCGTCGTTGCGCTGACGCATGGCGGCGGCTGCGCGATCAACACCAAGGGCGAGGGTTACGAATACCTGACCCGGGTGATCAAGGGCTATGCGACGCATCCGAATTTCGGCGGCATCCTGATGATCGGGCTGGGTTGCGAGACCAACCAGATCCGCCCGATCATGGAGCATTATCGGCTGGAAGAGGGTAACCGTTTCCGCACCATGACCATCCAGCAGCTTGGTGGCACCCGAAAGACTATCGAGGCCGCCTGCGCGATGATCCGCGAGATGCTGCCCGAGGTGAACGCTGCGACCCGCACATCGCAGCCATTGTCGAAACTGAAGATCGCGCTCGAATGCGGCGGATCGGATGGCTATTCCGGTATTACCGCGAACCCGGCGCTGGGGGTGGCATCGGATCTGCTGGTGCGGAATGGTGCGACCACCGTTCTCTCCGAGACGCCCGAGATCTATGGCGCCGAGCATCTGCTGACCCGGCGCGCAAAATCGCCCGAGGTGGCCGAGAAGCTGCTGGAACGGATCGAATGGTGGCGCGACTATACCGCGCGCAATAACGCCGAGCTGAACAACAACCCCTCGCATGGCAACAAGGAGGGCGGATTGACCACCATCCTCGAAAAATCGCTGGGCGCCGTGGCCAAGGGCGGATCAATGCCGCTGAATGCGGTCTATGAATATGCCGAGCCGGTGACAGAGCAGGGTTTTGTCTTCATGGATACGCCCGGCTACGATCCCGTCGCGGTGACGGGGCAGGTGGCCGGGGGATGCAACATCGTCTGCTTTACCACCGGTCGTGGTTCGGTCTCGGGCTGGAAGCCGTCGCCGACGATCAAGATCGCCACGAACACCGTCATGTTCGAGCATATGCAGGAGGACATGGACATCAATTGCGGGGACATTGCCCGCGGCACCGACACGATCGAGGCGGCGGGACAGCGTATCTACGACATGATCCTGGCTGTCGCATCGGGTGCGCGAACGCTGTCCGAACAGTTCGACTATGGCGACAACGAATTCGTGCCATGGCAGGTCGGCGCAGTCACCTGAGGCGATACGCATTGTTTGGCGTGGCTGGATGCGCGAGCTGACGGCCGCTCCGGCGGCGGCGTTTCCGGCAATGGCCAGATGCGGGTCGCATCTGGCCGAGATTTCGGCTTTGAAGAGAGCGGCGGCTTTTTTCGCGCGCGAGGTGATAGGAGGTTGAAGGAGGGGCTGGCCTGATACGGCACGCTGCCACCGACCGGTGAAAGCCGCCGCCTGACATGAAACCCGCGCTAGAGCTTGGCTGAGCGTTCAAACTCCCAGACCGTCATCGGACGAAGCGCCG
>NZ_DATMFA010000112.1:0-42315 GCF_035556475.1 Paracoccus sp. (in: a-proteobacteria) | reverse complement strand
TATGCGGCGGGCGGCGCGATCTGCCGTCTGGTCAACAAGGACCGCGCGACCCACGGGCTGCGCTGCTCGGTCGAATCCACCGGCGGATCGGCCTATAACGCCAATGCGATCAAGGCGGGCGAGCTGGACTTCGGCATGGCCCAGTCCGACGTGCAATACAACGCCCTGAAGGGCGAAGGCGCCTTTGCCGAAGGCGGCGCGAATGACAAGCTGCGCGCGGTCTTCTCGCTGCATCCCGAACCCTTCACCGTGCTGGCCCATCCCGATTCCGGCGTGGCCGCCTTCGAGGATTTCAAGGGCAAGCGCTTCAACGTGGGCAATCCGGGTTCGGGCACCCGCGCTTCGGCCGAGGTGCTGCTGGGCGCGCTTGGCTGGACCATGGCCGATTTCTCGCTGGCTTCCGAGCTGAAGGCGGATGAGCACGGCCCGGCGCTTTGTGACGGCAAGATTGACGGCTTCTTCTATGGCGTCGGCCACCCTTCGGCCAACATCCAGGATCCGACCACGACCTGCGGCGCCAAGCTGATCCCGCTGACGGGAGAGGCGGTCGATGGGCTGGTCGCGAAGTTCCCCTATTATGCCAAGGCCACCATTCCGGGCGGGCTCTACAACGCCAACCCCGATGATGTGGAAACCTTCGGCGTGCTCGCGACCTTTATCGTTTCGGCCGACACGCCCGACGATACCGTCTACCATGTCGTGAAGGCGGTCTTCGACAATTTCGACGAGTTCAAGGCCCTGCACCCGGCTCTGACCGGCCTGACGCCCGAAAAGATGGTGGCCGACGGGCTTTCGGCACCGCTGCATCCGGGCGCGGCGAAATACTACAAGGAAAAGGGCTGGATCCAGTAATCTGGCCGGTCAGGCCTGAAGACGACCTTTGCGCGGGGGACAACCCATGTCCGCCGCGCAGGGAAATTTCGGACGCAAGACAATCTGCCCCCGTCAGAGGGGCCAAGCGACAGGGAACATGACATGAGCAGCGCGACCGGACCCGATACCGCCGCCCCCGATACAGCCGCTCTGGAGCAGCTGGTGGCCGAGGCCGATACCGGAGGGCGCAACCCGGCCGGCCTTGCGGCGAAGATCCTGACGGTCGTGGCCGTCGTCTGGTCGCTGTTCCAGCTCTGGATCGCCTCGCCGCTGCCCTTCACGCTGGGAATCGGCGTGCTGAACGATACCGAGACCCGGGCGATCCATCTGGGCTTCGCGATGTTTCTGGCCTTTACCGCCTATCCGGCGCTGAAATCCTCTCCCCGCGACCGGATTCCGGTGCAGGACTGGATCATGGCCTTGGTCGGGGCCTTTTGCGGCGCCTATCTGTTTCTGTTCTATGATCAGCTTGCCACCCGGCCGGGCCAGCCGACCCAGTTCGACATCCTGTCGGGCATCGTGGGCTTTGTCCTGCTGCTCGAGGCGACGCGCCGCGCGCTGGGTCTGCCGATGGTCATCGTGGCGCTGGTTTTCACCGCCTACAGCTTCGGCGGCCAATACATGCCCGAGGTGATCCAGCATCGCGGTGCGTCGCTGGCGAAGTTCGTCAACCACCAATGGCTGACGACCGAGGGTGTCTTCGGCATCGCGCTTGGCGTCTCGTCGAGCTTCGTTTTCCTCTTCGTGCTGTTCGGCACGCTGCTCGACAAGGTCGGCGCCGGCAACTGGATGATGCAGATCTCGGTCGCGTTGCTCGGGCATCTGCGGGGTGGGCCGGCCAAGGTGGCGGTGGTCTCCTCGGCGCTGAACGGGGTGGTCTCGGGATCTTCGGTGTCGAATGTCGTCTCGGGCGGGATCTTCACCATTCCGCTGATGAAGCGCACCGGGCTTTCAGGCGTGAAGGCCGGCGCGATCGAGGCCGCCTCCTCGATCAATGGCCAGATCATGCCACCCGTCATGGGGGCTGCCGCCTTCCTGATGGTGGAATATGTCGGCATTCCCTATAGCCAGATCGTCAAACACGCGCTGCTGCCGGCAATCTTCTCGTATATCGCGCTGCTCTACATCGTGCATCTCGAGGCGCTGAAGATCGGCTCGCGGCCCATCCCCGGTCAGGCGATGGAACGCCGGCGCCGCCTGATCCGCTGGGGGCTGGGCCTCTCGGGCACCGTCACCGTCGTCTGCCTGCTGTATTGGGGCATTCTGGCGATCAAGACGTTTGCCGGGGCGCAGGCCGGACCGTGGCTGATGCTGGCCGGGCTGGGGCTTTACCTTCTCGCGGTGGCATTGTCCTCGCGCCATCCCGATCTGGAGATCGACGATCCGAACGCCCCGATCCTGAACCTGCCGCTGGCCTGGGACGTGACGCGGACCGGCCTCGATTTCCTGATCCCCATCGTCGTGCTGCTCTGGTGCCTGATGGTCGAGATGATGTCGCCGGGCCTGTCGGCCTTCTACGCGACGATTTCGGTGATCGTCATCACCGCCACGCGCAAGGCGCTGATGGGGCTGTTCCGCGGTGCGGGTGCCGGTGCCGGGCTGAAAACCGGGCTGATCGACCTCTGGGACGGGCTGGCGCTTGGCGCACGCAACATGATCGGGATCGGCGTCGCCACCGCCACGGCGGGCATCGTCGTCGGCACCATCACCCTGACCGGCCTTGGCCTGATGATGACCGAGTTCGTGGAGTTCATCTCGGGCGGCAATGTCTTCGTGATGCTGATCATGGTGGCGGCGATCAGCCTCGTGCTGGGCCTCGGCATTCCGACCACGGCAAATTACATCCTGGTCTCGTCGCTGATGGCGCCGGTGGTGGTCAGCCTCGCCTCGCAGGCGGGGATGTCGGTCCCGCTGATCGCGGTGCATATGTTCGTGTTCTATTTCGGGATCATGGCCGATATCACGCCACCAGTCGGGCTGGCGGGCTTTGCCGCCGCCGCCATCTCGCGCGAGGATCCGATCAAGACCTCGTTTCAGGGGGCGATCTATGCGCTGCGCACGGCGATCCTGCCCTTTGTCTTCATCTTCAACCCGGCAATGCTGCTGATCGACGTGCATGACTGGGTCGAGACGGCCTGGCTGTGCTTTACCGCGCTGGTGGCGATCCTTCTGTTCTCGGCCGCGACGATGAACTGGTTCGTGACGAAAAGCCGGATCTGGGAATCCGCCGCGCTGCTCGTCATCTGCTTCACGCTGTTCCGCCCCGACTGGTGGGTGAACCAGATTTCGGAACCCTATGAGCTGCGCCCGGCGTCAGAGTTTACCCAGTTGCTGGAGGCAACCCCTTCGGGCACGCAGTTCCGCTTTGTCGTCGAAGGCTTCAATCTGATGGGCGACGAGGTGCGCAAGACCATCAACCTGCGCACGAATGTGGCGGGTGCCGCCGAGCGGCTGGCCGATAACGGGCTCGAGATGGTGTCGCTGGGCGAAGGGCTGATGACGGGACAGGTGCGCTTCGGCTCCTACGCCGCGCGAATGGGGCTCGAGCCGGGCTTTGATGTGGCGGGTGTTCTGGTCCGCGCGCCGCAGCCCTCGGTGCTGTGGCCGACGCTCAGCGCGCTTTTGCTGACCGCCGGGATCGCGGCGCTGCAATGGCGCCGCCGCCCGCAGCGGAAGGTTGTATCCAGCGTCTAGGCCGGACCGATGGTCGCGAGCCACTGGCTGCTGCAGGGTTCGGGCCGAGGGCCGATCGGCCCTCGGTAAGGAACAGCCTGTCGAGCAGGTGGCATTGCCGGGCCGGTCTGGCCCGGCAATCGGTTCAGCCGGCCCGTCCCGGCAGCGGCACGGCCTCGCCCTCGGCCTCCGGGGTGGAGCTTTCCCCGATGATCCCCGCCCCGACGGTTTCCTTGGCCAATCCGACGCTGATCAGCGCGGGAATGCTGACAAGCATCGCATAGATCGCGACCGAGACCGGGGTTCCCGTCTCATGCAGCAGGATCGTCCCGACAAGGGGCGCGATCGAGCCGCCCGCGACGGATGCAAGCTGATAGCTGGAGGACAGCGCGGTATAGCGCACGCGGGTCGGGAAAAGCTCGGCCATGAAGGCCGCCATGGCGCCGAGGATGATGCCGTGGCTGGCGAGGCAAAGCGTGATCGTGAGTTGCAGATGCGCCGCCGACGCGCCGGGCGACAGGGTGAAAAGCCCGTAGCTGGTCAGCACCGAAGCCGCGAAGCCCACGAACAGCACCGGCCTGCGGCCGATGAGGTCCGACACATAGGCCGCGACCAGCACCACGACGATTTCCAGCGCCGAGGCCCAGAGCAGCGATTTCAGCACCACCTGACGCGGGAAGCCCAGATGGGTCGTCGCGAGCAGCAGCACGAAGGTGCTGAAGAGGTAGAGATAGGTGTTCTCGGAGGCCTTGACGAAGAAGGCGCGGAACATCTCGGGCAGGTTGTTGCGGAACGCCTCGGCCAGCGGGGCGTGCTCGACCTTTTCCTGACGGCGCGAGATCTCGATGAAGGCGGGCGATTCCTCGACCCGGCGGCGGGTCCAGAAGCCGATGGCGATCAGCAGGACCGAGATGAAGAAGGGAATCCGCCAGGCCCATTCCACGAAGGCCTCGTTTCCATAGATGCCCTGAATGGCCGCGATGACCAGCGCGGTCAGCACATTCGCGAGCGGTCCCGCAAACATGGTGAAGCTGGTCCAGAAGCCGCGCCGGTTCGCGGGCATGGATTCCGCGATGATCAGGATCGCGCCGCTCGCCTCGCCGCCGACGGCGATGCCTTGCAGGATGCGCAGCACGATCAGCAGGATCGGCGCCATGATCCCAATCGTTTCATAGGTCGGCAGCAGGCCGATCAGGAACGTGCCGACCCCCATCATCAGCAGACTGATCACCAGCATGTTCTTGCGCCCGAAACGGTCGCCCGCGATGCCGAAGATCACCCCGCCCAGCGGACGCGCCAGAAACCCGACCGAGAATGTGCCAAGGGAAAGCAGCGTCGCGACAAAGGGATCATCGACCGGGAAGAACTTCTTGTCGAAGACCAGCACGGCGCAGGTCGCGAAGACGAAGAAATCGTACCACTCCAGCGTGGTTCCGACCGTGCTCGCGATCATCAGGTTAAGACGTTTCAACAGCTTTCCTCCCATGGATGGCTGACGGGCAGCCCAGATGCCCGACACGTCGCGACCGGCACGCCTCCTGCCCGGGTCGCAATTGCTTGGAATTGGGGCCCGCGCCTAAAGCGCGAGCCGGACCTTGCCGCCGTTCCTTGCGCGTGAGCAGCAGGTCATGACGCGGGTGTTCTCGGCGCGCTCGGCGCGGGTCATCACCTTGTCGCGGTGGTCGATTTCGCCCGAAATGACGCCGACCTCACAGCTTCCGCAAAGGCCCTCGCAGCAATCGCTGGCCACATCGACGCCCGCCGCAAGGATCGCGTCCAGCATGGTCTGATCTTTGGCGACGGTCAGGGTCAGGCCGGAATCGACCAGCTCGACCTCGAACGCGGTTTCCACCGCCGGATCAAGGCCGGCCGAGCCGCCGGTGAAATGCTCGAAACGGAAGCTGCCCTCCGGCAGATGGCCGGTCAGCGTCTCGAGTTCCGAGATCATCCGGTCAGGGCCGCAGCAATAGATCTGGCCACCCTCGGGCAGCGCCCCGACCAGCCCGGACAGGGCCACGCGCCCCCCCTCGCCCGAGACATGGAGGACAAGCTCCGCCCCATGATCCCGCTGCAAGCGGTCAAGGAACGCCATCCCGGCGCGCGAGCGGCCACAATAATGGACTTCATAGCTGCGCCCCAGCGCCTTCAGCCGGTCGGCCATCGCAACGATCGGGGTGATGCCGATGCCGCCCGCGATCAGGACATGATGCGCCCCGTCCTCGTCCAGCCGGAAGAGGTTCGCCGGACCGCGCAGGCGCAGCTCCGCCCCCTCGGCCAGCACCTCGTGAATATGGCGCGAGCCGCCCCTGCCCTGATCGTCGCGCAGGATCGCGACCTGATAGGTGCCGTCATCGGCGGGACCGCAGAGCGAATATTTCCGCTCATAAGGGCCGACGCAAAGCTCGACATGCGCGCCGGCATTCCATTTCGGCAGTGGACGGCCATTGGCATCGGCCAGCGTCAGGCCAAGGACGCCCTCGGCCTCCTGACGCAGCCCGACCACGCGGACGCTGCGGGCGATCGACCGGCGCGAGGGCGCGCCGACCGGGAAATGCCGGAAGCTCTCGCGCAGGCCCGGATCCCGGCGTTCGGGGTTCAGGGCCGGATCCCATTCCACCCACAGGTGGTCCGGGCCGCGGAAGGACGTGCTGGGCAGATAGCTGAACTCCTGCTCGGCCAGCCGCAGATGCGGCAGGCGGCGCGTCATCTCCTCAAGGAAGATGCGCATCTCCATCCGGCCGATATTCTTGCCCATGCATTGATGGCTGCCATAGCCGAAGGTCAGGTGATCGACCGCATCGGCGCGGTAGATGTCGAACCGGTCGCCATCCTCGAAATGCGCCTCGTCGCGGTTGCCCGAAGCCTGCACGATCAGCAGTTTGGCGCCCTCGGGGATCTCCACCCCGCCAACGGTGGTGGGCGCGGTCACCTGCCGCCGCCATGCGACGATCGAGCCGGCATAGCGCAGGCATTCCTCGACCGCGTTCGGGATCAGGCCCGGATCGGCGCAGATATCCTCCCAGGCGTCGCGATTACCAAGCAGCGTCTTGAACATGTTGGCCGAGGCGAGCGAGGTCGTCTCATGCGCGGCGACGATGATCGCCATCATCATCGAATGGACATAGCTGTCGGGGACCACGTCCGGGTGAAGCTGGTTCATGCGAATGGTGTGATGCATCCAGCCCTTGCCCTCGGGCTCCTGCTTCATCTTCTCGATGATCTGGCCGGCATATTGCCAGAAGCGCCCGACATCATGGGCGATATGGACCTGCTCCTCGTCCGTGGGCTTGCCCCAGGTATTGACCGAATGCGCGACCGAGAAGGTGCGAAGGACCGCGATCTCGTCCTCGGGGACGCCAAGGAAATGCAGGGCGACGTTCAGCGGCACTTCGTAAAGCATCGCATCGACCAGATCGACGCGGCCGCTGTCGATGAAGGCGTCGATCTTTTCGCGGGTCAGACGGCGGACCATCTCCTGCTGGTCCTCCAGCCGAACCGGCTGGAAATGATCGAGCAAAAGGCGGCGGCGCTCCATATGGGCGGGCTCGTCCTCGTTCACCATGGTGCGGTTCATGGCGTAGTCGTAGCTTTTCAGTACGTCGATCGCCTCGGGCGTCGCCGGGACGATCTTTTCCAGCACATTGCGGGGCGAGAACAGGATGCCGTCGCGGAAGACCGTCTTGATGTCCTCGTAACGCGAGACGATCCAGTAGCCAATCGCGGGGCTGTAAAAGACCGGAAGCTGGTCGCGCGACCAGCGCAGCGCCTCGGCCGGGTCAAGCTGATAGGCCGGGCCGAACGGGTCGAAATCAGCGACGGGGCAGCCGCCGTTGGTGGACATCGCGGGTGCATGAAATGGACAGCCGGACGTCGCTTGCCCGAAAGCGGATTTCCCCTCCATTGTTCCCATTGCGCTCCTCCAGTCTACAATATCGAACATCTTGTGTCGCATATAGACATCTTGATCGTTGCAATGTCAATAAATCTGAGGCGAGATCTGGCCAGCTTGCCTTCCGGGCAGTGATCGCGCAGAAAAAACGCCAACAGGATAAGGGATTACGATGGTCGCCGCGAAACTTCAGACGCTTGACCGGGGGCTGGAGGCGCTGTTCCTCGTGGCCCAGACCGAGGGCGGGATCACGACAGGCGACATCGCGGCGCGTCTGGGGGTCAACCGCGCCATTGCCTACAGAATCGTCGCGACGCTGGCCGAACATGGCATGGTCCAGCGGCTGCCCAGCGGACGGGTGGTGATGGGCGGCGCAGCGATCGTGCTGGCCTCGCGGAGCGAGGGCAATATCCGCGCCGCCGCGCAACCCATCCTCGAGGAGCTGGCGCTGGCGACCCGCGCCTCGGCCTTCATCTCGATACGGCAGGGCGACGATTATGTCGCGATCGGCACGGCGGACCCGCCCGACATGCCGCTGAACGTCCAGTATCGGATGGGCCTGCGCTATCCGATCGGACGCGCCGCGCCCGGATTGGCCCTGATGTCCCTGCGACCGCCGCGCGACGACGACCCGGAGGCGGTGAAGCGTGCGCGGATGGACGGCTTTGCCTGGTCGCAGGGCGAATTGCAGTCGAATGCCGAGGGGATCGCCGCCCCGGTCCGGGTGGGGCCGGACCTGCATGCCGGGCTTGAATTCGCGGTCGGAGTCGTCGCCTTGCACAAGCTCGACCGCGAAGCGTCGAGCCGCGCCGTCATGGATGCGGCCGCAAGGCTCGGGCAGGTTCTGACGCCGCCGGATCGTCCTGCCGCTTAGGCCGCCGGGTCGCCGAGTCAAGAAAACATCGACGCGGCGCGGCGCAGGCTCTACTCTCCGGGGTGACGGCCGCGTTGGGCGGCCCGCAGGCGTCACATGGCGGACGGCCGGAAGGCCATGATCCACGGCCGGCCTTCTCTCCCTCCGCCCCCCGTTGGCGCAGATCCGAAACCGACTGGAGGAGAAACGACATGACCCCGCTCGTCACCTGCATGTGGTTCGACCATGGCGAGGCCGGAAAGGCGGCCGCCTTCTATGCCGAGACCTTTCCCGACACGCATGTCGACCGGGTGACCCTTGCCCCGGTCGACTATCCCGGCGGAAAGGAAGGCAATGAGCTGACTGTCGAGTTCACGCTGCTCGGCCAATCCTTCCTTGGCCTGAATGGCGGGCCATTCTTCACCCCGAACGAGGCCGTCAGCTTCATGGTGATGACCGAGAACCAGGAGGAAACCGACCGCTACTGGAATGCCATCGTCGGAAACGGCGGCAAGGAGAGCGATTGCGGCTGGTGCAAGGATCGCTGGGGTCATTCCTGGCAGATCACGCCGAGGCGGCTGATGGAGCTGACCACGAGCCCCGATCACGAGGTCGCGAGACGGGCGATGGAGGCGATGATGACGATGCAGAAAATCGACATCGCCCGGGTCGAGGAGGCCGCAAAGGCGCGCTGACCACCGCGCGCGGGTTCGGACAGGAACCGCGCGGGGGGGAATACGCGCGTCAGGCAGGCGTCATGGCGCCCTCCTCCCGCTCGGGGAAGGGGCGGAAGGTCATCAGGATCAGCATGGACGCGATCCCCAGCGCGCCCGCGCAGATATACATCGGCAGGTAGGTGCCGAAACGGTCATAGATCATGCCGCCCAGAAGCGGTCCCGTGGACATGCCGAGGCTGCCCGCCATCGCCGTCCCGCCGATGATCGCGCCCATCATCCGCAGCGGAAAATTCTCGCGGATAATCACCGCGTAAAGCGGCATGGTGCCGGCATAGATGAACCCCACCACCGCCGCGACGGCGTAGAAGCTGCCGAGACCACCGGCCAGCACATAGGCCGAGACGCCAAGCGCCTGCGCCAGCAATCCGATCACCAGCACCCGCTGCGCGCCGAAACGGTCGCCCGCGACGCCGAAGCCGAGCCGGCCGAACATCCCCGCCAGCCCCTCGACGCTGTAGATCGAGACGGCGGCGATCATCGGGATGCCGCAGGTGACGGCATAGCTGACGGTGTGGAAGATCGGCCCCGAATGCGTCGCGCAGCAGAAGAAATTCGCGAGCATCAGCGTGGCGAATTGCGGGCTGCGGACCGCCTGACCGACGGTCATTCCGGCCTGCGGACCCGCATCCGCCATCCCTTCCCCGCCACGCGCCAGCGCCGGCGGGCGGCGGACGAGGCAGGCGGTCGGGATCATCAGCAAGGCGGCGACCCCGGCGATGATCAGCATGGTCGTCCGCCAGTCATGAAGCGTCACCAGCCATGCGGCAAGCGGCGCCATCGTCATCGGCGCCATTCCCATCCCGGCCGAGACCAGCGAGACCGCCAGACCGCGCCGCGTCTCGAACCAGCCGGTCACGCAGGCCATCATCGGCGCCATGATCGCGGCGGCGGCAACGCCGACGAAAAGGCCGAAGGCAAGCTGGAACCCGACGAGGCTCTGCGCCCGGCTGGCGACGGCAAGGCTTGCCGACAGCAAGACCGACCCGGCAAGGACGACGGGGCGCGGCCCGAACCTATCGGAAAGCCCGCCCCAAACCATGCTGGCCCCGCCCATCGCCAGAAAGCCGAAGGTCATCGCCATCGAGATGCCGGTCACCGACCAGCCGGTCGCCTCGGCCATCGGCCGCAGAAGGACCGGCAGCGAGAACATCGCCCCCATGGCCACGCATCCGAGAAGCCCGCCGGCGGCGACGATCACCCAGCGATAGGATTGCTCCATAACACTCTCCCGAACAGGGCGCGGCGCGGTTCAGCCCTGCGCCGGGGTCCAATCGGCCGAGGGAATCGTGTTGACCATCCAGGGCACCCCAAAACGGTCGATCAGCGAGCCGAATCCGGGCGACCAGAAGGTCTCGGAAAAGGGCATGACCTGACGGCCGCCGTCGGAGAGGCCCTCGAACCATTTCCGTCCCTGCGCGATGTCATCGGTATGCAGGGTGACGTCGAAGCCGTTCTTGGGCTTGTCGATATTCGCCGCCCATGCCTTGTCCATGTCGGCGCCCATCAGGGCCTGATCGCCGACCTCAAGCCAGCAATGCAGCAGCCAGTCGCGATACTCCTCGCCACTGACCGGCATGCCGGGGGGTGCATCGGAATAGGGAATCGCGGCGGTGATCCTGCCGCCGAGGATCCTCGCGTAGAACTCGAAGGCCTCGCGGCATTGGCCCTGAAAGCTGAGGCTGGTCACGATCTTCATGCTCGTCTCCTTCTGGTCGGTTTCGATGCATTCCGGGCGGAGGTCGGCTGTCGGTGACGCGCGATGCGGGGTATCGGGTCATCGACACGGATTGACGCTCCTCCAGCAAGGTTGATATCAACGTAATCGACCCCTCGCTGTCAAGCATGCAGATGGACGCGCTGATCGAACCCAATTTCCAGACCACCCTGCTGGTGCGGGACAGTTGCCTTTGCCTCCATGCGCAAAGGGCGGCGCGGGCGCTTGCCCGCCGGTTCGACATCGCGCTGAAGCCTGCGGGCGTCACCAGCGGGCAGTTCTCGCTGCTGATGGCGCTGAACCGGCCCGAGCCGCCCAATCTGGGTCAACTCGCGGCGGTGCTGGCGATGGACCGCACGACCCTGACCGCGAACCTGAAGCCGCTGGAGCGCCGGGGACTGGTCGAGACGGCACCCGACCCCGAGGACCGCCGCACGCGGCTGCCACGCCTGACCGCATCGGGCCATGCCACGCTGGCCGGGGCGCTGCCGATCTGGCGCGGGCTTCACGCCGAGATCGAGGGCGCCCTGCCCGACCCCGAACGCCTGCGTGGCGAGCTGAACCAACTCTCGGGATATTCCGGCGGACCGGCTGCCCGCTGACGGGGCGCGGCTGTTTCAGTAAGGGCAGCCGCGCCGGGAATTTCTGCGCGATCAGAGGACCGCGTCGAAGGCCGGGAAAAGACGGGCCAAGGTGCCGTCCACGTCTTTCAGCTTGTCGAGGCCGAAAAGCCCGATGCGGAAGCTGCGGAACCCCTCGCCCTCGCCCACCCGCAAAGGGACGCCCGCGGCGATCTGGAAGCCTTCGGCCAGGAACTTCCGACCGTTCTGGATATCGGGATCGTCGGTATAGCAGACCACCACGCCCGGCGCGGCAAAGCCCTCGGCCGCGACCGAGCGCAGGCCGCGCCGCACAAGCTCGTCCCGGACGGCATTGCCAAGCCGCCATTGCGCCTCGCGCGCCGCCTCGAAGCCCAGTTCGCGCGTCTCGTCCATGGCATCGCGCAGGCCAAGGATGGCGTCGGTCGGCATGGTGGCGTGATAGGCATGCCCGCCATCCTCATAGGCCTTCATGATCGCCCGCCATTTCTTCAGGTCGAGGGCGAAGCTGTTCGAGGTCGTGGCCTCCAGCCGTTCCGCCGCGCGGGCCGACAGCATCACCATCCCGGCCGAGGGCGAGGCAGACCAGCCCTTTTGCGGGGCCGAGATCAGCACATCGACACCGGTGGCTTCCATATCGACCCAGATCGCGCCCGAGGCGATGCAGTCGAGGACCATCAATGCCCCGACCTCATGCGCCGCGTCCGCGACGGCCTTGATATAGTCGTCGGGCAAGATCATCCCGGCCGCCGTCTCAACATGCGGGGCAAAGACGGCATCGGGGCGGGTGTCGCGGATCTTGGCCACCACCTCCTCGACCGGGGCGGGCGCGAAGGCCGGGCGCGGCTCGTTCCCGGCCGGGCGCGCCATCATCACCGTCGTCTCGCGAGTGAAGCCGCCCATCTCGAAGATCTGGCTCCAGCGGAAGCTGAAAAAGCCGTTGCGGATGATCAAGGCATGGGCGTCGCGGCCGAACTGGCGGGCGACCGCCTCCATCGCGCAGGTGCCGCCGCCCGGGACGATCGCCACGGCCTCGGCCTTGTAGACCTCGCGCAGCGTCGAGGAGACCTCGCGCATGACCCGCTGATATTTCTGCGACATGTGGTTCAGGGAACGATCGGTAAAGACGACCGAAAATTCCTGCAGACCGTCGGGATCAACATCGGGGCGAAGTCCGGGCATGGGATTTCCTTTCCTGCGAGCGGTTTGGCCGAAGCCTATCCGCTGCCACGGTGCAGGACCAGCCCCACCAAGGAGGGAGGGGCCTTGCCGCTTCCGGTTCTGGCGACTACCTTTGTGGCGAACAATCAACAGGCCAATCATGCGCATCGGCATCCTGAAATGCGGTCAATCGCCCGGAGTCATTCGCGGCGAGCTGGGCGACTACGACACCATGTTCGAACGGCTGCTGGACGGTCGCGGGTTCGACTTCACCAGCTATCATGTCGAGAACATGGACTTCCCCGCCTCGGTCCACGACGCGGATGGCTGGCTGCTGACCGGCTCGCGCCACGGCGTCTATGAGGATCACGCCTTCATCCCGCCGCTGGAGCGGTTCATCCGCGACGCCTACGCGGCCCATGTGCCGATGGTCGGGATCTGCTTTGGCCACCAGATCATCGCGCAGGCCCTTGGCGGCAAGGTCGTCAAGCATCCCGCCGGCTGGTCCGTCGGCGCGCAGGACTATGACTTCGACGGCGAGCCGGTGACCCTTAACGCCTGGCACCAGGATCAGGTGGTCGAGCGGCCAGCGGGCGCGGCTGTCGCGGCCTCGAACGATTTCTGCGAAAATGCGGCCCTCGTCTATGACGATCGTGCCTTTACCGTTCAGGCCCATCCCGAGTTTTCCGATCGTTTCATCCAGGGCCTGATCGACGCACGCGCCAAGGGCGTGGTTCCCGATCACCTGCTGGATCAGGCGCGCGCGCGCATGGGCGGAGAGCGCCAGTCCGGCAGCATCGCCGACCGGATCGAAAGCTTTTTCAAGCATCCCCGCGCCGCGCTGCGCAGCCAGGGTGCCGCATGAAACCCCGCTGGATCGAAGAAACGCCGCAGGCCGCGCAGGATTTCGTGGCAGGAAAACGGCTGGACGAGGTCGAATGCATCGTCGCCGACATCGCGGGCGTTGCGCGGGGCAAGGCGATGCCCGCCTCGAAATTCGCGCATCAGGAGCGGTTCTACCTGCCGAACTCGATCTTCCTGCAAACGATCACCGGGGATTGGGCCGACAACCCCACGGGCGCCTTCACCGAGCCCGACATGATCCTGACGCCGGATTTCTCGACCGCGACCGCCGCGCCCTGGACGAATGACGTGACCTTGCAGGTGATCCACGACGTCTCGACCCAATCGGGTGAGCCGGTGCCGACGGCGCCCCGCAACGTGCTGAAGCGGGTGGTCGAACTCTATCGCGCGAAGGGCTGGAGGCCGATCGTCGCGCCCGAGATGGAATTCTTCCTTGTCGCGCGCAATATCGACCCGAACCAGCCGATCATGCCGCCGATGGGCCGCTCGGGCCGCCGCGCCGCGGCGAAGCAAGCCTATTCGATGAGTGCGGTGGACGAATATGGCAAGGTCATCGACGACATCTATGATTTCGCCGAGGCGCAGGGCTTCGAGATCGACGGCATCCTGCAGGAGGGCGGCGCCGGACAGGTCGAGATCAACCTGAACCACGGCGATCCCGTGCATCTGGCCGACCAGATCTTCTATTTCAAGCGCCTGATCCGCGAGGCCGCGCTGCGCCATGACTGTTTCGCGACCTTCATGGCCAAGCCGATCGAGGGCGAGCCGGGCAGCGCCATGCATATCCACCATTCGGTGGTCAGCACCCGGACCGAGCAGAACATCTTCTCGGACGAGCAGGGCCGCGAGACGCCGGCCTTCATGCATTTCATCGCCGGGATGCAGAAGCACCTGCCGGCGGCGGTCGCGCTGCTGGCTCCCTACGTCAACAGCTATCGCCGCTATGTCCCTGATTTCGCGGCACCGATCAACCTCGAATGGGGACGCGACAACCGCACCACCGGGCTGCGGGTGCCGATTTCCGGCCCCGAGGCGCGGCGGATCGAGAACCGGCTGGCCGGCATGGACTGCAACCCCTATCTGGGCCTCGCCGCGAGCCTCGCCTGCGGCTATCTCGGGCTGCTGGAGCAGGAGAACCCGCGCGCGGAATGCCTTGGCGACGCCTATATGTCGCAGGACGAGCTGCCCTATAACCTCGGCGACGCGCTGGACCTGATGGATGAGAGCGAGCCGATGCGCGAGGTGCTGGGGGCGGAGTTCTTTGCGGTCTATCAGGCGGTGAAGCGCAATGAATACAAGGAGTTCCTTCAGGTCATCAGTCCGTGGGAGCGTGAGCATTTGCTGCTGAACGTGTGAAACCGGCATCGTCGGGAGGCTTGCGGGCGGTTCGGATGGGTATTTGAAAAACGGTGAAAGCCGAAGCATGAATCTGCTGCATTCCAACGACCGGCCGGGGGCCTATCCGCCCAGCCTTTATGCCGCGACCCGCGATCCCCTGCCCGAGTTTCCGCCCCTCGCGGGCGAGGAAAGGGCGGATGTGGTGGTCATCGGCGGCGGCTATACCGGCCTTTCCGCCGCGTTGCATCTGGCCGAGGGCGGGAGGCGCGTGCTGCTGCTGGAAGCCCATCGCGTCGGCTTCGGCGCCTCGGGACGGAATGGCGGCCAGCTTGGTTCGGGGCAACGGCTGGAGGTCGACGAGCTGGAGGCCATCGCGGGCAAGGAGGCCGCACGCCGGCTTTGGGATCTGGCCGAGGAAGCCAAGCGCCTGACCCGCGACCTTGCCGCCCGCGCGGGTGTGCCGGTTGTGGACGGGATCGCCCATGCCTTCCGCAAACCCGCCGAGTTCGACCATGCGAGATCGATGATCGACCGCCTTGCTCGGGACTATGGCTATGACAGGATCGAGCCGCTTGACCGCGATGCCTTCCGCGAGATCCTGCCCTCGCAGGCCTATATTGCCGGGGAGCTGGATCACGGCGCGGGGCATCTGCATCCGCTGAACCTCGCGCTGGGGATGGCGCGGCTGGCCGCCGCTGCCGGGGCGATGATCCATGAGCGGTCGGAGGTAACGGGCATTGCCCATGCCCGGCAGGCGGGCGAGAGGACCGTGGTGACGACCTCCGCCGGCAAGGTCAGTTGCGACCACCTGATCCTTGCGGCCAATGGCTATCTGGGCGGGATCGAACCAAGTGTCGCGGCGCGGGTCATGCCGATCAACAATTTCATCGTCGCGACCGAACCCTTGGGCGCGCGCCGGGCGGAAGTTCTGACCCGCGATATTGGCGTTCATGATACCAAATTCGTCGTGAACTACTGGCGGCTCGACCCGGAGGGGCGGCTGATCTTTGGCGGGGGCGAGAACGTAAGCTATCGCTTCCCCTCAGATATTGCCGCCAAGGTCATGAAACCCTTGCTGCAAATCTATCCATCCCTTGCCGATGTCCGGCTGGACTATGCCTGGGGCGGGACATTGGCGATCACCATGAATCGCTTGCCCTGCTTCATGCGCCCGGCACCGAACTGCCTGTCGGCCAGCGGCTATTCCGGTCACGGGCTGGCATTGGCGACATTGGCCGGCAAGCTGATGGCACAGGCGGTCGAGGGGCAGTCCGACGGTTTCGACGCCATGGCGGCGCTGCCCAGCCCCGAGTTTCCCGGCGGCACCATGCTGCGCTGGCCGCTGCTGGTCGCGGGCATGTCCTGGTATTCGCTGCGGGACAGGCTGGGGATCTAGGCCCGGGAGGCCGATCTCACTCGATATGGGCGAGCGGATCGCGGATGCGCGCCACCTGCGCCACGTCGCTTTCGGCCTCGAGCGCGGTCAGAAGCGCGTGCAGATGCTCGCTGTCGCGCAGCTCGACCTCGACCCGCAGGCGGTAGAAATCGGGCTTGCGGTCGATAAAGACCAGATCCGAGATATTCGCCCCCTGCCCGCCGATCAGCGTGCAGATCCGGCCAAGGACGCCAGCGTCATGGCGGATCGTCAGCGAGAGATTGGTGGAATAGGCGGGCGGGTGCTGGCCTTCGCGCCAATGCAGGTCGACCCAGCGTTCGGGGCTATCCTCGAACTCGGCGAGGACGGGGCAGTCGATCGCATGGATGACGACGCCCTTGCCGCGATAGGTGATGCCGACGATCCGCTCGCCCGGCAGCGGGTTGCAACAGGGTGCGCGGGTGAACTCCTGATCGGCCTCGAGCCCGGCGACGGCGCGCTTGGCGTCGATCTCGCTGCGCTTGGCGGCGAGTTCGGGGTAAAGCACGGATAGAACCTCATGCGCCGAAATCTCGGCGCTGCCGATCCGGGCCAGCAACTCGTCGGTATCCGGCAAGGCCATGGTCCGGGCGGCGGTGCGCAGCGCCTTGTCGGTAACGCGGCGGCCGACATGTTCGAAGGCGACGCGGATCAGCTCGGAGCCGAGCCGGATGAAGCGCGAGCGATCCTCCTGCCGCAGGCTGCGACGGATCGCGGCCTTGGCGCGGCCAGTGACGACGATGTCGAGCCAAGTCGGCTGCGGGCGCTGGCCCGAGGCGGCGATGATCTCGACCGACTGGCCGTTCTTCAGCCGCGTCCACAGCGGCACGCGGATGCCGTCGACCTTGGCGCCGACGCAGGAATTCCCCAGCCGCGTATGGATCGCATAGGCGAAGTCGATCGGGGTCGCGCCTTTCGGCAGCGGGATCACGTCGCCCTTGGGCGAGAAGCAGAAGACCTGATCCGAATACATCTCGAGCTTCACGTGCTCGAGGAACTCATCGTGATCTTCCTCGCCGAAACGCTCGGTCAGGCTCGCGATCCACTCGCCCGGATCGACCGCGAAAGGGTTCTGGGTCCGCGCGCCATCGCGATAGGCCCAATGCGCGGCGACGCCGGATTCCGCGACCTCGTGCATCTGGCGGGTGCGGATCTGCACCTCGACCCGCTTGCCGTCGCGGCCCGAGACCGTGGTGTGGATCGAACGGTAGCCGTTGGCCTTGGGCTGGCTGATATAATCCTTGAACCGCCCCGGCACCGCGCGCCAGCGGTGATGGATGACGCCCAGCGTGCGGTAGCAGTCCGGTTCGGTCCGGGTGATGATGCGGAATCCGTAGATGTCCGAAAGGCGCGAGAAGGAAAGCTGCTTTTCCTGCATCTTGCGCCAGATGCTGAAGGGCTTCTTGGCGCGGCCATAGACATCGGCCTCGATCCCCTCGCGCTCCAGCTCCGAGCGGATATCGGCGGTGATCTTCGGGATCACGTCGCCGGATTCGCGCTGCAGGCTGACGAAGCGGCGGATGATCGAGTTCCTGGCCTCGGGGTTGATGACCTTGAAGGCCAGATCCTCAAGCTCCTCGCGCATCCATTGCATCCCCATGCGCCCGGCCAGCGGCGCATAGATGTCCATGGTCTCGCGCGCCTTTTGAAGCTGCTTCTCGGGGCGCATCGACTTGATGGTCCGCATATTGTGCAGACGGTCGGCAAGCTTGACCAGAATGACTCGAAGATCCCGAGACATTGCCATGAAAAGCTTGCGGAAATTCTCGGCCTGCTTGGAATGCGCGCCGGAAAGCTGAAGGTTCGTCAGCTTGGTGACGCCATCGACAAGATCGGCAATCTCGCGCCCGAACATCTGCGCCACCTCGGCCCAGGTGGAGCGCGTGTCCTCGATCGTGTCGTGCAGAAGTGCGGTGATGATCGTCGCATCATCCAGCCGCATCTCGGTCAGGATGGCGGCGACGGCGACGGGATGGGTGAAATAGGGCTCGCCCGAATGGCGGAACTGCCCCTCATGCATACGACGCCCATATTCATAGGCGTCGCGCACCAGATCCGAATTGGTCCGGGGGTTATAGTTGCGGACAAGCGCGATAAGGTCTTCGACGTCGATCATGTTTTGTCGAAGACCTCGTTGTCAGCCCTGCCTCAGTTGCGGCCCTGAGCTTCGAGCATCATGCGAAGCATGCGCTCTTCCGACTCTTCGTCGGCGGGCTTGGGACGATCGACTTCGGCGCCAAGCAGCAGCGCCATCGCGTCCTCTTCGGGCTCGTCAACCTCGATCTGGGTTTGCGTCGCCTCGATCATGCGCTCGCGCAATTCGTCGACGGGTTGAGTTTCGTCGGCGATCTCGCGCAGGGCGACGACCGGGTTCTTGTCGTTGTCGCGGTCGATGGTCAACTGGCTGCCGGCCGCAATCTCGCGCGCGCGATGCGAGGCGAGCATCACGAGATCAAAACGGTTCGGAACCTTGTCGACGCAATCTTCGACTGTCACGCGGGCCATCGGTCACCTTTGGCTTGAATACGGAATGCTTGGGCGAGGCCGGATAATTGCCGTCTCGCCGGGGGAATGTCAAGCAGTTAGCGGCCGTATACCCGCCATCGCCCCGGCTGGCAAGGCCGCGAGCAGCTGCGAGGCACTTCTTCCCAGCCGCGGATGAACCCATCCCGGCGCGATTTCGGCCAGCGGGGCCAGCACGAAGCCGCGATCCTGAAGGCGCGGATGCGGCAGGATCAACTCGGGCGGCGCGTGTTCAGACTGGCGCTCGGGCGGCAATCCCCGCCAATGGTCATGCGTCCGCTCATCGGGCAGCACGAGGTCGCCATAGGCGATGAGGTCCAGATCGATCCCCCGCGCCTGCCAGCGCGCGCCCTCGCGCCGCCGGCCAAAATCCGCCTCAACGGCATGAAGTGCCGAAAGGAGTGACGCAGCGGAAATTTCCGTTTGCAAGGCGAGGGCTGCGTTCACATAATTGGGGCCGGAGCCGGCCGGAAAAGCCGGAGTTTGCCAGAACCTGCTGAGACTATAAAGAGATACCCCGGACAAAGAGACCAATTGCCCAATTGCGGCGCGAATCGTGGCCACGGGCGGACCTGCCGAACTAGGTAGGTTTCCGCCGATTGCGACGAGGGCTAGGTTTGGCGCAGGCAATATATTCTGTGTCATATCGAGGTTATCGTGTTTTACAAAGACGATCGGCTAGCTTTGTTCATTGACGGATCGAATCTTTACGCGGCGGCAAAATCGCTGGGTTTCGACATCGATTACAAGCTGCTGAGGCAAGAGTTCGAGCGCCGCGGCAAACTGATCCGCGCCTATTACTATACGGCCCTGCTTGAGAACGAAGATTATTCACCCATCCGCCCCCTGGTCGACTGGCTGCATTACAACGGCTTCTCGATGGTGACGAAACCGGCCCGCGAATATACCGACGCGCTGGGACGCCGCAAGGTCAAGGGCAATATGGACGTGGAACTGGTGGTGAACGCGATGGAACTCGCGCCCCGCCTCGATCATGCGGTCCTTTTCTCCGGCGATGGCGATTTCCGCCCGCTGGTCGAGGCGCTGCAACGTCAGGGCGTCCGCGTCTCGGTCGTGTCGACCATGCGCAGCCAGCCGCCGATGATCGCGGACGAATTGCGCCGCCAGGCCGATAATTTCATCGAGCTTGACGCCCTGCGCGAGATCATCGGCCGTCCGCCGCGCGAGGTGACGCCCCCCGCAGAGACCTGACGGGATTGCACAAGCCCGGATGCCGGTTCTAAGAATGGGATCAAGCGTCTGGAGCAAAGGATCCAACATGACATCGCCGGTCCAACCATGGCCCTGACCCCGGTTTTCACAACCGGCTTCCAGCCGAAATCCGACCTGGCGGTGATCGTTGCCTGCGATGCGAACTACCTGCCCTATGCCGCGACCCCTGCCCTTGCCATGGCGGCGGCGGGCTATCCGCATGATGTGCTGATCGGCGGGCCGGAACCGGTCGAATTGCCGCCGGCGCTGACCGAGGCCGGGATATATCACGTCGCGGCGCGGGATGATGCGCTTCTCGACGCGCTGCCGCTGGATGCGCGGCGGTCGCTTGCGACTTATATGGAGCTTTTCCTCGGCAATGCGCTGCGTGGTCACTACCGCCGCATTCTGGTGATCGACGCCGATATTCTCTATGAACGCGGCAATCCGGCGCAGCTTCTCTCGGCCGACATGCTGGGGCGCGCGGTTGCGGCGGTGCGCGACAATCGGCAATGGCGCACCCCCGGCCGCAAGGTGGAGGAGTTCCGCAAACTGGGCGAGCCTGCGCATCCCTATTTCAACGCGGGCGTCGTGATGATCGACACCGAGGCCTTCGCCGCGCAGGATCTGGCCGGGCGGGCCGCGACATTCGCCCGCGACCACCTTGCCGGGCTGGGCCGCGATCAGGCGTTGATGAACGGCATCCTCAAAGGAGATTGGGCCGAGATCAGCCCGCTCTGGAACTGGCAATTCACCTCGGCCTCGGCGCATCTGACCAGCATGGTCGATCCCTGCCTCGTCCATTTCATCGGCACCCGCAAGCCATGGCTGGATTCGTCGCGGCAGGTGGTGCCGATGCGGATGCGCGATGCCTTCGGCCGGGTGCTGGCCCGGCATTTCCCGCAAGCGCCGCAGGTCAGCGGCGGGACACGGCGGCACTGGCCGGAGACTTCGGCGCTCCGGGCCTCGCTCTTCCGGCAATGGCGCGCGGCGGGACCGATGATCCGCTACCTGAACCGCTTTCCCGACCAATACACGCTGATCGAACCGCGCGCCTAGCGTTCGGTCAGCTTCAGCTCGATCCGGCGGTTCGCGGCCCTCGCCTCGAGGCTGTCGCCCTCGGCCACCGGGCGCGTATCGGCAAAACCTGCGGGCAGCAGCCGGCTTTGCGGAAAGCCCAGATCGTCGATCATGTAGCGCACGACCGACAAAGCGCGGGCCTGGCTCAACTCCCAATTGTCGCGGTAGCGCCCGAAACCGGAGAGCGGCTGGTTGTCGGTATGGCCGTCAACCCGGATGATCCAGTCGATTTCCGGCGGGATCTGGCCCGAGATCTGGCTGAGCTGTTCGGTCACGCGGGCGATCTGCGCCTTACCCTCGGTCGAGAGCGTGGCCTCGCCCGCGGGGAACAGCACCTCCGAGGAAAAGACGAAGCGGTCGCCGACGACGCGGACGCCCTCCCGTCCCTCGAGGATCTGGGACAGGCGGCCGAAGAATTCCGAGCGATAGCGGGCGAGGTCGCGCGCCTCTTCCTCGGCCTTGCTGCGGGCCTCCTCCTCCAGCGCGCGGCGCTTGCGCTCCTCATCCGCGGCGCGAAGCAGCGCGACATTCAACTGCTTGCCAAGATCCTCGACCTTCAGATCGGCCTCGCGCTGGCTGTCGCCGGCGCTTTGCAGCACCGCCTGAAGATTTCCAAGCTGGCCGTTCAACTGCGCGACCTGCTCGTTCAGCAGGGCGAGACGGCGCTGGTCCTCGGTCGACAGCGCCTCTTGTTCGGAAAGCTTTTGCTGGGCCAGCGCCAGCAGGCCGCTCTGGCGCTCGGCCTCGGTCGCGGTCGCCTCGGCCTTCTCGCCCAGTTCCTTCTTCGTCGCCTCGGCTGCGGCCAGCAGGGTCAAGGTCTCCTCGGCCTTCTTGCGCGCGGCGTCGAGGGCCAGCGTATTCGCTATCAGTTCCGCATCCGCCTTGCCAAGCCTCTCCTCCAGAGCCTTGGCGGCAGCAGCATCGGCAAGGCGCGCGGTCTCGGCCTCGGTCAATTTCTGCCGGGTCTCGGTCAGTTCTGCGCCGGTCTGCTCGCTGCGCTGGCGGATATCGGCCAGCAGCGCCTCAAGCGCCTCGCGCCGCGCCGCGGCAAGGCGGGCCGCCTCGCTCTGGGCGTCGATCTCCTGCCGGGCCGCGGCGACCTCCTGTTCGGACGAACGCAGCCGCGCGCGCTCGGCCGCAAGGTCGCGGCCAAGCGCGGCGCCTTGCTGTTGCGAGGTGGAAAGCGCATCGCTGAGCAGCGCCACGCGATTCCCCAACTGTTCCAGCTCGCTGTCCTGCGAGGTGATCCGCTGGCGCAGCACCGATTGCAGCACCATGAAGATCGTCAGGGCAAAGATCAGCACCAGCAGCAGCGTGGACATCGCATCGACGAATCCCGGCCAGATCGTCGCCGAGAACCGCTCGCGCCCCTGGCGGCTAAGCCCCATTCCGTCCCTCCAGCGACCGGATGGCGCGGGTCAGGGCCGCCATGTCGTCGCGCAGTTCGGCAATCAGCCCGTCGCGACCGCTGGCCGCTTCCTCCAGCAGCCGGCCAAGCTGCACGTCGATCGAGCGCAGGCGCATCCGCGCCTCGGGATCGTCCTGCCCGGCGGGCTTCGCCTCGGCCAGTTCGACCAGCCGCGACTGCCCGTCGGTCAGCCGGCCAAGCGCCCGGGTCAGCGCGGCGATCTGCGGGCCTTCCCCCTCACGCTCGGGCGCGGGCGGGACCGCAGCAAGGCGCTGCTGGCTGTCGGCGATCCGCGCCATACTGTCATAAAGCTCATCCGGCAGCCGGATCGTCGTCCCGGTCTGCGCCAACGCAATCAGCCGGTCCTGCCCCTCCGTCAGGCGCCCGAACGCCTCGTCGAGCCCCGCGGCCAGCCCCTCCAGCCGGGAGCCTTCCGAAACCGCGGCGGTGGTGGCATCGGTCAGGCGTGCCTGACCGTCCGCCAACCGCCCGAGAATCTCGTTGAGGCGGTGCTGGCTCTCGACCTGTGCCTGGCGTTCCGCGGCAAGCTCGGTCGCAAGCGCGTCGCGGTCGGACTGGATCAGCGCCGTCAGCCGCTCGACCCCCGCGGCAAGGGCGAGCGAGCGCGCATCCGCCTGTGAGGCTTCCTCGTCCCTCAGGGCATCGCGTTCGGCGTAATATTCCTGCAGGTCGGTGATGCGCACGCCCATCGCGCCCAGAAACTCGCCCAGTGCCGCCTGGTCCAGCCCTTGCTCGCCCCCCGCGAAACCGATCCGCGTGAAGGTCGAAAGCCATTCCTCAAGCTCGCGGTAGAAGCGGTTCTGGCCATGGCTCGCGAAAAGATCCAGCAGCCCGACGACCAGCGATCCGGCAAGGCCGAGGAGCGAGCTGGAGAAGGCCGTGGCCATGCCGCCAAGCTGCGTCTCGAGTCCGTGCATCAGCTTGTCAAAGACATCGACCCCCGATTCCCCCTGCTCGGGCGCGAGGGTGCGGATCGTCTCGACAATCGCGGGCACGGTGGTCGCGAGGCCGTAGAAGGTGCCCAGAAGCCCGAGGAAGATCAGCAGGTTGCCGAGATAGCGCGTGATGTCGCGCGCCTCGTCGATCCGGGTCGCGACCGAATCCTGGATCGACCGCGCCGATTCGGTCGAGATCGTGGTCCCGATCGGCCCGCGCGAGCCCAGGAGCGCGGCCAGAGGCGCCAGCAGCCGGGGGGCCGAATAGCCCGCCGGTTGGTCCTGCTGCGCATAACCCAGCTTGCCGGCGGCAAAGCGTTCGATCCAGCTGACCGAATTGATGAGCTGCGCCACCTGCCAGAAGCAGGTCAGCACGCCAAGCGCAAAGACGATGAGGATCGCGCCGTTCAGCCATGGATTCGCGGCAAAGACCGGCAGGATCCGGCTATAAGCGAACCAGGTGCCCGCCCCGACCAGCCCAAGCGCGATCAGCATCAGGACGACCTGACGCACCGGCTGCGAAAAATGCGGCTCGGCCGCAGTGCCGCCGCCTTGCGCCAGTCGCGTCGCCGAGAGGCGGGCCGCGCGTTCCTTGCGCCCACCGCCCTGCGGCGGGATCGCTTTGTTCTTGCCGTCGGACTCTGCCTGGGACAACCCCGCCCCCTTCTCGCTCAATCGCCGCCAAGTCTAAAGGCGGCGCGGCACGATGCAAGCGGTTCGGAAGCGCTTGGCGATAAAGACTTAACCGGGTGGATCGCCGCCGTTTTCGGACCCGTCCCCGGCATCTTCCTGCGGCCCGATCAGCCAGCGCACCTGCTGCGAGAGCGCATCGAGGTCGATATCCTCGACGCCCATCTGGGCAAGATGCAGGGCGGTATTGAACAGGTAATCAGCATTGGCTCCGCGCCCGCCGCGCGCGACGGCGATGATCCGCGCCTGCTCCTCAAGCGCAAGGCCGCCCGCATATTGCGCATGGTCCGGCCGGGTCACATAGGCGATCGCCTCGACCTGCCGGCCGTCCTCCAGCAGGACCGAGAGGAAGCGTTCCTCATAGGCATTGGTCGTCAGCTCGCGCCGGCGCAGCCCCTCCAGCGTCTCGGGCCAATCGGGGGTGCTGACGCGCAGCGCGAGACCCCGGCAATTGCCCGCCGGCTCGGCATCCAGCCCCAGCACCAGCCCCGGCGATTGCTCGGTGCCGCGATAGACCACCGAGCGCAGGCAGAAGCGGCGCGCGAAGCCGTCCAGCCGGGCAGCCACCGCCTCGGCCACCGGGAAGCCCGGATCCCACATCAGCGAGCCATAGGCGAATACCCAATGTTCCTGCCGGTCCTTCACCTTCGCGCCAAGCCTTTCCGCTTCCCTTCCGCTCCCCCTGAACTTAGGGCAGGATGCCGGTCGATCCAAGCGACGGAAATGGTGAGGCCGGAACATGCGCAAACTCTTGATCGGGCTTCTCGTTGTCGCGGCCGCCCTTGCCGCCGCGGGCTTCGCGGCCGAGCAGCTGATGGTGCGCGAATTGCGCCGCCTCTCGGATCAGGGTGCGGCTTTCAGTGCCGCCCGGGTCGAGCCGCTGCCCGGCGCGCTGAAGATCGGCGCACGCCTGACCCAGCCCGTCGCCGTCCTTCCCGAAGGGCGCGTGAGTTTCGAGAGCGCCGATATCTGGGTCCAGCCGCTCTCACCCCTGACCGCGCGCATCCGCCTGCCGGAAAAGGCCCTGCTGGATCTGCCGGATGGACGGCATGAGCTTCTCTATGCCCAGCCCGACCTGACCGCACGCTTCGACGCCCTTTCGGGTTTTGCGCCGCGCGAATTCAGCTTCGACACCTCCGACCTCGTGCTGGACGGAACGCCGCTTGCCCGCGCGGTCGCCCTTAACGGCAAGGCGATCCCGATGGGACCGGAGGCTCCGGTCACCAGTCGCGCCGGCTTCGACCTTGCCCTGACCCTCGACGGGCTCGACCCGAAGGCGCTGCCGGCCCTTGCCCGGCTCGGGCAGGCCCTCGGCCCCGAGGATCTGGTGTCCCTCACGGCAGAGGGACGGTTCTGGCTCGACAAGGTGCCGACACCTCAGGCAATGGCCGCCATCCCGACGCCTGCGCTGACCGGGCTGGAACTGACCCGCAGCACGCTTGACCTTGGCCGGATCCAGTCCCGCATCATCGGCAGGCTCGATGCGGATGGCGAGGGTCGGGCGCAGGGCGGGCTTGCGGTCTATACCGCCGATGCCGGGGCGATGCTCGCCGCCGCGACCGAGGCCGGCATGATCCCGAAATCCGCACGCGGGCTTCTGCAGGCGATCCTGCGCAGCATTTCATCAATGCCGGTCCCCGCAAACACCGCCTTCGCCTTCCCCGACGCGACCGAGGGGGAGCTTCGCCTGCCCCTGACCTTTGCCGAAGGACGCGCCGCGTTGGGACCGGTTCCGCTCGGTCCTGCGCCGCGCCTCAGCCCCTAGCCCTTGGCCACCGGATCCGAGGCGGGCAGCGCCCGGCCAAAATCCGGCGCGGCGGTATCCTGCCCCGCCTCGATGATCCCGCGGCGAATGGCGCGCGTCCGGGTGAAATAGTCGAAAAGCTGCTCGCCATCGGCCATGCGGATCGCGCGCTGCAGCATGAACAGCTCCTCGGTGAAGCGGCCGAGGATGTCCAGCACCGCCTCCTTGTTCTGCAGGAACACATCGCGCCACATGGTCGGGTCCGAGGCCGCGATCCGGGTGAAATCCCGGAACCCCGCCGCGGAATACTGGACCACCTCGCTCTCGGTCACGCGCTTCAGGTGATCCGCGACCCCGACCATCGTATAGGCGATCAGGTGCGGCGTATGGCTGGTGACGGCAAGGACAAGGTCGTGATGCGCCGCGTCCATGCGCTCGGTCTTGGCGCCCATCGCCTGAACCAGTTGCTCGAGCCGGGCAACGGCCGCCTCATCGCTGCCCTCGGCAGGCGCGAAGAGCCACCAACGGTTGCGGAAAAGCGAGGCAAAGCCTGAACGGGGACCGGAATGCTCGGTCCCGGCCAGCGGGTGGCCGGGGATGAAATGCACGCCCTCGGGGATATGCGGGGCGACGGCATCGACCACCGCCTGCTTGACCGAGCCGACATCGGTGACGGTCGCGCCGGGCTTCAGATGTGGCGCGATCTCGGCCGCGACGCCGCCCATGGCGCCGACCGGCACGGCCAGCACCACCAGATCGGCGCCCTCGACCGCCTCGGCCGCCGTTTCGCAGACGCGATCGACAAGCCCGATCTCCAGCGCGACGGAGCGGGTATCGGCGCTGCGGGCATGGCCGACGATCTCGCGGGCCAGGCCCTTCTCGCGCATGGCAAGCGCCATCGACCCGGCGATCAGGCCAAGCCCGATCAACGCGACCCGTTCATAGATCGGGGTCATGCGACCACCCCGGCCCGCTCGGCCATGAACTTGCCGATGACATGGGCCACCCGCCGGCAGGAGGCCTCGTCGCCCACGGTGATGCGCAGGCAGTTCGGCAGGCCATATCCGGCGACTAGCCGGACAATCAGCCCCTCGGCCTTCAGCGCCTCGTCGCAGGCACGCGCGGTCGCCTCATCGGCAAAGCGGGCGAGGATGAAGTTCGCGCAGGACGTGTCCGAGGGCACGCCTTTCTCGGCCAGCGCCTCGGCCAGCCAGCTCCGCATCCGCGCGTTCTCGGTCTGGCAGCGGGCGACGTGGTCGCGGTCGCGCACGGCCGCCTCGGCGGCATCCAGCGCGGCCGAGGACAGGTTGAAGGGCCCGCGGATCCGGTTCAGCACGTCGATGATCTCGCGCGGGCCATAGCCCCAGCCGATCCGCAAGCCACCGAGCCCATAGATCTTCGAGAAAGTCCGCGTCATCACCACATTCGGCAGCCGCGTCGCAAGCTCGGCGCCACCGTCGTAATTCTCGACATATTCCGCATAGGCGGCATCCACCACCACGATCGCCTGCGGGACGGCGCGGGCCAGCCGCTCGATCTCGGGCAGGCCGATCATGGTCCCGGTCGGGTTGTTCGGATTGGCGATGAAGATGAGGCGCGTGCGCGCGCTCGCGCCCTCGATCAGCGCGTCGATATCCGTGACCCGGTCACGCTCGGCGACCTGCACCGGGGTCGCCCCGGCGGCATGGGCGCTGATGCGATACATCAGGAAGCCATGTTCGGTGAACAGCACCTCGGTTCCCGGCCCGGCATAGGCCTGGCAGAGGAAATGGATGATCTCGTCCGATCCAACACCACAGATGATGCGGTCGGGATCGAGGCCATGCACCTCGCCGATCGCGGCGCGCAGGCTGGCGTGATCGGTATTCGGATAGCGATGCAACGAATGAGCCGCGCGAACGACCGCCTCCCGCGCCTTGTCCGAAGGACCGAACGGGTTCTCGTTCGAGGAGAGCTTGATGACGTTCTCGATCCCCGCCACATGGGCGACACCGCCTTGATAAAGGGCGATCTCCATGATCCCGGGTTGCGGAGCGATGGTCGTGGGGTTCTGCGACATGTCTGGCCTCTTGCAAGCCCGGCCGTCTTAACCGCGCGGGCGAGGCTTGGAAAGATCCCATGCCGCCCCGCCCGCTTTCACCGTTTTGCAAATACCCCGCCAACGGCGTAACCCGCGGCTCCCGCCGGGCTACTCGGCCGCGCGCGCCTTCTCCAACTGGGGCAGGAAGCGGTTCGTGTAATCCTCGCGCACCAGCGGCCCGGCATGGCGATAGAGGATCCGCCCCTCTGCGTCGATGATGAAGGTCTCGGGCGGGGCGGTCACGCCCCAGTCGATGGCCACGCGTCCGCGCGGATCGGTCGCAAGCGCGGCAAAGGGATTGCCATGCTCGGCCAGGAAGCCCGTGGCGCTTCCCTCCGGGTCCTTCAGGTCGATGCCATAGACCGGCAATTCCTCGGACAGCGCGGTCAGGGTCGGATGCTCGGCCCGGCAGGGCGGGCACCAGCTTGCCCAGAAGTTCACCAGTTTTATCCCCGGCTGCCGCAGCATCTCGTCGGTCAATTGCGTCTCGCCCGGCAAGGTGGTGGCCCCGACCGAAGGCGCCTCGCGCCCGATCAGGGCCGAGGGCAGCTCATCGGGATTGTCGCGCGTCATGCCCCACAGGAACATGCCCGCAAGCCCGGCAAAGACCAGTGGCGGCACCATGACCAGCGGTGAAATCCTAGCCATTCCGCTCATGCTCCTCGAGTTCGCGCCGCGCCCTTCCATTGGCGACCAGCGTCTGCACCACGACTGCCAGCAGCAGCCCGATGCTTATTCCATAGGCCGCAAGGACCGTGCCCGCATATTTGCCCAGTTCGATCATGCGCGGTTCTCCCTTGCCAGCAGGGCGGCCAGACGGCGGCGGCGGATCTCGGTCCGGGTGCGGATCAGCAGCAGGGCGAGGAAAAGCAGGAAGAAGCCCAGCATCGAGAGATAGAGCGGATAGCGATAGACCGCCGACATCCGCTCTCCCGGCGCGACCGAGAGCGAGGCGCCCTGATGCAAACCCTGGTTCCAGAAATTCACCGCATAGCGCGACAGCAGGGCAAAGACCGACCCGACAAGGCACAGCACCCCGGTCAGATCGGCGGCGCTATCAGGATCCTCGACCGCCGCCCAGAGCGCGATATAGCCCAGATAGAACAGGAAAAGGATCAGGAACGAGGTCAGGCGCGGATCCCATTCCCACCATGTCCCCCACATCGGCTGGCCCCAGATCGCCCCGGTCACCAGCGCGATCAGCGTCATCACCGCGCCGACGGGTGCGGCCGCCTTGGCGGCAAGCGCGCTGACATGGTGGCGGCGGATCAGCCAGATGAGCGAGGCGACAAGCATCATCAGCCAAGCATTGATCGCCATCAGCGCCGCGGGCACATGCAGAAACACGATCTTGACCGTGGCGCCCTGCCGGTAATCGGCGGGCGTCAGGAAGCCCCAGACCAGCCCGGCCACGGTGCAGATCGCCGCCCCCGTCACGACCCAGGGCAGGATCGCGCCCGAACTTCGCATGAACTTGACGGGATTTGCATATTCCCAGATCGACATGGCCCTCATTCTCCTTCCGGGCCTCGCCCGCCTCCCGCCGCGCCTAGCGCAGATTGATCCGCAGCGCCGCCGCAGCAGCAAAAGGCATCAGGGCGAGCGTGGCAAGGGTGATCCCGGCCAGAAACACCAGCGGGGTCGTCGGGTCGCCACCGGTCGCACCGCGCCGGACGGCCTCGGCGCCAAAGATCAGCGTCGGCACATAAAGCGGCAGGACCAGCAGCGAGAGGAGCAGCCCCCCGCGCCTCAGCCCGACCGTGACCGCCGCGCCAAAAGCGCCCAGCATCGAGAGCGCCGGTGTCCCGAAAAGCAGCGAGACGACCAGCCAGAACTGCGCCCCACCCGGCAGGTGCAGCAGGATGCCCAGGACCGGCGCGAGGATCACCAGCGGCAAACCGGTCGTCAGCCAATGCGCGAGGGCCTTGACCGCGACCACCCCCTCTAGCGGCAGGGGCGCGGTCGCCAGCAGGTCAAGGCTGCCATCCTCGAAATCAAGCGCATAGATCCGGTCGAGCGACAGAAGGCACGAGAGCAGCGCCCCGATCCAGAGGATGCCGGGCGCAATCCGCGCCAGCGTGCCGCCCTCCGGCCCGACGCCGAAGGGAACCAGCGTACAGAGGATGAGAAAGAAGGCGAGGCCAAGGCCGAAGCCGCCCCCTGCCCGCGTCGCCAGCCGGATGTCGCGCAACAGCAGCGCCTTCATGCAAAGGCCTCGTTGAAGCCTGCGGGCCGGTCGGCACTGTGGCCGGGACCGGCGCGGAAATCCGCGAGGTCGAGGGTCGCGGCCTCGGGCAGCCCAAGGTCGATATGGGTCGCGACCAGCGCCGCGCCGCCCTCCTTCAGGTGGTTTCGCAGGACAGCCGCGAAAAGCGCGACCGAGGCCGTGTCGAGCGACACCGTAGGCTCGTCCAAAAGCCAGATCGGGCGGCCCGTCACCATCAGCCGCGCAAGGCCAAGCCGCCGCTTCTGCCCTGCCGAGAGCCGATGCGCGGGCCGCCCGGCCAGTTCGGCAAGGTTCATCGCGGCAAGCGCCGGGCCGATTTCCGGCCCATCAAACACCGCAGACCAGAAGCCGAGATTCTCGGCCACGGTCAGCGCCGGCTTCAGCCCGTCCGAATGCCCGACATAGGCAACGCTTTCCGCCTCGCAGCGGACCTCGCCCGCGATGGCGGGCTGAAGTCCGGCAAGCGTGCGCAAAAGCGTGGTCTTGCCCGCGCCATTCGGGCCGCGCAGGACCAGCACCCGGCCGGGCTCCAGTGAAAAATCCAGCCCCTCGATCACGCGCAACCCGCCCCGCGCAATGGCGAGGCCACGGACCGAGAGCAGGCTCATACGGGAAGGAGCGCGCAGGCCACGCGCCGGCCTTCGGACAGCGTGACATTATAGCTGCGCGCCGCCGAGGGCGAGCTCATCGGCTCGGCCATGATCCCCGCCGCCTCGAGCGCATCGCTGAGCGCCCGTGGGGGAAGGGCAATGTCCTTGCCCATCCCGAGGAACAGCACATCGACGCTCGCGGCCAGCTCCAGAAGCGGCGCGATGTCATCGAGGCCGCCCCAGGGCCTGGCGCCCTGCCCGGCCACGATGACCGCGCCGCGGTGAACGACGCCGCCCACGCGGAAGAATCCGGGGCCGTAGCCGTCGATCGGCACGGCACCCTCAAAATCGGTGGGCGTCATCGTCGCGGACATCAGGGCGCGTCCCGGAATGCGGCCGGAACCTCGTCCTTGGTCTCTTTCGGGTCGGGCTTCGACCAGTCGCGCTTCACACCCAGCCAGAGGACGATGTTCTTCGCGACATAGACGGTCGAATAGGCCCCGACGAAGACACCCCAGAGCATTGCGAAGACGAAGCCGCGGATCACGTCGCCGCCGAAGATCATCATCGCCCCCAGCGCCAGCGCGGTCGTCACGGCGGTCATCACCGTGCGCGACAGCGTCTCGTTCACCGTCAGGTTCATCACGTCGATCAGCGGCATGGTCTTGAACTTGATCAGGTTCTCGCGCAGCCGGTCAAAGACGACCACCGTGTCGTTGACCGAATAGCCGAGCGTCGTCAGCAGCGCCGCGATGGTGGTCAGGTCGAACTTCAGCTGCAACAGCGAGAAGATCCCGACCGTCAGCAGCACGTCATGCAGGATCGAGACCACCGCCCCCAGCGCGAACTGCCATTCGAAACGCAGCCAGATATAGAACATGATCGCGAGCGTAGCCGCACCAACCGCATAGAATGCGGTTTGGATGAGTTCGCCGGAGACTTTCGGTCCGACCGATTCGACGGCGGCGAAACGGATCTCGGGATCGACGGTCTTCAGCGCCGCCTCGACCTCGTTCAACTGCTCGGGCGTGACCGATCCGGTCTCGTCCGTGGTGCCGATGCGGATCATCGCGACATGTTTCGACGCGCCGAAGCTCGGGTCGAAGACCTCGGTGATCGCCACGTCGCCGAGGTTCAGGTCGTTCAGAGATTGCCGGTAATCGCCGACCTCGAAGGCGGTCGGGCTCTCGGTGCGGATGGTGGTGCCGCCCTTGAAGTCGATGCCGAAGTTCAGCCCCATCACCAGAACGACGATGACCGAAGCGACCATGGCCACGGCCGAGATCCCGAAGGTCAGCCATTGCCAGCGGAAGAAGTTGAAGTGGGTCTCGTCCGGGACCAGTTTCAGACGGAATGCCATATGCCAGCCCCCCTCACAGAATCAGTTCTTTGGGTTTGCGCCATTCAAGCCACAGCACGATCATCAGGCGCGTCAGGTAGATCGCCGTGAAGACCGAGGTGACAAGACCGATGGTCAGCGTGACCGCGAAGCCCTTGACCGGGCCGGAACCCAGGAAGAACATCACCATGGCCGCGATGAACGAGGTGACGTTGGCGTCGATGATCGCGCTCATCGCCTCGCTGAAGCCGTCGTCGATGGCCTTGACCACGCGCTTGCCGCGGCGCAGTTCCTCGCGGATGCGCTCATAGATGATGACGTTCGCATCGACCGCCGTTCCGACCGTCAGCACGATCCCCGCGATGCCGGGCAGCGTCAGCGTCGCGCCGATCATCGACATGACCGAGAGGATCAGGATGACGTTGATGATGACCGCGACCGAGGCGAAGACGCCGAAAAGGCCATAGCTCGCGACCATGTAGGCGACGACGGCTGCCGTCGCGATGATCGAGGAAAGCCGTCCCGCGTCGATCGAATCCTGCCCCAGTTCCGGGCCGATGGTCCGTTCCTCGAGGAAGGTCATCTCGGCCGGCAGGGCACCCGCGCGCAGCAGAACCGCAAGCCGGGTCGAGCCTTCGACATCCATCGAGCCCGAGATCTGGCCCGAGCCGGTGGTGATCGCCTGCCGGATGACCGGGGCGGAAATCACCTGATTGTCGAGGACGATGGCGAAGGGTTGCCCGATATTCGACGAGGTATAGGCCCCGAAACGCTTGGCGCCCGAGGGGCCGAAGCGGAAATCGACCGAGGGCTGGCCGTTCTGGTCGAAGCTGGGCCGCGCGTCGGTCAGATCCTCGCCGGTGACGACGGGATTGGCCTCAAGGACATAATAGATGCCCGGCTCGTCCATCGAAGGCAGGACGACCTGGCCCACGCCCGCACGCGCATTCGCGTCGGTGGTGCGGCCGACGACCGGGTTGAAGGTCAGTTTCGCCGTGGTCCCGATCAGCTGCTTCAGTTCCTCGGCCGAGCCGATGCCCGGCACCTGGATCAGGATGCGGTCCGAGCCCTGACGCATGATCGTCGGCTCGCGCGTGCCGACTTCGTCGATGCGGCGGCGGATGATCTCGAGGCTTTGCTGGACGGTCCGGTCATCGGTCGCGGATTTCTCGGCGGCAGAGAACTGGATCGTCAGGCGGTTGCCCACGGCCTTGATGTCGAGGTCGGTCTGCCCGGCCCCCGCGATCGAGCTGACGGGCGTGGCGAGGCCGCGCGCGATCTCGACCGCGCGGGCGATCTGGTCGGCATTGCCGATCTCGACGATCAGCTGGTCGCCCGGCCCCGCGATGCGGCGCACCGCACCCACGGTTTCGCGCTGCGCGACCAGGGCGTCGCGCAGGTCGGGCCAGATGCCGTCCAGCCGCGCCTTGTAGACGTCGGCGACATGGACTTCGCCCAGAAGATGCGCACCCCCGCGCAGGTCGAGGCCGAGATTGACCAGACCCGAGGGCAGCCAGTTCGGCCAGCCGGCGCGGGCGGCAAGATCCTCGGGCGTTTCGACGCCGCTGCGTTCCATGTTGGCGATGGCATCATTGTGCTGCTCGACCTTGGCATAGAACAGGTTCGGCATCGCATAGAGCAGACCCAGGGCGATCAGCCCCAGAATCAGCACGCGTTTCCAAGTGGGGATGTGAAGCATCGGGCAGGTGGCCTCAGCTGTTCGCGGCGACCGGGGCGGTGCGGTTCACCACGCCGGTGATCGAGGAACGCACGACGCGGGTTTTCACGCCCGGCGCGATCTCGACCTCGAGTTCGTTCTCGCGCACGGCGGTGACCTTGCCGATAATGCCGCCCTGGGTGATGACCTCGTCACCCTTCTTGACCGCCTCGACCATCGCGCGATGCTCTTTCACGCGCTTCTGCTGCGGGCGGATCATCAGGAAATACATGATCACGAAGATCAGGATCAGCGGCAGGAAGGAGGCGAGGCCGGCAGCGCCCGAGGGTGCGGCTGCCGCTTGAGCGTAGGCGGGGGTCGCGAACATGGGGTAGTCCCTTCTCTCAACATTATCCGGGCGGTCCCCCGGCGGAATTGGCGCGCACCGTAGCCATGTGCCGGCGGGATGGCAAGAAACTGCCGGATAACGTGTGCGCCAGATGCGCCCCATTGTAACCCGTCTTTGCGTGGACAGCCCGGCCCGACTGTGGCAGGTCATGGCGGAACGGGTCGAAAAAGGGGTGTTCCATGGCACAGGATGCTGCACAGGGCGCATTGGCGGAGCGGATCGCCGAGGTTCCCGAGACCGGGATTGCCGAGCTTCTGGCCATCATGGCGGCGCTGCGCGACCCCAAGACAGGCTGCCCCTGGGATGTCGAGCAGACCTTCGCCACCATCGCCCCCTACACCATCGAGGAAGCCCATGAGGTCGCCGACGCCATCGCGCGCGAGGCATGGGACGAATTGCCGGGCGAGCTGGGCGACCTGCTTTTGCAGGTGGTCTTTCACGCCCGGATGGCCGAGGAGGACGGGATGTTCGATTTCTCGGATGTCGTGGCCGCGGTCTCGGAAAAGCTGATCTCGCGCCACCCGCATGTCTTTGGCGACGAATCCCGCGACAAGTCGGCCGAGCAGCAGGTGAAGGACTGGGAGGCGATCAAGGCCAAGGAGCGCGCCGCCAAGTCGGAAAAGGGCGTCCTCGACGGCGTGGCGCTGGGACTGCCGGCGCTGACCCGGGCGCTGAAGCTGCAGAACCGCGCCGCCCGCGTCGGCTTTGACTGGGCCGGTCCCGCCGATGTGCTGGCCAAGCTGCAGGAGGAATCGGCCGAGCTGGTCGAGGCGCGCGAAAGCGGTGACCATGCCCATCTGACCGAGGAATTCGGCGATCTGCTGTTTGTCATGGCGAACCTTGCCCGCCATCTCGACATCGACCCCGAGGAGGCGCTGCGGCTGGCCAATGCGAAATTCACCCGCCGCTTCGGCGCGGTGGAGGCGGCGCTCGCCGCCCAAAACCGCCGCCCGGAGGAGAGCGACCTTGCCGAAATGGACGCGCTCTGGAACGAGGCGAAGGCCGCCGAGCGGGCCTGAGCCTCAGCCCGCGACTTCGGCCAACGCCGCGTCATAGACGGCCAGCGCCTCTGCCCGGTTCGTGGCCTTCGACGCCCCTTCCGACAGCAGCCGCCGCCAGCCCCGCGCGCCGGGGCGGCCATGGAACAGGCCCAGCATGTGCCGGCTGAACTGATGCAGCCGCCCGCCTTGCGAAAGATGCCGGTCCACGACCTCGCGCAGCGCCCGCGCCGCGTCCAGCGGATCGGCGAAATTCGGCGCCTCGCCCCAAAGCTCGTCGGCCCGGCCCAGAATGTCCCAGGGCTGGTGATAGGCCGCGCGTCCGACCATCGCGCCGTCCATGACCCGAAGATGGCCGCGCACCTCATCAAGCGAGGCGATACCGCCGTTGATCGAAAGGTGGAGGTCGGGAAACTCCGCCTTCATGCGATGGACAAGCGGATAGTCGAGGGGCGGGATCTCGCGGTTCTCGCGCGGCGAAAGGCCTTGGAGCCACGCCTTGCGGGCATGGATGGCGATGCGCCGGATGCCGGTGTCGCGCATCAGCGCGATGAAGGCGGGCAGCACCTCCTCGGGGATCTGGTCATCGACGCCGATCCGGCATTTCACCGTCACCTCGACCGGGCTTGCGCGCATCATCGCCGCGACGCAATCGGCGACGAGATGCGGCATGGTCATCAAAACGGCCCCAAAGCAGCCCGATTGCACGCGGTCGCTGGGGCAACCGACATTCAGGTTGATCTCGTCATAGCCCCAATCCGCCGCGATCCGCGTCGCCTCGGCCAGCAATGCTGGCTCGGACCCGCCAAGCTGCAACGCCAGCGGATGCTCGGCCGCATCGAAATCGAGAAGGCGGGCGCGGTCACCGTGAATGACCGCCTGCGCCGTCACCATCTCCGTGTAAAGCAGCGCGCGGCGCGACAGGATGCGATGGACCAACCGGCAGTTCCGGTCAGTCCAGTCCATCATCGGCGCGACCGAGAGCCGGGCGCTGCTCTCCAGATCGCTCGAATTTTCAATTTCGGCCCGCATCAACACCGTCCGCCACTTCCATATTCAGGTCATCCCGCCCCAGCCGCCCGAAGGCATCGGTTGGAGCGGGCGTGAAGCCTATATAGGAACGCTGGAGAAAGTGCGAGAGTGTCGCCTATTCAGCCACGCAATCCGCATAGTAATGGACCGTGCCGTCGGCATCCTCCTCCTGCACCAGGCCGTGGATGTCTGTCTCGAATCCCGGGCATTCGCGCGCGAATTCGCGGTTGAAGCGCAGATATTCGACGATCCGGGTGTTGAAGACCTCGCCCGGGATCAAAAGCGGGATGCCCGGCGGATAGGGCGTGACGAGGCTTGTGGTGATCCGACCCTCCAGCTCGTCAATCGGCACCCTTGCCGTCGTGCGCCGCGCGATATGGGCGAAGGCGTCGCTGGGCTTCATCGCCGGGGTCAGGTCGCTCAGATACATCTCGGTCGAGAGGACGGCGACATCGTATTTGGCATAAAGCGCATGGACGTGCTGGCACAGGTCGCGCAGCCCCATCTGCTTGTAGCGCGGCTGCTTCTGGCAGAATTCCGGCATGATCCGCCACATGGGTTGGTTGCGGGCGTAATCGTCCTTGAACTGCTGGAGCGCGGTCAGAAGCGTATTCCAGCGGCCCTTGGTAATGCCGATGGTGAACATGACAAAGAAGCTGTAAAGACCTGTTTTTTCGACAACAACACCGTGTTCCGCAAGGTATTTCGTGACGATCGAGGCCGGAATGCCCCATTCCTCGAAACGACCGTCCATGTTCAGGCCCGGCGTGATCAACGTCGCCTTGATCGGGTCGAGCATGTTGAAGCCCGGCGCCATGTCGCCAAAGCCGTGCCAGGCATCCTCGCCGTCGCGCTGGACGCCATCGGCATCGGTCCGGCGCAGCACCCAGTCCTTGGTGCGGCCGATCCCCTCCTCTTCCAGCTCGTCCGGGCCCCAGACCTGGAACCACCAGTCGTCCTCGCCGAACTCTTCATCGACCTTGCGCATGGCGCGGCGGAAATCGAGGGCCTCGGCGATGCTTTCCTCGACCAGCGCCGTGCCGCCCGGAGGCTCCATCATCGCCGCCGCGACATCGCAGCTGGCGATGATCGAATATTGCGGGCTGGTCGAGGTGTGCATCAGATAGGCTTCGTTGAAGAGGTGCCGGTCCAGCTTCGTCTCCTGCGAATCCTGGACAAGCACATGGCTCGCCTGACTGATCCCGGCCAGAAGTTTGTGGATCGACTGGGTGGCATAGACCACCGATTTCTCGGTCCGCGGCCGCTTGCGCCCCATGGCGTGATAAGTGCCGTAGAAGGGGTGGAAGGCGGCATGTGGCAGCCATGCCTCGTCGAAATGCAGGTTCTCGACATAGCCGTCCAGCATGCTCTTGATCACTTCGGTATTGTAGAGCACGCCGTCATAGGTCGACTGGGTCAGGGTCAGGATGCGCGGCTTGACGGCCTCGGCATCGACACCGGCCAGCAGCGGGTTGGCGCGGATCTTGGCCTTGATGCTCTCGATCTCGAACTCGCTATGCGGGATCGGGCCGATGATGCCGTAATGGTTGCGGGTCGGCTTCAGGAAAACCGGCACCGCGCCGGTCATGATGATGCTGTGCAGGATCGACTTGTGGCAGTTGCGGTCCACGACCACCACGTCGCCGGGGGCAACCGTGTGGTGCCAGACCATCTTGTTCGAGGTCGAGGTGCCATTCGTCACGAAATAGCAGTGATCGGCATTGAAGATCCGCGCCGCGTTCTGCTCGGACGCGCCGATGGCGCCGTTATGGTCCAGAAGCTGGCCCAGTTCCTCGACGGCATTGCAGACATCGGCCCGCAACATGTTCTCGCCGTAGAACTGGTGATACATCTGCCCGATGGGGCTTTTCAGAAAGGCGACGCCGCCGGAATGGCCGGGGCAATGCCAAGAATAGGAGCCGTCCTCGGCGTAATCCAGCAGCGCGCGGAAAAAGGGCGGCTGGATCCCCTCCAGATAGGTCTTGGCCTCGCGGATGATGTGGCGCGCGACGAATTCCGGCGTGTCCTCGAACATGTGGATGAAGCCGTGCAACTCGCGCAGGATGTCGTTCGGCAAATGGCGCGAGGTCTTGGTCTCGCCATGCAGATAGATCGGGACATCTGCATTCTTCCAGCGCACCTCCTCGATGAAGTTGCGCAGGTTCGTCACCACCGGGTCAAGATCGGGACCGGGGCTGAATTCCTCGTCGTCGATCGACAGGACGAATGCGCTCGCGCGCGACTGCTGCTGGGCGAATTGCGACAGGTCGCCGAAGCTCGTCACGCCCAAAACCTCGAAGCCCTCGGATTCGATGGCGTCGGCAAGGGCCCGGATGCCCAGACCCGAGGAGTTTTCCGAGCGGAAATCCTCGTCGATGATGACAATGGGGAAGCGGAATTTCAAAGGGCTCTCCTGTCGGGACGGAGGATAGGGGCGCGGCCCTCATACACCCCATGCAGGGGGGCGTCACGTCGAAACGGGCCACGCCAGCACGGTGCGGCCCAAGGCGCGGATCGCCGCTTGGCCGTCAGCCGTCCAGCATGGCCCTTTTCAGATAGCCCTCCAGCTCGACCCGCCCGTCAGGGGACGGTGCCGGCGCATCGCGCAGCTCGTCGGGGACGGTCCAGCCCGGCTCGATCCCGGTCATGTCGGGAAGCTGGTGCGCGATGCCCTGGTGGCATTCGATGCAGGTGCGCTGGCCGGACAGCAGATATTGCGTATGGATCGTCGCGGCGCGCGGCGCCTGCTTCGACAGATCCATCGCCACCGCCGAGTGGCAGTTCCGGCACTCGAGGCTGTCATTCGCCTTCAGCCGCGCCCATTCGCGCTTGGCCATGACGATGCGGTGGTCCAGAAACTTCTCGCGCGTATTGATGGTGCCGAAGATCTTGCCCCAGACCTCTTTCGAGGCCTGCATCTTGCGGGCGATCTTGCGGGTCCATTCATGCGGGACATGGCAGTCCGGGCAGCCGGCACGGACACCGGAACGATTCGAGAAATGGACCGTATGTGACAGTTCTTCATAGACATTCGCCCGCATCTCGTGACAACCGATGCAGAATTCCTCGCGGTTGGTCAGTTCGAGCGCGGTGTTGAACGCCCCCCAGAACAGCACGCCGCCGATAAAGCCGCCGAGCGTCAGGAACCCCAGCCCGAGGGTTCCGGCCGGCGTCCACAGCACCCGCCAGAACCATTTGACCGGCCTCAGGATGGCATTGACGATCCGCCGCATGTCATTGCCCCCCTGCGGTCTGGGCACCCATGCTGGTCATGTCGGTAAAGGTGTTCGCGATCAGTGGCTGGGTATCCGCCTGCGGCACGTGACATTCGGTGCAGAAATAGCGCCGGGGCGAGACATCGGCCAGCATTTGCGCATCGCGGGTCATGTAATGCGTGATCGAGATCATCGGCGCGCCGGTTCCCAGCGAGTTCTCGCGCTTGTGGCAACTGAGGCAGCGGTTGGCATTGACCGAAAGCTGATAGCCCTCGATCGAGTGCGGGATGATCGGCGGTTGTTCGGGATAGGCGCGCATCTGTCGGACGTCATCTGTCACATAGCGCTCAAGCGGGGCCGCCGGGATCGGCTCCATCGGATTGCCCGGAGGACCGGTCAGCTCGGGCGGGGAATCCGTCGGACTCTGGCCCAAGGCAAGGGTTGCCGCGCAGGAGAACGCGAATACAAGGGCGATGCGGAGGTGTTTCATCACACGGCCTCGATCTTGACGGCGCATTTCTTGAAGTCGGTCTGTTTCGAGATCGGATCGGTCGCATCCAGCGTCACCTTGTTGATGAGCTGGCTGGCATCGAACCACGGGACGAAAACCACGCCCGCGGGCATCCGGTTGCGGCCCCTTGTCTCGACCCGCGACCTGATCTCGCCCCGGCGCGAGATCACCCGCACCTCCATTCCCTGATTGAGACCACGCTCGCGCGCGTCCATGGCGTTCATGAACACCTTGGCGCCGGGGAAGGCGCGGTAAAGCTCGGGGACGCGCAAGGTCATCGAGCCGGAATGCCAATGCTCCAGCACCCGCCCGGTCACCAGCCACATCGGATATTCGTCATCCGGGCTTTCCGCCGGCGGCTCGTAAGGCACGCCGATGATCAGCGCCTTCTTGTCCGGGTAGCCATAGAACTGGACGCCGCTGCCCGCCTCGACATAGGGATCATAGCCCTCGCGATAGCGCCAGAGCGTCTCCTTGCCGTCGACGACCGGCCAGCGCAGGCCTCGTACCTCGTCGGACTGATAGGTGTCATAGGGGGCAAGGTCATGCCCATGGCCGCGACCGAAGGCGGCATATTCCTCGAACAGGCCCTTCTGGAGGTAGAAGCCGAAATCCTGCGCCTCCTGATTGCCGTAATCCTCGCGGATCTCGGTCAGGGGGAACTTGTCGACCTGCCCGTTGGCGAAGGCCACCTCGTAGATGGTCTTGCCCTTGTATTCCGGGTTCGCCTCCAGCAACTCGGCGGGCCAGACCTCATCCGTGGTGAAACGCTTCGAGAACTCGACCATCTGCCATGTGTCCGAGCGCGCATCACCGGGCGCGTCGACAAGCTGGTGCCAGGCATGGGTCCGACGCTCGGCATTGCCGTAGACGCCCTCCTTCTCGACCCACATCGCCGCGGGCAGGATGATGTCGGCCGCCATCGCCGTGACGGTCGGATAGGCGTCCGAGACGACGATCAGGTTGTCGGGATTGCGATAGCCCGGATAGGCCTCGCCCGAGCTGTTCGCGGTCGCCTGCAGGTTGTTGTTCACCTGGATCCAGTAGAAATTCAGCACCCCGTCATGCAGCATCCGGTCCTGCTGGACGGCATGGAAGCCGGGCTTGGTGTTCAAAAGCCCATGCGGAACCTTCCAGATTTCCTCGGCCTTTTTCACATGCTCCGGGTTTGTCACCGCCATGTCGGCGGGCAGGCGGTGGGCGAATGTGCCGACCTCGCGCGCGGTGCCGCAGGCCGAAGGCTGCCCGGTCAGCGAGAAGGGAGAGTTTCCCGGCTCGGAAATCTTTCCGGTCAGCAGATGCAGGTTGTAAAGAAGCTGGTTCGCCCAGACCCCCCGCACATGCTGGTTGAACCCCATGGTCCAAAGCGACATGACCTTCTTGTCCGGGTCGGCATAGAGCTTGGCCAGTTCCTCAAGAAAGCCCGGCTCGACCCCGCTGAGCTTGCTGACATGCTCCAGCGTGTATTCGGAAACCAGCGCCTTGTAGGCTTCGAAATCCGAGGGGTCCATCCTGGCCGCATCGGCCGCGCCGGTCGCCTTCATTTCCTGCGGATTGTCGGGGCGCAGGCCATAGCCGATATCGGTCTGCCCCTTCACGAACTTGGTGTGATTGGCGACGAATTCCTCGTTCACCGCGCCATTCTGGATGATGTAATTGGCGATGTAGTTGAGGATGGCCAGATCGGTGCCCGGCTTGAACACGATCGGGATATCGGCAAGATCCATCGAGCGATGGGTGAAGGTCGAGAGCACCGCGCATTTCACCCCCGGCGTCCCCAGCCGGCGATCCGCCAGCCGGGTCCACAGGATCGGGTGCATCTCGGCCATGTTCGAGCCCCAGAGGACGAAGGCGTCCGCATGTTCGAAATCGTCATAGCAGCCCATCGGCTCGTCCATGCCGAAGGTGCGCATGAAGGCATAGGCGGCCGAGGCCATGCAATGCCGCGCATTGGGGTCGAGGTTGTTCGACCGGAAACCGACCCGCATCAGCTTGGTCGCGGCATAACCCTCAAGCACGGTCCATTGGCCGGAGCCGAACATCCCGATGCCTTCCGGGCCCTTGGCCTTCAGCACCTCCTTGACCTTGGCGGCCATGGTGTCGAAGGCCTCGTCCCAGGTGACGGGCTCGAACTCGCCATTCTTGTCGAAAACCCCGTTCGTCTTGCGCATGAGCGGCGTGGTCAGGCGGTCGGCGCCATACATGATCTTCGAGAGGAAATAGCCCTTCACGCAGTTCAGGCCGCGATTGACCTCGGCCTGCATGTCACCATGGGTGGCAACGACCTTGCCTTCCTTCACCCCGACCATGACGCCGCAGCCGGTGCCGCAAAAGCGGCAGGGCGCCTTTGACCACTTGATCTGCAAGGCTTCGACCCCGCCCGGCACGGGCTGGGCCAGGACCGATGCGGGAATGCCCGCGGCCGAAGCCGCCAGCGCCGCCGCATGGGCCTTCAGGAGGTTTCGTCTGGTCTGGTCGACGCTCATCTCGCTCACTCCGTCCGCTCTGCATGCTCGAACACCATGTTGG
>NZ_DATMFA010000111.1:0-22992 GCF_035556475.1 Paracoccus sp. (in: a-proteobacteria) | reverse complement strand
TGCTGACCCGCCTCGTCACCGACGAGGGGACCGAGTTCGACCGCCTGCCCGAGGGCTATGACGGCCCGATCTATGCCGAGATCTGCCCGCGCAGCTTTTCGGTTCTCGTGCGTCCGGGGATGCGCCTGAACCAGCTTCGTCTGCGCCGGGGCCAGTCGGTGCTGTCCGATGCCGAGCTGGGCCAGCTGCACGCGCGCCAGCCCCTCGTCACTGGCGAGGCGCTGATCGACGATGGGCTTGGCTTCTCGGTCGATCTGCGGCCGGCCGAGGGCGATCTGGTCGGCTATCGCGCCCGTCCGCATAGCGGCGTCATCGACCTTGACCGGATCGGCGCCTATCGCGCCTCGGATTTCTGGGACGAATTGCACACGCAGGACGGGCAACTGATTCTCGACCCCGGCGCCTTCTATATCCTCGTCAGCCGCGAGGCAGTCGCCATCCCTCCCGATTACGCCGCCGAAATGGCGCCCTATCTGGCGATGGTGGGCGAGTTCCGGGTCCATTACGCGGGCTTCTTCGATCCCGGCTTTGGCCACGGTCCCGGCGGTCATGGCGCGCGCGGCGTGCTTGAGGTCCGCTGCCACGAGGCCCCCTTCGCGCTGGAGCATGGGCAAGTGGTCGGACGCCTCGTCTATGAACGCATGTCGGCCCGGCCTGACCGTCTTTATGGCGAGGGCATCGCCTCGAATTATCAGGGCCAGGGCCTCAAGCTCGCCAAGCAGTTCGCGGCGGGCTAGCGCCCCAGCCGGCGGGTGATCCGCGCGGCCTGACGGGCGCGCTTCGCCGTCTCGCGGGCGGTCTTGTTCAGGCTTTTCTGCTGCGGGCTGCGCTTCCCGCCGCTGCCGGAGTTCAGCTGCCGGAGGCCCTTGTTGATCCCCCAGTTCATCGCGCGACGCGTCACCATCCGGGTCAGCATGTTGAAGAATTGGTTCATGTTCATCTTCCGGCTCCGCCTCTGCCTTCACTCATCATCGTAAACATCATCGGGCAATTCCACGCCCTCGGCATCGTCGCCCAAGGACATTGCCGGATCGGTCGGGAAAGCCGCCGGAGGACGCGATTCGAGCAGGCCCGCCGCCCTGAGTTCGGCAAGCCCCGGCAGGTCGCGGGCGCTTTCCAGCCCGAAATGGTCCAGAAACCCCTCGGTCACGATGAAGGTCGCCGGGCGCCCCGGCGTCTGCCGACGTCGACCGACCCTGACCCAGCCCAGCTCGATCAGCTGATCCAGCGTGCCCCGGCTGAGGGCGACGCCCCGGATCTCCTCGATCTCGGTGCGGGTGACTGGCTGGTGATAGGCTATGATGGCCAGCGTCTCGGTCGCGGCGCGCGACAGGCCGCGGCTCTCGACCATCGATTCCTGCATCAGGAAACCCAGATCCGGCGCGGTGCGGAACGCCCAGGCCTCGCCCACCCGACCAAGCTGCACGCCCCGGCCCTGATAGCGGGCGCGGAGGCTCTCCAGCGCCTCGGCGGGGGTGCAGCCGTCGGGCAGGCGGGCCGCGATCTCGCGCAGGCTCATCGGCTCGGCGCTGGCGAAAAGGATGGCCTCGACCATCCGCTCCTGCTCGGAGAGCGAGGGGGATGGGGGCTGTGCAGTCTCTGGGGGCGTGTCGACGGTCATTCCGGGCGCTTGTTGCGAATGTTGAGGGGGGCGAAGGTGCCCGCTTGCTGAAGCTCGATCCGGCCCTGCCGCGCCAGTTCCAGCGTGGCCGCGAAGGTCGCGGCGGTGGCCGAGCGGCGGCGCTGCGGATCACCGTCCCAGCCATCGGGCAGGAAGCTCGCGAGCGAGGTCCAGTCGCCCGCATAGCCCAGCATGGCGCGCACCCGGTCAAGGGCCTGCTCCATGGTAAAGATATCCGTACGATCAAAGGCATAGGGGCGGAACTCATCGCGGGTTCTAAGTCGCGCATAGGCCCGCATCAGGTCGATCAGCCCGGCCTGCCATGCAACCCGGCGCGAGCGCGTGACGGTCTCGGGCGCGCCGCGCGCGAAGCGCTGATGCCCCAGCCTGTCGCGCCCCATCAGCCGCGCCGCGACCTCGCGCATGGCCTGCAGCCGTTCAAGCTGGAAGGCCAGATGCGCCGCCAGATCCTCGGCCGATGGCCCATCGGCCTCGGGGTCCGGCGGCAGCAGCAGGCGCGATTTCAGGAAGGCGAGCCATGCCGCCATGACCAGATAATCCGCGGCCAGTTCGATCCTGAGGGCGCGGGCCTGCTCGACAAAGGCCAGATACTGGTCGGCAAGCTGCAGGACCGAGACCTGCATCAGGTCCACCTTCTGCGTCCGCGACAGCGTCAGCAGCAGGTCGAGCGGCCCCTCGAAGCCCGAGACATCGACGACCAGCACCTCCTCGGCCCGCCGGTCGGCGACGCCCAATGCCTCCGGCCCCGGCTCATGCGGGGCGGCGGCCGCGGTTTCCGGGTCTGGAACCGGCGTCAGATAGGGCACTTTGGTCATTGTCAGTCAGGCCGTCAGGACCGGCGCAGAATCGGGCATGGCGGGCTGCAAGTCAATCTCAGGCGGCAAGGCCGCCAAGGGCACGGAGTTCGGCGCGCATATCCGCGACTTCGTCCGCATCTGCGGATTTCCTGAAGGTCAGCGCATGATCGCCCCGGCGACGCCCTTCAGCGGCGAGATCACCCGCCGCAGCAACGATCGCCTCCATCTGCGGGATGGTCTCGTTGCAGGACAGGACGAGGTCGCAGCCCGCCGCGATGGTGGCGGCGGCACGCTGGGCAGGGGTGCCCGACAGCGCCTCCATCCCGATATCGTCGGACATCAGCAGCCCGTCAAAGCCGATCCGCTGCCGGATCAGCGCGATCACCTTGGCCGAGGCCGTGGCGGGCGCATCGTCGATCGCGGTGAAGCGGATATGGGCGGTCATTGCCATCGGCAGGTCCGCAAGCGCGCGGAAGGGCGCGAAATCGGTCTGTTCCAGCTCGGCCAACGTGGCCTCGACGACCGGTAAATCCTTGTGGCTGTCCACGCGCGCGCGGCCGTGGCCGGGCATGTGCTTGACGACCGGCAGCACGCCAGCCGCCAGAAGCGCATCGGCGGCGATCCGTCCCAGCCGGCTGACGGTCGCGGCATCGGTGCCAAGGCAGCGGTTGCGCAGGAAGGGATGCGTATCCTCGCGCGCGATGTCGAGGCAGGGCGCGCAATCGGCGTCTATGCCCATCTCGCGCAGCTCGCGCGCCATCAGGTGATGATGCAGCCAGATCGCGCGGTCGCCATTCGCGGACTGATCCAGCGGCGCGGGCCAGTCGGTCCAGTGCGGCGCGCGCATCCGCTGGACGCGTCCGCCCTCCTGATCAATCAGGATCGGCGCATCGCGGCCAACGGCCTCGCGCAGATCCGCGGTCAGGCGGCGCAGCCGTTCGGGCGTGTCGATATTCCGCCCGAACAGGATGAAGCCCCACGGATCGGCGGCGCGCAGGAAATCCCGCTCGGCCCCGGCTAGGTCGGGACCGGCGATGCCGCCCAGAATGGTCGCGCTGGTCATACCGTCACTTTGCCGTGGCCGGGATGCAGTCGATACCGCCGGCGATCAGCGCAGCGCAGAAGCGGCGCGCCTCGTCCTTCGACTCGAACCCGGCGGCGCGCAGGCGCCAGAAGGTCCGGCCACCGCTTTGCGCTTCCTGTACGACGCGGGACTTGCCGCTGAAGAGGTTGCCGAACTTGCCCGAGACCCGCTGCCATTCGCCCTTGGCCAGCGCGTCGCTGTCAAAGGCGCCGATCTGGACCATGGCCGAGCCGGAGGCGACCTTGGCTGGCGCGGGTTCGGCTGCGGCAGCAGGCTTCGGCGCGGCTTCGGGACGCGCCGCAGCAGGCGCGCTGCTCACGATCGAGGCAGGCGCGGGGGCGGTCGTGACTGACGCGGCACGGCGGGGACGCGGCGCCGGGCGGGCGGATTGCGCGACCGAGGCCGGAGCCGGGGTTGAATGCGCCTCGGCCAGAGCCTGATTGATCGCGAGGTCTTGCGTCTCCTGCCCGGCAAGATCGGTCAGCGCCTCGTTCACGGGCGCCTCGGTGGAGGGCGCGTCGGTCGAGATCAGCCCGCTCGTCACCTCGTCCGGCTCGACCGTGGATTGCGCGGCGAGGGCGGCGGCAGCGGCAGCGGCCTCACCATCGGGCATGGCGATAACGCGGGGCGTATCGTCGTTCAACGGAAGATCGACGGGACGGGCGGCCTGCGCGGTCGCGCCAAGCTCGCCCATCGGGACGTCCTCGGCACCAAGCCCGGTCGGCGCGGGGGCGATGGCCACCTTTTCGGTCACGGTGGCGGCCGCGCCGCCGGAGACGGCATTGACGGCAAGGCCGGTCCGGTCGGTCAGCTCTCCACCCGGATCGTCCGGCGCAGTGCGGGCCTCGCCCTCGATCGCGCGGATGACGGGCACGCCCGACACGTCACGGACCACCAGCTTGAAGCCCCAGACCGCCAGAATCACGATCAGCCCGACCGAAACCAGCGCCCCAAGGTAATGCGTCAGGCGCGACAGACGCCCCAAAAGCGAGGGCGGCTCGCCCAGGACGCCCGCATGGGCCTCCTCATAGCGGCCATCGTCCCAGGCATCGGCCTGCCAGTCCTCGTGATCGTCCTCATGGCTATAATCATGCGCATGCCGTTGAGGCTGCGCGCCCTGAAAGCCGCCAGAGCGGAAGTCTACCACTGCCATTCCTGCCTGCCTGCCGGTTTGCCCGGTATCTGCTCGTTGCTCTGCTCGACGCCGGCGGGACGCTGTTTTCAGCGCATCTCTTTGGCCGGAGTCACGCCCAAGATACCAAGACCGGCCGAAATGACAACGCCAACGGAGCGGGCAAGCGCGATTTTCGCGGCAGTCGCAGCAGGATCGCCGTCCTGGAGGAAGCGCAGCGAAGGCTCCTCATTGCCACGATTCCACAGAGAATGCAGTTCCGACGCAATATCATAGAGATAGAACGCAATCCTGTGCGGCTCATTGGCCCGCGCGGCGATTTCGACCGAGCGTGGCCATTCGGCAACTTTCCGCGCCATTTCCAGTTCGGCCGGATGGCTCAGCAGCGCAAGATCCGCCCCGGCAAGCGAGGCGTCATCGGTCGCGACGCCGGCTTCGGCGGCCTTGCCCAGCACCGAATTGATCCGGGCGCTGGCATATTGCACATACCAGACCGGGTTGTCCTTGGACTGCTCCAGCACCTTGTCGAAGTCGAAATCGAGCGCCGCGTCATTCTTGCGCGTCAGCATGTGGAAACGGGTCACTTCCGCCCCCGCCTGCTCGACCACGTCGCGCAGCGTGACGAAGGTTCCGGCGCGCTTCGACATCTTGAAGGGCTCGCCGTTCTTGAACAGCTTCACCAGCTGGATCAGCTTCACGTCCAGCGGCACGCGGCCATCGGAAAGCGCGGCCACCGCGGCGGTCATGCGTTTGACATAGCCGCCATGGTCGGCGCCAAAGACGTCGATCAGCTGGTCGAAGCCGCGGTCGATCTTGTCCCAGTGATAGGCGATGTCAGGCGCGAAATAGGTCCAGGATCCGTCGGATTTCTTCACCGGCCGGTCGACATCGTCGCCATGCGCGGTCGAGCGGAACAGGGTCTGCTCGCGCGGCTCCCAATCCTCGGGGGTCTTGCCCTTCGGCGGCTCCAGAACGCCTTCATAGATCAGCCCGGCCTGGCGCAGCCGCTCGATCGCGGCCTCGATCTTGCCGGTGCCGTAAAGCGCCTTCTCGCTCGAGAACACGTCCATATGCACGTTGAGCAGCGCCAGATCCTCGCGGATCATCGCCATCATCCGGTCGGTCGCAAAGTCGCGTACCTCGACCAGCCAGTCGGATTCGGGCTTGTCGAGCAGGCTGGCGCCGTATTTCTCCTTCAACTCCTCGCCGACCGGGATCAGGTAGTCGCCGGGATAGAGCCCCTCGCGGATCTCGGGTTCAAGCCCGTTCGCCTCGCGGTAACGCTCATAGGCCGAGCGGGCGAGGACATCGACCTGCGCGCCGCCATCGTTGATGTAATATTCGCGCGTGACGTCATAGCCCGCGAAATCCAGCAGCGAGGACAGCGCGTCGCCAAAGATCGCGCCGCGGGTATGGCCGACATGCATCGGGCCGGTCGGGTTCGCGCTGACGAACTCGACATTGACGCGCTTGCCCTTGCCCATGGTCGAACGGCCATAATCGCTGCCCTCGGTCAGGGCGGCCTTCAGCACGGATTGCCATTCAGCGGGGGCGATGCGCAGGTTCAGGAAGCCCGGACCAGCGACCTCGGCCGCGGTGATGCGGGGGTCGGCGGCAAGGCGCGCGGCAAGGATCTCGGCAATCTCGCGGGGCTTCTTTCCGGCCGGCTTTGCCAGCACCATGGCCGCATTGGTCGCCATGTCCCCATGCGCCGCGTCTCGCGGCGGCTCGACCGTCACGGCTGCGGTTTCAAGTCCCGCGGGCAGCTCGCCCGCCTGTTCCATCTGGGCCAGCGCATCAATGACCAGCGCGCGGATATCCGAAAAGAGGTTCATGGCTTCCATCCATAAGATTGCAGCGGGATAACGTCAGGCCTTGGGGGCCGTCAACCATGGCAGCCCCGCCCTGCCCCGGTTGTCCCCCCGCCGGCCCGCCTCCTCAGGAACGGCCCAGCGTCAAAGATGGTGATCGCCGCGCCCGGGGCAAGGCCAATCGCCAGCCGCCGGAAACTACGCCCGAGACACGCGAGGACGGGCAATCCGCCCCCGCGACCGCACGCAGTTTGCCTACCCTCCTCGGGGCAGTCACGGAAAATCCGCGATCAGATTGACGCAGCGCGCGTTTTCGGCTAGGCCCCTACGCGTCTGCATCCGGCAGACATTGGCGAGGGGCGTGCGGAGAAGCGTCCCGACCTGCCACCGTCGGACCTTCGATCTGGATCAGGGGCCGGCCGTGGCGATGGACGCAAGATCCGCGCAGTCAACATGCTGTGCACTGACACGAAAGCCCCGAATGACCAAATTTTCCGACCTGAAGCTGGACCCCAAGGTTCTCAAAGCCATTTCCGAGGCCGGCTATGAAACGCCGACCCCGATCCAGGCCGGGGCGATTCCCCCCGCGCTGGAAGGCCGCGACGTGCTGGGCATCGCCCAGACCGGCACCGGCAAGACCGCCAGCTTCACCCTGCCGATGATCACGCTGCTTGGCCGCGGCCGCGCAAGGGCGCGGATGCCGCGCAGCCTCGTCCTGTGCCCGACCCGGGAACTTGCCGCGCAGGTCGCCGAGAATTTCGACATCTATGCCAAGCACACCCGGCTGACCAAGGCGCTGCTGATCGGCGGCGTCAGCTTTGGCGAGCAGGACAAGCTGATAGACCGCGGCGTCGACGTGCTGATCGCCACGCCCGGCCGCCTTCTGGACCATTTCGAGCGCGGCAAGCTGCTGCTGACCGGCGTGCAGATCATGGTCGTGGACGAGGCGGACCGGATGCTCGACATGGGTTTCATCCCGGATATCGAGCGCATCTTCCAACTGACCCCCTTCACCCGGCAGACGCTGTTCTTCTCGGCCACCATGGCCCCGGAGATCGAGCGAATCACCGACACCTTCCTGCACGCGCCCGAGCGGATCGAGGTCGCGCGCCAGGCCACGACCTCGGAAACCATCACCCAGAAACTGGTCGAGATCGCACCCACCCGCCGCGACCAGTCCGCCAAGCAGAAACGCGAGTTGCTGCGCGCCCTGATCCGGGCCGAGGGCGAGGGCCTGAAGAACGCGATCATCTTCTGCAACCGCAAGACCGATGTGGATATCGTCGCCAAGTCGCTGAAGGCGCATGGCTTCGACGCCGCGCCGATCCATGGCGACCTCGACCAGCGCCACCGCATGGCGACGCTGGATGATTTCCGCGAGGGCAAGCTGCGCTTCCTCGTCGCCTCCGACGTGGCGGCGCGCGGGCTCGACATTCCGGCGGTCAGCCACGTCATCAACTTCGACCTGCCCAGCCATGCCGAGGATTACGTCCACCGCATCGGCCGCACCGGCCGCGCCGGGCGCGAAGGCACCGCGATCTCGATCTCGACGCCGATGGACGAGAAGTATCTGACCGCGATCGAGGCGCTGGTGAAGCAGACCCTGCCCCGCGCGCCCGTGCCCGAAGGCTTCACCCTTTCGGCGGCGGCCCAGAACGCGCCGCGCCCGCCACGCGAAAACGGCCGGGGCGAGCGTAACCGCGACCGTCGCGGACGTCGCGACGACAGCGAGCAGCGCAGCCGTGGCGAAGATACCCGGACCCAGCCCCGGCCCAGCGAATCCTCCCGCCCGCGCGAGGAGCGCAAGGAAGAGCGCCGCGAGGAGCATCGCGACCGCTCCGCCAACCGCTCGTCCGAGCGGCATTCGGAGCGCCGCGAGGAACGCCGGGGCGAGCGGAATGCCGTCATGGGCATGGGCGACCATATGCCCGAGTTCCTGACCCGGAGCTTCCGTCCCGCCTTCCTCGAAACCGCCTCCGAGACCGAGGCCGAGCGCGGCGAACCGCGCGAGACCCCCGCTAGGAACCCGGTGCCAAGCCAGCCCGCGCCTGAACCGGCGACCGAGGCGCCGCAACCCGCCGAGGCGGTCGCGGCCCCCGTCGTCGTGGCAGAACCCGCCGCGGAACCTGCGCCGAAGCCCGCCCGCACCCGCAAGCCGAGGGCGCCGAAGGCCGCTGCTCCTGTCGAAGCCGTGGTCGAACCCGCTCAGCCCCCGGTTGAAGCACCGGTTGAAGCGGCTGCCGCGCCGGTCAATGCCGAGAGCGCGCCGGTCGCAGCCGAGGTCGAAACCCTGACCGCGTCCGAGCCTGCCGCAAAGCCCAAGCGCCGCGCCCCTACCCGGTCGGCAACCACCAAGGCCAAGACGGCGACCAAGGCCACCGGCGAAGCCGCGGCAGAGCCTGAAGCAAAGGCAAAGGCCCCCCGCAAGAGCCGGGCGAAGGCCAAGGCGGAAACCGCTCCGGCCGAGGAGGCTGCTCCCGCAGTCGCGGAAAAGCCACCGGCCAAGCCCCGCGCTCCGCGCAAGTCGAGGGCCAAGGCCGCCGATGCCGCGGATCCCGCGCCGGTCGCAGCCGTGGATGACACGTCCGCGAACAGCTGACCCGGACCATGCCGGCGTCCCTGCCTGCCTCTGACCGTCGCGGCCGTCCGTCGATCGCTTCGCTCGGGGTCGATCTGGCTCTCGGGGCGCTGGCCGCCCTGGGGCAGGCGCCGCTGAACCTCTGGTATGTCACGGTCCTCGCGCTGGCGGTCCTCTGCTGGCGCGTGGCCCATTCCGGGAGCGCCCGGCGCTCCGCCTGGCACGGCCTCGCCGCAGGCTTCGGGCATTTCGCCCTCGCCCTCTCATGGATCATCGAACCTTTTCTGGTCGAGCCCGAGGTCTATGGCTGGATGGCACCCTTCGCGCTTTTCTTCATGGCGCTCGGGGGCGCGGTCTTCTGGACGCTGCCCGCGCTCCTCGCAGGCAGGATCACCCCGGAACCGGCGGCGCGAGGGCTGGCATTCGCCGCGCTCATCGTCCTTTCCGACTGGATCAGGGGCTGGATCTTCACTGGCCTGCCCTGGGCGCTGACCGGCCATGTCTGGATCGCGACCCCGGCGGGGCAGACCGCCGCCACCTTCGGCGCAATCGGCCTTTCGGCGCTGACCATGCTGGCCGCATCCCTGCCCGTCGCCTTCGCACGGCACAACCGCGAGTGCTGGCGCAGGCCCCTGCCCGGCGCAATCCTCTCGGTCCTGCTGATCGGGACGGCATGGAGCGCGGGCATGGCAAGGCTCGCCCAGCCGCTTCCCCCCGATACCGGCCATCACCTGCGGCTGATCCAGCCTAACGCCACCCAGGCGCTGAAATGGGATCCCTATTGGTCCGAAGTCTTCCTGCGCCGCCTCGTCGACCTCTCCGCCGCACGCGATCCGGGTCGCCCTGCGCCGGAACTGGTGATCTGGCCCGAAACGGCGGTGAATTTCCTGCTGGAGCAGGCGGGCAGCGCGCCCCAGGACATCGCTGCATATGCCGGCGCGCCTGTCGCCCTCGGCATCCAGCGGGTCGAGGGCGAGCGCTATTTCAACAGCCTGACCGAGTTTTCGAGCCGGGGCATCGGCCCCATCTATGACAAGTTCCACCTCGTCCCGTTCGGCGAATACACGCCCTGGGGCGACAGCCTCGCGCGGTTCGGGATCCGCGCCTTCGCCGCCCAGCATGGCTTCGGCTACTCGCCCGGCCCCGGCCCGGCTTTGCTCACGCTTGGCGGCCTGCCGCCGGTCCAGCCGCTGATCTGTTACGAGGCGGTCTTCTCGCGCCATCTCCTCACCGGGGCAGAGCGGCCGGCCTGGCTCCTGCAGGTCACGAATGACGCCTGGTTCGGCACGGTCTCGGGGCCATGGCAGCATCTGGCGCAGGCGCGGCTGCGGGCGATCGAATCCGGCCTTCCCCTGATGCGCGCGGCGAATACCGGGGTTTCGGCAGTCATCGACGCGCGGGGCGGCATCCGGGCGACGCTCGGCCTCGACCTCGTCGGGCGGATCGACGCGGCCCTGCCCGCCGCCCTGCCGCCGACGCCATGGTCGCGCTGGGGCGACTGGCCGGCGGTCCTCGCGGCGCTCGCGGCCGTCCTCGCGGCCGCCTTCCATCGGCGGTTGACTGCCACACGGGGCCGGTCTATCCGTCATCCCTGACCGTCACAACGGCTTCCTGGCGTGGCGGCGTCATCTCAACGGAGCATCTCATGGCCAGACAGAACTACGTGTTCACCTCGGAATCCGTGTCCGAGGGGCATCCCGACAAATTGTGCGACCAGATTTCCGATGCGGTCCTCGACGCGCTTCTGGCCGAGGATCCGGCCGCGCGCGTGGCCTGCGAGACATTCGCCACGACCGCAACCGTGGTGATCGGGGGCGAGATCGGCCTGACCGACAAGGCGAAGCTCGGCGAATATATGGGGCGCATCAGTCAGATCGCCCGCGAGACCATCCGCGATATCGGCTACGAGCAGGAGAAGTTCCACTGGAACACCTGCCACGTCCACAACTACCTGCATGAGCAATCGGCCCATATCAGCCAGGGCGTCGACCGCGACGGCGCGGGCGATCAGGGCATCATGTTCGGCTATGCCGTGGACGAGACGCCCGAACTGATGCCGGCGCCGATCCAGTATTCCCACGCCATCCTGCGCCGACTGGCCGAGGCGCGCAAATCCGGGGCCGAGCCGATGCTCGGGCCGGACGCGAAATCCCAGTTGAGCCTGCGCTACGAGAACGGGAAACCCGTCGAGGTCACCAGCCTCGTCCTCTCGCACCAGCACAAGGACGAAAGCCAGACCTCTGACGACATCCGCGCCATCGTCGAGCCTTATATCCGCGAGGTCCTGCCGGCCGGATGGCTGACCGAGAATACCGAATGGTGGGTCAACCCGACCGGCACTTTCGTCATCGGCGGCCCCGATGGCGATGCTGGCCTGACCGGCCGCAAGATCATCGTCGACACCTATGGCGGCGCGGCCCCGCATGGCGGCGGCGCCTTCTCGGGCAAGGATCCGACCAAGGTGGACCGCTCGGCCGCCTATGCGGCGCGCTACCTGGCGAAGAACGTCGTGGCGGCCGGCCTTGCGCGCAGATGCGTGATCCAGCTCAGCTATGCGATCGGCGTGGCAAAGCCCCTCTCGATCTATGCCGACACATTCGGCACCGGCGAGGTTCCCGAGGCCGAGATCGAGCGTGCCGTCTCCCGCGCCATGGACCTGACGCCGCGCGGCATCCGCGAGCATCTGGACCTCTGCCGCCCGATCTATCGCCGGACGGCGGCCTATGGCCATTTCGGCCGCGCGCCCGAGGCCGATGGCGGCTTCTCCTGGGAACGCACCGATCTCGCCGAGGCGCTGAAGCGCGAGCTGTAAGAAACCGAAAGGCCGGGGCGCATCCCCCGGCCTTCACTGTTTCCGAAATACCCTGGGGGAGCGCGGAACGCGCGGGAGCAAAGCCCCCACTTCCCTCCTCAGTCCTTGAAGCTGCGGCTGTCCTTGATCTGGTCCCAGGCCCAGACGACCTCCTGCAAACGGTCCTCGTCGGAACGGTCGCCGCCATTCATGTCGGGATGCAGGTCTTTCACCAGCGATTTGTACTGCTTGCGGATCTCGGTCCGGCTCCAGCTGTCCTTCGCCTCAAGAATATCCAGCGCCCGGCGCTCGGTCGGAGGCAGCTTGCGGGTTGCGCGGGCACGGACCTCGGGATTGGTCCCGTTCGCGCCAAGGATCTCCAGCGGATCGTCGATGCCGTGCCGGGCCCATTTCTGCTCCTGCGTGGCGCGGCCAAAAGGCTTGGTCGGGCGTTCCCACACTGTCGCATTGTCCAGGAACTCCTGGAACTCGGCCTCGGACTGGCCCTGGAAATAGTTCCAGTTCAGATTGTATTCGCGAACATGGTCCTTGCAGAACCAGAAATAGTCATCAAGCTTCCTCGGGGATTTCGGCGCGCGGTACTGTCCGGGCTCGTTGCATCCCTCCTTGTCGCATTTGCGCGTCGAAGTCTCGAAGGCCCCGGACATGCCGCGGCGGCCCTTGGATCGTCTCTTCTTGTCCGAGGCTGCCGAGATGTCGAAGCCGAACGGGTCGTTGCTCATTTGCCTGCCTTGTCCTGATCGGGACGCGCAGTCTAAGCTATTTCGCGCGACATGAAAGGGGCATTCAGGATGATTGCGGACGAGATGAAGGAACGCTTGCGCGAGCTCGCGCCGACCCGGCTGGAGGTGATCGACGAAAGCGAGGGGCATCGCGGCCATTCGGGCTGGCGCGACGGCGGCGAAAGCCATTTCCGCATCCGCATGGCCAGTCCCCGCTTCGCCGGCCTCGGCCATGTGGCGCGCCACCGCCTCGTCCACAGCACGCTCGGCGACATCGTGCCCAGAATCCACGCGCTCGCGCTCGAACTGGCGGAAAGCTGAACCGTTAGCGCAGACAGCCTTGCAGCCGTTACATTGCGGCGCGTAGAAGCCTTGCCAAGTGTAGACACAAGGATTTTCAGCATGACATCGCCCAAGGATTTCAACGACCGGATGCTGTCTCTGGGACTGGCCCGCGTCAGCGAGGCGGCCGCCCATGCTTCGGCCCGCCTGATCGGGCGCGGCGACGAGAAGGCCGCCGACCAGGCCGCCGTCAATGCGATGCGCGAACAGCTGAACATGCTCGACATCAAGGGCGTCGTCGTCATCGGCGAGGGCGAGCGTGACGAGGCCCCGATGCTCTATATCGGCGAGGAAGTTGGCACCGGCGAGGGGCCGGAGGTGGACATCGCGCTCGACCCGCTCGAAGGCACCACCCTGACCGCCAAGGACATGCCGAACGCGCTGACCGTGATCGCCATGGCCCCGCGCGGCACCCTGCTGCACGCCCCCGACGTCTATATGGAGAAGCTGGCGATCGGTCCGGGCTATGACAAGGACGTGGTCAGCCTCGACATGTCCCCTGCCGAGCGTGTGCGCGCCCTTGCAAAGGCCCGCGGCGTCAAGGACAGCGACATTACCGTCTGCATCCTCGAACGTCCCCGGCATGAGGACCTGATCTCCGAGGTCCGCTCGACCGGCGCCGCGATCCGGCTGATCACCGATGGCGATGTCGCCGGCGTCATTCATTGCGCGGAAGCCGAACTGACCGGCATCGACATGTATATGGGCTCCGGCGGCGCGCCCGAAGGCGTGCTGGCTGCCTCGGCCCTGAAATGCATGGGTGGCCAGATGTGGGGCAAGCTGCTGTTCCGCAACGAGGACGAGAAGGGCCGCGCGCGGAAGGCCGGGATCACCGATCTCGACCGGATCTATTCGCGGGACGAGCTTGTGACCGCCGACGTGATCTTTGCCGCGACCGGCGTGACCAACGGCTCGATCGTGGCGGGCGTCAAGCGTGAGCCGCATTACCTCCAGACCGAGACGATCCTGATGCGCTCCAAGACCGGATCGGTGCGCCGCATGATCTATCGCAACCCGGTGAAGTGACGCCGGGGGCGCTGGCTCCACTTGAACAAAGGGCGGTCATGGGGGATGAAGCTCCCATGACCGCCTTTCTTTCCGTCGACTCCTCGCTCACCGGCCGCTTCTGGCGCGGCCCCGACGCGACCCTTGAACGCTCTGCCGAGGCACTTGCGCAGGAGAGCCGGCTGCCCCTTCCGGTCAGCCGCGTCCTAGCCGCGCGCGGGGTCTCCGCGCCCGATGCGCAATCCTATCTCGATCCCAAGCTGCGCGACCTGCTGCCCGATCCGCTGGTCCTGCGCGACATGGCCAAGGCGGCCGAGCGCATCGTCGCCGCGGTCATCAAGGGCCAGCGCATCGCGATCTTTGCCGATTACGACGTTGATGGCGGCGCTTCGGCCGCGCTGCTGATCGACTGGCTGCGCCGTCAGGGGCTTGAGGCGACGCTCTATATCCCCGACCGCATCGACGAGGGCTATGGCCCGAACGTCCCGGCGATCTCGGGCCTCGCGCGCGACCACGACCTGATCATCTGCGTCGATTGCGGCACGCTCAGCCATGAGGCGCTGGCGGCGGCAGCACCCCGCGACGTGATCGTCCTCGACCACCACCAGGGCGGCGAGACGCTGCCCCCCGCCCTCGCCGTGGTGAACCCGAACCGCGCCGACGAGGATGGCAGCCTTGGCCATCTCTGCGCCGCGGGGGTCGTCTTTCTGACGCTGGTGCAATGCAACCGCCTGCTGCGCGAGGCCGGGCGGCCGCAGCCCGACCTGATCGGATTGCTGGATCTGGTGGCGCTGGCGACCGTCGCGGATGTCGCGCCGCTGATCGGGGTCAACCGGGCCTTTGTCCGGCAGGGTCTGGTCATCATGGCCCGGCGCGCGCGTCCGGGCCTTGTCGCGCTTTCGGACGTGGCGCGGCTCGATTCTGCCCCGAGCGCCTTTCACCTCGGCTTCCTGCTTGGCCCCCGCATCAATGCGGGCGGGCGCGTCGGCAAGGCGGATCTGGGCGCGCTCTGCCTCTCCTGCACGGATGCGCGGCAGGCCGAAAAGCTTGCGACCCAGCTGGACGAGCTGAACCGCGACCGCCGCGCCATCGAAGCGGCGGTGCGCGAGGCCGCCATAGCCCAGATCGACGCACGCGGCGATGCAGGCCATGTCGCCTGGGCCGCGGGCGAAGGCTGGCATCCGGGCGTGGTCGGCATCGTCGCCGCGCGGGTCAAGGAGGCGACCGGCCTGCCCTCGGTCGTGATCGGGGTCGATAACGGGATCGGCAAGGGCTCCGCCCGCTCGGTCCCCGGCGTCGATCTTGGCCGCGCCGTCCAGCGGCTCGCGGCCGAGGGGCTGCTGCTGAAGGGCGGCGGACATGCCATGGCCGCCGGCCTGACCGTCGAGGAGGCGCTGATCCCGAAGGCGATGGAACGGCTGGCCGAGCTGCTCTCGCGCGAGATGGCCGAGCGGTCTGGCGCGGGCGAGTTGCGGATTTCGGGACTGCTCGACCCCGCCGGCGCGACGGTCGAGCTGATGCAGATGCTGGAACGCGCCGGCCCCTTTGGTCAGGCGGCGCCTGCCCCGCGATTCGCCTTTGCCGATCAGGTGATCGACAGCGCCTCGACCATGGGCGACAGCCACCTGCGTCTGCGCTTCCGCAGCCCCGGCAGCCCACCGATCGACGCCGTCGCCTGGGGCGCGATGTCCGGCCCGCTGGGCCAGACGCTGCTGGAGGGGCGCGGCAAGCGCTTTCATCTTGCCGGCAAGCTCGAGCTGTCGATCTGGGGCGGGCGCGAGCGTGTGAGGCTGCGGCTGGATGACGCCGCCCCGGTCGGATGAGCCCGCCGGTCCACCTGTGAAAAATCTTCACCGAAAGGTCATTTTTCCGCTTGCAGCCTCAGGGAAGCTGGCCTAAACACCGCCCCACGCCGCAGGGCACTGCCTTGCGGAGATAGAAAGTGGCCCGTTCGTCTATCGGTTAGGACGTCAGGTTTTCAACCTGAAAAGAGGGGTTCGACTCCCCTACGGGCTGCCACTTTATCCCGCCTGAAACGGGATACGCGCCGCGATCGACATGATCGGCGGCGTTTTTTCTTGCCCGTGACGGATGTTCGACGCGCCGCCAGAGGGTCGCGAAAAAATTTCGATCTTACCCACAGATGATGTGAAACTGCCTCTTGCGGCGGGCGCGAAGCTGGCCTAAACGCCACCTCGTCGCCAGATGATGGCGCGAAAGTGGCCCGTTCGTCTATCGGTTAGGACGTCAGGTTTTCAACCTGAAAAGAGGGGTTCGACTCCCCTACGGGCTGCCACTTTTCCCCGACAGAACAGTTTGTTGCGGCTGCAAGCCTAGAGTTTTGCCTGCAATGAAAAAGGGCGCTTGCGCGCCCTTCCTCAGACCTCCTCGACCCAGCGCATCAACCAGAGCGCCAGCCCCGAGCAGACCAGCGTGGCCAGCATGATCGGCAGCGCCGTGCCATCGAACAGCAGGCCGATCGGCGCCGCGATCAGCACCGCGCCCACGGTCGAGACGGCGGCGATCACCGATGCCGCCATGCCGGCGACATGGCCCATGCGCTGCAGCGCCATGGCGTTGAGATTGCCGAACGTCACTCCCGCCATGAAAAAGACGCTGACCGCCCAGAGGAAGAAGGCCGGAAAGCGCAGCGCCGCCGGCAGCAGATCGCCAAAGGAGAGGACGCACATCACCCCCGAGACCACCACCTGCATGGCATAGGCGCTTTTCACGATGCGCCGCATCCCCAGCCGCACGACATAGCGCGCGTTCAGAACCGTTCCACTGCCGCTCAGAAGCGCCATGGCCGCGAACCAGTAGGGGAAGTTCTCGCCCTTGCCATAGGTGTCCGCAAAAAGCTGCTGGGCCGCGCTCAGCAAGGCGAACATCTGCCCGAAACCCAGCGTGATCACCACCGTGACAAGCTGGACCTGCCGGTTGCCCAGTACCTCGCGGGCCGAGCGCAGAAGGCTCGCCGGGCGCATCGGGATGCGCTGTTCGGGCGGCAACGTCTCGGGCTGGCGGATGTTCAGCCAGAGGCCGCCGATCAGCGCGAGCACGAGGAAGGCGCCAAAAACTCCGCGCCAGCCGACGAAATAGATGATCCCCGCCCCGATCGAGGGCGCGACCGCCGGGATCAGGATGAAGATCATCATCACGAAGCTGGTGATCCGCGCCATCTCGCGCCCCTGATAAAGGTCGCGCACCAGCGCCAGCGAGACGATGCGCGGCCCCGCCGCGCCCAATCCCTGCATGAAGCGCGCGAAAAGCAGCATCTCCAGCGAATTGGCAAAGACGGCGGCGATGGCCGCCACGGCATAGATCGTGAAGCCCAGGGTAATGATCGACTTGCGGCCATATGCGTCCGAAAGCGGTCCGGCGACGAACAGGCCCGCCCCCATCCCCGCCATGAAGGAGGTCAGAACCAGCTGGGCGCGGTTCACGTTCTCGGGCGTCAGGGTCGCGGCGATCTCGGGCAGCGCGGGCAGCATCGCGTCGATCGAGAATGCGATCACGGCAAAGATCACGGCCAGCATGGCGACGAATTCGGGCAGGGATTGGCCGTGGACCGGCTTTGGCGGGGAATGGGTCATTGTCGCCTCGTCTCGTCTCACATGGAATGCGCGTGGGGTAGCTGCCTTGTCCACAGCGCGCAAGGCCGCCCGTTGCACATCCTCCGGCGGCGGATATATCTGGTGCATGAGCACCACCCTGAACCTGATGAAGCTGTGCGTCGGCTGCGACAGCCCCGCCGAACTCGAGGCATGGCAGCAGGACCGCTGGTCCGGCGGTCCGGCCCGGCACGTCACCCGCATGTGGCCCAAGCGCGAGGCCGAGCTGCTGAATGGCGGGTCGATCTATTGGGTGTTCAAGGGCATCATGCAGGCCCGCCAGCGCCTGATCGGGCTTGAGGAGGTGACGGGCGAGGACGGCATCCGCCGCTGCGCCCTGATCATTGCCCCCGGCCTGATCCGCACCGCCGCCGTGCCGCGCCGCCCCTTCCAGGGCTGGCGCTACCTGAAGGCCGAGGATGCCCCCGCCGACCTGCCCGCCGGGCGTGAGGAGGAGCCGAACCTGCCCCCCGAGATCGCCCGCGCATTGGCCGAAATGGGGCTGCGCTAGCCCGGAACCTCCGCGGTTTTCGCCGGGGCGGAATGCCGAAATTTCGCCGCCAGCCTGGGTAATTGCACCAGAACCTCTGTGATCCGCCATCCGCGCAGGATGGAGGCCGGGGGCGCGATTACCCCTCACAATGAAGAACCAGCCATCTCGCGCCGCGCATGGATTTTGGTCGAATCCGTTTGAACTGCCCGAAGTTTTGGCTACATCTGCGCGGAAATTGCTCAAATGATCGAGGCGACTGTGCAAATAGACGACAAACTGGTCGGCATCTACGACGAAGTCACCCGCCGCAATGCCGGCGAGGCCGAGTTCCATCAGGCCGTGCGCGAGGTTCTTGAAAGCCTCGGCCGCGTCGTTGCCAAACATCCAGAATATCTCGAGAATGCGCTGATCGAGCGCATCTGCGAACCCGAGCGGCAGATCATCTTCCGCGTGCCGTGGCTTGATGATCAGAACAACGTCCAGATCAACCGCGGATTCCGCGTCCAGTTCAATTCGGCCATGGGCCCCTACAAGGGCGGGCTGCGGTTCCACCCCTCGGTCAATGTCGGGATCATCAAGTTCCTCGGCTTCGAGCAGACCTTCAAGAATGCGTTGACCGGCCTGCCGATCGGCGGCGGCAAGGGCGGGTCCGACTTCGATCCGAAAGGCCGCTCGGAGCACGAAGTCATGCGCTTCTGCCAGAGCTTCATGACCGAACTGCATCGCCATCTTGGCGAATATACGGACGTTCCGGCGGGCGATATCGGCGTCGGTGCCCGCGAAATCGGCTATATGTTCGGGCAATATAAGCGCCTGACCAACCGCTATGAGGCCGGCGTCCTGACCGGGAAAGGCCTGTTCTATGGCGGCTCGCTGGCCCGCAAGGAAGCCACCGGCTATGGCAACACCTATTTCACCCGCGCCATGCTGGAAGCGATCGGCGACAGCTTCGACGGCAAGACCGTGGTTGTCTCGGGATCGGGCAATGTCGCCATCTACACGATCGAGAAAGTCCAGGAATTCGGCGGGAAGGTCATCGCCTGCTCGGACAGCTCGGGCTATATCGTCGACGAGAACGGCATCGACCTCGCGCTTCTGAAGGAGATCAAGGAACTCCGCCGGGGCCGCGTCACCGATTACGTCCGGCTGAAGGGCGAAGGCGACGGAGTTTATTTCGTAGCCTCCTCGGACGGCACGATCTGGGATGTGAAATGCGACATCGCCATGCCCTCGGCGACCCAGAACGAGCTGACCGGAAAGGACGCCAAGACGCTGATCAAGAATGGCGTGATCGCCGTCGGCGAAGGCGCCAACATGCCCTGCACCCCCGATGCCATCCGCCTCTTCCGCGAAGCGGGCGTCCGGTTCGGACCCGGCAAGGCGGCGAATGCGGGCGGGGTAGCGACCTCGGCGCTGGAAATGCAGCAGAACGCATCGCGCGACCGGTGGTCCTTTGAGAAGACCGAGGCCCGGCTGGCAGAGATCATGCGCGACATCCATGACAGCTGCTTTGCGACGGCCGAGGAATATGGCGTGCCGGGCGATTACGTCAGCGGCGCCAATATCGCCGGCTTCATCCGCGTGGCCGAGCCGATGCTGGCCTTCGGGGTGATCTGACGGCACAGCCTGCGCCAGCAGGAATGAACACGGGAGCGGCGGTGCGCGACACCGCCGCTCCTGCTGCATTTCAGGGGTCTGAAGGCCGGCGTGGCCCCGCCCCGCCATTGCCAGAGCTTCGCGTCAAGCCTGACGGCGGAACCCGTGCAGAATCAACGTCCTGCCCCCTGCGAGGTGGCCAAACCCTCGGATTGCCAAAGCATTCTCGTGAGGAAAGGCCGAACCCGGCGCGAATGGCGTCAACCATCACGTTGAAAATGAATGATTATACGCAGTCTCGGGGGATTGGGATGGAGCGGGTGAAGCGCTCCAACTGGCTATTCACTATGCTACATCCTGCGCCACCCTGTGCACCTAAACACGTAGAATCACTTGATTTTGCTGTTAATCATGCCGCATCGTGCGCCACGGTGCTGCACGGTGCGGCACTATATCGAGGGGTGGACCCAGAGGTGGACGATGCGGCTGCGCGGTAAGCTCACAAATCTTTCGGTGAAGGCAATTTCGCCGGGCAAGCATTGCGACGGTGACGGGCTGTGGCTGCATAAGACCGATGAGTCCGCGAAATGGGTTTTCCGCTTCAGCCTCTCGGGGCGTCGGCGTGAAATGGGTCTTGGCTCAACAAGCCATGTCACCCTGGCCGAGGCAAGGGGGATGGCAAGAGAAGCCCGCACCCTCGTCATGCAGGGACATGATCCGATCCGTGTTCGCCGTGACCGGGCAGCCGAAGCCGCCCAGCGCGACGTGACCTTTGCGCAGCTTACGGAACTCGCCTTCGAGGCCCGCAAGGGCAGTCTGAAAGATGGCGGCAAGGCCGGAAACTGGATGTCACCCCTTGCGGTGCATGTGCTGCCAACGATCGGCCACCTGGCAGCGAAGGACGTGAACCAGCACGACATCGTGGACGTGCTCAAGCCGATCTGGCGCAAGAGTGCGTCGATTGCCGCCAAGGCCCTCGAACGCATCGGCATCGTGCTACAGCACGGTGCTGCGCTGGACCTGCCTGTCGATGTCACCGCCCGGACAAAGGCCCGTGCGCTGCTCGGGGATCAGAAGCACGTTGCGATCCATATCCCGGCGATGCCGTGGCGCGAGGTGCCGGATTTCTACAAGACGCTGACCGAGGTCGAAGGCAAGTCAGCCCTTGCGCTGCGCTTTGTCATCCTTACCGGCGCGCGGTCGGCAGAGGTGCGAGAACTACACCTAAGCGAGATCAACGGTCGCATATGGACCATCCCCGCCGCCCGGATGAAGAGCGGCAGGGAGCATCGGATACCCCTTAGCGATGAAGCCATAGCCGTGATCGAGGCAGCGAAAGCCGTCAAGGTCGGTGGGCATATTTTCGTCGGCCCTTCGGGAAAACCGCTTTCTGACATGAGTCTGTCGAAAGTCATGAAAACGCGTGATCTGCCTTATCGCCCGCACGGCTTCCGCTCGTCCTGGCGGGATTGGGCGGGGGAATCGGCGAAAGCCCGGCACGAAGTTGCCGAGGCCCAGCTTGCTCACGTCACCGGCAGTAGAGTCAGCCGGGCCTATGCCCGCACCGACCATCTCGAAGAACGCGCGACACTGATGGCGACGTGGGCGGATTTCGTCACCGGAAAGGGGGCCGACGATGTGGCAGCCTGATCCGCGAAATCCGTATGACCTGATCGAGTGGGATGGCCGGTGTTTCATGATCGAGCATCGCCCAGATGTTCATTACGTCGCGCATCAGGATGACGGCACCCCCGTCGCCATGTCAGCGCCGCAGGCTCCGACCATATGGGAACACCGTGACGGGCAATGGCTGGTTGTCGGCGATGACATGACAGCCCGCGTCATCGTGGATCTCTATGAGGCGCAGCGCGAGGCAGCAGCGCCGCCGGTGCAGACGGTCGGGGTCTCGGTGTCTGCCGCCAGCCCGGATCATCCGACAAGGCAGGGGGCGAGCACCGAGATTCCTTTAATACTGCCTGCCTTGCCGTGGAGGGAGCGGGTTAAACCCATTTTCGACCAACTGGAAGCGTCGGGGCACCTGGTGACGGACGGTGCCTGCTGGCGGTCGCACCTGACCAGGAAAGAGGTCGCCCGTATGGTGGAAGGCCCTCCCGTCCCGCAAGAGGCGTTTGCGCGCGCCAACCTGGTGCATAAAGGGCTACCCGTGCATTGGACCAAGGCACGGAGTCCGACAGATTCCGATTGAGTCCGATTTCCTCCGATTTAGTCCGATCAGCGGGCCTATCTGCGTCAACGCCACCGCGCTACCTTTCTTTCATCGGACGAAGAAAGGACGGACCGCATGGCCGATTATCTCACTACCAAGGCACTGGCAGAGCGACTCGGCGTAAGCCGCAGCACCCTGACACGTGCCATCAATAAGGGCAGCCTACCACTGCCTGTTCGCCTCGCACCTAGCGGGCCGCTGTTGTGGCCTGCCGCCGAAGTCGAAGCCTTCCTGGCGCGCACCCGCCGCGCCACCACCAGCAGCCCGGCGAAACCGGACTGACCTGACCCCCTGACAATTCGACTGCCCGAGCGCCGGGGCTGTTCCCGGTGACGGGATAGCTATGCCCAAAGGAGGGCGACGACATGGCTACTGACAACGAACTCTACCGCCTCCTGAAGCGCATCGAGGCGGGGAAGATGGAGTTATACCGCGCGCTGCCGAACCTGCCGCCTGAACTGGCGCATGAAGCGCAGGAGATGATCTATCGGATCGAACAGTGGCAGCGCCAGACGGCGGTGGAACTGCACTACCTTGATCGCCGGTTCATGGACCTGCGCAAGGATCTTCTAGCCATCAATCCGGCGCTTGCGGCCATTCTGGCCTGATCTGAACCCCCTACCCTTTTTAACCGCAACAGCGTGGCCGTAGGCCGCGCACGAGAAAGGCTTGCCAAATGGCACGAAAACCTATCGAGACCGAACAGCCCGCACAGTCCGAGGCGGCGGCGACCCCTGCACCCGCGCAGCCCGCTGCGCCCCCGGTGAGCACACCGCCCGCCCGCCGGATGCAATTCCGCCCGTCTGTGGGTGTTGGTGCCACGGCTGCCCCGCCTGCGCCTGTTTCGGTGACGCTGGGTGCCCCTGATGCTGCGGCACGGGTGCATCATTTCCAGCCGGGGATTTATGAGATCCGCCTTGAAGCTGCGTCGGTGCGGCATTCAACGACCAAGGGCACCGTATCGCTGGCACTGACCGCCCGCGACACGGAAACCGGCCTGCTCGTCGACGTGCCGCCGCTGTGGCTGGGTGGCGGCGCTGCCGACAGCCTGCCCCCCTCCCTTGTGCAGAATCGCATGGTGGTCGGCCTGTTGGTTGAAGCTGCCGGTGGCAATCCGCAGGGCATGGACCTTGAGACCGC
>NZ_DATMFA010000110.1:0-158834 GCF_035556475.1 Paracoccus sp. (in: a-proteobacteria) | reverse complement strand
ACCGTGGCTTTCAGGGGATGACCGGCTCCCCCGAGAGCTATAACAGCTTCGCCTCGATCGGCGCGGAAAGCCGGGTGCGGGTGCGGCAGCGGCTCATGCTGCTTGGCGCGCCGCCGGGGACCAGGGTGACGGGCACCCCCGGTTCTCTTGCCGCGATCGGCGCGGGGCGGGGCAGCGCGCTTCGGGCGGCGCGGGGGCCGCTGATCGCGCTCAGCGAACCGGGTGCGACCCTGCCCGAGGATGCGGGGCTGTGAGCGCGGCTTGACATCGCGGGTCGCAGCGACTTTCTGGGGCGGACATATCCGAAAGCCGTGACCACCATGACTCCCGCCGCCCGCGCCGAGGCCGCCATCATCGTTCTTGACCAGATCCTTGCCGGCCAGCCGGCCGAGGCGGCACTGATCCGCTGGGCGCGCGGCAGCCGCTTCGCGGGCTCGGGCGACCGTGCCGCGGTGCGTGATCTGGTCTATGACAGCCTGCGCCGCCTGCGCTCGCGCGCGGCGCTTGGCGGGGCGCTCTCCGGTCGCGGGCTTCTCCTCGGCATGTGCCGCGAGGAGGGGACGGATCCCGCGACGATCTTCACCGGCGACCGCCATGCCCCCGCCCCCCTGACCGGGGCCGAGCTTGGCGAGGGTTGCGCGCCCTCCGGCCCGGAGGCGATGGATCTGCCGGACTGGATCCTGCCCTTGTGGTCGGCGGCGCTGGGGGAAGAGGCCGCGCCGGTCGCCGCTGCGATGCGCGACCGCGCGCCCCTCTGGCTCCGTGCCAATACGCTGCGCGCCACGTCGGAAAAGGCGCTGGAGGCCCTGCGCGAGGACGGGATCGAGGCCGAACCGGCCCGCGACCTCGCCAGCGCGCTGCGGGTGACGGAGGGTGGGCGCAAGGTCGCGGGCTCACGCGCCTATCGCGACGGGCTGGTCGAGCTTCAGGATCTTTCGCCGCAACTCGCCTGTGCGGCCCTGCCACGCGCGGCTGCGGTGCTTGACTATTGCGCGGGGGGCGGTGGCAAGGCGCTTGCCCTTGCTGCTGCCGGCGCGCGCCGGGTGGTTGCGCATGATGCCGATGCCGATCGCATGGCCGACCTTCCCGCCCGCGCCAGGCGAGCGGGCGCGCGGATCGAGGTCGCCGCCCCCGGCAAGGTCCGGGGCCAGTTCGATCTGGTCCTGACCGACGTTCCCTGTTCGGGCAGCGGCACCTGGCGGCGCACGCCTGACGCGAAATGGCGGCTGGACCCGGTGGGTCTGGACCGGCTGACCGGGCTTCAGGCCCGTATCCTCGACGAGGCGGCGGGGTTTGTCGCGCCGGGCGGGCATCTGGCCTATATGACCTGCTCGCTTTTCGACGAGGAAAACGCCGCCCAGATCGCCGCCTTCGGCGAGCGGAGCGACTTCGGGGTCGTGGAGGAGCGCCGGTTCACGCCGCTCGACGCCTCGGACGGCTTCTATCTCGCCCTGATGCGCCGCCGTTAACCTCCGGTTAATCCGCAGCGGATAGTCCGACTCTGGAGACAGGGGGATGGATGGCTCGGGCAATGCGGTCGCGTTTCTGGACGGCGGGAATATTGGCGGTTTTCCTTGCCGGCATGGCCCTGCTTGCCGGTTATTACGGCGGGTTCTCCGCGCCTGCGCCAGCGCAGATGGCCGCGATCCTCGGCGGGGGGCTTGCGCTTTGCCTGTGGGGCTGTGCCGTCCCGACGACACGGCTCGGCTCGCTCTGGCACCGCCGCCGCGCCTGGGCGAAGCTGCAGGACGGGCTGCAGCGGCAAGAGGGGGCGGCGCTTGCAATCGGACCGAGCGGGCGGATCGTCGCGCAGACGCCGGGCTCGGTGGCGCGAATGGGCCCGATGGTCGGCCGGCGGGCGACGGACATGCTTGCGCTGCGCCATGCCGACCCGGCCGCCGCCTGGCGCGAGTTGGACCGCCAGCTTGCCCGCAGCCGCGAATACCGCGCCGATCTGGGCCCGCTCGGGGCGTTCCTCATCCGTCGCGAGCTGCCTTCGCCCTGGCAGATCTGGACCGCCGATGAATTGCCGGCCGCCCCGCCCCCCGAAACCCCGCGCGCCGGGGGAGAGGAGTTTGACCGGCTGCCCGTGCCGCTGCTGATCCTCGACCCCTCGGCCCGCATCCTGCGGATCAACGAGGCGGCCCGGCAACTTCTGGGCGATGCCCAGCCCGGCGCGCATCTGTGCAGCTTCCTCGACGGGGCCGGGCGCGAGATCGGGGACTGGGTCTCCGACGTCTGTGTCGGCCGGACCGCAGGCGGCGCCGAGGTGCTGCATGTCAAGGGAGAGGGCAGCGACCGCTTCCTTCAGGTCAGCCTGACGCCGAGCGAGGGGGATTGCGCCACGGTGGTCCTCTCGGATGCGAGCGCCCTGAAGACGCTGGAGGCGCAGTTCGTCCAGAGCCAGAAGATGCAGGCGATCGGTCAGCTTGCCGGTGGAATCGCCCATGATTTCAACAATTTGTTGACCGCGATCACCGGCCATTGCGACCTGCTGATGCTGCGCCATGACAAGGCCGACCCGGATTTTGCCGATCTCGACCAGATCAGCCAGAACGCCAACCGCGCCGCGGCGCTGGTGCGGCAATTGCTGGCATTCTCGCGCAAGCAGGTGCTGAAGCCCCAGATCCTCGACCTGCGCGACGCCCTCTCGGACCTGACCCATCTGCTGAACCGGCTGGTGGGAGAGCGGGTCGTGCTGACATTCGACCATGATCCAGCATTGCAGATGATCCGGGCCGATCGCCGCCAGCTTGAGCAGGTGATCATGAATCTGGTTGTCAATGCTCGCGACGCCATGCCTGACGGTGGCGATATTTCGATCCGAACCGACAATCTGGAGTTGAAGCAACCGATCGAGGTCGGGCGCGCCCGCCTTCCAGCTGGGGATTATGTCCGGGTCGAGGTCTGCGACCAGGGCTGCGGCATGGAGGAGGAGGAGCTGAGCAAGATCTTTGAACCCTTCTACACCACGAAACGGACGGGGGAGGGGACCGGGCTCGGCCTCTCGACCGCCTATGGCATCGTGAAGCAGACGGGCGGCTACATCTTTTGCGACAGCACGCCGGGGGTGGGCAGCGTCTTCTCGTTGTTCTTTCCCGCGCATGATCCTCTTCGCCCCGACCCGGCCGAGGAAGCCGCGCCTGCGCCCGCTCCCATGCCCGCGCGGGCCGAGACGGATGCGACGATCCTTCTGGTCGAGGACGAGGCACCGGTGCGGGCCTTCGCCAGCCGCGCCTTGAAATTGCAGGGTTATTCCGTGCTTGAGGCGGCCAGTGCCGAGGATGCTCTTGCCCTGCTGGCCGATCAGCGTCTGAAGGTCGATGTCTTCGTCACCGATGTGGTGATGCCGGGCATGGACGGCCCAGCCTGGGTCAGGACCGCGCTGCGCGACCGCCCCCGAACCCGCGTGATCTTCATCTCGGGCTATGCTGAGGATGTCTTTGCCGAGGGGCATTCTCCGGTGCCGAACTCGGCCTTCCTCGCCAAGCCTTTCTCGCTCTCGGATCTGACCGCGATGGTGGGGCGCCAGCTTGCGCTGGAGTCCACGGATCAGAGCGTTTCGTAAAGCGCGACGTCGCGCTGCAGAAAGCGGCGCAGTTCGGCCTCCTGCTCGTCGCGCAGCGACACGTCGACGGCCGGCGGCACGTTCACCCGGGGCAGGCTGATCGCGCAATCCAGCCGGTCCTCGAGGAAATGGGTGAAGCCCTCGATCTCCTCATAACGGAAAATCCGGTCGACGCGGTCCTCGCCCTCGGTCAGGAAATCGCATTGCATGCCGATGCCGCGACCCGCCTCGTCCGAGGCGGCATAGGCCCGGGCGAAATCGGCGAAGCTGACGCCGACCATGGCATGATCGGGGTCGTCGATATCGTCCCGCTGCCGGAACCGATACCAGCTGCGCAGCCAGCCGATCGGCTCGCGCATCAGCGCGACCGTGGTGAAGGTGTCTCCGGTCGCGTGATGCAGCCAGGGTTCGATATGGCGCCGATAGCTGCCCAGATCGGTATGCTTCAACTCGGCCGGGCGCTGGACGGCAATATTCGAAAGGGCTTCCAACGCGGATTCCACCGCCGTCGATCCGGCCTTTGGCGTGGCCAGGAAGACAAGGCGTTTTTCCCAGAAAATCAGCATCCTGAACGGTTCCGCGCGGTTGATGGGCGGGTGAGGGAATATCGCCGGACCCCGCGGCTGTAAACGGATTCTTAATCTCCTGTTGCAAGGATCGCACCCAAGGAACCGGAAGGAAGGCGGTGAAACGATGAGAGTTCTTGCTTTCTGCACGAGATTGGATCAAATAAGAACAACCCGTGAACATGTGACGGGCGGGCACTGATTGCCCCGACGGGCGGGGTGTGAAATAAGCATGAGGACCGCATGGCAGGGGCAACACTTTTCGACATGAACGACAAGCGATCGGCAGACAAGCAGAAGGCTCTGGACAGCGCGCTGGCCCAGATCGAACGGCAGTTCGGCAAGGGCTCGATCATGAAGCTGGGCGCCGACAGCCCGGTGGCCGAGATCGAGGCGACCTCGACCGGCTCGCTGGGCCTCGACATCGCGCTGGGCATCGGGGGCCTGCCCAAGGGGCGCATCATCGAGATTTTTGGCCCGGAAAGCTCGGGCAAGACCACGCTGACGCTGCATGTCGTCGCCGAAGAACAGAAAAAGGGCGGTGTCTGCGCCTTTGTCGACGCCGAACATGCCCTTGATCCGCAATATGCCAAGAAGCTTGGCGTCAATCTGGACGAGCTGCTGATCAGCCAGCCCGATACGGGTGAGCAGGCGCTGGAGATCGTCGATACGCTGGTGCGCTCGGGGGCGGTCAACCTGGTCGTGGTCGATTCCGTTGCCGCCCTGACCCCGAAATCCGAGATCGAGGGCGACATGGGCGACATGCAGATGGGCAGCCAGGCCCGTCTGATGAGCCAGGCCATGCGCAAACTGACCGCCAGCATCGGCCGGTCGAACTGCATGGTGATCTTCATCAACCAGATCCGCATGAAGATCGGCGTCATGTTCGGCAATCCCGAGACGACGACCGGCGGCAATGCGCTGAAATTCTATGCCTCGGTGCGCCTCGACATCCGCCGCACCGGCTCGATCAAGGACCGCGACGAGGTCGTGGGCAACTCGACCAAGGTGAAGGTCGTCAAGAACAAGGTCGCGCCGCCCTTCCGCCAGGTTGAGTTCGACATCATGTATGGCGAGGGCATCTCGAAGGTCGGCGAGTTGATCGACCTCGGGATCAAGGCCGGCGTGGTCGAGAAATCCGGCTCGTGGTATTCCTACGGGGATGAGCGCATCGGCCAGGGACGCGAGAATGCCAAGCAGTTCCTGCGCGACAATCCCGAGATCTCCTATGCGATCGAGGACAAGATCCGCGCCAGCCACGGCCTCGACTTCGGTGCCAGCGATGATGGCGACGACGCTTTGACCGAGGACTGATCCCCGCCTCGCTTCGACGCGCCCCTCATCCGGGGCGCGTTTCTGTTTCCAACCCCGGCTGGCCGAGCGATCCGGCTTTACGCCCGCCCGCCCCTCGGTTATTTGCGGGTTCTGCCCATCCGGAAAGATTGTGCCATGCCAAGCCTGAACGACATCCGCTCGACGTTTCTGAACTTCTTCGAACGCAACGGTCACCGCATCGTCGATTCCAGCCCGCTGGTTCCGCGCAACGACCCGACGCTGATGTTCACCAATTCCGGCATGGTCCAGTTCAAGAACCTGTTCACTGGGGTCGAGACGCGGGATTACAAGCGCGCGACCACCGCGCAGAAATGCGTGCGCGCCGGGGGCAAGCACAACGACCTCGACAATGTGGGCTATACCGCGCGCCACCACACGTTTTTCGAGATGCTGGGGAATTTCAGCTTCGGCGACTATTTCAAGACCCAGGCGATCCCCTATGCCTGGGAGTTGCTGACCAAGGATTTCGGCATCCCCAAGGACAAGCTGCTGGTCACGGTCTATCACACCGATGACGAGGCGGCGGAGATCTGGAAGAAGGTCGCGGGCCTGTCCGATGACCGCATCATCCGCATCCCGACCAGCGACAATTTCTGGCAGATGGGTCCGACCGGCCCCTGCGGCCCCTGCACCGAGATCTTCTATGACCACGGCGACAAGATCTGGGGTGGCCCGCCCGGCTCGCCCGAAGAGGATGGCGACCGCTTCATCGAGATCTGGAACCTCGTCTTCATGCAGAACGAGCAGTTCGAGGACGGCTCGATGCGCGCGCTCGACATGCAGTCGATCGACACTGGCATGGGGCTGGAGCGGATCGGCGCGCTCTTGCAAGGCAAGCACGACAATTACGACACCGACCTGATGCGCAGCCTGATCGAGGCTTCGGCGCACGCGACCTCGAACGATCCCGACGGGCCGGGCAAGGTGCATCACCGCGTCATCGCCGACCACCTGCGCTCGACCAGCTTCCTGATCGCGGATGGCGTCATGCCTTCGAACGAGGGGCGCGGCTACGTCCTGCGCAGGATCATGCGCCGCGCCATGCGCCATGCGCATATTTTGGGCGCCAAGGATCCGGTCATGTTCAAGCTGGTGCCGGCGCTGGTGCGCGAGATGGGCGCCGCCTATCCCGAGCTTGGCCGCGCGCAGGCCCTGATCGAGGAGACGCTGAAGCTCGAGGAAACCCGCTTCAAGCAGACGCTCGACCGTGGGTTGCGTCTGCTCGATGACGAGCTTTCGCGCCTGCCCGAAGGGGCGGAACTGCCGGGCGAATCGGCCTTCAAGCTTTACGACACCTACGGCTTCCCGCTCGACCTCACGCAGGACGCCCTGCGCGAAAAGGGCCGCAGCGTCGACACCGCCGGTTTCGACGCCGCCATGGCCGAGCAGAAGGCCAAGGCGCGCGCCGCCTGGGCCGGTTCGGGCGAGACCAAGGATGCCGCGATCTGGTTCGACCTCGCCGAAGAGCATGGCGCGACCGAATTCCTCGGCTATGACACCGAAGAGAGCGAGGGTCAGGTTCTGGCGCTGGTTCAGGACGGTGCGGCGGTCGAGCAGGCGGGTGAGGGCCAGCAGGTCCAGATCGTCGTGAACCAGTCGCCGTTCTACGCCGAATCCGGCGGCCAGGTCGGCGATACCGGCCTGATCAAGACCGAGACCGGCGCGGCGCGCGTCACCGATACCCGCAAGTCCGGCGGCGTCTTCATCCATGTGGCCGAGGTCACGCTGGGCACGATCAGCCGCGGCCAAGGTGCGCAGCTCTCCGTCGACCATGACCGCCGCGGCGCGATCCGCGCCAACCACTCGGCCACCCACCTGCTGCATGAGGCGCTGCGCCGTGCCTTGGGCGAGCATGTCGCGCAGCGCGGCAGCCTCAACGCGCCCGACCGGCTGCGCTTCGATTTCAGCCATACCAAGGCGATGACCCCCGAGGAAATCGCCCAGGTCGAGCGCGAGGTGAACGAGTTCATCCGCCAGAACAGCCCGGTTGAGACGCGCATCATGACCCCCGATGATGCCCGCGGTCTTGGGGCGCAGGCGCTTTTCGGCGAGAAATATGGCGATGAGGTTCGCGTGGTCTCGATGGGCGAGCTGGACGGCTCGGGCAAGGGCACGAACGGCCGAACCTATTCGCTGGAGCTTTGCGGTGGCACCCATGTCGGGCGCACCGGCGATATCGGCATGTTCGCCCTGACCGCGGAGACCGCGTCGGCTGCCGGCATCCGCCGGATCGAGGCGCTGACCGGTCAGGCCGCGATGGACGCGCTGCGCCGCGTCGACGGCGAGCTGTCCGAAATCGCTGGCATCCTCAAGGCGCAGGCTGGCGACGTGGTTGGCAAGGTCCGCGCCATGGCAGATGAGCGCAAGTCGCTCGCGAACGAGGTTGCCCAGCTCAAGCGTCAGCTTGCAATGGGTGGCGGTTCGGAGGAGGCCGCGAAAGAAATCAACGGTATCAAGCTGATCGCCCGCCGTGTAGACGGCGTCAGTGGCAAGGAACTCGGCCCGCTGGTGGACGAGATGAAGGCGCGGCTCGGTTCGGGCGCCGTGGTCGTTCTGGCCGAGGCGGATGGCAAGGCCACCGTCGCCGCGGGCGTGACGCCCGACCTCACCGCCCGGATCAGCGCAGTTGAACTGGTTCAGGCGGCGACGGCAGCGCTTGGCGGCAAGGGCGGCGGTGGCCGTCCCGACCGCGCGCAGGGCGGGGCCCCCAGCCTCGCATCGGCCGACAGCGCCATTGCAGCCGTCGAAGCCCTGATCGGAGAGAAAGCATGACCGCCCTCTGGATTGCCCATGTGAACGTCACCAACCCGGACTCCTACGGCGAATATGCCAGGCTTGCCGGTCCGGCGATCGCGGCGCATGGCGGCGTGTTCCTCGCTCGCGGCACGCGCTACGTCCAGCTTGAGGGGAATGACCGCGCGCGCAATGTCGTCGCGCGCTTCCCCAGCGTCGAGGATGCGGTGAACTGCTACCACTCGGCGGAATATCAGGCGGCGCTGGAACATGCCAAAAATGCCGCAGAGCGCGATCTTGTGATCGTTGAGGAAAACCCGGCCTGAGACTTTCGGATGATTCCCCTTAGCTTTCGTGCAAAGCTCGGGGAAAAGCACGAAGGGGGACAGGCATGTGTCGCTGGGCAGCCTATATCGGCAGTCCGATTTTCCTTGAGGACGTGATCTGCCGGCCCGGTCATTCACTGGTCCGGCAAAGCCATGGCGCGACGCGCTGCCACACGCCGGTCAATGCCGACGGCTTCGGCATGGCCTGGTATGGCGAGCGCGAGGAGCCGGGGCTCTATCGCGACGTCATGCCCGCCTGGTCGGACAGCAACCTGAAAAGCCTGACCGCCACCCTGAAATCGCATCTTTTCCTCGCGCATGTGCGAGCCTCGACCGGCACCGCGACCAGCCGGAACAACTGCCACCCCTTCGTGGTCGGCCGGTGGAGCTTCATGCATAACGGCCAGTTCGGCGGCTATGAAAGCTATCGCCGCCATGCCGAGGTGCTGATCCCCGACGAATACTACCCGCATCGCAAGGGCGCGACCGACAGCGAGGCCCTGTTCCTCACCGCGCTCGGCGAGGGGCTGGAGGCGGACCCCGCAAGCGCCATGGCCCGCGCCACCGCACGTTTCGAGGCGCTGGCGCGACAGCGGGGCGAAGCGCCGCATGTCCGCCTGACAGCGGCTTTCTCGGATGGAAAACGGCTCTACGCGCTGCGCTATGCCAGCGACGAACAAGCCCCCACGCTCTATCATCGCTGGTCCGATAATCGGAGCGGGCGCGCCGTGGTGTCCGAACCTCTGGAAGGCGACGAAGATGACTGGCTCGAAGTCCCGGCTCAAAGCTTCTGCATCTTCGAAGGCGCGGACGTCGTCGTCACGCCCTTCCTGCCGCGCCCGCTGACCGCAGCGGCCTGATCTTTCACCGTTTTCCAAATACCCAAGCCCTGAGACAGGCAAGCCGCGAAAGGCAGGGGCAGGTCACTCCGCCGCCGCCAGCGCCAATCCGCCCTCGCGGACGAGAAATCCGACGATCTCCTCCACGCCCGCGCCATGACGCAGCCGGGCCATGACAAAGGGCCGCCCGTCCCGTGCCGCCCGCGCATCGCGCTCCAGCAGGTCGAGATCGACGCCCACATGTGGGGCAAGATCGGTCTTGTTCACCACCAGCAGATCGGATCGCGCGAGGCCCGGCCCGCGCTTGCGCGGAATGTCCTGCCCGGCGGCGGTGTCGATGACATAGATGGTCAGATCGGCCAGTTCCGGGCTGAAGGTCGCGGCCAGATTGTCGCCTCCCGATTCGATCAGGATCAGCTCCAGATCGGGGAAGGCTGCGCGCAATTCCACCACGGCGGCCAGGTTGATGCTCGCATCCTCGCGGATCGCGGTATGGGGGCAGCCGCCGGTCTCGACGCCGCGGATGCGCTCGGCGGGGAGGACCTGCGCGCGCATCAAGGCCTCGGCATCCTCGCGCGTGTAGATGTCATTGGTGATCACCGCCATGGACAGGCGCGGCGCGAGGGCGCGGGCAAGCTGCTCGGTCAGGGTGGTCTTGCCGGCGCCGACGGGGCCGCCGATGCCGACGCGCAGGGGGCCGTTATGGCTCATGTGCGGAAGATCCTCACGTTCAGGGTTTCATGCCGCATGGCCGCAAGTTCGGCCCCGAAGCAGCAGGTTTCAAGCGCCTCTGGTCCGGCTGAGGCGGCACGCCCGGCGACATCGGCGATGACGGGATGGAGGCCCGCCAGCACCCTTTGCCCTTGCACCTGACCCAGCGGCAGGAACCGCGTCGCGGCCGAGACGAGGTTGCCGGCAAAGGCGTGGAGGTAATGCGCGATCACCTCGGTCGGGGGCAGGCCAAGCCCGCGCGCCGCCATCCCTACGGCCACCGGCAGGGGATGGGGCGGAATCGCCGCGCCGGTCAGCGCCGCGACCGTAGCGGCGAAGGCGCGGCCCTGTTCCATAGTCTCGCGCAGCCGCTCGGCCGATCCGGCCTGCGCTTGGGTAAGGGCGGACAGGTCTTCGGGATCGCTGCCGCGCAGGACCAGCCCCAGCACCACCGCATCGGTCCAGCCCGCACCATGGCGCAGCACATCCGCGACCCAGATTCCGACTCCATCGGCATCGCGCAATCCGTCGGCCATGGCCTGTTCAAGCCCGTGCGAATAGGCAAAACCCCCGGTCGGGAAGGCCGGGGACAGCCATTGGATCAGCGAAAGGCGCGCGAGTGGGGACATTTCAATGCGAATGGAGGCCGGGGCCATGGTCATGGCCCAGCGTGCGGCCATGCCCATAAGCGCCACCCTCGGGGGCAAATGCCGACATGGTGGGGGTCACCGCTGCGCCAAGGCCACGCAGCATGGCGTCGAGCACATGATCGGCGCGGATCAGCAGATGATCGTCAAGGATCTGGCAGGGGGTATGGCGATTGCCGATATGCCAGGCGAGGCGAGGCAGCGGCCCCTCGACCCGCAGGCAGGGCTCCATCGCGGCAATGACGCCGACCAGCGTGCCATCGTCGAGGCAAAAGGCGTCGCCGGGATCGAGGCTGACGGTCTCGGCCAGATCGACAAGGAATGAGGTTCCGGCGCGTGAGATCAGCCGCTTGCGGCGCAAAAAGCGCCCCTCGTAGTCAAGGGTGACGCTGTCTTCGGCAGGTGTCGCGCGCAGGATGCCGGTCGCGCGGAACTGAAGCAGGGGCGCGCTCATCGACGCGCCCCCCGATTGCCCAGGCTCAGATCCAGGTCAGGTCCCGGAACACATGATAGGCGATGCCCTCGCGCTTGATGCCCAGTTTGGCAAGCTCGGCGTCCGACTTGGCCTCGAGGGCCTCGATTTGCGACCGGCGCGAGCGATGCTCGACATAGCTGGTCATGAACCGGCCGATGCGGGCCAGGATTGCATCCACGCGGCCGCGAAGGGTCGGAGCGAATTCGGTCGATTGAATAGCCATTGGAAACCCTTTCGGTATTGGCGAACGGTTTCCTCCCATGCCCTTGAATATAGGTAATCATTCTTGCCTCATCCATGGCGTTTTTTGCAATGCTGCCTTGCGGGGCGCATCAGAACAGGAAGTAACGCTGCGCCAGCGGCAATTCGGTCGCTGGCTGGCAGGTCAGCAGCTCGCCATCGGCGCGAACCTCATAGGTCTCGGGATCGACCTCGATCTGCGGGGTCGCGGCATTGAGCTTCATGTCCGCCTTGCCGATGCCGCGCGTGCCACGGATGGCGATGGCGGATTTCAGCATCTCCGCACCGACCCCGGCATCGAGGCCGGCCTGCGATACGAACGTGACGCTCGACGCCTGCATGGCCCGGCCCATTGCGCCCCACATCGGGCGCATATACATCGGCTGCACCGGGATCGACCCGTTCGGGTCGCCCATCTGCGCCCATGAGATCATGCCGCCGACCAGCACCATCTCGGGCTTTGCGCCGAACATGGCCGGGTCCCAGATCACCAGATCGGCGCGCTTGCCGGGCTCGATCGAGCCGATCTCATGCGCGATGCCATGCGCGATGGCGGGGTTGATCGTGTATTTCGCGACATAGCGGCGGGCGCGGATATTGTCGTTCTGGCCGGTCTCGTCCCCCAGCCGACCGCGCTGGACCTTCATCTTGTGGGCGGTCTGCCATGTCCGAGTGATGACCTCGCCCACGCGGCCCATCGCCTGACTGTCCGACGAGATGACCGAGAACGCGCCCATGTCATGCAGGATGTCCTCGGCCGCGATGGTCTCGCGCCGGATGCGGGATTCGGCGAAGGCCACGTCCTCGGGCACGCGCTTGTCGAGGTGGTGGCAGACCATCAGCATGTCGAGATGCTCTTCCAGCGTGTTCGCGGTGAAGGGCCGGGTCGGGTTGGTGGAACTGGGGATGACGTTCGCCGCGCCGACCAGCCGGATGATGTCCGGGGCATGGCCGCCACCCGCGCCCTCGGTATGGAAGGCGTGGATGGTGCGGCCCTTGATCGCGGCCAAAGTGTTCTCGACAAAGCCCGACTCGTTCAGCGTGTCGGTATGGATCGTGACCTGCACGTCCATCCGATCGGCCACCGTCAGGCAGCAGTCGATCGCGGCGGGGGTGGTGCCCCAGTCCTCGTGCAGCTTCAGGGTCGAGGCCCCGGCGCGCACCATCTCCTCCAGCGCCTCGGGGCGGGAGGCGTTGCCCTTGGCCGAGATCAGCATGTTCACCGGCACCGAATCCATCGCCATCAGCATCCGGCCGATATGCCACGGCCCCGGCGTGCAGGTGGTGGCGAGCGTGCCATGCGCCGGGCCGGTGCCGCCGCCCAGCATCGTGGTGATGCCGGAGGAAATCGCGTCCTCAATCTGCTGGGGGCAGATGAAATGGATATGCGCATCCATGCCGCCTGCGGTGACGATCCGGCCCTCGCCCGCGATGATCTCGGTCCCCGGCCCGATGACCAGCGTGACGCCGGGCTGGGTGTCGGGGTTGCCGGCCTTGCCGATCCCGGCGATGCGGCCATCCCTCAGCCCGATATCGGCCTTGTAGATGCCGGAATGGTCGAGGATCAGGGCATTGGTGATGACCGTGTCCATCGACCCGCCCGCGCGGCTGACCTGTGACTGGCCCATGCCGTCGCGGATGACCTTTCCCCCGCCGAACTTCACCTCCTCGCCATAGGTGGTCAGGTCGCGCTCGACCTCGATGATGATCTCGGTATCGCCCAGACGGATACGGTCTCCGGTGGTCGGGCCATACATCTGGGCATATTCGGCGCGGGAAATGGTCAGGGCCATTCAGTCCTCCTTGAAACGCTCGTCCACCGGCACGGCGAGGGCGGTGGCAAGGGCATTGGTCTGGCTGGCCATGGCGATCACGGCCAGCAATTCGGCATGCTGTTCGGGCGTCATCCCCTTGGCCTTCGCGGCGGCGGTATGGGAATGGACGCAATAGGTGCAGCCATTGGCGGTCGAGACCGCGATATAGATCAGCTCCTTGATCAGCGGATGCAGCGCGCCGGGGGCCATGACATGGGCCGCGCGTTCCCATGTGGCGCGCAAAAGCTCGGGGTCATGGGCCAATGCGCGCCAGAAGTTGTTGACGTAATCGGTGCCGCGCGCCTCGCGGATCTCGTCAAAGACCGCGAGGCTGGCGGCGGGCGCTTCGCCATCGGACAAAAGGGGAAGCGTCGCCATCAGATCATCGCCAGAATGCGGGCCGGACCGCCGGTGCCCCGAGCATGTTTCGGCGCGCCGACAAAGATCGTGGCGCCCGTCGCGGGAAGCTGGTCGACATTGGCGAGGTTCTCGATCCCGTAGCGCCCGCCCGGCAGCCATGAGTTATGGACCGCGAAATCCGCCGAATTACCGGGATCGAGCGAAAGGCTGTCGCTGGCAATCGCCGCCGCCCCCATTTCGGCCAGAAGGTCGGTCGCGGATTTCCCGAAACCGGGGAAGGCGAATTTGCCATCGGGCGTATTGCGAAACTCCGGCGTCGCGACCTTGGCCCCCCAGCCGGAATTCATCGCCACGCAAGCGCCCGCAGGGATCTCGCCATTGGCGGAAACCCATGCTTCGACATCCTCCGCCTCAAGCGCGGCATTCGCGTCGTCACGCGCCTTGGAGGTAATGTCGATGACGCAAAGCGGGCAGATCAGCGATTCAGCCGGAAGCTGGTCGACCGAGGCGCCGTCCTTCGAGAAATGCAGCGGCGCGTCGATATGCGTGCCGGAATGTTCGAAGATGGTCAGCTTCCAGAGCTGGTAGCCCGACTTGTCGAAATTCACCGCCTCCTCATAGGCGATGCCGGGCACGCCGTCGAAGGTCGGGAATTTCTCGTCGAAAACATAGGTCAGATCGACGACCTTGCCGGTCGATTGCGCCAGCGCCGGGCGGGCGCTGATCGCGCTGGCGGCAATGGCGGCCACGCCGCTGGCCGCCGCGCTCATGAACAGGTTGCGGCGGCTCAGCATTGACGCCTTGACGCCTTCGATCACGCAGGCATTGCACATTCCCAGTCCTCCCCAAAAAAGGTCAGTCCAGCGGACCCATGACCTTGCCGTTGAAACCCCAGATTTCGCGTCCCCCAAGATAGGGGATCAGCCGCACCTCGCGCATCTGGCCGGGTTCGAAGCGGACGGCGGTTCCCGCCGCGATGTCGAGCCGCATCCCCCGTGCCGCCGCGCGATCGAAGTCGAGACCGGGATTGGTCTCGGCGAAATGGTAATGGCTTCCGACCTGAACCGGACGGTCGCCGGTATTGGCGACCATCAGGGTGATCGCATCGGACCCGGCATTGAGGGTCAGCTCGCCCTCGGCCGGAAAGATCTGCCCCGGGATCATGGCATCACCGCCAGCGCCAGACCAGCCGCAGCGGTCACGGCACCAAGGATGCGGCTTGCCCCGAGCTTGCCAAGGCCGATGCCTGCAAGATGCAGCGCCGCCGTCGCGAGGACGAAGCCCGCGGCATAGGCGGCAAGACCGGCTGCCGGTCCCTCGGCCCCATGCGCATGGCCGTGGAACAGGCCGAACAGCGCGACGACCGGCAGGGCAAAACCCAGCGAGGGGCGCAGCGCCAGCGCCACCGCCAACCCGAGGATGACCGAGGAGGCGAGGATCATCGGCTCCACCGCCGGCAGATGAACCCCCGCCGCGCCCAGCACACCGCCCAGGATCATCGTCGCCACGAAGCCCAGCGGCAGCGCCCAGAGCCCGCGCCGGTCGGTCGAGGTAGCGGCCCAGAGCCCCACCGCCACCATGGCAAGGATATGATCCACGCCGCCCAGCGGGTGCATCCAGCCTTCGGTGAAGGGGGCCGCGTGGCCCGGATGGCCGGGATGCGCAAAAGCCATTGTCGGCATCAGCAGAAAGGGAAGAAGTTTTTTCATCTCAGCCTCTTACCGGATGGGATCATGGACGGTAACCAGCTTGGTGCCGTCGGGAAAGGTGGCCTCGACCTGGACCGAATGGATCATCTCGGGGATGCCGTCCATGCATTGCCCGCGCGTGATCACATGGGCGCCCGCCTCCATCAGGTCGGCGACGGAGCGCCCGTCGCGCGCGCCCTCGACCACGAAATCGGTGATCAGGGCGATGGATTCGGGATGGTTCAGCTTGACGCCGCGCGCCAGCCGGTTGCGCGCCACCATCGCGGCGACCGAAACCAGCAGCTTTTCCTTTTCGCGGGGAGAGAGGTTCATGGACGGATCGGGCTCCTCAGGTCGAATTCAGATCTGCCAGACGCGGGGCAGGGGGCCGGGGCGGATGGCGTGAAGAAGGCGGATAAGGGTCCGGCGCAGCGGCCAGCCATCCCCGGCCATCAGCCGCGCGATCAGCTTGCCGTCGAAGGCGCTGGCCGCGCCGTCCGGTCCCAGAGCCACGCGCGTGCGCTCCAGCCGATCGGCGGCGTCGGGCGCGACCAGAATTAGCGTCGCAAAGGCGCGGCAGCCCGCCAGCATCGCGGGGCCGGCGCCACCTGCCAGTGCGGCATCGTCCAGCCGCAGGTTCTCGATAAAGACGGGCCTACCCCCGCGCGTGATCCGGCGGCGATCGGTCAGGTCAAGCTGGCGCACCGTCTCGCCCATGGCGGCGCGGCCCAGCACCAGCGTCTCGACCCAGAGGCAGGTCGCGTCGGGGGCCAGCGCGACCTCCTGCTCGCGGTGAAGGGCCGAGCGGTCGAAAAGGATGGTCTCCTGCGGCAGCAGATCCAGATGCGCCCCCGGTCCGACGCCGAACCGCGCCAGGACGCGCGCCCGCCCGGTCGTGCTGCGATAGGCGCGCTCGGCCGTCTGGGTGGTCGCGATCAGGCGCGTGCCCGCCTCCTGCTCGACCGAAATCTCCATCCGGTCGCCTCCGGTCAGCCCGCCCGAGGTGTTCAGCATCACCATTTCGCATCCCGGCGCGGGGGGCAGCATCGCCTTGGCGCTGCCGGCCTGATAAAGCCGGGCAAGCCGCGTGGCGCCCCGCGAAAAGGCGAATCCGGCACGAAGCGTGCCATGCGCGCGGGGCAATTCGGGTGTCAGGTTCTGGTGCAGCATCACGCCCTCTTGCCCAACCCATGCGCAAAATCAGGTCGATTTCGCAATGGCGCGGCGTAGCTGTCCATCGATTCTAAACGCGCAGATCAAATTTTCAGCGGAACGCCCAAAAATTAGCCAATGGGGATTCAGCTTTCACCCTGCGGCCTCAATGATTATACCCGTTCCCGGCATTCATGACCTTCAGAAGGAAACCAACATGGCCAATGTGGTGGTCGTCGGCGCGCAATGGGGCGACGAGGGCAAGGGCAAGATCGTCGACTGGCTCTCCGAACGTGCGGATGTGATCGCGCGGTTTCAGGGCGGCCATAACGCCGGCCACACGCTGGTCATCGGGAACGAGGTGTTCAAGCTGTCGCTGCTGCCCTCGGGCATCGTGCGCAAGGGCAAGATGGCCGTGATCGGCAATGGCGTCGTCCTAGACCCCTGGGCGCTGTTCAGCGAGATCGCCAAGCTCGAGGCGCAGGGGGTCGAGATCAGCCCCGAAAACCTGATGATCGCGGAAAACACGCCGCTGATCCTGCCGCTGCATCAGGATCTCGACAAGCTGCGCGAGGAAGCCGCCGGCGCCTCCAAGATCGGCACCACCGGGCGCGGCATCGGTCCCGCCTATGAGGACAAGGTCGGCCGCCGCACCATCCGCGTCGCCGATCTGGGGGATGAGGAAACGCTGGATTCGCGCCTCGACCGGCTGCTTGCCCATCACGACGCGCTGCGCGAGGGTCTTGGCGCGACGCCGATCGACCGGGCCGAGCTGCGCGCAAAGCTGCTGGAAATCGCGCCGAAGCTGCTGCAATACGCCCAGCCGGTGTGGAAGGTGATGAACGACTACCGCAAGGCGGGCAAGCGCATCCTGTTCGAGGGCGCGCAGGGCTCGCTTCTCGACATCGACTTCGGCACCTATCCCTATGTCACCTCCTCGACCACCATGTCGGGCATGGCGGCCAGCGGCACCGGCATGGGCCCCAGCGCCATCGGCTTCGTCCTGGGCATCGTCAAGGCCTATACCACCCGCGTCGGGTCCGGTCCCTTCCCGACCGAGCTTGACGATGCAGACGGCCAGCGCCTGGGCGAGCGTGGCCATGAATTCGGCACCGTCACCGGCCGCAAGCGCCGCTGCGGCTGGTTCGATGCGGTGCTGGTGCGCCAGACCTGCGCGATCTCGGGCGTGAACGGCATCGCGCTGACCAAGCTCGACGTGATGGACGGGTTCGAGACCATCAAGATCTGCACCGGATACGAGATCGACGGCACCCATTACGACCACCTGCCGACCGCTGCGGCGCTGCAGGCGAAGGTCACCCCGGTCTATGAGGAAATGGAAGGTTGGACGGAATCGACGCAAGGCGCGCGGAGCTGGGCCGACCTGCCGGCGAATGCGATCAAATATGTCCGCCGGATCGAGGAGCTGATCCAATGCCCGGTGGCGCTGCTCTCGACCTCGCCCGAGCGTGACGACACGATCCTCGTCACCGATCCCTTCGCGGACTGAGATGGACCTCAAGGCGCGCAAACGCTGGTCGCTGGTCATCCTGCTGGTCGGGCTGCCGGTCTATATCGTGGTGGCGGTCACGCTGGTCAACCTGATGGACAGCCTGCTGGGCCGCCAGCCGATCCTGCTTGAGCTTGCCGTCTATGTCGCGCTCGGGATCCTCTGGATCCTGCCCTTCCGCCGGGTCTTCTCCGGCATTGGCAAGGGCGAATGAGCGTCCTTGCCAGCCTCCGGCCGGTCACGCTGGTCGGGGGCGCGCCCTTTCCCCGCGCGGATCTGGATGCGGCGCTGGCCCTGGCGCCGGTGGTCGCGGCGGCGGATGGCGGGGCCGATGCGGCGCTGGCCCATGGCCTGATGCCCGAGGCGGTCTTCGGCGATCTGGATTCCCTCTCGGATGCCGGCCGCGCTGCAATCCCGGCGGATCGCCTGCACCGGATCACCGAACAGGAACATACCGATTTCGAAAAATGCCTGTCGCGGATCGACGCGCCGCTGGTCCTTGCCGTCGGTTTCGCGGGCGCCCGGCAGGACCACTTCCTCGCCGCTCTGAACACGCTGGCCCGGCGCGTCGGGCCGCCCTGCATCCTGATCGCAGGCGATGACGTCATCGCCCTCGCCCCCCGGCGGATCACCCTCGATCTCGCGGCAGGGACGCGGGTTTCGCTTGTGCCGATGGGCCGCGCCTCGGGCCGCTCCACCGGCCTCAAATGGCCGATCGACGGCCTCGACTTCGCGCCCGATGGCCGCGTCGGCACCTCGAACGAGGCGAGGGGGCCAGTCATGCTCAGCGACATCCACGGCCCCATGCTCCTGATCCTGCCGCGCGCCACCCTCTCGACGCTCGCCGCCGCCCTCTGAGGCAGTCGTTTCACCGTTTCTTAAATACCCGACCGCGACCCTGCCGCTCTAGCGGCGCCGGGTGCGGGGATCCATCGCGTCCCTTAGCCCGTCGCCGATATAATTGACCGACAGCACCGTCAGCGAGATGAACAGCCCCGGCAGGATCACCCGCCACGGATATTGCTGCATCTGATCCACCGCGTCGTAAAGCAGCCGCCCCCAGGTCGGGAAATCCGGCGGAAAGCCGAGCCCGAGGAAGGAAAGCGCGCTTTCCGTGATGATCGCGGTCGCGATCCCCAGCGTTGCCGCGACCATGATCGGCGACAGCACATTCGGCAGCACATGGCGCAGGATCATCCGCAAGGGCGGCGTCCCGATCGACCGCGCGGCAAGGATGAACTCGCGCTCCTTCAGGCCCAGCACTTCGCCTCGGACGATGCGGGCGGTCTGCATCCATGAGGTGACGCCGATGGCCGAGACGATCAGCAGGAAAGTTCCGCCCGCCGGTCCCATCGCCTTTCCCAGCGGCTCGCGGAACAGCGTCACCATCAGCAAAAGCAGCGGCAGCAGCGGCAGGGCCAGAAACAGCTCGGTCACGCGCATCAGGGGCGCATCCAGCGCCCGGAAAAAGCCCGAGAGGATGCCGATCAGGCTGCCCAACGTCAGTGCGATCGACATTGCGGTCAGCCCGACGGCGAGCGAGATCCGCCCGCCCGCCATCAGCCGCGCCAGCATGTCGCGGCCAAGCTGGTCGGTGCCCAGAGGGTGCAGCCACGAAAACCCCTGATTGCGGGCGCGGATGTCGACGAATGTCGGCTCGACCCGCCAGACCAGCGGTCCCAGCAGCGCAAAGATCAGGATCGCCGCGAAAAGCGCCAGCGCGACCATCGCGCCGCGATGGCGGCGGAACTGCCGCCAGACATCCTGCCACTGGCTACGGGCGGGGCTTGCGGGGGCGGCGGCATTGGCCGCGCCTTCCTCGACCAGCAGGGGCAGTTGCGGGTCACTCATAGCGGATCCTCGGGTCGAGGACGCCATAGAGTAGATCGGCGACCAGCGTGAAGGCGACGATCAGGATCGCAAAGATGAAGGTCAGGGTCATCACCATGGGTATGTCATTGGAGTTGATCGCGAGGATCAGCAATTGCCCCAGCCCGTTCACCTTGAAGACCTGCTCGGTGATGATCGCGCCGCCGAAGACCGCGGGCAGACCCAGCGCGATGACGGTGACGACCGGGATCAGCGAATTGCGCAGGACATGCTTCAGCACCACGACGCGCTCGCCCAACCCCTTGGCGCGGGCGGTGCGGACATAGTCCTGACGCAGGTTGTCCAGCATCGAGGCGCGCATGAACCGGCTGATCTGGGCAGCGTTGAAGAGCGACAGCACCGTGACCGGCATCGCCATCTGCCGGACCTGCACGACGAAGCTGCCCCAGTCGGTGACGCGATGCGTGGTGTCATAGATCGACGGGAACCATTGCAGCTTGATCCCGAAGACGATGATCAGCACGACCCCGGTGAAGAAGGTCGGCAGCGAGAACCCCACCATCGAGACGAAGGTGCCGATCTGGTCGAACCAGCTATATTGCCGATAGGCCGAGATGATCCCGATCGGCAAGGCGATCAGCAGGCCGATCAGATAGGACAGCCCCACCACCGTCAGGGTTTGCGGCAGGCGCTGGGCGATCACGTCAAAGGCCGGGCTGCGGGTCTGGAAGCTGATGATGCGCTGCATCCCCTCGCTGAAGCCGGTGCCGAAGACATGGTCGACCCAATGCAGCGGCTCGACCCAGAAGAACTGCTTCAGCCATAGCAGATAGCGGATATACCAAGCCTGCCCGAGGCCAAGCGCCTCGCGCATCTTCTCCTTGACCTCGGCCGGGATGGTCAGGGGAATGTCGCCCAAGGGATCGCCGGGCGATGCCTCGAGCAGCAGGAAGATCACCAGCGAGATGAACAGCAATGTCGGGACTGCCAGCAGCAGTCGACGCAAGGCATAGACCAGCATGACACCCTCTCATGCGCAGGAATGCGGATGGATGCGCCCCGGATTGCCGGGGCGCGTCGGGCGTCACTTCACGCGGTACCAGTCCGCGACGTTCCAAAGCTCGCTGTCCCAGGTGTTCAGCACCACCCCGCCCAGACTGTTCGCATGGGCCGAGACACGGCCGCGATCGACCAGCGGAACGATGGTCATGCTGTCCTTGGTGATCATGTCGTTGAGCTTCCTTGCAATTGTCGCGCGCTCCTCGATCTTCGCGGTCTTGCCAAGCTCGACGATCAGCTTGTCATATTCCGGGTCGCAATAGCGGTTCACGTTCTCGCCCTGCCATTGCGATTCGGGGCTGGGCACCTTCTCGCAGGTGTAATGGGCAAGATAGGGCTCAGGATCGGTGCCGTCGAAGTTGTTGGCATACATCTCGACATCGGCATAGAAGCGCTGGAACGTGTCGGGCGAGCCCGCGTCGCCGCCGAAGAAGACCGAGGCATCGACGGTCTTCAACTCGGTCGAGACGCCGATATCCTGCCACCATTGCTTGATCAGGGCCTGGAAATCCTGCCGGATCGGGTTCACCGAGGTCTGGTAGAGCAGGTGCAGCTTCTTGCCGTCCTTCTCGCGGATGCCGTCGCCGCCGACCGTCCATCCCGCCTCGTCCAGCAGCGCCTTGGCGCCGTCCACGTCCTGCGTCAGGCAGCCGGTATTGTCCGAGGCGAAGATCTCGGGCGCGGGGACGAGGTTGCAGGTCGGCCGCCCCGCCTCGCCGAACCCGATCTCGGTCAGCAGGGTGCGGTCGATCGCCATGCTGAGCGCGCGCCGCACGCGCTCGTCCGACAGGATGGGGTGGGGGTGCTTGGTGGTCGCGCGCTCGCCCTCGGGCAGGTCGGGCGAGGGGTCGGTCATGTTCATCTCCATCCGCTCGACCAGCGTGCCGAAGCCGGTGACGATCTTGCCCTTGCCGGCGGCCGCCATGCCCTTCAGCGTGTCCGGCGGAACCAGCGTGTTCCAGGCATAGTCGAACTCTCCGGTCTCGAGGACCGAGCGCGCCGCCGCCGCCGCATCGCCCCCGCCCTTGATCACCGCCTTGGCAAAGGCGGGTTTCGCAGGGTCGCGATAGTTCGGATTGGCCTCGAGCGTCACGGCGTCGTTCGTGCGGAATTCGACCACGCGGAACGGGCCGGTGCCGATCGGGCCGAAATTCTCGGCCGTGCAGGCCGAGGCGCCGGTGCCCGCGCATTTCTCGAACTGCGCCTTTTGCAGGATCGGCGATTGCGAGCCGGAGAAGGCGGTGAAGGGGTTCGGGCGCGGCTCATCGAAATGGATAACGACGGTCAGGTCGTCCGGCGTTTCGATGCTTTCGATGCCCTCGTAACGGGCAAGCTGCGCGCAGCCGCCTTCGGGATGCATGCAGTAATCGGCGGTGAACTTCACGTCCGCCGAGGTGACGGGCGAGCCGTCCGACCATTTCAGGTCCGGCTTCAGCTTCCAGGTGACGGTCTTCAGATCCTCCGAGATGCCGCCATTCGCGGTGCTGGGGATTTCGGCGGCGAGTCTGGGGTAGACCACGCCCTTTTCGTCGAACCCGGCCAGCGGTTCGATCACCAGTGACGAAGCCTCGAGATCCTTGGTGCCCGAGGAGAGGTAGGGGTTCAGGGTCGAGGGCGCCTGCCAGTAGATGATATTGACTTGTCCGTCCGTGCCACGCTCTGCGAAGGCAGCGGGGGCCATGGCGGCGGTCGCCACTGCGCCCAGCATCAGGGTCTTCAATCTCATTGCTAACTCCTGTTGGACTGTTGGTTGTCCGCCGGGCTTCCGGGCTGTCTTTTCTTGTTCTTTCCGTGCCTTCCCATGCCTGCCGTGCTGAAGGCATCATTGCCTGCGGAACAGGGCCCGAGTTTCGGACAGGTGCCGCGAAAAAAGCAAGAATCAAGTTCGCTCCCGAAAGATGTTGCAATATGGCCGTCCGGTTTTAGCCTTCGGATTGATCAACAGGCATAAGGGCCGCCCGATGCTTGACGCCGATGAGAGCCTGCCGCTCGTCTCGATCCGCGGGCTGCGCGTGACGTTCCAGACCAATGACGGCCCCGTCACCGGCGTCGAGGAGCTGAGCTTCGACATCGCCGCCGGGGAATGCGTCTGCGTGGTCGGCGAGTCGGGTTCGGGCAAGTCGGTCAGCTCGCTCTCGCTGATGCGGCTGGTCGAGTTCGGCGGAGGAGAGATCGCGCAGGGTCGACTGCTCTTCCAGCGGGACACCGGCGTCGTCGATCTGGCCAAGGCCCGGCAAGGGATCATGCGCGACATTCGCGGCAACGAGATCGCGATGATCTTTCAGGAGCCGATGACGGCGTTGAACCCGGTCTTTACCGTGGGCAACCAGCTTTCAGAGGGGCTGATCACCCATCGCGGCCTGACCCGCAAGCAGGCGCGGGTGCGGGCGCTGGAGCTTTTGCGCGAGGTCCGCATCCCTGAACCCGAGCGGCGGCTGGGGCAATATCCGCATGAGCTTTCGGGCGGGATGCGCCAGCGCGTCGTCATCGCCATGGCCATGGCCTGCCGCCCGCGGCTGCTGATCTGCGACGAGCCGACGACCGCGCTCGACGTCACCATTCAGGCCGAGATCCTTGCCCTGATCGACCGGCTGAAGCGCGAAACCGGGATGGCGGTCCTCTTCATCACCCATGACATGGCCGTGGTGGCGCAGATGGCCGACCGCGTCGTGGTGATGCTGCGCGGCAGGAAGGTTGAGGAGGGGTCGGTCGCCGAGATCTTCGATGCCCCGCGCGAGGCCTATACCCGCGCGCTTCTGGCCGCGGTGCCGCGTCTGGGCGAGATGACCGGCCGCGACGCGCCCGAGCCGATGCGCCTGATGCACAGCAAAGGGGCAGGCGAGGCTGCGCCGGTCCGTCCGCGCGATCCCGAGCCTTTGCTGGTGGTCCAGAACCTCTGCACCCGTTTCGCGGTCCGGGGCGGGCTGCTGCGCCGCACCGTGGCCGAGGTTCATGCGGTCGAGGACGTCTCCTTCACCCTCAACCGGGGCGAGACGCTGTCGCTGGTCGGCGAATCGGGCTGCGGCAAGTCGACCACTGGTCGCTCGATCCTGCGACTGGTCCAACCGCATTCCGGCTCGGTCCATCTGGACGGGCGCGACGTTTTGGGCATGACCGCCTCCGGCTTGCGGCGCGCGCGGCGGGACATGCAGATGATCTTTCAGGATCCCTTCGCCAGCCTCGACCCGCAGATGAAGCTGCTGGATCAGGTCGAGGAGCCGATGCTGAACTATGGCATCGGCAACCGGGGCGAGCGACGCGACCGGATCGCGCAATTGTTTGACCGGGTCGAACTGCCGCGCAGTTTCATGAACCGCTATCCGCACGAGATGTCGGGCGGGCAGCGCCAGCGCATCGCCATCGCCCGCGCGCTTGCGCTGAACCCGCGACTGCTGGTCGCAGACGAGGCGGTCTCGGCCCTCGATGTGTCGGTGCAGGCGCAGGTGCTGAACCTGCTGATGGAGTTGCAGCGCGATCTGGATATCTCGATGGTGTTCATCAGCCATGACATGGCCGTGGTCGAGCGCGTCAGCCACCATGTCGCCGTCATGTATCTGGGCCGGATCGTCGAGATGGGCAGCCGCAGGCAGGTCTTTGAAGATCCCCGGCACAGCTATACCCGCCAGTTGATGTCCGCCGTTCCGGTCGCCGATCCCCGCCAGCGGAGGATGAGCGAGGAGCTGCGCTTTCGCCCCATCGCCTCGCCGATCCATCCCGTCAGGCATGTGCCACCCCCCTCCACCTATCGCGAGGTCGCGCCGGGCCATCTGGTCCTTGTCGACCCGTCGACGCATCAGTAAGCGGGCATCATGCAGACTGGTGGCCCGATCTCGATCTCCGATCCCGCGCGTTTCCCCTCGACCCCGCCGGCTCAGGCGGATGTGGTCGTCATTGGTGGGGGCATCGCCGGGGTGATGACGGCGCTTTACCTCGCCGAAGCTGGCCAGCGCGTTACCCTGTGCGAAAAGGGGCGGATCGCGGGCGAGCAAAGCTCGCGCAACTGGGGTTGGGTGCGCCAGCAGGGCCGCGACCCCGACGAATTGCCGATCATGGTCGAGGCGCTGCGGCTTTGGCAGGGGTTGCATCAACGGCTGGGCGATCGGGTGGGCCTGCGCCAGACCGGCACGACCTACCTTGCCCGGACCGAGGCGGATCTGCGGAATTTCACCTCATGGCAGCCGCATGGGGCGGCGCATGGGCTCGACACGCATCTGATGAGCCGGGCCGAGCTGGATGCGATGCTGCCCAGTTCGGCGGGCTGGATCGGGGCGCTGCGGACCTCGAACGACGCGCGGGCCGAGCCGTGGACGGCCGTTCCCGCCATCGCCGAACTCGCGGTCGAGGCGGGCGTTACCATCTGCGAGGATTGCGCCGTGCGCGGGGTCGAGGTGACGGGCGGGCGTGTTTCGGGCGTGGTCACCGAGAAGGGCAGGGTTTCGGCGCCGCTGGTCCTGCTGGCGGGCGGGGCATGGTCCACGCTTTTCGCCGGGAATGCCGGGATCGGTTTCCCGCAGCTTTCGGTTCGCGCGACGGTGGTGGCGACCGAGGCGATGCCCAATTTCCACGCAGGCAACGCGGCGGATTCCGGTTTTGCGCTGCGCCGCCGTCTGGACGGCGGCTATACGTTGGCGCCGGGGATCGGGCATGATTTCTGGATCGGGCAGGCCGCGTTTCGATATCTGAAGGATTTCCTGCCGCAGGTCCGGCGCGACCTGCGCCATACCCGGCTGAGCCCGGCCGCGCCGCGCGGCTATCCCGATGGCTGGGGCACGCAGCGCCGCTGGAGCCTTGATGCCCAATCGCCCTTCGAGCGGCTGCGCGTTCTGGATCCGCCACCGAATCTGGCCCGTATCGAAAGGCTGCGCGGGGATTTTGCCAAGGCCTTCCCCCAGCTTGGCCGCCCCGCGATCCGGCGCGCCTGGGCCGGCATGATCGACGTGACGCCCGATCAGGTGCCGATTCTAGACGAAAGCCCGGTGCCGGGGCTTTTCGTCGCCACGGGTCTTTCGGGACATGGCTTCGGGATCGGGCCGGGGATCGGAAGGGTCATGGCCGATCTGATGCTTGGCCGCGCGCCCGGACATGACCTTTCCCGATTCCGGTTTGCCCGTTTTTCGGACGGATCGAGGATCGAACTCGGCCCGTCGATCTGAACGGGGGCCAAGGCTTGCGGCGGCATCCCAAAACCGCCAATCTTCGGGCGAAGGAGATGTCACATGCCCGTCAAGAACCGCTTCGCCGAACTTCTGCCCGAAATCACCGCCTGGCGGCGGGATTTCCACCAGCACCCGGAACTGCTCTACGAGGTGCATCGCACCGCGGGCAAGGTCGCCGAATTGCTGCGCGGCTTCGGCGTCGATGAAGTCGTCGAGGGGATCGGCCGGACCGGGGTTGTCGGCGTGATCCGCGGGAAAAGCGACAGCCGGGGCCGGGTGATTGGCCTGCGCGCCGATATGGACGCCCTGCCGATCCGCGAGATCACCGGGGCGGAATATGCCTCGGCGACGCCGGGGATCATGCATGCCTGCGGCCATGACGGACATACCGCAATGTTGCTTGGCGCGGCCAAATACCTGGCCGAGACGCGGAATTTCGACGGCACCGCCGTGGTGATTTTCCAGCCCGCCGAGGAGGGTGGCGGTGGCGGTCTCGCCATGGTCGAGGACGGGCTGGTCGACCGCTGGGGCATTCAGGAATTCTTCGGGATGCACAATATGCCCGGCCTGCCCACCGGCAGCTTCGCCATCCGCGAGGGCGCGATGATGGCGGCGGCGGACCAGTTCGACATCGTCGTGACCGGCAAGGGCGGCCATGCCGCGAAGCCGCATGAGACGATCGATACGACGCTGGTTTCGGCCCAGATCATCGTCGCGCTGCAATCCATCGTCTCGCGCAATGTCGATCCCCTGAAGAACGGGGTGGTCTCGGTCTGCGTGGTCGAGACGGATTCGACCGCGCATAACGTGATCCCCCAGGTCGTGGTGCTGAAGGGCACGGCGCGCAGCCTCGACGCCGGGGTGCGGGATCAGCTGGAAGAGGGGATCACCCGCGTCGCCACCAATATCGCCGCCGCCTTCGGCGCGAAGGCGGAGGTCGACTACCAGCGGGGCTATCCGGTCACGATGAACCATCCCGAGGCAACCGGCCATGCCGCCGAGGTGGCGCGGCAGGTCGCGGGCGAGGTCGACATGGACATGGTGCCGCTGATGGCGGGAGAGGATTTCAGCTATATGCTGAACGAGCGTCCCGGTGCCTATATCTTCCTTGGCAATGGCGATACCGCGATGCTGCATCACGGGGCCTATGATTTCGACGATGACGCGATCCCGGCCGGGGCGAGCTGGTATGCCGGCATGATCGAGGCGCGGATGCCGGTTCCGGCCTGAGCGCGCTGCCGGGGGTTTCACACCCCCGGACCCCCGTGGGGTATTTCGGAAACGATGAAAAAGGGGGCCGATGCGGCCCCCTTTCGCGTCAGAAATGGATGGTGCGTCCGTAGGCGGAAAGGACGGATTCGTGCATCATTTCGCTGAGCGTCGGGTGCGGGAAGACGGTCTCGATCAGTTCCACCTCGGTCGTTTCGAGCGTGCGGCCAATGACATAGCCCTGGATCAGTTCGGTCACTTCCGCGCCGACCATATGGGCACCGAGGAGTTCGCCCGTCTTGGCGTCGAAGATGGTTTTCACCAGCCCCTCGGGTTCGCCGAGCGCGATGGCCTTGCCATTGCCGACGAAGGGGAAGCGGCCGACCCTGATATCATAACCCTCGGCCTTGGCCTTTTCCTCGGTCAGGCCGACGGAGGCGACCTGCGGGTTGCAATAGGTGCAGCCGGGGATCGAGTTCGGCTTGATCGGGTGGGGGTGCTGGCCCGCGATCAGCTCGGCGACCATGACGCCTTCATGGCTGGCCTTGTGGGCGAGCCAGGGGGCGCCCGCGACATCGCCGATGGCGTAGAGGCCATCGACGCCGGTGCGGCAATACTCGTCGGTCACGACATGGGTGCGGTCGATCTTGACGCCCAGCTTCTCGAGCCCGAGGTTTTCCACGTTCCCGACGATGCCGACGGCCGAGATGACGGTGTCGAACTCATGCGTCTCGGTCTTGCCGCCGGCCTCGATATGGGCGGTGACCTTACCCTTGGCGCGGTCGAGCTTCTTGACCGTCGCCTTTTCCATGATCTTCATGCCCTGTTTGACGAATTGCTTCTTTGCCAGCGCGGAGATCTCGGCATCCTCGACCGGGAGGACGCGGTCCATCACCTCAACGACCGTGGTATCGGCGCCGAGCGTGTTGAAGAAGCTGGCAAATTCGATGCCGATGGCGCCCGATCCGATGACGAGGAGCTTGCCCGGCATCCGCGGCGGGTTCAGCGCGTGCTTGTAGTTCCAGACCAGATCGCCATCGGGTTCCAGCCCCGGAAGCTCGCGCGCGCGGGCGCCGGTGGCGAGGACGATGGCCTTGCCGGTGACTTCCTCGGTCCCCTTGTCGGTCTTGACGCTGATCTTGCCGGGGGCGGTCAGCGTCGCCTCGCCCATGATCACCGTGACCTTGTTCTTTTTCAGCAGATGGCCGACGCCGCTCGCGAGCTGCTTGGCCACCCCGCGCGAGCGCTGGACCACGGCCGGAAGGTCATAGCCGATCTTGTCGGCGGAGAGGCCGAATTCCTTGGCGCGGTGCATCAGGTGGAAGACCTCGGCCGAGCGCAGCAGCGCCTTGGTCGGGATGCAGCCCCAGTTGAGGCAGATGCCGCCCAGATGCTCACGCTCGATGCAGGCGACCTTGAGGCCGAGCTGGGCGCCGCGAATCGCGCTGACATAGCCGCCGGGACCAGAGCCGATCACCACCATATCGAAGGATTGCGCCATGAAGTCCCCCACTGGAAAAATATAGTTGAGCGTTAAACCAATTATTCGAGGTCATCAAGGAGCAGCTTGCCGGAGACCAGCGCGCCATATCCGCCCGCCTCCATCACACGCCTTTCAGCCTCGGTCGGTGTGCGTCCCAGGGCGGCGTTTCGCCAGGGAAAGCGGCCGAAACGGGCGATGGTGTCGCGGTGAAGCTCGGCATGGCGCAGGTTTTCGCCGGGCATGAATTCGGCGAAAAGCTCGACCGCGCGCTCCTGGTCGGCGAGGTCCTCGCTATGCTCGAAGGGAAGGTAGAAGAACTGCCGGCCGGGCGCCGGGGTCTTGAGGTCATGGCCCGCCCCGATCGCCTGATCGGCGATGCTGCGCGCCAGGTCGTCCGTGGCGAAGGCGCGGGGATCCTCGCGGAACATGTTGCGCGGGAACTGATCGGTCAGGATCAGCGCGGCAAGCGCGCCGGCTGGCGTGCGCGCCCAGTCGCGCGCGATGCTGTCCGCCTCGGTCCAGCTTGCCATGTAGCGGTCGCGGATCTGCTGGTCGAGCGCATCCGAGCGCGTATACCAGCCCTTCTCGCCGACCTCGTCGAGCCAGAAGCGGTTGATCTCCTCGGGGGTGGCAATGCCTGACGTCATGGTGGCCCTCCGTTCCCTGACCGGGCGATGGTCGCAGAGCGCGGGCGGGGCTGCAAGCCCGCGGCTTCAGCCGGCGGGTTTCGGCGTGTCGTCGGACCCGGCATTCTCCAGCGCCGCCTCGACCGCGAGGGGGGTGGCGGAGGGGGCGATGACCGCGAAATTCTGGTCCTGCGCGGGGGTCGGGCGGCGGGTGCGGCGCCAGCCGGCATAGATCGTCAGTGCCGCGAAAAGGACGCCGATATAGACCCAGAACCCCTCGGGGCCCAGGGTGGACATCAGCCAGCCGGTGATCAGGGGGCCGGTCATTGCGCCAATGCCGTTGATGAACAAAAGCCCGGCCGAGGCGGCGGCCATGTCGCTCGCATCAAGGAAGTCGTTGGTATAGGCGAGGAGCAGCGAATAGACCGGGTTCGCGACCCCGCCGATCAGCGCGGCGGTCAGCAAGAGGCCCCAGATCCCCGGTTGCAGGTAGAGCGTCACGAAGCTGACCAGCAGCCCGATCAGCGACAGGCCCATCACGATCATCCGCCGGTCGCTGTGGTCCGAGAACCAGCCGACCGGATATTGCAGGACCAGCCCGCCGACATAGATTGCCGCGACGAAGGCCGAGATTTCGGTCACGTTGAGGCCCTTGAGCGAGCCCCAGACCGAGGCCATGCCGAAGATCGCGGAAAAGACGCCTCCCATCAGGAAGATGCCGATGCAGCCCAGCGGCGAGACCTGGAAGAGGCGGGCGAAGGACATCCGCTGGATCGTCGAGAATTGCGGCGCGGGCTGGCGCGACAGCAGGATCGGCAGGAAGGACAGGCTGACCAGCACCGAGGGGATCACGAACAGCATGTAGCCGCCCGGATCGCTGGTGTTCATCAGCAGTTGCGCCGTGATGATCCCCAGCATCTGCACGATCATATAGGCCGACAGCGCCTGACCCCGCGTCTCGTTCCGGGCGCTGGCGTTCAGCCAGCTTTCCGCGGTGATATAGACGCCCGAGAAGCAGAAGCCGACGCCAAGCCTGAGCAGCGACCAGAAGATCCAGTGCGGATAGACCGCATAGAGGATCAGCACCGAGGAGATCATCGAGGCCAGCGCCGCGAAGACGCGGACATGCCCGACCTTCTGGATCATGTCGGGCACCATGCGCGACCCGATCAGGAAACCGCCGAAATAGCAGGCCATGACCACCGACATCTGGGTGGTCGATATGCCCTCGATCGCGCCGCGAATGCCCAGCAGGGTGCCCTGCATGCCGTTGCCGACCATCAAAAGCAGGATGCCCAGAAGCAGGGGCCAAGTCGTGCGCAGGACCGTCAGCATCTTCGCAAGCCTCTACGGAATCAGAAGGGAAGCGTCACCGTAACTGAAGAAGCGATAGCCTGAATCAACCGCGTGGCGATAGACGTCGCGGATGCGGTCCTGTCCCATCAGCGCGCTGACCAGCATCAGCAGCGTCGACTTCGGCAGGTGGAAGTTCGTCATCAGCGCATCCGTGGCGCGGAAGCGATAGCCCGGATAGATGAAGATCTCGGTCACGCCGGTGAAGGGATGGACGAGGCCATCCTCGGTCGCGGCTGATTCGATCAGGCGAAGCGCGGTGGTGCCGACCGGGATGATCCGGCCTCCGGCGGCGCGGGTGGCGTTGATCGCCTCGGCGGCCTCGGCCGTGACCTCGCCCCATTCGCCATGCATCCTGTGGGTCGTGACGTCATCGACCTTGACCGGCAGGAAGGTGCCCGCGCCGACATGCAGGGTCACATGGACGAAGCGCACGCCCTTGGCCTTCAGCGCGGCGAGGAGCGGCGGATCGAAATGCAGGCTGGCGGTCGGCGCGGCGACGGCGCCGCTGCGGTTGGCCCAGACGGTCTGGTAATCCTCGCGGTCGGCCGCGTCGGGGGCGCGAAGCGCGGCGATATAGGGCGGCAGCGGCATGGCCCCCACCTTGTCCAGCGCCGCGTCGAACGCCTCGCCCGTCGCGTCGAAGCGCAGGACCAGTTCCGCCTCGGCGATCTCGGCGACCTCGGCCGAGAGCGTCTCGCCAAAGCGGATCGTCTCGCCCTGCTTCAGCTTGCGCAGGGGTTTCGCCAGTGCCTTCCAGCCGCCATCGGCGGTCGGCTCCAGCAGCGTGACCTCGATCCGCGCCGTCGCCTCGCCCTGCGGGGTCTGCCGCGTCCGGGTGCCGGAGAGGCGCGCGGGAATGACCTTGGTGTCGTTCAGCACCAGCAGGTCGCCCGGCCCCAGCAGGTCCGTCAGGTCGCGGACATGCAGGTCGCGCATGGCATCGCCCTCGGCCACCAGCAGGCGGGCCGAACTGCGCGGCCGCGCCGGGCGGGTCGCGATCAGCCCTTCGGGCAGGTGAAAGTCGAAATCGTCAAGTTTCATGCGCTGGGCTTGTCGCGCTGCGGCGGGTAGGCGTCAAGCGGCGGATAATCACAAAGTGAAAAACTCGGGCTTTACTTTCGCGAGTGAATCAGTCAGGTTTGGCAGCGTTCGAGAGTGAGTTCCGATGATCATTTGCCACTGCACCCAGATCTCTGATCACGACATCCGCGCCGCCGTCGACTGGATGCGGGCATCAGACCCCGAGACGATCATCACCCCCGGCAAGATTTACCACGCGCTCGGCAAGCGTGCCGATTGCGGCGGTTGCATGCCCTTGTTTCTAGACACGATGCGCCATTGCGATAATCTGGCTGTGCCCCCGATCCTGCGGGGGCTACGAGCCACGCGCAAAGGAGCCAGCCATGAAGGGCGACGCCAAGGTCATCGAGTTTCTCAACGCGGCGCTTCGGTCTGAACTGACCGCCGTCAGCCAGTATTGGCTGCATTACCGCCTGCAAGAGGATTGGGGCTACGGCAAGATCGCCGACAAGTCCCGCGCCGAATCAATCGAAGAAATGCATCACGCGGATCGCCTGATTCAGCGCATCATCTTCCTCGAAGGCCACCCCAATCTGCAAAAGCTCGATTCCCTGCGTATCGGACAGAACCTCAAGGAGACGCTGGAGGCCGACCTCGCGGCGGAATATGACGCCCGCACCCTCTATGTCGAGGCGCGGGACCACTGCGAATCCGTCAAGGACTATGTCAGCAAGGATTTGTTCGAGGATCTGATCGCGGACGAGGAAGGGCATATCGATTTCCTCGAAACCCAGCTCGACCTCTACGAATCGATCGGCGCGCAGAATTACGGCCATCTCAACGCCAAACCGGCGAGCGAGGCCGAGTAGGTCGCGACCTTCAGGGGAAGGGGCCTTGGGCGCCCTTCCTCACGCGCCGAGCCAGTCCTTTGCCAAAGCGGGCAGGTCGTCGAAATGCGCGAGCATCGCCTCGGGGGCAAGGCGGGACAGCGCCTCTCCCTCGGGGCCGAAGGCGACCAGCGCCACCCGGACCCCGGCGGCCGCGGCGGTCTTGCGGTCGGTTTCGGTGTCACCGACCAGGAAGGACCGCGCAACCTCGCCCCCCGCGCCCTCGACCGCCGCCGCGTAGGGGCGGGGATCGGGTTTGCGGACGGGCAGGGTGTCGGCCCCGATCATCGCGGCGAAGCGGTCGCGGATCCCAAGCTCTCTCAGCAAGATCTCGGCCAATCCCTCGGGCTTGTTGGTGCAGACCGCCAGCCGGTGGCCAGCCTCGGCCAGCCGATCAAGTGCAGCCTCTGCGCCGGGATAAAGGCGTGTGTGATGCGCGATGCCATCGGCATAGTGGTCGAGGAGGCGGGGGTAGTCCTCGTCCTCGGCGCCCGGCGGCAACAGGATGTCGCTGCCCATACGGGCATATCCGGCGCGCAGCATCGCCCGCCCGCCATGGAAGGCAATCAGCGCATCGGCCACCGGATCCAGCAGGGATCCCAGCCCGCGACCCTCAAAACAGGCATTGGCGGCGGCGATCAGGTCGCCCGAGGTATCGGCCAATGTGCCGTCCAGATCGAAGACCACCGTTCCTGCCATGCTGTAACCTTCCGTCAAGATGTTTGATCTGCCGGGGCCTTTCCCCCATGCCGCCCCCTAGGTAGAACGCCAGCATCAGATAAGAAACAGGCAAGAGGCCGTCATGTCAGACAAACCCGTCGCGCTTATCGTTCTGGCGGCCGGCCAGGGCAGCCGCATGCAGTCGGACCTGCCGAAAGTCCTGCACCGTCTGGGCGGTGTGCCGCTGGTGGCACATGCGCTGGCGGCGGGTCGTGCGCTTGATCCGCAGCATGTCGTGGTCGTCGCCGGACATGGCGCGGCTGCTGTCGAAAAGGCGGTGGCGAAGCTTGACCCCGAGGCGCGCATCGCCCTGCAGGAGGAACAGCTTGGCACCGGCCATGCCGTCCAGCAGGCGATGCCGCTGCTGGAGGGCTTCGAGGGACGGGTGATCGTGCTTTACGGCGACACGCCATTTCTGGGCGAGGACACGCTGCTTGCCCTGTCGAGCCATCCCTCGGACGTGGTGGTTCTTGGTTTCGAGGCCGCCGATCCGGGCCGCTACGGGCGGCTTGTGACCGGCCCGGAGGGGCTGGAGAAGATCGTCGAATACAAGGATGCCGATGAGGCGATCCGCGCGATCCGTCTGGCCAATTCCGGGGTGCTGGCCGCCGATGCCGCGCTGCTGCGCAGCCTGCTGCCGCAACTCGGCAACCAGAACGCGGCGGGTGAATACTATCTGACCGACATTCCCGCCCTTGCCCGCGCCGAAGGCCGCCGCGTCGACGTCGTGACCTGCGACGAGGCCGAGACGCTGGGCATCAACACGCGCGAGGAGCTTGCCGCCGCCGAGACCGCCTTCCAGTCCCGCGCCCGCGCCCGCGCGCTGGAGGATGGCGTGACGCTGTCCGATCCCGCGACCGTCTGGTTCGCGCTGGATACCGTCATCGGCCGCGACGCGATCATCGGGCAGAACGTGGTCTTCGGTCCCGGCGTCACCATCGAGAGCGGGGCCGAGATCCTGCCCTTCTGCCATCTCGAAGGTTGCCATGTCAGCTCCGGCGCCACGGTCGGTCCCTTCGCCCGCCTGCGCCCCGGCTCGGAACTGGGGGGCGACGTCCATGTCGGGAACTTCGTCGAGATCAAGAACGCCGTCCTCGACGAGGGGGTGAAGGTCGGGCACCTGACCTATCTGGGCGACGCCCATATCGGCGAGGCCACGAATATCGGCGCGGGCACCATCACCTGCAATTATGACGGCGTCGGCAAGCACCGGACCGAGATCGGGGCGCATGCCTTCATCGGTTCCGACACGATGCTGGTCGCGCCGGTCCGGGTGGGGGCGCGGGCCATGACCGGCTCGGGCTCGGTCATCACCGAGGATGTGCCAGATGACGCATTGGCCATCGGACGGTCGCGGCAGGTGACGAAGGCGGGCCTTGCCACAAGGCTGATGCAGGCGCTGCGGCAGAAGAAGGGGCAATAATCATGTGCGGCATCATCGGGATTCTGGGCAGCCACGAGGTCTCGCCCCAACTGGTCGAGGCGCTGAAGCGTCTGGAATATCGCGGTTATGACAGCGCGGGCGTCGCGACCGTCGATGCCGAGGGCAGGCTGGACCGCCGCCGCGCAGTCGGCAAGCTCGTCAACCTCTCCGACCGTCTGGTGCATGATCCGCTGCCGGGCCATGCCGGGATCGGCCATACCCGCTGGGCGACCCACGGTGCCGCGACCGAGGCCAATGCCCATCCGCATCGGCGCGGGCCGGTGGCCGTGGTCCATAACGGCATCATCGAGAATTTTCGCGAATTGCGGGACGAGGTCGTCGCGCTGGGGATGCAGCCCGAGTCGGATACCGACACCGAAACCGTGGCGCTGCTGACCGCATGGCACATGTCGCAGGGCAAGGGCCCGGTCGAGGCGGCGCGGGCGACGCTGGCGCGGCTGCATGGCGCCTTCGCGCTGGCCTTCCTGTTCGAGGGCGAGGGCGATCTGATGATCGCCGCCCGCAAGGGCAGCCCGCTTGCCATCGGGCATGGCAAGGGCGAGATGTTCATCGGCTCGGATGCGGTCGCGCTTGCGCCCTTTACCGACCGGATCACCTATCTCGAGGATGGCGACCATGCGATCGTGACCCGCAGGGGCGCCGAGATCTTCAATGCGGAGGGCCAGCCCGCCCATCGCGATATCCAGCAGATCGACGTGGGCGCGACCCAGATCGACAAGGGCGGCTATCGCCACTTCATGGCCAAGGAGATCGCGGAACAACCGGTTGTTTTGGGCGATGCTCTGAACCACTACATCAAGGGTGATCGTATCGTCATGCCGGATGCGATCGACTTCTCGAATGTGGACCGGCTGACGCTTGTGGGCTGCGGCACCGCCTATTACGCGGGCTGCGTCGCGCGCTATTGGTTCGAAAGCATCGCAGGCCTGCCCTGCGATATCGACGTCGCGTCCGAGTTCCGCTATCGCGAGCCGCCGCTGTCGCCGGATAGCTGGGCGATGTTCATCAGCCAGTCGGGCGAAACCGCGGACACGCTTGCGGCGCTGCATTACGCGCGCGGCAAGGTCGCCAAGACCGTGGGGCTGGTGAATGTCGGCACCTCGGCCATCGCCCGGGATGCCGATATCGCGCTGCCGACGCTTGCGGGGATCGAGGTGGGCGTGGCTTCCTCCAAGGCGTTTACCTGCCAGCTTGCGGTGCTGGCGGTGCTGGCCCTGAAGGCGGCGCAGGATCGCGGGCGGCTGACCGAGGCCCAGCTTGCCCAGCGTCTGGCGGAGCTGCGGGCGCTGCCGGGCCTCCTCAATCAGGCGCTGGCGGTCAGCGACGAATGCCGGCGGCTGGCAAGTTGGCTCTCCGAGGCGCAGGACGTGTTGTATCTGGGACGTGGGGCGCTGTTCCCCGTCGCGCTGGAAGGGGCGCTGAAGCTGAAGGAGCTGAGCTATATCCATGCCGAAGGCTATGCCTCGGGCGAGCTGAAGCACGGGCCGATCGCGCTGATCGACCACAATGTTCCGGTGGTCGTGGTCGCGCCGCGCGATGCGCTGTTCGAAAAGACCGTCTCGAACATGCAGGAGGTCATGGCGCGCCATGGTCAGGTGCTGCTGATCTCGGATGCCGAGGGGGTCGAGAAGGGTGGCGAGGGCGTGCGCGCCAGCCTGACCATGCCCTCGGGCGGGGGGCTTTTCGAGGCGATCCTTTATGCCGTGCCGATGCAATATCTGGCCTATCACACGGCGGTCGCCAAGGGGACCGATGTGGACCAGCCGCGCAACCTTGCGAAATCCGTCACGGTCGAGTGACGCGGCTGGTCGGGTCGGGCGGGGTCAGTCGGTCTCGCCCACGGTCTTCCAGATGATCGCGCCAATGGCCGCGCCGATCAGCGGGGCGACCCAGAACAGCCAGAGTTGCGAAAGCGCGGTGCCGCCCGCAAACAACGCCTGACTGGTCGAGCGCGCCGGGTTGACCGAGGTATTTGTCACCGGGATTGAAATCAGGTGGATCAGCGTCAGCGTCAGGCCGATCGCCAGCGGCGCGAAGCCCACGGGCGCGCGGCCATGCGTGGCGCCGAGGATCACGATCAGGAAGAACGCGGTTAGCACGATCTCGATGACCAGAGCCGAGAGCATCGAATATCCCTGCGGCGAGGCCGTGCCATAGCCGTTCGAGGCGAAGCTGCCGATCTCGGCCCCCGGTTTGCCGGTCGCGATCACATAGAGGACGGCGGCGGCAAGGATCGCGCCGGTCAGCTGCGCGACGATATAGGGCAGCACGCGGCCCGAGGGAAAGCGGCCGGCGACGGCAAGCCCGACCGTGACCGCCGGATTGAAGTGAGCGCCCGAGATCCCGCCCACGGCATAGGCCATGGTCACGACCGTCAGACCGAAGGCGAGCGCGACGCCCAGGAAGCCGATGCCCAAATCGGGGACGCCCGCCGCGAGGATGGCGCTGCCGCAGCCCCCGAAAACCAGCCAGAACGTGCCGAGAGCTTCCGCACCCAATTGCTTCTGCATTTATGCGACTCCACGAATGATGATCCGCGCGGCACCTGAAAAGCGGTGCAATGCGTCGAAATGCTCTCATCAAGTCGGGATCGCGTGAAACGAATCTGCTTTGAGGATCGATACTTGGCCCCAGACTGTTGCAGCGCCGTCTCAGTCGTGCCGGGGCATGAAAAAGCCGCCCGGTTCGATCTGAACGGGCGGCGCGTCTTGCGGCTGGTCGGGCAGTGGGGCGCGGCTGCGCCCTGCCGATCAGAGGTTGATGGTCCGAAAGGCCGAACGGCTGATGCCCAGCGTCTCAAGGTCGCGGGTCGCGGGCAGGCGGCGCATCTCCACCGCCGAAGCGACGCGAACCGCCGCTTGAAGCGTGCTGAAGGCCGAACGGATGGAGTGGAGGACGGTCATTTGCTTTCCTGTCTGATCTCGTTGTTTCGATACCAGACAGATGGGCGTTGGGGGCAGTTTCTGCAACGCAGCATAAGGTCAATGCCGCCATGACGCAGGAGCATGGCAAGCCCCGGCCCGCCGTGGCGGACCGGGGTATTGCAGGGGTTCAGTCCTCGTCGGCGCCCAGCTGGGCCAGAACCTGGCCCTTGCCGCGGGCGCGCAGGATCAGCGGCACGACCAGCGCCAGCAGGGCAAGGCCCAGCAGGGTTGCGGCGATCGGTGACTGCACCAGCGTGGTCCAGTCGCCCTGGCTGATCGAGAGGGCGCGGCGCAGCTGTTGCTCGGCCATCGGGCCGAGGATCAGGCCCACGACGATCGGCGCGATCGGATAGCCGAAAAGCCGCATCACATAGCCAAGCACGCCGAAGGCCAGCAGCATCCCCAGCTCGAAGCTGGAGGGGTTGGCGCCGATGGTGCCGAGCGTCGCGAAAAGCAGGATGCCGGCGTAAAGCCACGGCTTCGGCACCGTCAGCAGCTTTACCCACAAGCCGATCAGGGGCAGGTTCAGCACCAGAAGCATCGCGTTCGCGATCAGGAGCGAGGCGATCAGCCCCCAGACCAGCGTGGGGTTGGTGGCGAACAGCAGCGGACCCGGTTGCAGGCCGAATTGCTGGAAGCCCGCCAGCATGATCGCCGCCGTGGCCGAGGTCGGCAGGCCCAGTGTCAGCAGTGGCACCAGCGTGCCGGCGGCGGAGGCGTTGTTCGCGGCCTCGGGCCCCGCGACGCCCTCGATGGCGCCATTGCCGAATTCCTCGGGATGTTTGGTCAGCTTCTTCTCGGCCGCGTAGCTGAGGAACGTGCCGATCTCGGCCCCGCCTGCGGGCATGGCGCCGATGGGAAAGCCAACGAGCGTCCCGCGCAGCCACGGCTTCCACGACCGCGCCCAGTCACTCCGGCTCATCCAGACCGAGCCCTTGACGGCTGTGACCTCGTCATCCTGCTGGTTCAGCTGACCGGCGATGAACAGCGCCTCGCCAATGGCGAACATGGCGACGGCCATGGTCGTGACCTCGATCCCGTCGAGGAGTTCCGGCACGCCGAAGGACAGACGCGTCTGGCCGGACAGCTGGTCGATGCCGACGCAGGCCAGCGCAAGACCCAGAAACAGCGAGGTCAGCCCGCGCAGCGCCGAATCCCCGAAGGCCGCCGAGACGGTGACGAAGGCCAGCACCATCAGCGCGAAATACTCGCGCGGGCCAAAGACCAGCGCCACCTTGACGATCGAGGGGGCAAGGAAAGCCAGCAGCAAGGTCGCGATCAGCCCCGCGACGAAGGAACCGATGGCGGCAGTGGCCAGTGCCGGGCCGCCGCGACCCTTGCGGGCCATCTTGTTCCCCTCGAGCGCGGTGATGATCGAGGCGCTTTCGCCGGGCGTGTTCAGCAGGATCGAGGTGGTCGAACCGCCATACATGCCGCCGTAATAAATGCCCGCGAACATGATCAGCGACCCCGCCGGGTCGAGGCGGTAGGTCACGGGCAGCAGCAGGGCCACGGTCAGCGCCGGGCCGATGCCGGGCAGGACGCCGACGGCCGTGCCCAGCGTCACCCCGATCAGCGCATAAAGCAGCATCATCGGCTCGGCCGCGGTGGCAAGGCCCTGCATCAGGAAATCGAATGCACCCATGGCTCAGCCCCTCGGAAAGAACAGATGCTCAAGCGGGCCCGCAGGCAGGTGCAGCATCAGCAATTGGGCAAAAACCACCCAGACGACAAAGGCGGTGACGATGCCCAGCGGAATCGTCATCGCAAGGTTGCGCTTGCCAAAGGCCCGCGCGGTGAAGGCAAAGAGAACCCCGGTCGCGATCGAGAACCCGGCCGGATGCAGCAACAGAAGTTGCGCCGCAAGGCCGGCCACGATCCACAGGATCGGCGGCACGTTCTGCGCCGGACGCTCGGGGAAATCGCCCTTGAGCGCGGCAAAGACCGTCCAGACCGACAGGCCCAGCAGGCAGACGGCGACGACGCGGGGAACGCTGGCGGGACCGACCCCGGAATACCCGCCCAGATCGGCGAGGCGGGCGCTGTCCCACAGCATCACCCCGGCGATGACGGCAAGGCCGAGGGCGATGACAAGCGCCGCCGTATCACGGCGGCGCTGTCCTTGCGGTTGGCTGGTGCTCATTTCACCAAACCGATATCCTTGAGGATCGCCTCGGTCGAGGTCACGTCCTTGTCAAGCTGGGCGTCGAATTCGGGGCCCGCCAGATAGGTGTCGATCCAGCCCTTGTCGGAAAGCTGCTTCTGCCAGCTCTCGGATTTCGCCATCTTCTCGATATCCGCCGTGACCTTGGCCTTCTGCTCTTCCGAGAGGCCCGGCCCCGCGGCGACCATGCGCCAGTTCTGCAGCTCGACGTCGAGGCCGGCTTCCTTCAGCGTCGGCGCATCGGCGCCCTCGATCCGCTCGGGCGAGGAGACGGCCAGCAGGCGAAGGGTGCCCGCCTTGATCTGGGCGTCGAACTCGCCCAGCGAGGAGATGCCCGCCGTGACCTGATTGCCGAGGATCGCGGCCAGCGCCTCGCCACCGCCGGAATAGGCGATGTAGTTGATCTTGGTCGGGTCGACGCCCGCCGCCTTGGCGATCAGGCCGACCGCGATATGGTCGGTGCCGCCTGCCGAGCCGCCGGCCCAGCTGACGGCGCCCGGATCCTTCTTCAGCGCTTCGATCAGCCCGGCGATGTCGGTGATGGGCGAGGCCGCGGGAACCACGATCGCCTCATATTCGCCGGTCAGGCGCGCGATCGGGGTCACGTCCTTCAGCGACACGGGCGAGTTGTTGGTCAGGATCGCGCCGACCATGACATAGCCGCCGACGATCAGCGCGTCGGGGTTGCCCTTGTTCTGGCTGGCGAATTGCGCAAGCCCGATGGTGCCGCCGGCGCCGGGGACGTTCTGGACCTGCACCGATTTCGAGATGCCTTCCTCTTGCAGCACCGTCTGCATGGTGCGCGCGGTCTGGTCCCAGCCGCCGCCGGGGTTCGCGGGCGCGATGATGGTGTAATCGGCCATGGCCGGCATGGCGATGCAGCCGGCGAACAGGCTGGCGAGAACGAAGTGCTTCATGACTTTCCTCCGCAGGGCGCCGCAGCGGTCAGGGCCGCGCGGTCGCAAGGTCTTTTCTTGAACCGAATCCCCGCGTCTCTCCCAAGGCGCCGGGCATCCTCCTCGGTCCCGGCACAGGGGCCGGTCCGCCCACCTTTCGACCACAGTAACCTGTCATCAACCTGACATCACCGGAAAAATTTCGCGGCTCAGCGTCCGGCAATCGCCTCGTTCCAGCGCGCGATCAGCCGCGCCCGCGTCGCCCGGTCCAGATAGGCGAGGAGGCCGGGGCTGACCGGAACCGGCTTCAGCCTGAGGCCGGTCAGATCCTGCATCCCGCCCGCCGGGCTTTGCTGCCCCGCAACCTCGAGGCTGACGGCAGAGAGCCTGAGCGTGCGGGACAGCAGCATCTGCCCCTCGGAGGACATCAGGAACGCCAGCATCCGCCCGCCAAGCTCGGGCTGCCGCGCGGCCGTGGGCACCAGCGCCACGCGCGAGACGACGACGGTGAAGTCGCGGGGCAGGATCAGCCCGACATCGGGATGGCGCCGCGCCCAATCCGCAGCATAGGAGCCGAGGATGTTATAGCCGATCGCCAGCCGCCCGTCCGCGATCCGCTCGAGGAGCGCGCCCGAGGTCGGGAATTGCTGGACCCCCGCGCGTCCCATCGCCGCGACCACGGACCAGATGCGGGGATAAAGCTCCTGATCCCGGGCCATGAAAAGGTAGCCCACGCCCGAGCGTGTGATGTCATAGGTGCCGATGCGGCCCTGCGCCTGATCGGGATGCTCGGCGATCCAGCGCATCAGGTCGGCCCGTGTCGAGGGCGGTTCCTCTCCGGCGAAGCTGGGCTTGTGATAGGCAAAGACCGCGGGCTCGAAGGTCAGGGCATAGGCGGTGTCGCGCCAGTTCGCCCAGTCGGGCCAATGCGCGGTATCGGGCGTCACCACGGCGCGGGCAAAGCCGTCATTGGCCAGCTTGATCTGCAGGTCCATGGCCGAGGAGAACGCGAAATCCGCCGTGCCGGTCCCGGCCAGCGTCTCGGCCACGATGCGGTCATGCAGCTCTCCGGTCAGCAGGTTCTCGTAGCGGACCGCGACGTCGGGGTTCCGGTCCTGAAACGCTGCGATCAGCGGCGCGGCAAGGTCGTTGTCGAGCGAGGAATAGACCGAGACCTCAGCATTTCCCGCGCCCGAGGGTGCCGGAAACAGCGTCATCTGCGCCCTGACCGGACCAGAGATCAGGACAAGCGCAAGAAGGAATGCTGGCATGAGGGCGGGCAGGCGCATGGTCGGGACAGATTGCCCGAAGCCGATGCCCCTGCACAAGCGGCGCGAGGAATTGTCGGCAATCCCGTCGCGGCGGTTTCAAAGTTTACCCGCGCCCGCTAGTCTGCGCCCGCTGACGGCGCGGGAGGATCGGTTGCGCATTTTGCTGGTCGAGGACAACCTGTCGCTGGCCGAGGGGCTTTCGGTGCTGCTGCGCCAGTCCGGCTATGCGGTCGACATGGTCCATGACGGCGCCTCGGCCGAGGCCTTGGCGGCGGCCGAAAGCTTCGATCTGGTGATCCTCGACCTGAACCTGCCGCAGATGGACGGGCTCGAGGTGCTGCGCGCGATGCGCGCCCGGCGCAATCCGGCGGCGGTGATGATCCTGACCGCGCGCGGCGCGCCCGAGGAACGGGTGCGCGGCCTCGACCTTGGGGCGGACGATTATCTGATCAAGCCCTTCGACATCGGCGAGTTCGAGGCGCGGATCCGCTCGCTCCTGCGGCGTCAGGCCGGGCTACGGACCGCGACGGTCAGCTTCGGCGGGCTGACCTTCGACCAGAGCAGCCGCAGCTTTTCGGTGGAGGGCCAGCTCCTCGACCTCCCCGCGCGTGAGCGGGGGCTGCTGGAGCTGCTGATCACCCGCGCCGGCAAGGTCGTCCCGCGCGAGGCGATCGTGCAATCGCTGACCTCGCTGGAGGACGATCTTTCCGCCAATGCGATCGAGCAATATGTCAGCCGGCTGCGCAAACGGCTGGGACCGGCGGGGCTGACGGTTCGCACCGCGCGCGGCATCGGTTATTTTCTGGACCGGGCCACGCCGTGAGGCTGCGCCGGCCCTCCTCGATCCGGCGGCGGCTGCTGGTCTGGCTGCTGGTCGCGACGGCCGCCTTCGGGATGCTCGCGCTGATCGACACATGGCGCGAGGCGCATCGCATGGCGAATGCGCTGGCCGACCGGGTGCTGGCCGGCTCGGCGCTGGTCATCGCCGAGCGCGCCTCGCTGGGCGAGGACGGCCAGATCGCCATCGAGATCCCCTATGGCGCGCTCGAAATGCTGAGTTCCGCCGCCGAGGATCGGGTGTTCTACCGTGTCGACGGACCGCCGGGCCATGTCGTCACGGGATATGAGGACTTGCCGGTCTCCCGCGCGGTTCAGGGCGGCGAGCCTGCCTTTTCCGACGGCATCTTCCGGGGCGAGCCGGTGCGCGTCGCCAGCCTTGCGCGCGGCGCCTCGACCGGGATCGACGAGGTTCCCTTCGTCGTCACCGTGGCCGAGACGACCAAGGCGCGGGTGGAACTGACCCAGGCCATCCTGATGCGGTCGGCGGTGCGGCTGGCGCTGATGATCCTTGGCGCGGCCCTGATTGTCGGGATCGCCGTCACCGTCTCGCTGCGGCCCCTGCACCGGCTGGGAGAGGCGATTGCCGAGCGCAGCCCCGACGACCTCGGCCCGGTCGAGACGCCGGTGCCCTCCGAGGTGCGCGATCTGGTCGGCGCCATCAACCTGTTCATGCTGCGGCTGAAATCGGCGCTGGACGGCCTGCGCAACTTCACCGGCAATGCCGCGCATCAGCTCCGCACCCCTCTGGCAGTGGTCCGCACCCAGCTTGCGCTGGCCGCCCGCGCCTCGAGCCTTGCCGAGGCGCAGGCGGCTGCCGCCAAGGGCGATGCCGCCGTCGCCCATGCCGAGCGTATCCTGGCCCAGCTTCTGCTGCTCGCACGGGTGGACGCAGCCTCGGGGCAGGCGCATGAGACGCTGGACCTTGCCGCCTTCGCCCGCGCGCAGACCGCCGAACAGGTGCCGCGCGCCGCCGAGGCCGGGATCGACCTTGGCTATGAGGGCGAGGACGGTCCGCTGATCATCCGGGCCGAGCCGCTGCTGCTGGGCGAGGCCCTGCAGAACCTGATCTCGAACGCGCTGCTCCATACCGGGTGGGGCACGGTCGTCACCGTCCGCGCCCGGCGCGAGGCGGGCGGCGCGATTCTCGAGGTCGAGGATGACGGCCCCGGCGTCCCGGCAGAGGCGCGGGGTGCCGCGATCAGCCGCTTCGCGCGCGGCAGGACGCAGGGGCCGGGCACAGGCCTCGGCCTGCCGGTGGTCGAGGAAATCGCCCGCCTTTTCGGCGCGACACTCAGCCTCGGCCACGGTCAGAACGGGCGCGGATTTTGCGCGAGATTGCGCTTTTCCGTGCCCGCGGCGTGACATCCTCGCGCCTGTTTGCGCAAGAATCTCAGAACAGGCTTGCGTTTTGGTCATGGATTATCCATTTTCCGGTCATTCGCGAAACCGTGAATACAGTTTGGTGTCCGGGCCCCTCTGGCGAACGTGGCGGCACGTTCGTGATGTCGGCATCGATCTCTTACCAGCCGCCTGGACCTTTTTTCACATGCAGCACGAAAGCAACCCTCACGCGGGGGGAACCGCGAATGGAGCCCAAGTATCAACCCTCAGCTATTTCCGCTGGTCATTCATCGTCACGGCCATCGGCCTGGCTCTGGGTGCGGCGCTGGGATGGCAGACGACCGGAACCATAGGGGGCACCCTCTCGGTCTTCTTCATCTGTGCCGTCCTCGCGGTGCTGGAAATCTCGCTCAGCTTTGACAACGCCATCGTCAACGCCAACAAACTCAAGGACATGACCCCGGTTTGGCAGCGCCGCTTCCTGACCTGGGGCATCATCATCGCCGTCTTCGGCATGCGGATCGTCTTCCCGCTGCTGATCGTCGTCGTTGCTGCCAATATCGGCCCCTGGCAGGCGATGGTGCTGGCCGCGACCCAGCCCGACCAGTATTCGGCGATCATGCATGACGCCCACCTGCCGATCGCAGCATTCGGCGGCACCTTCCTGATGATGGTCGGCCTGTCGTTCTTCTTCGATCACGAGAAGGACGTGCATTGGGTCCGCTGGCTGGAATCCAAGATGACGCGCTATGCCACCATCCGTGGCATCGAGGTCGCGATCGTGCTCGTGACCGTGCTGATCTTCTCGCGCTTCCTCGGCGAGGCCGAATCGGAGGTCTTCTTCCGCTCGGCGATCTGGGGCCTTCTGACCTTCCTGCTGGTCGAGGTTCTCGGCGGCCTTCTGGACAGCACGCAGGAGGCGCTGAAGGCGGGCGCGAAGGGCGGCCTTGGCGCGTTCCTCTATCTCGAGGTTCTGGACGCCTCGTTCAGCTTCGACGGCGTGATCGGGGCCTTTGCCCTTACCCACAACCTGTTCGTCATCGCGATCGGCCTTGGCATCGGCGCGATGTATGTCCGCTCGATGACCATCATGCTGGTCGAGCGCGGCACGCTGGCCGAATACCGCTTCCTCGAGCATGGCGCCTTCTATGCGATCATCGCGCTTTCGGTGATCATGTTCGTGCAGCCGCTGGTCCATATCCCCGAGGTCATCACCGGCCTTGGCGGTGCGACGCTGATCGGGATCTCGCTCTGGTCCTCGATCCGCTGGAACCGCAAGCGCCGCGCCGCCTGACGGCGCGATCAGCCGAAATCCGGGCCGTCCCCTTGCGGGGGCGGCCTTTTTTGATGCCGGGGCGTCGCATGATCAGTGTAGCATCGCGCCCGACGGTCATTTTGAGCGAGTATTCCCGGTGCGTTACCTGCTTTTCATCTGCGTCCTTCTGGCGGCGCTTCTGTCCTTTTACCTCGCCTTCCGCTGGCGGGGCGCGGGGTGGATACCGCGGGTCGCGCTGGTTGCGGCGGGGCTTGCCGTTCTTACCTATGGTTCGTGGCGGATGATGCCGCAGGCCGCACCGGCCTTTGATACGGGCGAGGATGTGCGCCCGCTTTACGCGCAAAAGCGTGTCCTGCCCAAGGGGCCGATCCCGGTCTATCACCTTGGCCACAGCCTTGTCGGGTGCGACATGCCGGCGATGTTGGCCCAGCTTGCCGGCCATGACTATGCCCTCCAGCTTGGCTGGGGCACGGCCCTGCGCGAGCATTTCGAGGGCAGGCAGGCTATCAACGGCTTCGACAAGGAAAACGCGACGCCGAAATACCGCGATGCGCATGAGGCGTTGAAAAGCGGCGAGTACGCCGCCTTCGTGATGACCGAAATGGTCAATCTTCGCGATGCGATCCTCTACAAGGACAGCGCCACATTCGCCCGGAAATGGGCCGAGGAGGCGGTGGCCGGACGGCCGGATATCGAGATCTTCCTTTACGAGACATGGCACAGCCTCGATGGCGAGGAGGATTGGCTGAAGCGCCTGCCGGGCGATCTGGACGGGTTGTGGAGCCAGGTTCTGTGGCCCGCCGCGCGCGGGGCGGGGCGTCCGGTCTGGGTGATCCCGGCGGGGCAGGTGATGGCGCGTCTGGTAACGGAGGCCGAGGCGAACGGTGGTATCGCCGAACTCAAGTCACGCGAGGATCTGTTCGCGATGACCGAGGACGGCAAGCGGGACCAGATCCACCCGAACGATCTCGGGATCTATCTGGTCGCCCTGACGCATTACGCGGTGATCTATGGCAAGTCTCCGGTCGGGCTACCGCATGAATTGCTGAAGGCAGACGGCTCCCCTGCCGTCGCGCCATCCGCCGAACTGGCGCGGCGGATGCAGGAAATCGTGTGGGAGGTCGTGACCTCGCAACCATTGACAGGGCTGTGAGAAAAGGAACCGCGCGCCGGGTTTTCGCGTCTGCTTCCTGAAGGCGGCCTTGGGTCGCCACAAGACAGGAAAAGGAGAAGGCGATGAAACTTCTGTCGGCAGCCCTGCTTGGAGGCATGTTTCTGGCGCTAGCCGGATGCGGCGACAACCCGACCGAACGCGCGGCGACGGGCGGCATCGGCGGCGCGGTGGTCGGCGGGCCGGTAGGGGCGGTTGCAGGCGCGACCGTCGGCGCCGCGACCGCGAATTAGCGCATCAGGGCGAGCCAGTCGCGGATGGCGCGAAGCGCCTCCGGCTCGTCAAGAAAGGGGATGTGCCCACGGTCCGGCACTTCGGCAAAGATCATGTCGGGGCGGCGGCGGCGCATCTCCTCGGCCACTTCGGGGGCGAGGAGGTCCGAATTCGCGCCGCGGATCAGCGCCAGCGGCAGATCCCGCGCCGCATCGAAAAGCGGCCACAGGTCCACCCCCGGCCCCTCGAATGCCGCGAGGAACGAGTCGCGCAGTGCCGGGTCATAGGTGATCCTGAGCCCTTCGGGCGTTGCGTCGTAATGGCGGCGGCTTTCCTCGAGCCAGCGGCTCTCCGGCACATTCGCGAATTCGGGCATCAGCTTCGGGAATTTTTCGGCCAGCTCCTCATGGCTCCGGGCGGCGGGGTTGCGGCCGACGTAATCCTTGATCCGCTCCAACCCCGGTCGGTGCAGGACCGGGCCGATATCGTTGAGGCAAAGGCCGTGCAGGCGGTTCGCCGAAGTCGCGGCCAGCAGGAGGCCGATCAGCCCCCCTCGCGAGGTGCCGATGATCGCCGCCTGCTCCAGTTCCAGATGGTCGAGCAGGTCCAGCACGTCCCGCGCCTCCTGCTGGACGGTATAGCTGGGGCCGCCGGTCCATTCAGACGCGCCGCGCCCGCGATAGTCGGGACGGATCAGCCGCACATCGCCAAGATGCGGGGCCAGATAGTCGAAATCCCCGCCGGTCCGCGTCAGTCCCGCCAGCGCAAGGACGGGCATCCCCTCGCCCTCGTCGCGATAGGCGAGCTTCGCGCCGTCGCTCGCCCGGAAATGACGTGAGGCCATCAGAGGTTTTCCGACTGTGGCATCCCCAGGACGTGATAGCCGCCATCGACCAGGATGACCTCGCCCGTGGTGCATGCGCCCCAGTCCGAGCAGAGCCAGACCGCCGTGCCGCCGATCGCCTCGAGCGTCGCATTGGCGCGCAGCGGCGCGTTCGCCTCGGTATGGCGGAAGGTCTTGCGGGCGCCGCCGATGGCTGCGCCGGCCAGCGTCTTCATCGGGCCGGGGCTGATCGCGTTGACGCGGATCCCCTCGGGGCCGAGGTCATTGGCCAGATACTTGACCGCCGATTCCAGCGCCGCCTTGGCCACGCCCATGACGTTGTAGAAAGGCGTCACCCGGTTCGAGCCGCCATAGGTCAGCGTGATGATCGTGCCGCCCTCGTTCATCAACGGGCGGGCGCGGCGGGCCACGTCGACCAGCGAATAGCACGAGATGGTCAGCGAGTTCTTGAAGTTCTCGCGCGTGGTGTCAACAAAGCGCCCGGTCAGTTCGTTCTTGTCCGAGAAGGCGATGGCATGGACGAGGAAGTCGAGCTTGCCCCAGCGCTCGGCGATGCGGCCGAAACCCGCGTCGAGCGATGCGTCATCCGTGACATCCATATCGACAAGGAAATCCGAGCCGACGGATTGCGCCAGCGGCTCCACCCGCTTGCCGAAAGCCTCGCCCTGATAGGAAAAAGCCAGCTCTGCCCCCTGAGCGGCCAGCGCCTTGGCGATGCCCCAGGCAATCGAGCGGTCATTCGCGACACCCATCACAAGGCCGCGTTTCCCCTTCATCAAATCTGTCATGGTCGGTTATCCGATATACTTGGACAGCAGCATCGAACCGTTCGTGCCACCGAAGCCGAAGGAATTGGTCATCACCGTATCAAGTCCCGCGTTTTCGACAAGACGCGTGGCAATTTCGCCCTCATGGATCGCATCATCGAGGTTCTCGACATTGATCGAGGGCGCGATGAAGTCATTCTCCAGCATCAGCAGGCAATAGATCGCCTCCTGCGCGCCGGTGGCGCCCTGGCTGTGGCCGGTCATCGACTTGGTCGAGGAGATCAGCGGCGTCGAACCCGTGCCAAAGACGCGGCGCACCGCCTCGACCTCGCCCACGTCGCCAACCGGGGTCGAGGTGCCATGCGCGTTGATATAGCCGACCTTGCGGCCTTCCTGCAGGGTTTCCAGCGCGAGGCGCATGGCGCGTTCGCCGCCCTCGCCCGAGGGAGCGACCATGTCATGCCCGTCCGAGGTCGCTGCATAACCCGTCACCTCGGCATAGATCTTCGCGCCGCGTGCCTTGGCGTGCTCCAGCTCCTCAAGCACGATGATGCCGCCGCCGCCCGAGATCACGAAGCCGTCGCGGTTCGCGTCGAAGGCGCGCGAGGCCTTTTCCGGCGTGTCGTTGAACTTCGAGGACATCGCGCCCATCGCGTCGAAAAGGCAGGAAAGCGTCCAGTCCAGTTCCTCGGCGCCGCCGGCGAACATCACGTCCTGCCGGCCCATCGCGATCTGCTCGGCGGCATTGCCGATGCAATGCAGCGAGGTCGAGCAGGCCGAGGTGATCGAATAGTTCACGCCCTTGATGCGGTAAGCGGTCGAAAGATTCGCCGAGATCGTCGAGCTCATGCATTTCGGGACCGCGAAGGGGCCGATCCGCTTCGGCGAGCCCGAGGACAGCACCGTCTGATGCGCCGCGAACATGGATGAGGTCGAAGGCCCGCCCGAACCGGCGATCAGCCCGGTGCGCGGGTTGACGATATCGGTTTCCTCAAGCCCTGCATCGGCGATCGCCTGTTGCATGGCGATATAGGCATAGGCCGCACCCGGCCCCATGAACCGCAAGAGGCGCTTGTCGACATGCTCCTTGATGTCGAGCTTGACCGCGCCCGCAACCTGGCTGCGAAAGCCGTATTCCTTCATGTCCTCGTTCGCGGTGATGCCGGATTTTCCGGCCCTCAACGCGGCGAGAACTTCATTCCTGTCGTTTCCGATGCTGGAAACGATGCCTAGACCAGTGACGACGACGCGGCGCATGGGCGTTCTCCTGAATTCGAAGTCAGCTTTCCGATAGCGCGACTTTCATGTCCTTGACCTGGTAGATGACCTCGCCATCCGCTTCGACGCGACCATCCGCCACACCCATCGTCAGCCGGCGGGTCTGCACGGCCTTGGTGAAGTCGACATGATAGCGCAAGAGCTTGCGGTCGGGCCGGACCATGCCGGTCAGTTTTACCTCGCCGACGCCAAGCGCATATCCACGCCCCTGCCAGCCGCGCCAGCCGAGGTTGAAGCCGGTCAGCTGCCACAGCCCGTCAAGGCCAAGGCAGCCGGGCATGATCGGATTGCCGGGGAAATGGCAGGCGAAAAACCACAGGTCGGGGGTGATGTCGAACTCGGCCACGACATGACCCTTGCCATGCGCGCCAGCGTCGGCCGAGATGTCGGTGATGCGATCCATCATCAGCATCGGCGGCTCGGGCAATTGCGCATTGCCGGGGCCGAACAGCTCTCCGCGGGCGCAGGCCAGCAGATCTTCCTTGTCAAAGCTTGTCCGGGTCATCGTCATGCGCGTTCTGTCTCCCTCGATCCGACGTGGCGTAAACTTGGCAGCCGCATCGGGGAACCCGGCGCGAAACCTTTGGCAGGGTCTATCATTCACGCCGACAAAGGCGCAAGGGCCGGAGCTTTCGGCGCGGGGCCGTCCATCCTTTCGGCGGATTGGCCTAGAACCACTGTCCCGGTTCCATCAGCCCGAAATCCATGAGCTGCTGCGACTGCCAGCGGAAAGGCTGCGAGTTGCGCCAGGCGAAGGTTTCGATCCTGCTGCGCGAACCGGGATTGCGCGCCAGGGCCTTCGCCACCCGGAACGAGGCGACGGCGGCAGTCAGGTTGTGATGCCAGGGGCAGGAATAGGTGTTGTATTCGGCGATGTTGAAGCGGTGATCGGCCAGAAGGCGCAGTCCGGGCTGGCTGCAAAACAGCGAGATCCGGTCGATCCGGCGCTTGTCGGCGGGCACATGTTCCTCGAACCGCCAGCGCAGCCCGCCGTGGAAATCCAGTTGCCGTTCCAGATGCTTGCCGTCGCGGTCACGGCGACCCAGCGCGAAATATCCGGTGCGGTCGAACATCGCCTCGTTGATGCTGACCGCGTCGGGAAAGCGGTTCAGGTCGGGCGCATAGAGGTCGATCACATAGCTCAGCATCGCGCGCCGCCGTTCCTCGGTATGGAAGGCCAGCATCTCGCCCACGGTGCGGGTTTCCGAGAAGGGATAGAACAGGAACTCGGCGTTGAAGCCGTAATACATCCAGACATCGGGCGGCGCGGCATCGAGAACCGCATTGACCGCGGTTGCATGGGCCTCGGGGCAGCGCACGTCGAAGCGCAGGTTGACGATCCGGCCCTCGGGATCCTCGGGGATGACATGGGCCGGCAGCGGATCCGGCGACAGCGCGAGGATCAGCCGGAAGCCGCATTTCAGGTGATGCGAGAGGCTTTGCCCGACGGCGATCGCATCCTCGATCAGCAGAATGGCGATCGGGCCTTTCTGCAGGCGATCAGGCGAATTTCTCAGGAAATCGGCAAGCGGCATATGCGTCATGGGATCAAGCCCGGACCATGTCGAATGCCGCGCCCGCGGCCGAAGCGCGGCCCGCCCCGCCTCTTGTCGTCTCTGCCGGTCCGGTAAGGAACCGCATGGCGCACTCCGTCAGGATGATCCCTTTCCCCTCTATGGCATGGAGCCGCGACTATGGTAAAGTCGTCTTCAACCCGGCGGCGAATGACCCGCCAGGGACCAGCGAAACACCCGGTTTCAACGCGCGAATCCGGTTGAAATGGGCGTTTTGCAGGACTATCTAACCGCGCAAACACCTGGCGATATAAGGAAGACAGCCATAGCCCGCAGACCGCATAACGCTCCGCCCACCCGTGACACCGGCCCCCGCGTCAACGAACGCATCCGAGTCGCCGAGATCCGCCTGATCGGCGCAGAAGGCGAAAACATCGGTGTCGTGACCCCCGCACGGGGTCTGGAGCTTGCTCAGGAAGCCGGGTTGGATCTTGTCGAGATTTCGCCCAATGCCGTGCCGCCGGTCTGCAAGATCATGGACCTCGGCAAGTTCAAGTATGAACAGCAGAAGCGCGAAGCCGAGGCTCGGAAAAAGCAGAAGATCATCGAGATCAAGGAGATCAAGTTCCGTCCCGGGACCGATACCCATGATTACGACGTCAAGATGCGCTCGGTGATGAAATTCCTGGGCGAGGGCGACAAGGTCAAGGTGACGCTGCGCTTCCGCGGCCGCGAGATGGCGCACCAGCAGCTTGGGCTTGAACTTCTGAACCGCGTCGCAGGCGACGTGGGCGAAGCCGGCAAGATCGAATCGATGCCCAAGCTTGAAGGGCGTCAGATGGTCATGATGATCGCCCCGAGATAAGGCAGGGACATGGCAGCCGAAGTGACGATACTGGTTCTGCGCGAACCGGGCGCCGATCCGGCGCTGCCCTTGCCGGAATACCAGACCGCAGGCTCGGCCGGTGCCGACCTGCGCGCCGATCTGGGCGGCGAGGCGATTGAGCTTCAGCCGGGCCAGATCCGGCTGGTGCCCACGGGCCTGCGCGTGCAGATCCCCGAGGGTTATGAAATGCAGATCCGCCCGCGCTCCAGCCTGGCACTGAAGCATGGCGTGACGCTGCCGAACACGCCGGGCACGATCGACAGCGACTATCGTGGTCCGCTGGGCGTGATCATGGTCAACCTTGGCCAGCAGCCCTACACCGTCCAGCATGGCGAGCGGATCGCCCAGGCGATCGTCGCGCCGGTGACGCGCGCGCGCTATGTCATGGCCGAGGCGCTGGAGGATACCGCGCGCGGCGCGGGTGGCTTCGGCTCGACCGGCCGGGCCTGATTCATGCTTCTTCTGCTGACGATGGCTGCCGTGCTTGTCGCGGGGGCCATCCTTGGCTGGCCGCCCCTGCGCGGCTGGATCATCGTCGCGCTGCTCTGGCTGCTGGCGCTTGCCGCGCTGACCCTCGCACCCGGATCGGCGGCGGCGCGCGTCGTGGGCGGTGATCCGCGCCTCTGGCTTATCGGCGGAGGTGTCGCGGCGCTGATCCTCGGCTATCGTGCGATGCTGCGACAGTTGCACCGGAGGGCGAATCCCTTGCCAGAACCCCAATCCCCACCCGCGCCACCGACCGGCCCGCTCGCCGATGCCGAGCTGGACCGCTATGCCCGCCATATCGTTCTGCGCGAGCTGGGCGGTCCGGGTCAGTCAGCGTTGCGGCGGGCACGGGTGCTGGTCGTGGGCGCGGGCGGGCTGGGCGCGCCGGTCTGCCTTTACCTTGCGGCGGCGGGTGTCGGGCGGATCACGGTTGCGGATGACGACCGGGTCAGCCTCTCGAACCTGCAACGGCAGGTGATTTTCCGCAGCGGTGACGATGGCCGCCCCAAGGCCGAGGCCGCGCGGGGCGCGATGCTGGCGCTGAACCCGCATGTCGAGGTCGTGGCGCTGGACCGGCGGATCACGACCGGGGATGCCGAACTGATCGGCGGACAGGATCTGGTGATCGACGGCACCGACAGCTTCGCCGCGCGGCAGGAGGTGAACGCAGCCTGCGCCGCCGCCGGCGTGCCGCTGATCGCGGGCGCCATCGCGCAATGGGAGGGGCAGGTGACCGTCTGGGATCCGCGCCGCGACGCGCCCTGCATGGCCTGCATCTTTCCCGAAGCGCCCGCCGCCGGCCTTGCCCCCGCCTGTGCCGAGGCCGGGGTGGTCGGCCCGTTGCCGGGGGTCATCGGCTCGGTCATGGCGCTGGAGGCGATCAAGCTGATCGCGGGCGCGGGCGAGCCTTTGCGCGGGCGAATGATGATCTTTGACGGTCTCTGGGGCGAGCACAGGATGGTCAGGATCGCGCGCCGGGCCGATTGCCCGGTCTGCGGCTCTGGACATTTCCCGCTGGGGTGAAAGACTCGCGCCAACCGCAATGGAGGCGCGCATGAACCCCGAACTCACCCATTGGACCGGCCCGCTGGGTCTGCCCCGCTTCGACCTCATCCGTGACGAGGACTTTGCCCCCGCCTTCGACGAATGCCTGAAGCTGGCGGCCGACGCGGTCGAGGCGATTGCTGCCAATCCCGCGCCCCCGAGCTTCGAGAACACGGTCGCCGCGCTCGAGACGGCCGAGGATCCGCTGAACCGGCTCTGCGCGATCTTCTTCACGCTGACCGGGGTGGATTCCAACCCGGCGCGCGAGGATTTGCAGCGACAGATCGCCCCCCGCCTTGCGGCGCATGGCAGCAAGGTCAGCATGGATCCGCGGCTTTTCGACCGGGTCGAGGCGATCATGCAGGACCGCGACCAGCTCTCGCCCGAAGACCGGCGGCTGGTCGAGCTGACCCTGCGCGGCTTGCGTCGCGCGGGCGCCGGCCTGACCGGAGAGGCGCGCGACCGCATGGCCGCGATCCGCGAGCGGCTGGCGGTGCTTTCGACCGATTTTTCCCAGAATGTGCTGGCGGATGAGCGCGACTTCACCATGCCGATCCCTGATGCGGGGCTGGCGGGGCTGCCCGACTGGCTGGTTCGGGCGATGAAGGCCGCCGCGCGCGAACGCGGGATGCCGGGCCAGATCGTGACGCTCAACCGCTCGCTGATCGTGCCCTTCCTTGAATATGCCGAGGATCGCGCCCTGCGCGAGACCGCGTGGCGCGCCTGGACCGCGCGCGGCGACGGCACCGGGGCAGGGGGCGAAAAGACCGACAATCGCGGCATCGCGGCCGAGATCCTGAAGCTGCGCCATGAACGCGCCACGCTTCTGGGCTATGCCGATTTCGCCAGCTACAAGCTTGAGCCCGAGATGGCTGGGACCGCCGAGAACGTCGAGGCGCTGCTTTCCGAGGTGTGGACCGCCGCGAAACGCCGGGCCGAGGCGGATGCCGCGAAACTGGGCCAGATGCTCAATCAGGACGGGATCAACGGCGCGCTGGAGCCTTGGGACTGGCGCTATTACGCCGAGCGCCGCCGTCAGGCCGAGCATGAGTTGGACGAGGCCGAGATCAAGCCCTACCTGACGCTCGACGCGATGATCGGGGCGGTTTTCGACACTGCGCATCGCCTCTTCGGGCTGGAGGTGCGCGAGTTCGAGGCCCCGCTCTGGTCGCCCGATGTCCGCGCGTGGGAGATCACGCGCGACGGCAAGCAGATGGCGGTGTTTCTGGGCGATTATTTCGCCCGGCCCAGCAAGCGTTCGGGGGCGTGGTGTTCGTCGCTTTGCCAGCAGCACGGAATCGGCGCAGGCCAGCGCCCGATCGTCGTCAATGTCTGCAACTTCACCCCGCCCGAGGAGGCGGGCGCGCCGGCCTATCTGAGCTGGGATGACGCCCATACGCTGTTCCACGAATTTGGCCATGCGCTGCACCATATCCTGTCCGACGTGACCTGGCCCTCGATCTCGGGCACCTCGGTCGCGCGGGATTTCGTCGAACTGCCCAGCCAGCTTTTCGAGCATTGGCTGGAACAGCCCGAGGTGCTGGACCGCCACGCCCGCCATGCCGAGACCGGAGAGCCGCTGCCCGCCGCCCTGCGCGAGCGCATCCTTGCGGCGAAGAACGCCGGTCAGGGCTTTGCCACCGTCGAATATCTGGAAAGCGCGCTGGTCGATCTGGCCTTCCACCGGGGCGAGCCGCCCGCCGATCCGATGGCGCGTCAGGCCGAGGTTCTGGCCGAACTGGGCGCGCCATCAGCCATTCCGATGCGCCACGCGACACCACATTTCGCGCATGTCTTTTCCGGGGATGGCTACTCCTCGGGCTATTACAGCTATATGTGGTCCGAGGTCATGGATGCCGACGCCTTCGAGGCCTTCATGGAAAAGGGCGATGCCTTCGACCGCGAAACTGCCGAAAAGCTGGAACGCTGGATCCTGTCGCGGGGTGATTCTGCCCCTGCGGACGAACTTTGGTTGAAATTCAGGGAACGAAAACCGGGGGTTCACGCTTTGTTGAAAGGACGCGACCTTATGGAAGTTGCTTCCTGAAACAACGGGAGAACTCGACATGACCAAGACGAAGACCCTTTACGCCCTCGCCGCTGCCGTTGTGCTGGGCGGGCTTGCCGCTTGTGACCAGGCCGGGCCCGTGACGCCCGAGGATACCCCGGGTCCGGTGGCGCAGTCGAGCGCATTGAACGGCACCTATAATCTGCTGCGCTCGGGATGTGGCGATCCGAACAGCGACAAGAGCCTCGTCATCGACGGCAACAGGTTCATCTTCCCCGCCGCGACCTGCACCGTCGTAAGCTCGGAACAGCAGGTCAACCAGACCCGCGTGACCCTGGCCTGCGAAGGCTCGCCCGCCGCCGGAAACCGGGTGGTGGACCTGCAGATCCGCAATGACGGGACGCTGCGGATCTCGGAGAACTCGATCACGCTGACCTACTTCCAGTGCATGAAGGCTGCGGCCAGCAGCAGTTCACTGGCCGGTCAGGCCATGTGACGGGCGCGACGAACGCCAGACGAACGGGTCGCCCCGCGGGCGGCCCGCTACGGCCCCCTGGTCACTCGCGGGTTTCGTCCGCGTCGACACCCCAGATCGCGGATTTGGGCACCCAGCCCTTTTCCCCGCCGCCCGAGACGCGGCACCATGTCGGATTGCATTCATGCAGGCGGACGATCGCCCCGGCCTCGGCCCGCGCGACGACATTGCTGTGTTCGTCGGGTTTGGCCAGCAGTTCCAACATGTCCTTGCGCACGATGGCGGTGCGCACGCCCGACAGCAGCGAGTAATGGACCCAGCCACCCGCGCCGTCCTGATCCTCGACCCGGCGCCAATGCCCGAATTCGGCGACGACGCGCAGCGGCATCCCGGCATGGCGAAACACCCAGTCGATCCGGTGCGAGAGGCTCGGGCCGCGGCGGGCATTGCCCTCGCCCCCCTTGAGGCTGACATAGCGCGGAAGCGGCAGGTTGGTGACGGAGCCGCGCCCCGGCTCGGGTCCGCCATCGGGGTGGCGGCTGATCTCGGCATCGGCCGAGACGGCCGGAATCTCCTTGGCGTCCAGCGTTTCGCCCGGATCGGTTGCCTGGGCCACGGCCGAACCCGCCAGCCACGTCGCTGCGGCAAGTGCCGCCGCACTCTGCCAGAGCACTCTGTCAATCATCTGCCCGTCCTGCTTTTCCGGGACCTTGTGCCTGCCCCGCATCGCATGCACTTTGCCAAAGGCCGTCCGGTTTTGGAAGAGAGGTCGGCCCCAAGGGGAGGACAAGCGCGATGTCAGCGGCGGAAAAGCGACGCACCCGGCTGAGGGTCACGGTGACGCGGCGGTTGCCCGAGGTGGTCGAGGCCCGCATGGCCGAGCTCTTCGAGGTCGTGCTGCGGGACGAGGACACCAAGCTCTCACGCGAGGAACTGGTGGCCGCGATGCAGTCGAGCGACGTCCTTGTCCCGACCGTGACCGACCGGATCGACACCGGGATGCTGTCTGAGGCCGGTGACAGGCTGAAGCTGATCGCGAATTACGGCGCGGGCGTCGATCATATCGACGTGCAGGGCGCGCGGCAGCGCGGCATCCTCGTCTCGAACACGCCGGGCGTCGTGACCGAGGACACGGCCGACATGACCCTTGCCCTGATCCTCGCCGTGACCCGCCGCCTGCCCGAGGGCATGGCCGAGATGCAGGCCGGGCGTTGGGAGGGCTGGGCGCCCACATTGCATCTGGGCGGGCGGCTTGGCGGGCGCAGGCTTGGCATCCTCGGCATGGGCCGGATCGGGCAGGCGGTCGCGCGGCGCGCCCGCGCCTTCGGCTTGCAGATCAACTACCACAACCGCCACCGCCTGCGCAGCGAGGTCGAGGAGGAGCTTGGCGCGACCTATTGGGAAAGCCTCGACCAGATGCTCGCGCGGGTCGACATCATCAGCGTCAACGCACCGCACACCCCCTCGACCTTCCACCTGCTGAACGCGCGGCGGTTGAAGCTGCTCAAGCCGACGGCGGTGGTCGTCAACACCTCGCGCGGAGAGGTGATCGACGAGAACGCCCTGACCCGGATGTTGCGCGCCGGGGAAATCGCGGGCGCCGGCCTCGACGTGTTCGAGCGCGGGCATGAGATCAACCCCCGGCTGCGGCAACTCCCGAACGTGGTGCTGCTGCCGCATATGGGCTCGGCCACGGTCGAGGGCCGGGCCGAGATGGGTGCGAAGGTCATCTTCAACATCCAGACCTTCGCCGATGGCCACAAGCCGCCGGACCTTGTGCTGCCCTCGATGCTGTGACGGTCGCGACTGTTTCATGGGCGAATTGCGACATGTCGCTTTTCGGCCGGGAAATGTCGCGGACAGCCTCTCGGCCGGGCACGGCTCTGCCACAAATCGCCCCTAGGACCAGCCCGCGCAAAAGGAGTCGCTTGCCATGAAAACCCATGTGAAGGCCCTGGTGGTCGGAGGCGGGGCCGTCGGTTGCGGCATCGCGCTGCACCTCGCACGGGCGGGCTGGGATACGCTGCTGGTCGAGCGGGACGAGCTGACCGCAGGCTCGACCTGGCATGCGGCGGGCCTGCTGCCGCTTTTCAACATGGGCTATGCGACGACCCATATCCACGACTATTCGGTCAAGCTCTATGCCGAGCTTGAGGCGCAGACCGGCCTGAACGCCGGCTTCACCCGCTGCGGCAACCTGCGCATGGCCCAGACCGACGCGCGGATGGATGAATACATGCTGTATTCCGCCACCGCTGAGACGGTCGGGATCGAGCATGAGTTCCTGACCCCCGCGCAGATCAAGGAGCGTTGGCCGCTGGTCCGCACCGAGGATCTGAAGGGCGCGCTGTTCCACCCGACCGACGGCTATATCAACCCGGCAGACGTGACGCAGGCCATGGCCAAGGGCGCGCGCATGGCGGGTTGCACGATCGAGCGCAGAATCCAGGTGAACGGCTATTTCTGGACCGGCGACGAATGGATCGTCACCTGCGAGCGGATGGTCGAGAAGGGCGGCAACCTCGTCCCATCGGGCGAGGTGTTCGAAATCCATGCCGAGCATGTGGTGACCGCGACCGGCAACCACGCGCAGCGGACCGCGCGGCTTCTGGGCATCAAGATCCCGGCGATCCCGGTCGAGCACCAGTATATCGTGACCGAGCCCGACCCGGCGCTGGTCCAGTGGCGCGCCGCGGGCAACCCGGAGCATCCCGTGCTGCGCGACGCGGACGCCAAGTGGTATGTGCGCGAGGAACGCGGCGGCTGGATCCTCGGCCCCTATGAGCGCAATGCCCCGGCGCGTTTCCTCTATGACGTGCCCGAGAGTTTCCGCGCCGACCTCTTCCCCCTCGATCTGGAGCGGATCGAGGAGGAATACATGTCGATGATCCACCGGCTTCCCTCTTCGGAAACCGTGGGCCTCAAGGACGATTTCAACGGCCCGATCTGCTATACGCCCGACGGCAATCCGCTGGTCGGCCCGGCGCCTGGCCTACGCAACATGTGGCTGGCCGAGGGCTTCAGCTTCGGCATCACGGCGGCGGGTGGCACGGGCCACTACCTCGCGCAGATGATGACGCAGGGCGAGGCCGAGATCGACATGGCCGCGCTGGACCCCCGCCGTTTTGGCGGCTGGATGACCACCGAATATGCCGCGAAGAAGAACGAGGAAGCCTATGAGCATGTCTTCGTCCTGCACCACCCGGATGAAGAGCGCGAGGCATGCCGCCCGCTGCGCACCGCCCCCGCCTATGACCGCCAGATCGCGGCAGGCGCCCAGATGGGGCAGGTGAACGGCTGGGAGCGTCCGAACTATTACGCGCCCGCCGGCTTCGACGATCACGCGAGCCGCAGCTTCCGGCGCGGCGGCTGGTGGGAATACGCGGCGAGCGAGGCGAAGGCGATCCGCGAGAGCGCGGGGCTGATCGACGCCTCGGCCTTCGCCAAGCATCGTGTCTGCGGCGCGGGGGCGACCGCCTTCCTCGACTGGCTGACGACGAACAAGCTGCCCAAGGTGGGCCGGATCAACCTGACCTACGCGCTGACCGAGGCCGGGACCACGCGCACCGAATACACCATCGTCCGACTGGCCGAGGATGACTATTACCTGATCTCGGCCGGGGCATGGGCGGATTACGACGGCGACAACCTGAGGAAACTGGCCGAGGACAAGGCGGCCAAGTTCGGCGCGATCACCGTGCAGGACATCACCACGCAATGGGGCGTCTTTGCCCTTGCCGGGCCTGAAAGCCGCGCGATCCTGAACGAGATCGTGCGCGATGCCGACCCGACCACGGTGCTGGGCAACAAGCGTTTCCCCTGGCTGACGATGCGGAATATCGAACTGGGTATGTGCCCGGTCCGCGCCATCCGCGTCGCCTATACCGGCGAACTCGGCTGGGAATTGCATCATCCGATCGAATTTGGCCGCTATCTGTGGGATCTGCTGCTCAAGGCGGGCGAAAAGCATGGGCTGAAGCTGGTGGGCGCGCGGGCGCAGAACTGGCTCCGGCAGGAGAAATCCTATCGCGCCTTCGGCACCGAACTGGGCCGCGACGCGACACCGCTGGAGGCGGGCCTCGACCGCTTCGTCGATCTGGAGAAGGACTTCCGCGGCAAGCAGGCGATGCTCGACAAGGGCATCCGCTCAAAATGCGTGACCCTGCTGATCGACGGCCCCGCCGATGCCGATCCCTGGGGCCGCGAGGGGCTGTTCCTGCCCGATGGCACCCGGGTCGGGCGCCTGACCTCGGGCGGCTGGTCGGCGGCTTTCGGCAAGTCGATCGGCATGGGCTATGTCCGCCCGGATCTGGTCGAGCCGGGAACGAAGCTGAAAGTGCGGATGCAGCGCGAGTTCTGGGATGCGGTCGTGACCGAGGACAGCCCCTACGACCCCCAGAACCTGAAGATCCGCGTCGACGGCTGAACCCCTCCCCCTGCCGTCGCGCAAACCGGCCCGGTCGCTGACCGGGCCTTTTTCCTGTATGCATGGTTTGCGCGTGTCGCTTTGTGGTTTCAGGCTGAGCCGCGAGGCCGAAGGCTAAGACTAGAACAGGGGATCCGTTTAGCCGGTAAGTGCAAGACACGGGGGGAGGCGAAGATTTGAGCCCTTAGCTACCGTTCCAGCGATAATATGTGATTGGATGGCCTGTGCGCGGATGCAGGCTCTCGCGCTCTGGAATAAGCCCCTCGCGTTCGTAGAAATGCCGCGCCCGCGCGTTCTTGGTGGTGGTGAACAATGTGAATCCGTCCTGCATGACGGTCTTGGCATGGTCCAGCAACCGCTTCCCCAATCCGCAACCCAAATATGACGGGCTGACGAATAGCTCAGCGAGATAACTTTCCTCGGGCCTCAGGGCAACGAAACCGGCTATTTCTCCGCCGTCAACAGCGACCGTCACCACCCAGCCCGAAGCCAGTTCTTCGTCTACACGCGCTCGGAGGACTTCATAGGATGGCATCTGGGGCGGCCCGACATCGGGCAAGCTTGCGCTTGAATGCCAGACCTTCGCGATCTGGTCGCGTTCATTCTCTCTGGTCCCGCGCAGTTCAAACAATGGTCGTCATCCTTGGATGGTTAGCTTCATGCAGAATCAACTCCGCGATCAAGCGACGGCAGGGATGTCCTGAAGCAAGTCATGCACTGATGGCAGCAATGTTCCGCATGTCTGCCGACCGAAACTCAGGACAGTGCCAGCGGGCCGAAACTGGAAATCAGCGATCCGACAGGTAATCCGCTGAAACGTAGCCCGACACACCGGGCTTGTCGGTGAGCGAGACCAAGCACCAGGGTTTGCCGGCTGTCGTCACGCAGCTATGGCGCGTGAGGCGTGTTCCGTCGGGAAGGCCGAGGATGATCTTGTAGTTGAGACCCGGACCCTCGCGGAGCTTCAGAAGGTCGTTCGGTCCGGCACCCTTGACCACCGTGCCGCCACTGACTGCGCAGCCGGCGACGATCATGAGGGCGAGAAGTGCAGCAAAATTTGTTCGCATTGTCTGACCTGACCTGAATCGCTTTCGGTATCACTACGTCACCGCCGCTGCAAAAGACAGCAGGCAGGAACCCGATGCGCGGATACACGGAACAAGGCGCCGAGAGTCGGCTGCGTTCCCTCACCGCCGCAGCGTCGCCAGCCGTTCGTCCAGCTCGTCATGCAGGCTGCGCCGCTCCTCGGGCGAGAGGAAGGCGCCCAGCTCGACCTCGCGCCGGCCGTCGGTCAGGACCAGATAATCCTCGATTGGGCCGCCGTCGCGCAGGGCCGCCCGCACCCAATAGGGGTTGGTCCGCCAGATCCGGTCGGGACGGCCGTGATCGGAACGGGTCAGCGTAAGGTCGGCGCGCGTCATCACCAGCACCTCGCCCAAGGGACCGCTGCGATAGCTGCGCTGGATCGCCTGCCACAGCCCCCAGATGGCCAGCAGCGCAAAAGGCAGCATCACCCAGAGCGCAAGCGAGCCGAGCACCGCCAGCAGGGGCAGGGCGAGCCCGCCGGCGGTCAGCGCGATCACCCAGACGAAACCCTTTGGCGGCAGCGAGTGATGGGGCCACACCTCCAGCCGAAAAGAAACGGCCCCGGAATGCTCCGGGGCCGTGTCGTGCCATTGATAGGGCATCGCGCTGCGGTCAATGCGCGTGGCTGCGGTCCCAGTCCTCGGGCCGGGGCAGCGTCTCGAACGTGTGTTCGGGCGGCGGCGAGGGCAGGGTCCATTCCAGCGTATCGGCGTGCTCGTTCCAGTAGTTCGGGACATTCACCCGCTCACCCCGGAACAGGGTGTAGAAGACGACGCCGATGAAGAACAGGAAGGACGCGAAGGAGATATAGGCCCCGATCGACGAGATGTTGTTCCAGAACGCGAACTCGACCGGATAGTCGATATAGCGGCGCGGCATCCCCTGACGGCCCAGGAAGTGCTGCGGGAAGAAGATCATGTTCGAGCCGATGAACATGGCGAAGAAATGCACCTTACCCGCCCATTCCGGGTATTGCCGGCCCGACATCTTGCCGATCCAGAAATAGACGCCGGCGAAGATCGCGAAGACCGCGCCGAGCGACATGACATAGTGGAAATGCGCCACGACATAATAGGTGTCGTGATAGACGCGGTCGAGCGGGGCTTGCGACAGCACGACGCCGGTGACGCCGCCGACGGTGAACAGGAACAGGAAGCCGAAGGCCCAGAGCATCGGCGTCTTGAACTCGATCGAGCCGCCCCACATCGTCGCGATCCACGAGAAGACCTTGATGCCCGTGGGCACGGCGATCGTCATGGTGGCCAGCATGAAATAGCTCTGCTGGGTCAGCGACATGCCGACGGTATACATGTGGTGCGCCCAGACGACGAAGCCGAGGATGCCGATCGCGGCCATGGCCAGAACCATCGGCAGATAGCCGAAGATCGGCTTCTTGGCGAAGGTGGCGATGACGTGGCTGATGATGCCGAAGCCGGGCAGGATGATGATATAGACCTCGGGATGGCCGAAGAACCACAGGATGTGCTGGTAGAGAATCGGATCCCCGCCGCCTGCCGGGTCAAAGAAATGCGTGCCGAAGTTGCGGTCCATCAGCAGCATGGTGATGGCCCCGGCCAGCACCGGCAGCGCCAGCAGGATCAGCCAAGCGGTGATGAAGACCGACCATGCGAAAAGCGGCACCTTGAACAGCGTCATGCCCGGCGCGCGCATGTTCAGGAAGGTGGTGATGATGTTGATCGCGCCGAGGATCGAGGACGCACCCGAGACGTGGACGGCGAAGATCGCGAGGTCCATCGAATAGCCCGACTCGGTGGTCGAGAGCGGCGGATAGAGCACCCAGCCCACGCCCGAACCGGGCTGGTCGCTGCCCCCCGGCGCGAGAAGCGAGGCGATGCCGAGGCAGACGCCGCAGACATACATCCAGTAGCTGAGGTTGTTCAGGCGCGGGAAGGCCATGTCCGGCGCGCCGAGATGCAGCGGCATGAAATAGTTGCCGAAACCGCCGAAAAGGGCCGGGATCACCACGAAGAACATCATCAGGACGCCGTGATAGGTGATCATCACGTTCCACAGATGGCCGTTCGGCGTGCATTCCGCCGAGGCATCGGAAATGAATCGCATCCCTTCGAGGCACATGAACTGTACGCCCGGATGCTGCAGCTCCATCCGCATGTAGACGGTGAAGGCGACCGAGATCAGGCCGACGACGCCGGCCGTGAACAGGTACAGGATGCCGATATCCTTGTGGTTAGTCGACATGAACCAGCGGGTGAAGAAGCCGCGGGTGTCATGCTGGTCTCCGTGGCCGTGAACGGCTGCGTCTGCCATGCTGAACTCCCTAAACATGCGCGAGGCCGACCGTTCAGGCCGACGGACTCGGCTCAACTTCTAGAACACAATCTTGCGACCGGCAACGCGCAGCTTGCGCATCAGGGCACTGGAAGTGCAGCCGAAAGGCAGTCCCCCCGGGCCCTGTTGCAGCTTCGCGACAGGTCGCCCGATCAGTTCGTGGCGGGGGCCGCAGCCGGGGCAGCGGCGGCGTCAGTGGCCGGCGCGCCTCCCGCATCGGGAGAGTGCTGGGCAAGGAATGCCACCACATCCGCCTGGTTCTTGGCCATCTTGAAGGTCATCTTCGTCTTGAGCGACGCGTCGCCGACCTTCTCCTCGACATATTTGTTCGGGTCCGTGATATAGGCGGCCAGATCATCGGTGGTCCACACCTCTCCGGCTTCGCCCAGCTTCACCAGCGCATCGGAATATTTGAACCCTTCCTGCGTGCCCGCCTTGCGGCCGACGACGTTGAAGAGATTCGGGCCGGTCTTGCCGCCCTTGACCACATCAGAGCCGTCGGGCGACTGGATCATGTGGCAGGCCTTGCATTTACGGAACTCCTTCTCGCCGTTGGCTGCGTCCTGTGCCATGGCCGGCAGCGCAAGCGAGACTGCGGCAAGAGTGGCGTAGATGCTGATCTTCATAGCATTCCTCTAAGCGTCAGATTCCTCAAGACGGACAGGAATCCGCCTCCCTGAGGCCGAGGGCTACCATGCCGGCGGGGCGGCTGGATACCGTCAAAAGGTCGCACCTCTCGCAAGGGTGATTTCGGTGCGCGTGGAAAATCAGCCTTCGAGCGGCGGGAAGATCGGCGTGAAGCAGCGCTTCAGCGCGACGTCGAGATCGTCGAGCCCGGCTGGGTGGCCGAGGTCGACAATGCTGGTAACGCCATGACCGGCGATCCCGCAGGGCACGATCCCGGTATAATGGCCGAGATCGGGTTCGACATTGATCGAGATGCCGTGGAAGCTGACCCATTTGCGCAGCTTGACCCCGATCGCCGCGATCTTGTCTTCGCGCATCGAGCCATCGGGCAGGGCGGCCTTGTCTGGGCGCTGGATCCAGACGCCGACGCGGCCGTCGCGGATCTCGCCCTTCAGGTTGAATTCGGCCAGGGCGTCGATGACCCAGCGCTCGAGCGCCGCCACGAAGGCGCGGATGTCGCGGCCGCGACGGTTGAGGTCGAGCATGACATAGACGACGCGCTGCCCCGGACCGTGATAGGTATATTGCCCGCCGCGCCCCGCCGCGAAGACGGGAAAGCGCGCGTCGAGGAGATCCTCGGCCCTGGCGCTGGTGCCGGCGGTATAGAGCGGGGGATGCTCGACCAGCCAGATCAGTTCATCCGCCTCGCCTGCGTGGATCGCGGCGGCCCGCGCCTCCATGAAGGCGACGGCATCCTCGTAAGGGGTGAGTCCGGGGGCGGTGATCCATTCGGTCATGTGGCGGCAGATATTCCTGCGCGCGGCCTGCCGCAAGGGGGAGCCGCGCCCAAGGTGGGGGCGCTGCCCCCACACCCCCGGGGTATTTGGGAAACGATGAAAGATGAATCTGATGCATGATCATTGTGCGGATGTTGAATTTCACTAAATGACGGCTTGCGTCTATACAGACGACTTCACAAAGCCCGGACCGCGCCATGACCCTGCCCAAATCGCCCGTCTTCGAAGCCATCCGCGCCGCCGCGCGTGAGCGCATCCTGATCCTCGACGGGGCGATGGGCACGCAGATCCAGCAGCTTGGCTTTGGCGAGGGCGATTTCCTTGGCCATGGCGGGGCCTGCGCTTGCGGCTGCCATCCGCCGGCATTCGGCGAGCATCCCCAGCAGGGCAACAACGACCTGCTGATCCTGACCCAGCCCGAGGCGATCGAGGCGATCCATTACCGCTATGCCAAGGCGGGGGCCGATATCGTCGAGACGAACACGTTTTCCTCGACCACCATCGCGCAGGCCGATTACGGCATGGAACACGCGGTCCATGACCTGAACTTTCACGGCGCGCGCCTTGTGCGGCAGGCGCTGGACCGCGCCACGGCCGAGGATGGCCGCCCGCGCTGGGTCGCGGGGGCGCTGGGGCCGACCAACCGCACGGCCTCGATCAGCCCGGACGTGAACAATCCGGGCTATCGCGCTGTCACTTTCGACCAGTTGCGCGTGGCCTATGCCGAACAGATCCGCGGGCTGATTGAGGGCGGCGCGGATATCATCCTGATCGAGACGATCTTCGACACACTGAACGCCAAGGCCGCGATCTTTGCCGCCGAGGAGGTGTTCGAGGAGAACGGGTTGCGCCTGCCGGTGATGATCTCGGGGACGATCACCGATCTTTCCGGGCGGACGCTTTCGGGCCAGACGCCGACCGCCTTCTGGCATTCGGTGTCCCATTCGCAGCCGCTGACCGTCGGCCTCAACTGCGCGCTGGGGGCCGAGGCGATGCGGCCTCACCTGTCCGAGCTTTCGGGCGTCGCGGACACGTTGATCTGCGCCTATCCCAATGCCGGCTTGCCCAATGAGATGGGCCAGTATGACGAGACACCCGAGGACATGGCCCGTCAGGTCGGGGATTTCGCGCGCGAAGGTCTGGTCAACATCGTCGGCGGTTGCTGCGGCTCGACCCCCGAGCATATCGCGGCGATCGCCCGTGCGGTTGCCGATATTCCGCCGCGTGTCCTGCCCGAGATCGAGCCGCGCCTGCGCCTGTCGGGGCTGGAGCCTTTCGTGAAGACCGACGATATTCCCTTCATCAACGTGGGTGAGCGCACGAACGTCACCGGCTCGGCCCGGTTCCGCAAGCTGATCACCAATGGCGATTATGCCGCCGCGCTGGACGTGGCCCGCGATCAGGTCGAGAACGGCGCTCAGATCATCGACGTGAACATGGACGAGGGCCTGATCGATTCGAAGCAGGCGATGATCGACTATCTGAACCTGATCGCGGCCGAGCCTGACATAGCCCGCGTGCCGGTGATGATCGACAGCTCGAAATGGGAGGTGATCGAGGCCGGGCTGAAATGCGTTCAGGGCAAGGCGGTGGTGAACTCGATCAGCCTGAAGGAGGGCGAGGAGCAGTTCCTGCATCACGCCCGGCTGTGCCGCCGCTATGGCGCCGCCGTCGTGGTCATGGCCTTTGACGAGACCGGGCAGGCCGATACCGAGAACCGCAAGGTCGAGATCTGCGCCCGCGCCTATGACCTGCTGGTCAACACGGTCGGCTTCCCGGCCGAGGACATCATCTTCGACCCGAACATCTTTGCCGTCGCCACCGGGATCGAGGAACACGACAATTACGGCGTCGATTTCATCAATGCCACGCGGCGTATCATGCAGTCGCTGCCGCATGTCCATATCTCGGGCGGGGTGTCGAACCTGTCCTTCAGCTTCCGCGGCAACGAGCCGGTGCGCGAGGCGATGCATGCCGTGTTCCTCTATCACGCCATTCAGGCGGGCATGGATATGGGCATCGTCAATGCGGGCCAGCTTGCGGTCTATGACCAGATCGACGCGGGCCTGCGCGAGGCCTGCGAGGACGTGGTCCTGAACCGCAAGCCCGCGAATGGCCGGACCGCGACCGAGAACCTGCTGGATATCGCCGAACGCTTCCGTGGCGAAGGCGGCGCGAAGGGTCGCGAAAAGGATCTGACATGGCGTGAATGGCCGGTGAACAAGCGCCTCGAACATGCGCTGGTGAACGGCATCACGGAATATATCGACGAGGATACCGAGGAGGCGCGTCTGGCGGCCGAGCGCCCGCTGCATGTCATCGAAGGCCCGTTGATGGACGGGATGAACGTCGTCGGCGACCTCTTCGGCTCGGGCAAGATGTTCCTGCCGCAGGTGGTGAAATCCGCCCGCGTGATGAAACAGGCCGTGGCGCATCTTCTGCCCTATATGGAGGAGGAGAAGGCCGGCAGCGGTGCCTCCTCCAGCGCGGGCAAGGTGCTGATGGCGACGGTCAAGGGCGACGTCCATGACATCGGCAAGAACATCGTCGGCGTCGTCCTGGCCTGCAACAATTACGAGATCATCGACCTTGGCGTCATGGTCCCGGCGACCAAGATCCTTGAGGTCGCGAAGGCCGAGAAGGTCGATATCATCGGGCTTTCCGGCCTCATCACCCCCTCGCTGGACGAGATGGTCCATGTCGCATCCGAGATGGAGCGCGAGGGTTTCGACATCCCGCTGCTGATCGGCGGCGCGACGACCAGCCGCGTGCATACGGCGGTCAAGATCAACCCGCGCTATGCCAAGGGTCAGACGGTCTATGTCACCGATGCAAGCCGCGCGGTCGGCGTCGTGGGCAACCTGCTCTCGGGGCAGAAGACGGCCTATGTCGAGAATATCCGCAGCGAATATGCCGATGTCGCGAACAAGCACGCCCGGGCCGAGGCCGAGAAGAAGCGCCTGCCGCTGGCTTCGGCGCGGGAGAACGCGGTCAGGATCGACTGGACTGGGTTCGAGGCGAAGGCGCCGGAGTTCCTTGGCGCGAAGGTGATCGACGATTTCGATCTGGCCGAGATTGCGCGCTATATCGACTGGACCCCCTTCTTCCAGACATGGGAGCTGAAGGGCGTCTATCCCCGCATTCTCGACGATGAGAAGCAGGGCGAGGTCGCGCGTCAGTTGTTTGCCGATGCGCAGGCCATGCTGGCGCGGATCATCGACGAGAAATGGTTCCAGCCCCGCGCGGTCATCGGCTTCTGGCCGGCGAACCGGGTTGGCGACGACATTCGCCTGTTCACCGGCGAGGATCGCGGGCAGGAATTGGCGACGCTGCACACGCTGCGCCAGCAAGTCTCGAAGCGCGACGGCCGCCCGAATGTCGCGATGGCGGATTTCGTCGCACCCGAGGGGCAGCGCGATTATGTCGGCGGCTTCGTCGTGACAGCGGGGGGCGAGGAGCAGGCGATTGCCGACCGCTTCAAGGCGGCGCATGACGATTTCTCGGCCATTCTGGTGCAGGCCCTTGCCGACCGCTTCGCCGAGGCGCTGGCCGAGATGATGCATGAACGCGTGCGCAAGGACTACTGGGGCTATTCGGACGAAAGCTTCAGCCCCGAGGAACTGATCGGCGAACCCTATCCCGGCATCCGGCCCGCGCCGGGCTATCCGGCCCAGCCCGACCATACCGAAAAGACGACGCTGTTCCGCCTTCTGGACGCGACGGCGGCCACCGGGGTTGAGTTGACCGAATCGATGGCGATGTGGCCGGGGGCATCGGTTTCGGGCCTCTATATCGGCCATCCCGAGGCCTATTATTTCGGCGTCGCCAAGGTCGAACACGATCAGGTTCTGGACTATGCGGCGCGCAAGGGAATGTCCGTCGCCGAGGCCGAACGCTGGCTTGCGCCGATCCTCAACTACATCCCGCAAAGCGCCGTCGCGGCGGAATGAAAAAGACTGCGCGGGGGGTGAAAATTGCCCTTTTCATCCGCCGCGCAACCGTCTAAGAGGCGCTAGCTACGAAATGCGGTCGTGGCGGAATTGGTAGACGCGCAGCGTTGAGGTCGCTGTTCCCTAACCGGAGTGGAAGTTCGAGTCTTCTCGACCGCACCAAGTAGCAGATGGCGAAAGTGGCCGGCGAAAGCCGGCCTTTCGTTTTTTCTCCGCTCGAGATTTTCAGCTCTGAACAGCCTTTCGCGATCTGCGCGGCGGGCTTGGCTATAGGCGTTTTGCGTCATCCATATGGTATGATTGCGCGGCGCCGGGGATCCGGCGGGACGCGCTCGGCGCCATTGCCCAAAGCCTGTGCGCAAATCCGGCCCCGACACGCTTTGGCGGGCCGCGCGCCGATTTCGCCAATCTTCCAACCGGCTTTGTCCTTTGGCCTTTCGGCTTCGGGCCGGTCGTCATTGCCCGGCGGCACCGGCCCTGCCGTCATGCACGGTTTTGCGGCAGCGGGAGGGTGCTGCCTGTAGCTTGCACATGTCAGTTGCAATCCTGCGCGAGCGGCGCATAGGCTTGGATGGCGGAAAACAAGAACTATGAGAAACAGGGAGACCCGCATTTGGCAGTCGCAGCCGCGAACGACGCATTTGTCGTCTTTGATCATGTGCAGAAAAGCTATGACGGTCAGACTCTGGTCGTGAAAGACCTCAACCTCAGCATCGGCAAGGGCGAGTTTCTGACGATGCTCGGTCCGTCGGGTTCGGGAAAGACCACCTGCCTGATGATGCTGGCCGGATTCGAGACGGCGACCCATGGCGAAATTCGCCTGAACGGGCGCAATATCAATGACGTGCCGCCGCATAAGCGCGGCATCGGCATGGTGTTCCAGAGCTATGCGCTGTTCCCGCACATGACCGTGGGCGAGAACCTGTCCTTCCCGCTGGAAGTGCGGGGCATGACCTCGGCCGAACGCAGCAGCCGCGTGGCGCGCGCGCTCGACATGGTGCAGATGTCGACATTCGCGAACCGGCGGCCCGCGCAACTTTCGGGTGGACAGCAGCAGCGGATCGCGCTGGCCCGCGCGCTGGTCTTCGACCCTGAGCTGGTGCTGATGGACGAGCCGCTTGGCGCGCTCGACAAGCAGTTGCGCGAGCATATGCAGTTCGAGATCAAGGCGCTGCACGACCGGCTGGGGATCACCGTGGTCTATGTCACCCATGATCAGGGCGAGGCGCTGACCATGTCGGACCGAATCGCGGTTTTCAACGACGGGCGCATCCAGCAGCTTGCCTCGCCGCCGGTGCTTTACGAGCAGCCGGGAAACAGCTTCGTCGCCGGCTTCATCGGCGAGAACAACGCGCTGCAAGGCCAGATCGAGCAGTTGCAGGGCGAGAAGGCGCTGGTCCGGCTGGGCAATGGCGACCTGATCGACGCCACCGCCGTCAATATCCGCGAATCCGGTTGCGCCACCACCGTCTCGATCCGCCCCGAGCGGGTGGAGTTCAAGCCCGACCTGATGCCGCCCGGCGCCCATACGCTGGAGGCCGAGGTGCGCGACGTCGTCTATATGGGCGACATCCTGCGCGCCCGCCTGAAGGTCGCCGGGCAGGACAATTTCGTGATGAAATACCGCAACACGCTGGGCCAGGTGAAGCTCTCTCCCGGCGAGACGATCCGCATCGGCTGGCATCCCGAGGATGCGCGGGCGCTGGATCCGGTATGAGCCGAAACCGATACAACAAGCGAGGGAACTGACATGAAACGAACCCTGATCCTCACCTCTGCGCTGGTGGCGATTGCCGCCAGCGCCCAGGCGCAGGACAAACAGGTGAACCTGCTGAGCTGGGGCGGCGCCTATGGCAACAGCCACGTGCAGGCCTATGCCAAGCCGTTCGAGGAAAAGACCGGGATCAAGGTCTCGATCGCCGATGCCGACAACCCGGCGACGCCCCTGAAGGCGCAGGTCGAGGCGGGCAACGTCTCGACCGATGTGGCCTCGGTCGAATATGCCGATGCCGTGCGGCTCTGCGACGAGGGCCTGCTGGAGGAGATCGACGCATCGATCCTCGTCCCCGCGGCCGATGGCACCCCTGCCGCCGATGACTTCATCGACGGGGCGGTGACGGATTGTTTCATCGGCACGGACGTCTATTCGATGATCTTGGCCTATGACGACACCAAATTCGCCGATGCCAAGCCCGCGAGCCCCGGTGATTTCTTCGACACGGCGAAGTTCCCCGGCAAGCGCACCATGCGCAAGGGCGCCAAGTTCAACCTGGAATTCGCGCTGATGGCCGATGGTGTCCCCGCCGATCAGGTCTATGAGGTTCTGGGCACGCCCGAGGGCGTCGAGCGCGCCTTCAAGAAGCTCGGTACGATCAAGAATGACGTGATCTGGTGGGAAGCCGGCGCGCAGCCGCCGCAGCTTCTGGCCGATGGCGAGGTCAGCATGGCCTATGCCTTCAACGGCCGGATCTTCGACGCAGGGCAGAAAGAGGGCAAGCCCTTCAAGATCGTCTGGGACGGCCAGATCTACGAGATGGAGGGCTGGGTCGTGCCGAAAGGCGCCCCGAACCTCGAGGCCGCGAAGGAGTTCATCGCCTTCTCGACCTCGCCCGAGCCGCAGGCCCGCGCCGCCGAGTTCATCAGCTATGGTCCGCCGCGCAAATCGGCCGCCGCGCTGGTCGGCAATATCGAGGGCACCGATGTTCCGATGGGTCCGAACCTGCCGACCTATGCCGAGAACATGAAGCAGGCGCTGGCCTCGAACCTCGACTTCTGGGTCGATCACGACGCCGAGCTGAACGAGCGTTTCAACGCCTGGCTTGCCAACTGAGTTTTTGGTCGCGGCGGCATGTTCGCCGCGACCCCATTCGCGCCGATGGCGCCAAGAACCACGGCCAAAGCAGCCGGAACAACCAACAGGGAGAAAGAGAAAATCATGAAGAGAATGCTCATTCTGTCCTCTGCCCTCGGCACCTTCGCCCTTGCGGCGCAGGCGCAGGAGGTCAATGTCGTCTCCTGGGGCGGCGCATACGAGAAGTCGCAGGTCGAGGCCTATAACAAGCCCTTTACCGAAAAGACCGGCATCAAGGTCAACATGATCGCCGCCGACAACCCGGCGACGCCCCTGAAGGCGCAGGTCGAGGCGAAGAACATCACCGGCGACGTCTTCGACATCGAGACCTCGGACGCGATCCGGCTTTGCGACGAGGGCGCGCTGCTTGAGATCGACCCGGCAAGCCTGCCCGCCGCGCCTGACGGGACGCCCGCGGTGGAGGACTTCATCCCCGGCGCCCTTCAGGATTGCGCGGTGGCGAATATCTTCTGGGGCACGGTCATCGCCTTCGATACCACCAAGTTCGCGGGCGAAAAGCCCAAGACCGCGGCGGATTTCTTCGACACGACAAAATTCCCCGGCAAGCGCGGGCTGCCGAAGAACCCCAAGCGCACGCTTTATCTGGCGCTGATCGCCGATGGCGTTCCCGCCGATCAGGTCTATGAAACGCTAGGCACCCCCGAGGGCGTCGACCGGGCCTTCAAGAAGCTCGATACCATCAAGAAGGACGTGGTCTGGTGGGAGGCCGGCGCCCAGCCGGTGCAATTGCTGGCCGATGGCGAGGTGGTGATGGCCACCGGCTATAACGGCCGCTTCTTCGACGCCATGGTGGCCGAGGGCAAGCCGTTCGAGATCATCTGGGACGGGCAATACATGGACATGGACATGTTCGCGATTGCCAAGGATTCGCCCAATCCCGAGGCCGCGATGGAATATCTGAAATTCGCGACCGACACCCAGCGCCTTGCCGATCAGGCGAAATGGATCGCCTATGGTCCGTCCCGCAAAAGCTCGGCCGCGCTGGTCGGCAAGTATCAGGACGGCAAGACCGACATGGGCCCGCATATGCCGACCAACCCAGAGTATATGACGACTGCGGTGATGGACGACCCGGAATTCTGGGCCGATCATCAGGCCGAGATGTCCGAGCGCTTCAACTCCTGGCTGGCTGCGGGCTGAATAGTCGCGCCGCCGCCCGCGACCTCGCAGGGCGGCGGCTTTTTCAACTTTCGAATATCGCTGCTGAAGGATCCTGATGGCAAACGCTCTCGACCCTCACGCCGCCATCGTGACCGAGGCCACCGGCCTTCTGTCCGATGGCACGCTGAAAACGGCGGACGGGCAACCGCTGGCCCGCGCGCTGGCGCGAAGCTCGCGCCGCGCCCGTCGCCGGGCGTTCCTTCTGGTCCTGCCTCTCTTGCTGTTCATCCTGCTCACCTTTGTCGTGCCGATCGGGCAGATGCTGCAGCGTTCGGTCAAGAATGACGGCTTTTCGGCCAATATGCCGCAGATGTCGGCGTGGTTTCACGAGAACCCGCGCGGAGCCGAGCCGGACGAGGCGGCCTGGGCGGCGCTCGCGGGCGATCTTCAGGCGGCGGCCAAGGCGCGCACCATCGGTGTGGTCGGCACGCGGATCAACTATGACCTGCCGGGGACGCGCTCGCTTTTCACCTCGGCCGGGCGCAAGGTGCGGGACGGGCTGGAGCCGCCCTATCGCGAGGCGATGCTCGAGATCGACAAGGACTGGGGCAATCCGCGCCTCTGGTCCGTGATGCGCGAGGCATCCTCGGCCTATACCGCCAACTTCTACCTCGCCGCGATGGACCGGACCCGGGACGACAATGGCAATATCGTGCAGGTGGCCGAGGAGCAGCGCATCTATCTCAAGCTGTTCATGCGGACCTTCTGGCTTTCGCTGGTGATCACCGGCACGACCTTCCTGCTCGGCTTCCCGATCGCGCATCTTTTGGCCACGCTGCCGATGCGCAAGTCGAACCTGCTGATGATCCTCGTCCTGCTGCCGTTCTGGACCTCGCTTCTGGTCAGGACGACGGCCTGGATGGTGCTGCTGCAACAACAGGGGGTGGTAAATGACATCCTCGTCTGGCTCGGCATCATCAAAGACAATCAACGGTTGCAGATGATCTTCAACCAGACCGGCACGATCATCGCGATGACGCATATCCTGCTGCCGTTCATGATCCTGCCGCTCTATTCGGTGATGCGGACGATCAACCCGTCCTATGTCCGCGCGGCGCGCAGCCTCGGCGCGACAAGCTGGACGGCCTTCCGCCGCATCTATTTCCCGCAAACCTTGCCGGGGCTCGGGGCAGGGGCGCTTCTCGTCTTCATCCTCGCGGTCGGCTATTATATCACGCCCGCGCTGGTCGGCGGCTCTTCGGGGCAGCTCATCTCGAACCTGATCGCGATGCACATGACGCAGACGCTGAACTGGTCCATGGCCGCCGCGCTGGCCTCCCTGCTGCTGGCCGGGGTTTTGATCCTCTACTGGGTCTATGACCGCCTCGTCGGCATCGACAACCTGAAGCTGGGGTAACCGCCATGGCACTTCCGACCTATGCCACGCCGCTCGAGAAAGCCTGGCACTACGCCTATATCGCGATCTGCGCGGCGATCTTCTTCTTCCTGATCGCGCCGATCGTGGTGGTGATCCCGCTCTCCTTCAATGCCGAGCCCTATTTCACCTTCACCGACAAGATGCTGTCCTTCGACCCCGAGGGATATTCGATGCGCTGGTATGACAGCCTGCTGACCTTCGGCATGGTCCGGCCCGAGGCGCCCCGCGACCTCAGCTGGTGGGCGGATGCCTGGCAGAACGCGAAATGGGTGCAGGCGGCGAAAAGCTCGATGATCATCGGCTTCTTCTCGACCATCGTGGCGACCGTCCTCGGCACGCTGGCGGCCCTCGGCCTCTCGCGCCCCGAGATGCCGTTCCGCCGCGCGATCATGGCGATCCTGATCTCGCCCATGATCGTGCCGATCATCATCACCGCGACGGGGATGTTCTTCTTCTACTCGAACCCCTGCGCGCCGCTAAGCTGGATCGGCCTGAACCCGCAATGCGGCAGGCTCGCCGGCACCTATCTGGGTGTCATCCTGGCCCATGCGACGCTGGGCATCCCCTTCGTCATCATCACCGTGACCGCAACGCTGATCGGTTTCGACCAGTCGCTGTCGCGGGCCGCGGCCAGCCTCGGGGCCAATCCACGCACAACCTTCTTCCGCGTCATCATGCCGCTGATCCTGCCGGGCGTGATCTCGGGCGCGCTCTTCGCCTTCGTGACCTCCTTCGACGAGGTGGTCGCGGTCCTCTTCATCGCCGGTCCCGACCAGCAGACCATTCCCCGCCAGATGTGGAACGGCATCCGCGAGCAGATCTCACCTGCGATCCTCGCCGTGGCCACGCTCCTGGTGATCTTCTCCGTCGCGCTTCTTACGGTGGTCGAGATGCTGCGCCGCCGGTCCGAACGGCTAAGGGGCGTGACCCCAAGCTAGGCACAGGCTCGCATTCACCGTTTCCCAAATACCCCCGCCGGAGGCGGAACCTGCCCCGCCAGACCGCCTCACGGCAGGACCGAGATCCAGAACCAGATCGTCAGCATGGAAAGCGCAGTCGAGACCAGAACGGTCGAGGCCGCGACCCGCTTTGCGGAATTGTAGATCGCCGCGAACAGATAGGCGTTCACCCCCGGCGCCATGCTGGCCGTGATCACGGCCGAGCGCATGGCCTCCGTCGGCAGCTTGAAGACGAGGCCGAGGCCATAGGTCGTGACCGGATGGACCACCAGCGAGCAGATGCAGCAAAGCGCGATGGCGATGCTGTCTCCCTCGGGCCGATAGCGGTGAAGGACGCCGCCAAGTCCGAACAGCGCGGCGGGCAGCGCCGCCCGCGCCATCATGTCCGAGGCCGCCCAGAAGCCCTGCGGCAGGACCAGCCCCGCGCTCAGCAGCAAGTTCATGACCGCGCCGCACAGGATGCCGATGATCAGCGGCGTATGCAGCACGCCCGACAGCGCCCGCATCGCGATCTGCCCGACGCGCAAGCTCTGCCCGCGTGCCCGCGTCACCTCCATCATCGTGATGCCGAAAGTATAAAGCAGGGGCGAGTGGATCGCGATGATCGCGACGTTCCCTGCCACCGCCTCGGCGCCATAGGCGCGCTCCATGATCGGGATCCCGAGCAGCAGCGAGTTCGAGAAGAGGCAGCAGAAACCGATCGCGACCGCATCCTCGGGGCTGCGCTTCAGCCAGACCCGCGCCAGCCCCCAGCCGAGGAAATAGGACAGGAACGCCCCGGCATAGAAGGCGATCCACATGCCGATATTCACGTCCTTCGACAGATCCAGTCGCGCGACATTGGTAAACAGCAGCACCGGCACCGCGAAGTTCTGGGCAAAGCGCATCAGCCCGTCGACCGCCACCTCGGTGAACATCTTCCGCCAGGCGACCAGATAGCCGAAACCGATGATGATGAAGACCGGAAGGATGACGTCGAAAAGAACGGTCATTTCAGATGCAGAACCAGTCCGTCATGGGCGGGAATGACGTTCTCGGGCGTTTCCGCCATGACATCGTTGTAATCGAGGTCGATATGCATGTTGGTGAGAACGCCCTGCGCACAGCCCGACCGCGCGATCCATGCGAGCGTCAGCGCCAGATGGGCATGGCTCGGATGCGGCTTCCGGCGCAAGGCGTCGCAGATGAAGATCTCGGTGCCAAGGATGGTGGGCCACGCCGCCTCGGGGATGTCGAGGACATCGGGCAGGTAGACCAGCCCGCCGCCTTCCGCGGCGATGCGGAACCCCAGCGCGGTGGTGTCGCCGTGTTCCACCTCGAAAGGCAGCAGCGTGACCGGACCTCCGGCGCCCGCGATCTCCACCGGGCCGGTAATCAGGTTCATCCGGCAGATCGGAGGATAGGACGAGCCGGGCGGCGTCTCGAAAATATAGCCAAAGCGGCTCATCAGCGCCTCGGCAGTCTCTGCGTCGGCATGGACCGGCATCCGGTTGCCGGTGTTGAACACGATCTGGCGCAGATCGTCGATGCCGTGAATATGGTCGGCATGGGCATGGGTATAGACCACCGCGTCGATCTCGCCGATCCCCGCATCGAGAAGCTGCGGAACGAGGTCGGGACCGGTATCGATCAGGACGCGGGTAATCCCCTCCAGCCCCTCGCGCTCGACCAGAAGCGAGCAGCGCCGCCGCCGGTTCCGGGGATTCCCGGGGTCGCATTCACCCCAACGGCCGCCCAGTCGCGGCACCCCGCCGGACGAACCGCAGCCGAGAATCGTGGCTCGGATCATCGAGCGGCCTTGGAGAAGAGCCGGTCGAAATTCGCGGTGGTCAGGGCGGCGAATTCCGCCTCGGTCATGTCGAGCGCCTTGGCGCCCACGCGGGCGGTGTGGACGACATAGGCGGGTTCGTTGCGCTTGCCGCGATAGGGCGGGGGCGCCAGATAGGGCGAGTCGGTCTCGACAAGGATGCGGTCGCGCGGGGCCGCGGCAAAGATGTCGCGGATTTCGGTCGAACGCGGGAAGGCCGCGATCCCCGACATCGACAGGTAGAAGCCGAGGTCGATGGCGATGCGCGCGAGTTCGGGGCCGCTGGTATAGCAATGCATGACGCAATCGAAGGCGCCGACGCGGTGCTCCTCGGTCAGGATGCGGGCCATGTCCTCGTCCGCGTCACGCGAATGGATGATCAGCGGCAGGCCGGTGCGGCGCGCCGCCTCGATATGGATGCGCAGGCTCTCGGCCTGGATGATCGCGCTGTCCCGGCTGTAGTGATAGTCGAGCCCCGTTTCGCCATAGCCCAGGAATTTCGGATGCCGCGCCAGCAGGACCAGTTCCTCGACCGCGACCAGCGGCTCCTCGGCGGCATGCATGGGATGGGTGCCGGCGGTGTAGAACAGGCCCTCATGCGCCTCGGCGAGCGCGCGCACCTCGGGTTCCTTGCGCATGCGGGTGCAGATCGTGACCATGCGGCGCACGCCCGCGGCCTTGGCGCGTGCGATGATCTCGGCCTCCTCACCGGCGAAGTCCGGGAAGTCGAGGTGAAAGTGGCTGTCGACGAGTTCGGGGAGGGCGGAGCTATCGGACATCTGGCTTTTTCCCGGCAAGGCGGGCCTTTTATGCGGCAGGCTGATTTGCAAGCCCGATCAGCATATCCATGACCAGAGCGGAAGGGTCAAGGTTCACGGCCCGCCCGGCCCGCGCGCGGGCTGAAAGCTCGGCCTGCGCGCCGGCCCAGAGTTGCGCTGCCCGCTGATCGGGCGAAATCCTGCTCAGCACCTCGGCCTCGCCCGGCGCCGCCTCGGGCAGGGGGGCGCCAAGCAGGCCGGTTCGCGCGGCGCGGGTCAGGAAACGGTCGAGAAGCGTCACGACCAGATCGAAGGGATCGCCCTCGGCCCCGGCGCGGGCAGCCGCGATCTCGGCAAGGCTCGCGGCGGCGCGGCGATCCATGCGGGGGAAATCGGCGAAAAGCCTGACGATCGAGGCATAGACCGAGAGCCCGTCCTGCGCGGCCAGCCGGACCGCCTCGCCCGCCGATCCGCCAGCCAGCGCGCCGAGCCGTCCGGCATCGCCTTCTATCCCCAGATCGCCGAGGATCCGGCCCATCTCTGCGGCTCCCAGCGGATGCAGGCGAAGCTCGCGGCAGCGCGAGCGGATGGTCGGTAGCAGGCGGCCGGGTTGATGCGCGACAAGGATCAGCGTCGCGTCGCGCGGCGGCTCCTCAAGCTGCTTCAGCAGCGCATTCGCGGCAGCAAGGTTCATCTCGTCCGCGGCGTCGATGATGGCGACGCGGTGCCCGCCCTCGGCTGCGGACATGTGGAAGAAGGATTGCAGCCGGCGCACCTCGTCCACCGTGATCTCGGCCCGCAGGCGACCGGATTTCTCGTCCACGGGACGACGGACAAGCAGCAACCGCGGCTCGGAGAGCGCGCGGATGCGGCGGACGACCGGGGCTTCGGGATCGACCCCGAGCCGGTCGGGCGTGCCCCCCGCCAGCAACCATTTCGCCATGGCCCAGGCCAGCGTCGCCTTGCCCGTCCCACGCGGACCCGTCAGAAGCCAGCCGTGATGCATCCGGCCAGCCGCGGCCGCGGCGAGGAAATCGGCAACGGCGGCATCCTGACCCAGCACCTGCCGGCTGTCGCGCGGATGCGGCGCACCCGCGACGCGGTCGGCTTCGGGCAGATCCTCGGCCGTCACGGCAGGGCAGCAAGGACGCGCGCGGCGACCTCGTCCTCGGACCCGTTGCCGTCGATGACGCGGAAACGCCCGGCGCTTTCCGACGCGAGGTCGAGGAAACCCTGCCGCAGGCGTTGCTGGAAGCCCAGCCCGATGCTTTCGAACCGGTCCTCGGCCCCGCCGCGCAGGGCGCCGCGCGCCAGTGAAACTTCGGCCGCGATGTCGATGATGAAGGTCAGGTCGGGTTCGATCCCGATCACCAGACGGTGCAATTCCTCGACCAGCCGGCGATTCTCGGCCCGCGCGAGGCCCTGATAGACCCGCGAGGAATCCGCGAAGCGGTCGCTGATGACAATGGCCCCCCGCGCGAGGGCGGGGTTGATCAGCCGCTCGACATGGTCGCGCCGCGCCGCGGTGAAGAGCAGAAGCTCGGTCTCGGGCGACCAGCGATCCTCGCCCCCTTCGACCAGCAATCGCCGGATTTCCTCGGCGCCGGGGCTGCCGCCGGGTTCGCGGGTCAGGACGACCTCGCGCCCGCGCGCGCGCAGGCTTTCGGCCAGCCGGCGGGCCTGGGTCGACTTGCCGGAGCCGTCTATCCCTTCGAAGCTGATGAACATCGGCCCGGTCAGTTGGTTGCGGCTTTCATCGCGCGCTCGCCCAGCCGCTCGGCCGCGTTCTGCAGCCGTCCGAACACGCCCGCGCGGCCGACATCGCTGGCCGCGATCAGCGGCAGGCGCGATTGACCGGCGCCGGGGATATTGACCAGAAGCTCGCCCAGCTTGTCGCCCTTGGTGATCGGCGCCTCGATCGGGCCGTTGAACACCGCCTCGGCGGTCACGCCCGATTGCGAGCCGGCGGGCAGCAGCACCTTGACCCCGTCCTCGGTCGTGAGGCCAACCCGGCCGACATCGCCCAGCCAGACCGGGGCTTGCGCCACGATCTCGCCCTTGGGGACGATGGTGCGCATGGTGAACTGGCGATAGCCCCAGTTGACGATCCGCTCGGCTTCCTCGGAACGGGCGCGCTCGCTCGGCAGGCCGGTGACGACGAAGATGATCCGGCGGTCGCCCTGCACGGCCGAGCCGACGAGGCCATAACCCGCCTCCTGCGTGTGCCCGGTTTTCAGCCCGTCGGCCTTCCAGTCGGCGGAACCGAGGCGCAGCAAGGGGTTACGGTTGTTGGCATTCGAGGGCACCCGACCCTTGTAGTTGTATTCGGTCAGCGCGAAATTCTTGTAGAGTTCGGGAAACTGGGTGATCAGCCGCGCAGCGAGGATGCCGAGGTCATGCATCGACATCCGGTGCTGCGGATCCGGCCAGCCCGACGAATTTGCGAAATGCGAATTCGTCATGCCAAGCTGCTTGGCGCGTTCGTTCATCAGGCGGGCAAAGGCTTCCTCGGTACCCGCCAGCCCTTCGGCGACGACGACGCAGGCGTCATTGCCGGAATTGATGATGATGCCGTGGATCAATTCCTCGACCGTGGGCCGGTCCGCAGGCTCGACGAACATCTTCGAGCCGCCCATGTGCCAGGCCTTGGTCGAGACGGGAAAGGTCGTGTCCATGGCGACGCGCCCGTCATGCAATGCCTCGAACAGCATGTTGAGCGTCATCAGCTTGGACATGGAGGCGGGCGGCAGCGGCTCGTCCGCGTTCTTCTCCATCAGCACGGTGCCGGTTGCGACGTCATAGACCCATGCCGCACGGGCGTTGGTGTCAAATGCATGCGCGGGCAGCGCGAATGCCATGACGAGAGCGATGATGCGGAGCGTCAGAACGCGCATAGGTAATCCTTGGTGCCGGTTTTCGCGCATATGGTTATCGCAGCAACCGCCTCGCCGCAACGCCGGTCGGGCCGGCCTGCCCGCAAAGTGAAGGCCGGCCCGAAAGCCGGCGCCGGATCAGTAGCTGCGGATCAATCCGACAAGGCGCCCTTGCACCAGCACCTTCTCCTCGGGCAGGACGCGGGTTTCATAGGCGGAGTTGGCGGCTTCCAGCGCGATCATGCCTCCCTTGCGGCGGTAGCGCTTCAAGGTCGCCTCGAACCCCTCGACAAGCGCGACCACGATGTCACCGTTATCCGCGGTATCCTGCTCCCGGATGACAACGACATCGCCGTCATTGATCCCGGCATCGATCATCGAGTCGCCCCTGACCTCCAGCGCATAGTGGTGGTCCTGCGTCGTCAGCATCGAGCTGGGCACCGCGATATGGTGCGAAACCTCCGATATCGCCTCGATCGGGACGCCGGCGGCGATGCGGCCCATGACCGGCAGGTCGATCGCGGAAACCGAGACCTCCATCGCGCCGCGGGGTTGCGGCGTCGCGCGTTCGGCCGCGTCGCCCGAAATGACGCGGGGGCGGAATCCCGATCCCTTGCTGAGCGTGTCGGGCAGGCGGACGATCTCAAGCGCGCGGGCGCGGTGGGGCAGGCGGCGGATGAAGCCCCGCTCCTCCAGCGCCGTCACCAGCCGGTGGATGCCGGATTTCGAACGCAGGTCCAGCGCGATCTTCATCTCGTCGAAAGAGGGCGGCACGCCATCGCGGGCCATGCGCGCCTGAATGAATTCAAGCAGCTGGATTTGCTTCTTGGTCAGCATCGTCTTTTCCTGCTCTGCCGCGACTGCCATGATGTTCCTTGAATGTTCTAGAACGATCAACATCTTGCGTCAATGACTAAGCCGATTCGCGTAAAGAATCGCTTAACCCTGTCAGAGCCGGATGAATGTCACCGGGTCGCCCGCCTTCCGCGCCGGGTCATGGGCGGGGCGGACCAGAAGCGCATCGGCCTCGGCCAGAATCCAGAGGCGGGCGCTGTCCTGATCGGTGAAGGGGTCGATCACCGGCCGGCCGTCCTCGATCCGCAGGCGGGCGCGCTGGTAATGCTGGCGGTCGCCCTCGGGCGGCAGGTCGCGCGCGAGGGTGGCGCGCTCGGTCGCGCCTTCCGCGGGCAGGCCCTGCATGGCGCGGATCAGGGGTTGCATGAAAAGCTTGGCGCAGACGATGGCCGAGACGGGGTTGCCCGGCAGGCCGAGCATCGCGGCGCCGTCGATCTGCCCGGCCATCAGCGGCTTTCCGGGGCGCATGGCGAGCTTGTAGAAGGACTGCTTCATCCCAAGTCCGGTCGCGACCTTGCCGATCAGGTCGTGGTCCCCGACCGAGGCGCCGCCGATCGTCACGATCAGGTCCGATCCCTCGGCCTCGATGAAGCGGGCGCGCAGGCTTTCCTCGGTGTCGCGGGCGAGGGGGAGAATCACCGCATCCGCCCCGGCCTCGCGCGCCATCGCGGCAATGGCGATGTCGTTCGAGCTGATGATCTGGCCGGCGGCGGGGCTGTCTCCGGGCCGGACCAGCTCGTCTCCGCCCGCCAGAACCGCGACGCGGGGACGGCGTGCGACGCTGATCCGCGCCACATTCATCGCCGCGATCAGCCCGAGGTCGGAGGCGCGCAGCGGGCGGCGCGGCATGAACTCGCGTCCCTCGGCGAAGTCGTTGCCCTTGCTGCGGATGTTCAGGTTCGCTCCCGCATCCGGCACCGTGACAAGGTCGTCCCGGCGTTCGGCATGTTCCTGCATCACCACCCGGTCATAGCCCGCAGGAACCGGCGCGCCGGTAAAGATGCGGATGCTGGTGCCGGGCGGCGTCTCTCCGGCAAAGGGCTGGCCCGCCGCCGCCGTGCCGATCACCCGCAGCGGTCCCGGCAGATCGGCCGAGCGCAGCGCATAGCCGTCCATGGCCGAGGCATCGAAGGGTGGCTGCGTCAGGCGCGCGATGACGGGCGCGGCCAGCACCCGGCCAAGCCCCTCGCCGACCGGGATCTCCTCGACCCCGGGCGCAGGGGCGAGAGCAAGGACGAGGGCATGGGCTTCTTCGACGCTGATCATGGTGGTCCTCAGGGTGCGGCGCGGAACTCGCCCGATTTGCCGCCGGTCTTGGAGAGCAGGCGGATGCCTTCGATGCGCATGTCCTTTTGCGCGGCCTTCAGCATGTCATAGACGGTGAGGCAGGCGGTCGACACGGCGGTCAGCGCCTCCATCTCGACCCCGGTTTTCCCGGCGGTGCGGACGGTCGCGGTGACGCGGATGCCGGGCAAAGACGGGTCGGGGACGAGGTCGACGGCGACCTTGGTGATCGGCAGCGGATGGCAAAGCGGGATCAGGTCCGAGGTGCGCTTGGCCCCCATGATCCCCGCCAGCCGCGCCACGCCCATCACATCGCCCTTGGCCGCGCCGCCCTGGGCCAAAGCCAGCGTCTCGGGCGACATGATCACGACGCCCTCGGCCATGGCCTCGCGCGCGGTCTCGGGCTTGTCCGAGACATCGACCATATGGGCCTGACCTTGGGCGTCGAAATGCGTCAGGCTCATCCCGCAAGGCCCAGGATGTCGCGCGTCGCGCCGGTCACGTCCTCGTGCCGCATCAGGCTTTCGCCGATCAGGAAGCGGTTCACCCCGGCATCGGCCATGCGGTTCAGGTCGGCGGCGGTGAACAGCCCGCTTTCGCAGACGACATCACGCCCCTCCGGCACCAGCGGCGCGAGGTCGAGGGTGGTCTGCAGGCTCAACTCGAAGGTTTTGAGGTTGCGGTTGTTGATCCCGACCAGCGGCGATTTCAGCCGCAGGGCGCGCTCAAGCTCCTCCCGGTTGTGGACCTCGATCAGGGCGTCCATGCCCCAGTGGAAGGCTGCATCCTCAAGCTCGGCGGCCAGCGTATCGTCGACCGAAGCCATGATGATCAGGATGCAATCGGCGCCCCATGCCCGCGCCTCGGCCACCTGATAGGTGTCATAGAGGAAATCCTTGCGCAGCGCCGGCAGGTTGCAGGCGGCACGCGCGGCGGTCAGGAACTCCGGTGCGCCCTGAAAGCTCGGGCCATCGGTCAGCACCGAAAGGCAGGCGGCGCCCCCGGCCTCATAGGCCCGCGCCAGCGCCGGCGGGTCGAAATCCGGGCGGATCAGACCCTTCGAGGGGCTGGCCTTCTTGATCTCGGCGATGAGCGCATGGCCGGTCGCGGCATGGCGGGTCAGGGCATCGGCAAAGCCGCGCGGCGTGTCGGCGGCGCGGGCCTCTGCCTCGACCCCGGAAAGCGGGCGGGCGGCCTTGGCGGCGGCGATTTCCTCGATCTTGTAGGCTTTGATGCGGTCAAGAATGTCCATGCGCGTTTCTACTCCGCAGCGGTTGTTTCGGAAAGGGCCCAGTCGATCGGGGCCTCGCCCCGCGCTGCGAGCCAGTCATTGACGCGGGAGAAGGGGCGCGAGCCGAAAAAGCCGCGCCGGGCCGAAAGGGGCGAGGGATGCGCGCTCTCGATCACCAGATCCTCGGCGCGGGGCAATCCGGCCAGCGCCTTCTGCCCATGCGCGCCCCAAAGGACGAAGGCCAGCGGACGCTCGGCCTGCGCGCGCCGGACGGCCTGTCGCGCCAGCCTGTCCCAGCCCCATTTCGCATGCACCCCGGCCTGTCCCGGCAGCACCGACAGCGAGGTGTTGAGCAGCAGTACACCCTGCCGCGCCCAATGGCTCAGGTCGCCATTCGGGGGCGACGCGCCGATATCATCCCGCATCTCGGCATAGATGTTCTTCAGCGAGCGCGGCAGCGCGGTTTCCGGCGTCACCGAAAAGGCGAGGCCGTTCGCATGTCCGGGCGTCGGGTAGGGATCCTGACCAAGGATTACCACCCGCGCCGCTTCGGGCGGCGTCAGCTCCAGCGCGGCAAAGACGCGCGCGGGACCGGGCAGCCAGTCCTGACCGTCAAGCCGGGCGGCGAGGGTGGGCCAGTCCTCGCTGAAAAAGGGCAGGTCGGCCCAGGAAGCGGGCAGGCTCATGCCTCGGGCGCGCCGACCCGTGCGGCAAGCTGGGCGAGCTTTTCGGCGGCCTTGCCGCTGTCGATCGACTCGCGCGCCATTTCGGCCCCCTCGCGCAGGTCAGCGGCCTTGCCCGCGATCACCAGCGCGGCCGCGGCATTCAGCAGCACCGCATCGCGATAGGCGCCCTTTTCGCCGCCCAGAAGCGCGCGCAGCGCGGCGGCGTTCTGCGCCGGCTCGCCCCCCAGCACGGATTCGAAGGGATGGACCGACAGCCCGGCATCCTCGGGCGAGATCTCGAACTCGGTCACGTCGCCGTCCTTCAGTTCCGCAACCCAGGTCGGACCCGCGATCGAGATCTCATCCGTTCCGTCCGAGCCGTGGACCAGCCATGCCCGGTCCGAGCCAAGCTCGCGCAGCGTCTCGGCCATGGGGCGGTTCCAGATCCGGTCGAAGGTGCCGGTCAGTTGCCGGCGAACCGCGCCGGGATTGGTCATCGGGCCGAGCAGGTTGAAGATGGTCCGCGTGCCAAGCTCGGTCCGGGCCGGGCCGACATGGCGCATCGCAGGATGGTGCATCGGCGCCATCATGAAGCAGATCCCGGTTTCGGCCAGCGCGGATTCGGCCATTTCCGGCGTGACCATGACGTTCAGGCCCAGATGGGTCATCGCATCGGCCGAGCCGGATTTCGAGGAAAGGTTGCGGTTGCCATGCTTGGCGACCGGCACGCCTGCGCCTGCGACGACAAAGGCCGTCGCGGTCGAGATGTTCAGCGTCCCCTTGCCGTCGCCGCCGGTGCCGACGATGTCGATTGCATCGTCGGGCGCCTTGATGCGGTTCATGCGGGCGCGCATGGCGCGGGTGGCGGCGGCCATCTCCTCGACCGTTTCGCCGCGCACGCGCATCGCCATCAGGAGGCCGCCGATCTGGGCGGGCGTTGCCGCGCCCTCGAACAGCGCGCCGAAGGCTGCCTCGGCCTCGGTTCCGGTCAGCGGGCGGGTTGCCGCGATTCCGATCAGCGGGCGGATATCCGACGGCGCGATCATGCCGCCGACTCCAGGTTCGAGCAGCGGCGCAGGAAGTTGCGGATCATCTCATGCCCGTATTCCGAGGCGATGCTTTCGGGATGGAACTGCACCCCTTCGACCGGCAGGGTCTTGTGTGCCAGCCCCATGATGGTGCCGTCCGGGGCGGTCGCGGTCACGCGCAGGCAGTCGGGCAGGCTCTCGGGCTCGACTGTCAGCGAGTGATAGCGCGTCGCCGTCAGAGGCGAGGGCAGGCCGGTAAAGACCCCGGTGCCGTCATGGCTGATCGCGTCGGTCTTGCCGTGAACGATCCGGTCCGCGCGCACCACCTTGCCGCCGAAGGCCTCGCCGATGGCCTGATGGCCAAGGCAGACCCCGAACAACGGCAAGTCGCGTTCCGCCGCCGCCTTGATCAGCGGGACGATGATCCCGGCCTGTGCCGGATCGCAGGGACCGGGAGAGATCAGGATCCCCTGCGCACCCATGCCAAGGGCTTCCTCGACCGTCAGCGCATCGTTGCGCCAGACCCGGACATCCGCACCGGCTTCGCCCATGTAATGGACGAGGTTCCAAGTGAAGCTGTCGTAATTGTCGATGAGCAGGATCATGGCTTGGGCCTTGCATTGGGGGGTGAACCCCGGAAAATCTGCGGCTATAGATGGTGCAAAGCCGGCGGCAGGGTCAACCCCGCGGGCAATAAAAACAGGGGCGGACGGGGCGGATCGCGTATGGCGAGAGGATTTGCGACGGGGCTGTTTCAGGGGGCGCTTCTCTCGGGCGCCGGGCTGGTCGTCCTGTCGCTGGCCCTGCCGCAGCCGCCCGGACCCGCGCCGGAGGCACTGGTCGAGGCCCCCGCCATTGCCGGTGGCCCCACTCCCCGACCCGCACAGCCCGAGATGCCCGCGTCTTTGCCCGCGTCCTCCGCCGACATTGCCCCGGCCAGTTCCGAACCGCCCCGATCCTCGTCCGATCCCGCTCCGCCCCCGGTCAGCCAGCCTGCCGCGGAGGCGCGGGCACCCGGTTTGCCCGAAACACCGCCTCTGGCCGAGGAGCCGGTCATTCCTGCAGGATCCGAGTTCGCGCGCGGTTCCGATACCGCGCCGCCCAGACCCGAACCGATGGCAGCGGTTGCCCCGCGTGAGGCCGAAGCCCCTGCGGTTTCGTCGCCCGCGGGTGAAATCTCACCGATTTCGGCAGGCCCGATCCCGATGCCCGAGGCGGGCGGTGCGGCGCCTGCCGCGCCTCTGATGCCCGCGCCCGCGCCCGATGCGGTGGACCTGCCGACGCCGGCCGGGAACGCGCCCAGCCCGACAGCCCCAGCGGCCTTTGCCTTGCCCGGTCCCGACCCGCTGCCGGCGCAGCCGGCGGCCGCCATCGACGAAGCGCCAGCCCCGGCCGAGGCGCCCCTGCCGTCGACTTCCGGTTTCGACCTTTCCACCCCGCCCGATTTCGGCGCGCTGCGCCTGACCGAGCCGAACTGAGTGAAATCATGCTGCCGTTGAACCCCGCCCTTGCCGCCACCTTTCGCCCGCCCGTCATGGAGGCGCGGCGCTGGCTTGATGGCGTGACCTTCGCGCCCGACCGCCCGCTGATCAACGTGAGCCAGGCCGCGCCCGTCGATCCGCCGCCCGAACCGCTGCGCCGCGCGATGGCGGATGCGGCGCTGAACCAGCCGGACGCGCATTTCTATGGCCCCGTCCTTGGCCGGGGCGAGTTGCGCGAGGCGGTGGCGCGGGACTGGAGCCGCGCCTATGGCGGCAGCATCCGCGCGGGTCAGGTCGCGATTACCCAAGGCTGCAATCAGGCCTTTTGCGCCGCCATCCAGACGCTGGCCGGCGCGGGGGATGAGATCATCCTGCCGCTGCCGTGGTATTTCAACCACAAGATGTGGCTCGACATGCAGGGCATCCGCACGGCCGGGCTGCATTGCGGGCAGGGCATGATCCCCGACGTGGCCGAGGCGGCGCGGCTCATCTCCGACCGCACCCGCGCCATCGTACTGGTCAGCCCGAACAACCCCTCGGGCGCGGAATACCCGGCCGAGACGCTGCGGGCGTTCTTCGAGCTTGCACGGTCGCGTGGCCTCGCGCTGATCGTGGACGAGACCTATCGCGATTTCGACTCGCGCTCGGGCGCGCCGCATGGGCTTTTTGCCGATCCCGACTGGGGCGATACGCTGATCCACCTCTACAGCTTCTCGAAGGCCTACCGCCTGACCGGCCACCGCATCGGTGCCTTGATCGCGAGCGAGGCGCGCATGGTCGAGGTCGAGAAATTCCTCGACACCGTCGCCATCTGCGCCAGCCAGATCGGCCAGATCGGCGCGGCCTGGGGGATGGAGAACCTCGGCGACTGGCTGGCCGGCGAAAGGGCCGAGATCCTGAACCGCCGCCGCGCCATGGCCGAGGGCATGGCCGCGCTTGAGGGCTGGAAGGTCAAGGGCTGCGGCGCCTATTTCGCCTGGGTCGAGCATCCGTTCGACCTGCCCTCGCCCGAGCTTGCCAAGCGGCTGGTGCGCGAGGCGGGGGTCTTGCTGCTGCCCGGCACCATGTTCATGCCCGAGGGCGATGCCGAGGGCGCGCGCCATGTCCGCATCGCCTTCGCCAATGCCGACGCGGCGGGGATCGGCACGCTGATGCAGCGTCTGGCCGGGTTCCGCGCCTAGCACCGCCCGCGCGTTTGTGAGGAAGGGTCGCGGCCCCCCGGAGGGTTGCGGCACTTGCCGACGGGGTTTTCGCACCCTAAAGACTGCAGGGACGAAAAAAGGGGCAGGACAGGCTAATGCGCGGCAAGGGCAAATCGACCATCGTCTGGTTGCTGATGGGGATGCTGGTCCTGGGACTTGGCGGCTTCGGCGTCACCAATTTCTCTGGCGGCACGGCGGATATCGGATCGGTCGGGAATGTCGAGGTTTCCTCGCAGGATTATGCGCGCAGCCTCAAGGCCGAGATGCAGGATTTCGCGGCCCGGACCGGTCGCCAGCTGACCCCGGCCGAGGCCCGTGCGATCGGTCTCGATCAGGCGGCGCTGTCGCGGCTGATGGTTTCGGCCGCGCTTGAGGACGAATCCAACCGCCTCGGCATCTCGGTCGGCGACAAGGCCGTGGCCGAGCAGATCACCAATGCCGCCGCCTTCAAGGGGCTGGATGGCAGGTTCGACCGCGCGCGCTATGCCGACACGCTGAACCGCGAGGGCATCCGCGAGGCCGATTTCGAACATGACCTGCGCATGGACGAGGCGCGGCTGATCCTGCAGCGCGCCACCCTTGCGGGCGTGACCGCCCCGGCTGCGGTGTCGGACCGGACATTGGGCTGGCTGCTCGAGACGCGGGACATCCATTGGCAGGAACTGACCGCCGCCGATCTGCCCGCACCGATCGCGGCCCCCGATGACGCCACACTGGAAGCCTGGCACAAGGCGAACGAGGCGCGCTTCACCTCGCCCGAGACCCGCAAGATCACCTATGTCTGGCTGACCCCCGAGATGCTGGAGAAGGATGTCGAGGTCGATGAGCAAGCCCTGCGCGACCTCTACCAGAGCCGCATCGACGAATATCAGCAGCCCGAGCGCCGCATGGTCGAGCGTCTGGTCTTCCCGACCGTCGCCGCCGCCGAGGCCGCAAAGGCCCGCATCGAAAAAGGCGAGGTGAACTTTGAACAACTCGCCGCCGAGCGCGGGCTGACGCTCTCCGACGTGGATCTTGGCGAAGTGACGAAGGCCCAGCTTGGCGCGGCCGGCGATGCGGTCTTTGCGCTTGAGCAGCCCGGCGTCGCGGGACCGGCCAGCAGCGATCTGGGGCCTGCGCTTTTCGCCATGAACGCGATCCTCGAGCCGGTCAATGTCCCCTTCGAGGCCGCGCGCGACGACCTGCGGGTCGAGGCGGCGATCGACCGCGCGCGCCGCCAGATCGACGAGCAGACCGGCAGCATCTCGGACCTGATCGCGGGCGGCTCCACGCTGGAGGAACTGGCCAAGGAGGCCGGGATGCGGCTTGGCCAGATCGACTGGACCGGGGCCGAGGAAGCCTCGCCGAACAGCATTACCGCCTATCCCGAATTCCGCCAGAAGGCCGCCGAGATCGCCCAGTCCGATTTCCCCGAGGTCATGACCTTCGAGGATGGCGGCATCTTCGCGATGCGCCTTGACGAGATCCGGCCGCCGGCGCTGATCCCCTTCGCCGAGGTGCGCGAGCGCGTGCTGGAGGACTGGACCCAGAACGAGACGATGCGCCAGCTGATCGCGCTGGCCGAGGAGCGCAAGATGGCGACCGAGGCCGCGGCAGAGCCGGTGCCCGCCGCCCCCGCGGCAACCGCGCCCGTCGCACAGGCCGTCGGCGCCGTTCCCGCGGCCACCGCGCCGGCGGTTTCGCCGGTCGATGCCCCCGACAAGGGCCAGCCCGTGACCGCGCTGAGCCGTGGCGGCTTCATCAACGGCGTCCCGCAGGATGTCGTGAGCCGCGCCTTTGAAATCCGCGATCCGGGCATGACCGAGGTTGTCGATGCCGAGGGCCGGGTGTTCCTCGTCACGCTGGATCAGGTCCATACCGCCGAAACGGACGGACCCGATGCCGCCCAGATGCGCGACGGTATCCAGAACCGGCTGGGCGATTCCCTGCGCCAGGACGTGTTCGAATATTTCACCCGCGCGATCCAGACCCGCAGCGGCGTGACCGTGAACCAGACCGCCGTTGATGCGGTCAATGCACAGATGCAATGATGGACATCTCTCCCGATTTTCCCGAATTCGAACGCGGCTGGGCCAAGGGGCGCAACCAGCTTCTGACCATCCGCCTTGCCGCCGATCTCGACACGCCGGTCAGCCTGATGCTGAAGCTGGCCGAGGCCGCGCCGAACAGCTTCATGCTGGAAAGCGTGACCGGGGGCGAGGTGCGTGGCCGCTTCTCCTTCGTCGGGATGAAGCCGGACCTGATCTGGGATTGCCGCGAGGGCAAGGCGCGGATCAACCGGAACGCCCGCTATTCGGAGGAGTTCGAGGCTGATGGGCGTCCCGCCCTCGAAAGCCTGCGCGCGCTGATCGCGGAAAGCCGCATCGACATGCCAGACGGCGTGCCTGCGGGCGCGGCGGGGCTGTTCGGCTATCTCGGCTATGACATGATCCGGCTGGTCGAGCGCCTGCCGAACGTCAATCCCGACACGCTGGATCTGCCCGACGCGGTGATGATGCGTCCCTCGGTCGTGGCCGTGCTGGACGGGGTCAAGGGCGAGGTGCTGCTTTGCGCGCCCGCCTGGCATCAGGAGGGGCTGCCCGCCCGCGCAGCCTATGCCCAGACCGCCGAGCGCCTGATGGAGGCGCTGCGCTCGCTCGACCGGCAGCCTTCCGAACCGCGCGCGCTTGGACATGACCTGAAAGTCGGCGAGTTGCGCTCGAACTTCTCGAAGGAGGCTTATCTCGCCGCCGTCGAGAAGGCGAAGGATTATATCCGCGCGGGCGACATCTTCCAGGTCGTGCCCTCGCAACGCTGGGCGATGGATTTCCCGCTGCCGCCCTTCTCGCTCTATCGCAGTTTGCGCCGCACCAACCCGTCGCCCTTCATGTTCTATCTGAACTTCGGCGGCTTCCAGATCGTCGGCGCCAGTCCCGAGATCCTCGTTCGTCTGCGCGGCGGCGAGGTGACGGTGCGCCCGATCGCCGGCACCCGCCCGCGTGGTGCCACGCCCGAGGAGGACAATGCGCTTGAGGCCGACCTCCTCGGCGACGAGAAGGAGCGGGCCGAGCATCTGATGCTCCTCGACCTCGGCCGCAACGATGTCGGTCGCGTCGCCCGCATGGGCACGGTGAAGCCGACCGAGCAGTTCATCGTCGAACGCTACAGCCACGTCATGCACATCGTCTCGAACGTGGTGGGCGAGTTGCGCGAGGGCGAGGATGCGCTTTCCGCCCTGCTGGCCGGGATGCCCGCAGGCACCGTTTCGGGCGCGCCCAAGGTCCGCGCGATGGAGATCATCGACGAACTGGAGCCGGAGAAGCGCGGCGTCTATGCCGGCGGCGTCGGCTATTTCGCCGCCAATGGCGAGATGGACATGTGCATCGCCTTGCGCACGGGGGTCATCAAGGACCAGACCCTCTATATCCAGGCGGGCGGCGGCGTCGTCTATGACAGCGACCCCGAGGCTGAGTTCGTCGAGACCGAGAACAAGAGCCGGGCGCTGAAACGGGCGGCGGAGGAAGCGGCACGGTTCGTCAGGGGGAACGGGTAGGGTCTTGGTGCCTGTCGTGGAAAAAACGAAATAGGCGCCCGAAAACCGGCGTCATCGGGTCTCGAGCCGGAGTAGAGATCCTCCATGCTGTTTGATCTTCCCGACTTCCATACCCTCTATTCCGCCCTGCTTGCCCGCGACGGGCGCTATGACGGGCAGGCCTATGTCTGTGTTGCTTCGACCGGGGTGTTCTGCCGCCTGACCTGTCCGGCCAGAAAACCCAGGGCCGAGAACTGCACCTTCTTCGCCACAATCGGCGAATGTATCGAGGTGGGCTATCGCCCCTGCCTGCGCTGCCATCCGCTCCGGGCAGCGGCAACCGCCGATCCGGTGATCGCGGCGCTTCTGGCCGCGCTGGACGAGAGGCCCGGCCTGCGCTGGTCCGAGGGGCATGTCGAGCAGTTGGGCTTCGATCCCTCGACCGTCCGCCGCAGTTTCAAGCGGCATTTCGGCATGACCTTTCTGGAAATGGCCCGGCAGCGCCGCCTGCGCGAGGGGTTCGAGTCGCTGGCGATGGGCGAAAAGGTGATCACCGCCCAGCACGAGGCGGGCTTCGATTCCCCCAGCGCCTTTCGGGCCGCCTTCGCCAGACTTTTGGGTTGCGCGCCATCGGACCTGCGCGCGGACCGCCTCTTGCGGGCGACATGGATTCCGTCACCCTTGGGCGACATGATCGCGGTCAGCAGCCGCAGCCATCTGCATCTGCTGGAGTTTCTTGACCGCAAGGCCCTGCCGGCTGAATTGAAACGCCTGCAGGCTGCCTCGCGCGAGGCGATCGGGATCGGCTCCTTCGCCCCTTCGGATCAGGCGGCGGCCGAGCTTTCCGATTATTTCGCGGCGCGGTCGGGCAGGTTCCAGACTCCGCTGGCCCTCGCCGGAAGCCCGTTCACATGCGAGGTCTGGGAGGCGCTGCGCGAAATCCCGGCGGGAGAGACGCGCAGCTATTCCGATATTGCGCGGCGCATCGGCAGGCCGACGGCCGCGCGCGCCGTGGCGCGGGCCAATGGCGCGAACCAGATCGCGCTGATGGTCCCCTGCCACCGCGTCCTTGGCGCCGACGGGTCGCTGACCGGCTATGGCGGCGGTCTGTGGCGGAAACAGCGGTTGATCGAAATCGAGCGCCAGCTCAGGGATGGAACGCCGTAGGCGGCGCTTCCCTCGGCGTGAAGCCGGCGCGGGATGCCTGAGGGCAACCGCGCCGCGTATCCCTCAATCCTCGCCGCGATAGGGCTGGACGTATTGCAGCGCCATGTCCCAGGGGAAGAAGATCCAGGTATCCTGGCTCACCTCGGTCACATAGGTCTGGACCATCGGGCGGCCCTTGGGCTTGGCATAGACGGTGGCGAAATGCGCCTTGGGGTAAAGCTTGCGCACATGCTCCAGCGTGCGGCCGGAATCGACCAGATCGTCGATGACAAGGATACCGTCGCCGTCGCCCATCAGGTCATGGTCCGGCGCCTTCAGGACCTGGATTTCGCCCTGTCCGGCCTCGGCGCCCACGCCCTTGTAGGATTTGACCGAGATCGTGTCGATCGTGCGCACGTCAAGCTCACGCGCGACGATCATCGCGGGGACCAGCCCGCCACGGGTGATCGCAAGGATCGCGCGCCATTCCCGGCCATCCAGACGCCATGCCAGCGCGCGCGCGTCGCGATGCATCTGGTCCCAACTGATGTGGAAGCCGCGTTCATGCGGTAGCCGGTCGTTCATTCCTTCGATCCTTTCAGTGCTTGACGATCAACATGAGGCCCAGCAGCGCCATGGCAGTGGCTGCGGTCCGGTCGATCCAGAATTTCGCGCCAAAATAGCGCCTGCGCATGGCCCCTGTCGACATCAGAACGGCGATCAGCGCATACCAGAAAAGCTCGGTCGCAAGACAGATCGCATAGATCAAGGCCTGACGCTGCGGCGCCATCGGCGCGGGAAAGACCGAGAGGATCAGCGCGGCGTAGAAAAGCGCGGGCTTGGGGTTCGAGAGGTTCAGCGCGATGCCGCCGAAGAACCCCTTGGAGGAACCCTTGGCCGCATCGGGCAGAGGGTCGGTCGATGCCCGCCACAAACCCCATGCGAACCACCACAGATAGAGGCCGCCGAAGATCTTCATCGCCGCGAAAAGCTGGGGATGCAGCCTGAAGACGACCGCCAGTCCCAGCAGCGCGAAGATGCACCAGAGCGACGCCCCGGTCGCCAGCCCCAGCGCATAGGGCAGGGCGCGCTGTCGGCCATGGGCGAAGGCTGTCTGCACCGTCGCGATCATGGCCGGGCCGGGCGCCAGGATCGCCAGCGTAAGCGCCGAGACAAGCGCGATGACCTGTTCGGCGCTCATGGCCGGGGATCAGTCCTTCTTGACCGTCGAGATGTCGGGCGCGTCCACCGCCTTCATGCCGACGACATGATAGCCGGCATCGACGTGATGCGTCTCTCCGGTCACGCCCGAGCCGAGGTCCGACAGCAGATACAACGCCGACTTGCCGACCTCGTCCTGCGTCACGTTGCGGCGCAGGGGCGAGTTCAACTCGTTCCATTTCAGGATATAGCGGAAATCGCCGATGCCGGATGCAGCCAGCGTCTTGATCGGACCGGCCGAGATGGCGTTCACGCGGATGCCGTCCTTGCCCAGATCCTCGGCCAGATAGCGCACCGATGCCTCCAGCGCGGCCTTGGCGACGCCCATCACGTTGTAATGCGGCATGACGCGCTCGGCGCCGTAATAGGTCAGCGTGACGATCGAGCCGCCATTCGGCATCATCGCGGCGGCCCGGCGGGCGACGGCGGTGAAGGAATAGACCGAGATGTCCATCGTCATCAGGAAGTTGTCGCGCGTCGTATCGGCATAGCGCCCGCGCAGCTGGTCCTTGTCCGAGAAGCCGATCGCATGGACGATGAAGTCGATGCTGTCCCAGCGCTCGGCCACGGTGGCGAAGAGGCCGTCGATGGAAGCCTCGTCCGAAACGTCGCATTCGGCCAGCAGGTCCGAGCCCAGTTGCGCGGCCAGCGGCTCGACCCGCTTCTTCAGGGCATCGCCCTGATAGGAGAAGGCCAGCTCGGCCCCCTGATCGGCGAGCGCCTTGGCGATGCCCCATGCAATCGACTTGTCGTTCGCGAGACCCATGATGAGGCCGCGACGCCCCTTCATCAGCCCCATACCGGCTTGACTTGACATGATGCTGCCCCTCGCGCTTCTTCGGTTCCGGCAGGATTAAGACAACTGCAAAGAGGCATCAAGTGTCAGCGAGGACCAGCGCATGACGGACCGCACAGGAATATTCGCGGGAGATGATCCCTTCGACATCGCGCGGGCCTGGCTGGCCGAGGCGGCGAAGACCGAGCCGAACGATGCCAATGCCATCGCGCTGGCCACCGTCGATCCGGCCGGACTGCCCGATGTCCGCATGGTGCTGCTGAAGGATATCGAGGGGCAGGGCGACGACGGCTCCTTTGTCTTCTACACCAATTTCGAGAGCGCCAAGGGGCAGCAGATCGAGGCCACGGGCGTCGCTTCCTTCGTGATGCACTGGAAATCGCTGCGCCGGCAGATCCGGGTCCGCGGCCATGTTTCGCATGTCGAGGCGGAGGTGGCGGATGATTATTATGCCTCGCGCGCGCTGCAGTCGCGCATCGGCGCATGGGCCTCGCGGCAGAGCCGGCCGCTGGAAAGCCGGGCCGCGCTGATGGCCGAGGTGGCGCGGCAGGGAATCAATCTTGGGTTGCGACCTGCCCGGCCCCCCCATTGGGGAGGTTACAGGATTCGGCCGGTCCAGATCGAGTTCTGGGCGGATGGAGCCTTTCGCCTGCATGACCGCTTCCAGTGGTTGAAACGGGATTATGCCAACGAAAGCGGCAACATAATCGGCGGATCTCCGTCGGTCGGGGAAACTTTATGGACCGTCCGGCGTCTTAGCCCTTGATGCGGAAGATGCTTTTATTCATGGTATGGAAAGCCTGACCTAATTTCCGTCGGTCCGTTCAGTTCATCCCTGCGTTGTCAAGGACGGGACCAAGCGGCCGGGGCTGGAGGTCGGGGTTTCGTCTATTGGGTATGTGAGCGAAATGACTGATAACGACGATCAGCTGCGTGAAGTCGCCGGGATCGTGAAATGGTTTGACGGCAGCAAGGGGTTCGGTTTTCTGACTGATCCCGATGGTGGCTCCGACATCCTGCTCCATGCCAATGTGCTGCGCAATTTCGGTCAAAGCTCGGTCGCCGAGGGCGCGCGCGTGCGCGCCATGGTGCAGCGGACCCCGCGCGGCATCCAGGCGGTCGAGATTCTGGAGATCGATGCTCCCGCGAGCGAGCCGATGCCGGCCATTGCCGATCTCTGCTCTGCCACGCCGGAGGAGGTTGCGAAGCTTCCCCTGCTTCCCGCCCGGGTCAAATGGTTCGACAAGGCCAAGGGCTTCGGCTTTGCAAATATCTTCGAACAGAAGGCGGATGTCTTCCTGCATGTCGAGGTATTGCGCCATTCGGGGTTCTCGGACCTCGCCGTGGGCGAGGCGATCGCCCTCCGGGTGGTCGATGGCCGCAGGGGGCTGATGGCCGCACAGGTTCTCTCATGGGAAAAAGCAGCGTCAGAGGCGCGTGGGCTACAACCGGGGGGAGCGGCCGCGCTCGCTAAACTGCGGCTGGTTGCGGGCGCGGTATGAAATGGCAGGCCGCAGCTGTTGTTCTGATCTTCACGACCACTAATTCCCTATTCGCCGCCACCCCCGCTGCGGATGTGACCTGCTCGGAGGGGAGCGCATTGTTCCTTGACGGCGAGAAGACCGTTCAGGTGACGGTCGAAATTGCCGATGACGCCGAGGAGCGCGCGCGCGGCCTGATGTTCCGAAAGAATCTGCCCGAGGGCCATGGGATGCTGTTCATCTATGAGCAGCCCCAGCCCGTCGGTTTCTGGATGCGCAATACGCTGATCCCCCTCGATATGGTTTTCATCGACCAGCGGGGCGAGGTCCGGCACATCCATCCGATGGCGCGCCCGCTGGACGAGACGCCGATTCCCGGCGCGGCCGTGGGCGACCCCTCACCGGACCGCCTCATGGTGCTGGAGGTCGCGGGGGGCGAGGCTCAGCGGTTGGGTCTGCACCCCGGCATGGTGCTGGCCCATCCCCGCCTGCCGCAAGAGGACGCGGCGGTGCGCTGCAACTAGCGCGGATGTCGGATTTCCCCTTTCCCCGGCGCGATCAAGCGGCTAGATAGCCCGAGGTTCGGGGCGTAGCGCAGCCTGGTAGCGCGACGGTTTTGGGTACCGTAGGCCGGAGGTTCGAATCCTCTCGCCCCGACCAGCACTCCCATCGGTTGACGGATCCCGGGGCGCGCCCGCGCTAGGCAAGCGTTGTCATTGGCAACCGCTCCTCCGGCACCTCCGACAGCCAGGCTTCGCGCCATTCTTCATTGATGCTGGCCGACTGCTTCTGGGTTCGGGCCGGCTCGAAAGCCTGCTGGGGTTCCTGCGGTCTTGCGTCCAGACGTGCGAGGATTCGGGTCATCAGGCCGGGGCGGATGATCGGATCGACCAGATCCTCGAAGGCGATGCGCAGGACCGGCAAATTCTGTTTCGACAGAAAGATGCTCCAGTAATTGTTTTCGGCGCGCAGATTGTTCAGGCATCGCGCGATGGCGTCATAATCATATCTCGGTTCCGCCTTTCGGGGCGCGCCGGAAATCCATTGGCCGGTCTGGGCCGCGATCGTATATGAAATCGCCTGACCGAGTATGTCGCGGCGATAGATCCAGAGCACCGTGCGAAGATCCCCGAGAACCTCGATTCCATGGTTCTTGCGGAACGGGAAGAACTGGTGCCAATGGGCCTTGAGCCCGAACCACCCCGTCGCTCCGGTCCGGTGCCGGATCACCTCGCGCAGCGCAGCCTGCGGGTCGTCGGTCCCGAAGCGGTGCATCCACAGCTTGAGGTTTCCGTGATGGAGGTATTCCAGCGGCACCCCGAAGGGCCCCGCATCCTTCAGCAGGTGCCCCAGCATGTGGCTGCCGGACCGGGCCGTCGAGGCGATGAGATAGGTGCGCGTCGGACCATCATGGGCGGGCAGATCCATCTCGGGGGAGAACTGCTGAGGATAGGGGCTGTTTTTTTCGTAAATCGTCTGCATCGTCCGGCCGGAATCTGGGAGAATGTGGTTCAGCTTAGAGGGCATGCGCGAGGTCGCAAGGATTCATCCGCCTTCCCCGGCAGCCAATCGCCGGCAGAACATTCCGACGGCGGCGCGCTCTTGTCAGGATATGTGGTCTTAGCTGTCCAAACCCGGCGCGGATCCGTCTCCTCTGCAATCTCGGGACAATTCCTTTCGGCCCTTGCCCTTTCCCGGCGCGCCCCATAGAAGCGCCCCCTGAAATCCTGTGGCTGCTGGGGGCAATATATGCCGCTTCTGGTAATGAAATTCGGCGGCACCTCGGTGGCCGACCTGACCCGCATCAAGAACGCTGCGACGAAGGTCAAGCGCGAGGTCGAGCGCGGCTATGACGTCATCGTCATCGTCAGCGCCATGTCCGGCAAGACCAACGAGCTGGTGGGCTGGGTCGAGGCGACCTCGCCCCTGTTCGATGCGCGCGAATATGATGCTGTCGTCGCCTCGGGCGAGAATGTGACGGCCGGCCTGATGGCCCTGACCCTGCAGGAGATGGATGTCCCCGCACGCAGCTGGCAGGGCTGGCAGGTGCCGATCAACACCACCTCGCAGCATTCCTCGGCGCGCTTCGTCGATATTCCGCGCCAGAATATCGACCAGAAATTTGCCGAGGGCATGAAGGTCGCCGTGGTTGCGGGCTTCCAGGGCATCTCGCCCGAGGGGCGCATCACCACGCTGGGCCGGGGCGGTTCGGACACCACCGCCGTCGCCTTCGCCGCCGCCTTCGGGGCCGAGCGCTGCGACATCTATACCGATGTGGACGGGGTCTATACCACCGATCCGCGCATCACCTCGAAAGCGCGCAAGCTTGACAAGATCGCCTTCGAGGAAATGCTGGAACTGGCCAGCCTGGGCGCCAAGGTTCTCCAGACCCGCTCGGTCGAGCTGGCCATGCGCTACAAGGTCCGCCTGCGGGTGCTGTCGTCCTTTGAGGATACGGACGAAACCAGCGGCACTCTGATCTGCGATGAGGATGAAATCATGGAATCGAAAGTCGTCAGCGGCATCGCCTCTTCCCGCGAAGAAGCCAAGATCACCCTGGTCACGGTCGAGGACAAGCCCGGGATTTCCGCTGCGATCTTCGCGCCTCTGGCCGATGCCGGCGTGAACGTGGACATGATCGTCCAGAACATCTCGGAAAAAGACTATGACGATCACCCCGGCAACGTGACGGACATGACCTTCTCGTGCCCGGTCAATCAGGTCGCCCGCGCCAAGAAGGCGATGGAGGAGGCCAAGGCCGCCGGTCAGATCGCCTATGACGACCTGGTCGTCGATACCGAGGTCGCCAAGGTTTCGGTCGTGGGCATCGGTATGCGCAGCCATGCCGGCGTCGCCGCGCATATGTTCAAGGCGCTCGCTGATGAGAACATCAACATCAAGGTGATCTCCACCAGCGAGATCAAGATTTCGGTGCTGATCGACCGCAAGTATATGGAACTCGCGGTTCAGGCACTGCATGATGCCTTCGAACTGGAACAGGCCTGAGCCGGCGCTCGGGCCGTGATCGGAGGATCCGTGCCCGAACGCAAGGACAGCGACTCGCGCAAGCTTCTGCTGAGGCTGCGCGAGATATTGGCGGCACCGGGGGGCGGGCAGGACCGTCTGGACCGGATCACTCATCACATCGCGGATTCGATGCGGACGCAGGTTTGCTCGATCTATCTGTTTCGCGATTCAGAGACGCTTGAACTCTGCTCGACCGAGGGGCTGAAGCCCGAATCCGTCCACCGCACCCGCCTTCGCCTTGGCGAAGGGCTGGTCGGGCGGGTGGCGCGCTATGGCCGGCCGATCAACACCGCCGACGCGCCGTCCGAACCGGGTTTCCGCTATATGCCCGAAACGGGCGAGGAGGTCTTTTCCAGCTTCCTCGGCGTGCCGATCCAGCGCGTCGGCGAAAAGGTCGGCGTCCTTGTCGTCCAGTCCCGCGATGCCCGGCTTTTTTCCGAAGATGAGGTCTATGGCCTCGAGGTCGTGGCCATGGTGCTGGCCGAGATGGCCGAGCTGGGCGCCTTCGTCGGCACGCAATCGGACAGCATGCCGCTGCGCCACCGCTTTCCGGTGCTGTTCCGTGGCGGCACCGGGCAGGAGGGCGCGGCCGAGGGGCGGGTCTGGCTGCACGAGCCGCGCGTCGTGGTGACGAACCCGGTCGCCGAGGATCCGCAGAAGGAAAAGGCCCGGCTGGGCGAGGCCGTGGCGATGCTGCGCGTCACCGTCGACTCGCTGCTGGCCGGAAATCAGATGGGGCCGGGCGAAAGCACCGAGGTGCTGGAAACCTATCGCATGTTCGCCCATTCCCGAAGCTGGCTGCGCCGGATGGAGGAGGCCATCGATCTTGGCCTGTCGGCCGAAGCGGCGGTCGAGAAAGAGCAGAGCCAGGCCCGGGCGCGGCTGGAAAGCGCCGCCGACCCCTATCTGCGCGACCGCCTGCATGATCTCGATGACCTGTCGAACCGGTTGCTGCGCATCCTGACCGGGCAGGGCAGGGATACCGGGGCAGAGATGCCCGAGAACCCGATTCTCGTCGCCCGCAATATCGGCCCGGCCGAATTGCTGGATTATGGCCGCAAGCTGCGGGGCGTCGTGCTGGAGGAAGGGTCGGTCGGCAGCCATGCCGCGATCGTGGCCCGCGCCCTGTCGATCCCGCTGGTCATCCATGCCGACCGCATCACATCAGAGGCGCTGAACGGCGATCAGATCCTTGTCGACGGGGACATGGGCGTTGTGCATCTGCGCCCCGAGGAGAGCATCGTCGGCGCCTTCCGGGACAAGGTGGCGATGCAGGCCGAGGCGCAGCAGCGCTATGCGGGCCTGCGCGACCTGCCGGCGACGGCAGGCTGCGGGACGACGATCCAGCTTTACATGAATGCCGGGCTGATGGCCGATCTGCCCAGCCTCGAAAGCTCGGGTGCCGAAGGGGTCGGGCTGTTTCGGACCGAGCTTCAGTTCCTCGCCCGCACCAGGGTGCCAAGGCGGGGCGAGCTTGCGGCGCTTTATACCCGCGTCCTTGACAGCGCGCAGGGCAAGCCGGTGATGTTCCGCACGCTGGATATCGGCTCGGACAAGGTGCTGCCCTATATGAAGCCGCAGGACGAGCCGAATCCGGCCATGGGCTGGCGCGCGATCCGCGTCGGCCTCGACAAGCGGGGCGTGCTCAGGATGCAGCTTCAGGCGCTGATCCGCGCCTCGGCGGGGCGTCCGCTGCATGTGATGTTTCCCTTCATCACCGAGATGGGCGAGTTCGAGGAAGCCCATCGCCTGCTGATGGAGCAGGTCGCGCGCGAACAGCGCCTTGGTCACCCCATGCCGACCGATGTGCGGGTGGGGGCGATGCTCGAGACACCTTCGCTGGCCTTCGCGCCGAAGAAATTCTTCGAGATGTGCGATTTCATCTCGGTCGGCGGGAATGACCTGAAGCAATTCTTCTTCGCCGCCGACCGCGAGAACGAGCGCGTGCGCCGCCGCTACGATTCGCTCAACACCACCTTCATCAGCCTGCTCGAACAGATCCTGCTGCGCTGCAACGAGGCGCGCGTCCCGGTCTCGTTCTGCGGCGAGGATGCCGGGCGACCGATAGAGGCGGTGACCTTCGCCGCCCTCGGCTTCCGGCGGCTCTCGATGCGTCCGGCCTCGATCGGACCGGTCAAGCACCTGATCCGGCGCGTCGACCTGAACGAGTTGAAGGGCGTCATCGACGAGGCGCGCGAGCAGGGGGAAACGAACCTGCGCCACCGCATCACCGATTGGCTCGCCCGTCAGTGAGGCGGCGCAAAGGGGCGTCCGGCGGCGGGCGTGCCCTTGACCCCGCCGCCATTCGATAGGCCGGCAGGGCGGAAAACCGCAGGTTTGCGGCTGGCCCCGAACGGATGAGCCTGCTTTGCGGGCAATGGCCCCACTCGTATTCACTAGGCCGTGTGTCCGCCCCCAAGGCCGGTTGCGCGGGTCGCTGCCGGATGAGATGCAGGCGGGATTCGCAACGGACAAGGATGACATGACCGCCCCAGCAAGGCCGATCGGGCCGATCCTGTTTCTGGACCAGCTCGACGATGCCGCGGTCCATCTGGCTGCCCTGTTCATTGCACCCGTCGATGCGCAATTGCCTCCGATCCTGACCGACGGGGGCGAGGTGCCGGTGCAGCCGCTGGCCGAATATCGCGCGGCGACGGTGTTCCGCGCGCGGTTCACCCTGCCGCATGATGCCAAGGCCTATCGCTGGAACGGCGAGACCTATCCGGTCTCGGTCAACCTCACCGGCGATGCGCGACTGGCCTATGTCTCCTGCAATGGCGAGGAGGTCGGCGATCTGGACCGCGAGGGGTCCGAGCGCAACGTGATGTGGGCGCGCCTGTGCCGGGAGCATGAGCGCGCGCCCTTCGCCTTGCTGCTGCATGGCGGGGATCAGGTCTATGCCGACGAGGTGACGCACGGCCATCCCCTGACCGAGCGTTGGCCCGATCACATCCCCGACACGCCCGCGGACCTGTCGGGGCTGCGCGAGCATCTGCGCGAACAGTTCCTGAGCCGCTATGCCGCGCTCTATGCCTCGCCGGATTTCGCCCGGCTTGCCGCGCGGGTGCCATCGGTGATGCAATGGGACGATCACGACATTTGCGACGGCTGGGGCTCGTTGCCGCGTTCGGCCACGGATTCGCCCATCGGACAGGCGCTTTTCGCCAGCGCGCGCGAGGCTTTCCTGATCTTTCAGGCCGCCACGATCGAGGGCGACCTGCCGCCGCGCTTTGCCGATCCGCAGGGCGGCCATCTGGGATGGACGCTCCGCGCGCCGGGGCTGCGCCTTCTGGCGCCCGACCTGCGATCCGAACGCACGCGCAAGCGGATCATGGGGCCGGGAGGCTGGGCGATGATGGATGCGCAGCCGCCATTGGCCGCGGACGAGCGCTGCATCATCCTGTCCAGCGTGCCCCTGCTGGGGCCGCGCCTGTCGCTTCTGGAGACGCTGATGATGGCCGTGCCCCGGATGCAGCGATACGAGGACGATCTGCGCGACCAGTGGCAGAGCCATTCCCATCGCGAGGAATGGAAGCGGATCCTGAACCTGATGGTCGAACTGGGCCGGTCGGGCCGGAACGTGATCGCCGTCTCGGGAGAGATCCATCTCGCGACTCGGGCCACCATGCCGCTGGGGGAAGGGGTCACGCTTCACCAGCTGGTCGCCTCGGGCATCGCGCATCGCCCGCCGCCCCGGTCATGGGCGCGGTTTCTGGGCGCGCTCTCGACGCTGGGCGAGGGGCCGCTGCCGGACCGCCAGATCAGGATCGAGCGCATCCCCGGACAGGCCGGACGCTATGTGGCGCAGCGGAACTACCTGACGCTCGCCCGCCGGGGCGACGACTGGCTGGCAAGCTGGGAGCTGGAGGAGAGCGGGACTTCCCCGGCGCTGACGCTTTGACCCGACCAGTCGTATAAGGTTGAGAGGAGGGGCCCGGGGCTCTGCAAACGACGAAAGCCCTCCAAGGGGAGGCTCTTTCATTGTCACATATCTTCAAAGAGATAAATGGCGGACCCGGAGCGATTCGAACGCCCGACCCCCAGATTCGTAGTCTGGTGCTCTATCCAGCTGAGCTACGGGTCCGCTGTGAGCCGGTGATTTAGAGACAGGCGCGGGGGGGTGCAAGGCCAAAAATGAAGAATTTCGGATATTCGCATGAAAAACTTTTCCACAGCCTATCCGGCCACGGCTTCCGGCATGACCGAGACCCCGGCGAGTTCCCGCGGCAGGTGCAGGCAGAACTGGCTGCCATCCTCGTCGCTGCGCAGAAGCTCCAGCCGCCCGCCGTGATTGCGCACGAGGTCGGCGGCGATGGCGAGGCCAAGGCCGGTGCCGCCCTTGCGCGAGCCGCCCGAGAAGGGCTGGAACAGATAGTCGCGCGCCCTTTGCGGCAGGCCGGGGCCGGTATCGCCGACGCGGATGAACCATTCGGCCTCGTCCTCGCCTGCGCCGATCTCGATGGTGCCGGGGCGGCGTGTCGCCTCGATCGCCTGCCGCGCATTGCGCACGAGGTTCGAGAGCACCCGGAAAAGCTGGTCGCGATCGGCGCGGATCATCAGGCCCGGCGGCACGTCGGTCAGGAATTCGATCGGCTCGGCCCCGTTGATCCGGTCGGCGGCCATCGCTTCGGCCTCCGTCACCTCGGCGACGAGGCTCGAGAGGTTGAACCGCGAGAGCGAGGGGGCCGGCTCCTCGGCCTTGCCGAAGGCCAGCGTCGTCTCGCACAGGTTCACCGCGCGGCTGATCGAATTGACCAGCTTCGGCGCGGCGCGGCGCACGGCGGGATCCTCGCTGGTCTCCAGCCGGTCGGCGAAGATCTGGGCGGTGGTCAGGATATTGCGCAGGTCGTGGCTGATCCGCGCCACCGCCTGCCCAAGCTGGGCAAGGCGCGCCTTCTGCTTCAGGGCCGAGGTCACGGTGCGCTGCATCGCCGCCAGCGCCGCCTCGGCCTCGTTCAGCTCCGCGAGCCGCGCGGTCGGCGTGATGATCGAGCGCGCGTCCTCGGGCGCGTTGGCATAGGCGGTCATGTGGTTGATGACCCGGCGAATCGGCACCAGCAGCATCCGCTGGGCGGCGACGTTCAGCAAAAGCGCGGTCAGGATCGAGAAGGCGGCCGAGATCAGCAGCAGGCGCAGGCCATAGTCGATCATCTCGCGCCGCAGGCGCTGGGTGTCCATCGTGATCTCGATCAGCTGCCCGGCCTGGTTCACCGGCGCGCCGATGATGCGGATCACCCGGTTCTGTGGGTCCAGCAGTTGCGCCACCGCATCGCGGGCCGAGGTCCAGAACGGCTGCTCGCGCAGGTCATAGGTCGCCGCGATCGGGCCGGGAATCGGCGAGGACAGCACAAGCTGGCGCACATCATTGCGGCGCAGCACGACGTTGAAGACGCCCGCATTCTCCAGCAACTCGGATTCGAGGTCCGAGGCGAGCGACTCGTCGGTCGCAAGCAGGGCAAGACTGGCAATCTGCGCCCGTTCGAGGCGCGATTCCAGGAAGTCCAGGCGATAGTTCGCAAGTGACGGCAGCAGGATCAGCAATTCGGCCAGCAGCACGAAGATCCCGGTCAGAAGCGCGAATCGCCCGGAAAGGGTATTCAGGGACATGTTAACCTTTTGTATTCCACCCTAGTCCGCGGCGTAGGCGGTGCAGCATCAGTTGCATCGCTTCCGTTCAAACATGCGTGAGGGCGTGCTGGTTCCCCATGACTCCTTGCCGTGGTGATTTATCGGCATTGAGGTTGACTTGGCCTCGGGCTGCGACTATGCACCGGGCCTCGAATAGACCGGCGCGTCTTGCGTGGGCGGCTTGCCCATACCCTGACACGCCCTGACCCGGAGTTACAAGATGTCGAAACGCACCTACCAGCCGTCGAACCTGGTTCGCGCCCGCCGTCACGGCTTCCGCGCGCGCATGGCGACCAAAGGCGGCCGCCGCGTGCTGAACGCGCGCCGCGCCAAGGGCCGCAAGTCGCTCAGCGCGTAAGCCTCGCGCCGAAAGGCGTGGGCGGACGAGATGGAGCGTGCAGCCGAAAGCGCCGCCGCTGACCGGAACGCCCCCGTGGGGCAACCGGTCGGGGCGGCTTCCGGCATTTCCGGGGGCGCGAAACCCCCGAAGCCGGAGATCCTGCGCAAGCGGGCGGATTTTCTGCGCGCAGCCTCGGCCCGCCGTCATGGCGCGCCGGGTTTTCTGCTGCAGGCCCGCCGTCGCGGCGAAAGCGAGCCGCAGGATATCATCCGCATCGGCTTCACCTGTTCCAAGAAGATCGGCAATGCCGTTGCCCGCAACCGCGCCAAGCGCCGGCTGCGCGCCTTGGCGCGTGACATCCTGCCGGGTCGGGCGCAGGCTGGCTGGGACTATGTGCTGGTCGGCCGCCCCGGAGCGACAATCGAGCGTGACTTCGCCGCGCTCCGTCAGGATCTCGAACAGGCGCTGGACCGCATCCATTCCGATCCCCGCGCCGAACGCCGGGGCGGGCGATGAGCCCGCTGGCGCGGATCGTCGCCCTGCCGGTCCGTGCCTATCGGCTGGTCGCAAGCCCCTGGGTCGGCCATGCCTGCCGCTTCCAGCCGACCTGCTCGGCCTATGCGCTCGAGGCGCTGGAGCGGCATGGCGCATTGCGCGGCAGCCTGCTGACCCTGAGAAGGCTTTCCCGGTGTCACCCCTGGGGCGGGCAGGGGTTTGACCCGGTGCCGGGAGCCGGGGACGAGGCGGAAGGCCGGGACTGACGCCCCTGCGTCATCCGTGATATGAACCTGCGCGACAGCGCCAATCAGGACCGACCGATGCGGGACGAAATCGACAGCCATGACGACGCCGAAGGCGAAGAGATCCACCCGCTTTTCCGCGGCGCGCCCTCTTCGACCGAGTTTCGCAAGCTGAGGAAGCGCCTCGTGCGCGAGACCCGCGCCGCGATCGAGACCTATGACATGATCCGACCCGGCGACCGCTGGCTGGTCTGCCTCTCGGGCGGCAAGGACAGCTATACGCTGCTTGCCGTCCTGCATGAGCTGCAATGGCGCGGCCTGCTGCCGGTCGAGCTGCTGGCCTGCAACCTCGATCAGGGCCAGCCGGGCTTTCCCGCCACCGTGCTGCCCGAGTTTCTGACCGAGCGTCAGGTGCCGCATCGCATCGAATATCAGGACACCTATTCCATCGTGAAGGAGAAGGTGCCCGAGGGCCGGACCTATTGCGCCCTCTGCTCGCGCCTGCGCCGCGGCAACCTCTACCGCATCGCGCGCGAGGAGGGGTGTTCGGCGGTGGTTCTTGGCCATCACCGCGACGACATCCTCGAGACTTTCTTCATGAACCTCTTCCACGGCGGAAGGCTGGCCTCGATGCCGCCGAAGCTGCTGAACGAGGAGGGCGACCTGAACGTGCTGCGCCCGCTGGCTTTCATCGCCGAGGCGGATTGCGAGCGTTTTGCCCGCGCCATGAACTATCCGGTCATTCCCTGCGACCTCTGCGGCAGTCAGGAGGGCCTGCAGCGGATGCAGGTCAAGAAGCTGCTGGACGAATGGGAAACGCGCGCGCCCGGTCGCCGCAACGTGATGTTCCGGGCGCTGATGAACGTGCGCCCCTCGCATCTGCCGGACCCGAAGCTGTTCGACTTCACCTCGCTGATCCCGAATGCCTCGGATTTTAGCGAAAAACCCGCTTCCGAAGTCCCGCTTCTCAGGGAACGTTAAGCGAACGGGAACCTTCCGGCGTCTAGCCTCGTCCCCGGAAACGGCAGAATCGGGGCTGGGCATTGGCTTATATCAGGACAGGGCTGGCGCGGTTGCGGCGGCATTGGCATGGCGGCAGGGACGCAGAACCTGCCGAGGGGGCAGAGGGGCTGCGCCCCGATCAACTGCGGCTTGCCTTCCTGCCGCAGCTTGGCTGCGACACCGGGCGCGTGACCGGCTTGCGGATGGTGATGGGCTTTGATCCTCCGGGGGCGGGCACGCTTGACGAGATGCAGGCAGAGCATTCCGGCGACCTGCTGGCCCGCAGCATCATGGCCGGCTTCCGGCTTGCCTTGGTGGACCTGCGGCGCTGGGACCGGCTGGGCGTCGGCCCCGCCATCCTGACCCTGCCGCTTTCCCATCAGGCGCTTGCTGACGGTTTCCTCATGCAGGAGATGCTGTGGGAACTCGACCGCCAGAACATCGAACCCCGGCGGATCGAGGTCGAGTTTCTGGAGCCAGAGGGCGGCGACATCGACCGGCTGCGGGTGGCGGATGGGGTGCTGACGCTCTCACGCGCGGGATGCCGCATCGCGATGGCCGAGTTCGGGAGTGGCGGTGCGCCGACGGAACTGCTGCACGGCCTCGGCGTCTCGCGGGTGCGGATCGGGCGGCGCTTCGTCGAGGATTGCGACCGGAGCGGTGGCCAGCAGCAGATGATCCTCGCCATCCTTGCCCTCGCCCGCCATCTGAACCTCGATACCATCGGGGATGGCGTGACGACAGCCGGAGAGAGGGCGTTCCTCATGCAGATCGGCCTTGGCGCGGTTCAGGGTCCGGGCGTGTTGCCGGCGCTTTCCGGGGCGGCGATCGACGGCATCCTGCTTGGCTCCCCCGGGGTTCGGCCGCCCGCGATCCCGCAACGCAGCGCAGGCTAGGCCACGCCGAGTTTCTTTGCGCCCACGCCCCGAGTCGGTATATGTCGCGGCAAGGCGGGCGGGACCGCGGCATCTGGCGCGTTCGGGACGGCGGAACGATCCGCGAAGGACGCAATGGATTGGCGCGATCCGGCCAAATTCCCTTGACCTTTGGCGGTCGCTTCTGTTGAAGCGGCCCGAACCCGCTGGGTCATGGACGACGAAGGGCTGGACCGGAATGGAAGACAATAATCGCAACCTCATCCTGGCGATGGTGCTTTCGGCCCTCGTCATTCTCGTCTGGTCGTTCTTCTTCGCCCCCGAACCGGCACCACCACCCCCGGCGACCGAGACGGCGCAGAGCCAGACGGTTGACGGACAGGCCGCACCCGCGACGCCGGGCGCGGCCGGGCAGGGCACAACCGCTCCGGCCCTTGCCGGTGCGACCGGAAACCCGAACGATCCCTCGGCCCAGGCCGGGCGTCTGCGGATCGAATCGCCCTCGCTCAAGGGCTCGGTTTCGCTGGCGGGCGGTCGTATCGACGACCTCGAACTGACCGGCTATCACGAGACGCTGGACCCGGATTCGCCCTATGTCCGGCTGCTTTCCCCGACCTCCGGGCTGGAGGTTCAGGCCGAAGGCTCGCCCGTCGCGCCGGGCGGCAATCCCGGCCTTACGGTGCAAAAACCCTATTACGCGGTCTATGGCTGGATGCCCGCCGCCGGCACCGATCCGGCGCTGGTTCCCGGCCCCGCGACGGTCTGGCAGATCGAATCGGGCGATGTCCTGTCGCCCGGCAAGCCCGTCACGCTGCGCTGGGACAATGGCGCAGGCCAGATCTTCCGCCGCACCTATGCGCTGGATGACAAGTTCCTGTTCACGGTCTCGCAGTCGCTGGAAAACACCGGCAGCGCGCCCTTTGCCGCTGCGCCCTATGGCATTCTGGCCCGTCACGGCCGCCCGGACACGCAGAACTACTACGTCCTGCACGAGGGCGCGGTCGGCATGACCGACGGCAAGCTGCTCGAGAAGAAATACAAGGCCATCGCCGAACTGGCCGCGACCGGTGCCGAAGGTCCGGCCCAGCTGGTCGAGGTCAAGGAAAACGGCTGGATCGGCTTCACCGACAAATACTGGATGACGACGCTGGCCCCTGCGCCCGGCTCGGCTTTCACCGCCGTGGTGAAATATGCCCCCGGCGCGGATATTTTCCAGACCGAGGCGCGGATGCCCGTGCAGACCGTCGCCCCCGGCGCGACCGGCACCAGCTCCAGCTATCTTTTCGCCGGCGCGAAGGTGTGGGAGACGATCAACGGCTACCAGCAGGATCCGGGCATCGACCGCTTCGTCGATTCGATCGACTGGGGCTGGTTCTATTTCCTGACGAAGCCGATCTTCCGCATCCTGCACTGGCTGCATGGCTTCATCGGCAATATGGGCTGGTCGATCATCGGCCTGACCTTCATCCTCAAGCTCCTCGTGTTCCCGCTGGCGCGCAAATCCTACATCTCGATGGCGAAGATGAAGGAAATGCAGCCCCAGATGGAGGCGATCAAAGAGCGCACCGGCGACGACCGGATGAAATACCAGAAAGAGGTGATGGAGCTTTACAAGCGCGAGAAGGTGAACCCCGCCGCGGGCTGCCTTCCGGTCTTGCTGCAGATCCCGATCTTCTTCTCGCTCTACAAGGTGATCTTCGTCACCATCGAATTGCGGCACGCGCCCTGGGTCGGCTGGATCCATGACCTTTCGGCACCCGATCCGACCAGCCTGTGGAACCTCTTCGGCATCCTTCCCTGGGCGACGCCGGGTGCGGGCAGCTTCCTGCACAGCTTCACCCTGCCGATCCTGGCCATCGTGCTCGGCATCTCGATGTGGATGCAGCAGAAACTGAACCCCGCCCCCGCCGATCCGGCGCAGAAGATGATCTTCGCGTGGATGCCGTGGATCTTCATGTTCATGCTGGGCGGCTTTGCCTCGGGGCTGGTGCTCTACTGGATCACCAACAACGTCATCACCATCGTCCAGCAATATACGATCATGTCGATGCACGGGCACCGGCCGGACTTCTTCGGCAACATCAAGTCGGGACTGCCAACGCGGCAGAAGAAAGCCGACGACAAGAAGGGCGGGAAATGACCGCGAGGATCGCCAGGATCCGGCGCTATCCGATCAAGTCGATCGGCGGGCAGGACTTGACGCGGGCCGAGCTTTCGGCAGCGCGTCGGCTGCCCGGTGACCGGATATGGGCGATCCTGACCGATGCGGGCGAGCGTCATGCGGGTGACGGCGCTGAGCCGGACCGCTGGCTGCCCAAGTCCTGCTTCCTGCGCGGCGTCGCCGCATCCGGGTTGCAGGCGGTCAAGGGTGGCTGGACCGGCGATGCGCCCGAGGGTGCGATCACGCTGAGCCATCCCGACCTTTCCGCCCTGACCTTCGACCCCGAGACCGAGGGGCAGCGCCTGATCGACTGGGTCGCGCCGCTCTGGCCCGCCGACAAGCCCGCGCCGACCCGTCTGGTCCGCGGACCGACCGGCTGGACCGATGTAAGCCAGCCCTGGCTCTCGATCCTGTCGCTTTCGAGCCTGCGCGACCTCGAGGGGCGGCTGGACCAGCCTCTGGGCGTCGAACGCTGGCGCGCGAATATCTGGGTCGACGGGTGGGAGCCTTTTGCCGAACGCAACCTCGTCGGGCATGTGCTGAATGTGGGCGGGGTCGAGCTGCGCGTGACCGAGATGATCGGCCGCTGCGCCGCGACCAGCGCCAATACCGATACCGGTCAGCTTGACAGCGACATGCCCGCCGCGCTGACCTCGAATTATGGCGACCATTGCTTTGGCGTCTATGCCGAAGTGGTCACGGGCGGCACGATCGCCCTTCAGGACGAGATCCGCGCATGAAGGTTTCCTTTCCCGTCGCACCCGAACCCGATCCCGAAGTCGCCGAGGCGGCGCGCAAGCTGTTCGCGGGTCCGGTCGATTTCCTCAAGGGCGTCGTCGCCATGGACGGCCTGCCCCCGGCCGACCGCCCCGAGGTCTGCTTTGCCGGCCGCTCGAATGTCGGCAAGTCCAGCCTGATCAATGCCCTGACCGGGCGCAACGGCCTTGCCCGCGCCTCGAACACGCCGGGCCGCACGCAGGAGGTGAACTATTTCACCTTGGGCGATAGGGCTTATCTCGTCGACCTGCCGGGCTATGGCTTTGCCAAGGCGCCGGTGGCGGTGGTCGCGAAATGGCAGGCGCTCCTCAAGAACTACCTTGCCGGCCGGCCGACGCTGCGCCGTGCCTTCGCGCTGATCGACGCGCGCCATGGCGTCAAGGATGTCGATCACGAGATCATGCGCCTTCTGGACCGCGCCGCCGTGCCCTTTCAGGTTGTGCTGACCAAGGCCGACAAGATCAGCGCGCAGGAGATGGCCGCCACCGTCGCGCAGGTCGAGGAGGCCTTGCAGAAGCATCCCGCCGCCTATCCCGAACTGGTGCTGACCAGCTCGGACAAGGGGCAGGGGATCGCCACGCTGCGCGCGATCATCGCCGGTCTTGACTAAGGCGTGAAGCCGCTCCGATGGTCTGGACCTTGCCTGGGCTTGGTCCTAGGCTTCGTGCCCGATGAACAGGGGCTCCTGATGAGAAAGCAGAACATGAACCGTGACTGGATCGCCACCGCTCGCACCCTTTCGGAAGCGCTGCCCTATATGCAGCGATATTCCGGCGCGGTCGTGGTGGTGAAGTTCGGCGGCAATGCGATGGGCGATGACGAGGCGATGGCCGAGTTTGCCCGCGACATCGTGCTGATGAAGCAGGTCGGCATCCATCCGGTCGTGGTCCATGGCGGCGGCCCCATGATCAACGAGCTTCTGGGCAAGCTGGGCATCGAAAGCAGCTTCGTGCGCGGCAAGCGCGTCACCACCCGCGAAACCGTCGAGGTGGTCGAGATGGTGCTGTCGGGCCTCGTCAACAAGCGCATCGTTCAGGCGATCAACGACGCCGGAGGCCGCGCCGTCGGCATCTCGGGCAAGGATGACGACCTGATGGTCTGCGAGGCGGACGACCCGGAGCTTGGCTTCGTCGGCCGCCCGGTCGAGATGAACGTGCAGATCATCCGCGACCTCTACAATGCCGGCCTGATCCCGGTGATCGCGCCCGTCGCGACCGGGATGGAGGATAACGAGACCTTCAACGTGAACGGCGACACGGCCGCCGGGGCGATCGCCGGGGCGCTCAAGGCCGACCGGCTGCTGTTGCTGACCGATGTTGCGGGCGTCAAGAATGCCTCGGGCGAGATCGTGACCGCGATGCATCCCGATCAGGTGCGCGCGATGATCGCCGATGGCACGATCGCGGGCGGCATGATCCCCAAGACCGAGACCGCGCTGAAGGCGGTGGAGGAGGGCGTGCGCGCCGTCGTGATCCTCGACGGTCGGGTTCCGAACGCCGCGCTGCTGGAGCTTTTCACCGAACATGGCGCCGGATCGCTGATCCGCACGACCGAGCCGCGGGTGAAGCCGCGCGGCTTGCGGCAGGGCGGCGACGAACTCTGAACCCCCGCGCCTGAAACGAGTTCTTGCCCGTCCCGCGAAAGCTGTGGCAGGCTCGGCCCCATCTACCCCTGTCCGCAAAGGCGAATGCATGACTCCGCTTGGTTATCGCCGGTTGATCCTGACACGTCATGCCAAGTCGTCCTGGGACGATCCGGCGCAAGATGACCACGACCGGCCGCTGAACGATCGCGGCCGACGTTCGGCCCGTGAGCTGGGGGACTGGCTTGCCAGCCGGGGCTATGAGCCCGAGGAGGTGCTGTGCTCGACCTCGGTGCGCACGCGCGAGACCTGGGAGCTGGTGGCGGGGGCGGCGCTGGAAGTGCTGCCCAATGTCCGCTACGAGCCGGCCCTTTACCACGCGACGCCCGAGGAGATGCTTGCCATCCTGCGCACGGCCACGGCGCAGACCGTGATGATGCTTGGCCACAATCCCGGCATCGCCAAGTTCGCCGCCGAATTGCCGGCGCGCCCGCCGCTCGACCCCGAGTTCCGCAGTTATCCGACGGCGGCGACGCTGGTTGTCGATTTCCAGATCGACGACTGGTCCGAGGTCAGACCGGGGCAGGGCAGCGTGCTCGATTTCGTCCGGCTGGACGGCCGCGCCTGACGGGGGGGCGGGCTTACCCTGTCCCTGACACCAGATCCCGACCGATCAACCTGCCGGTCTCGGCCTTCGCAGAGAGCGGATACCGCCGGTCCTCGACGCTCATCGCGGGCAGGCTGGCATCGCTTTCAAGCGGGCGGGTCACCTGTTTCGGGATAGCTCTCCGGCGCGGAGCGACAGAGAAACTCCCAACAGGGTGGTCCCGCAGAAATGTCGGGAGAGCGGTCGCCCTGCCTTCTGCATGCCGATGATCGGTCGACGGGCTTCTGCTGCCCCGAGGCTACCTTTCGCGCTGTTTCCCGCGCGTAGGTTGCGATGGCAATGCCTTCCAAAGACACGCAGCCGTCACAGGTGAGGCTGAACGAAAAAGATGGTGCTGCGAGGATGGAAAATCACCGGAACGATGCGCCCCGCATGGGGGGGTTCCAGGATTAAATGGTAGCGGAGGAGGGATTTGAACCCCCGACACAAGGATTATGATTCCTCTGCTCTAACCAGCTGAGCTACTCCGCCACGGGTGCGGGGTAACTACGGCGAGTGGCGGGTGGCGTCAAGGGCGTTCGGCGAGATTTTTTGCCTTTTCCCACCGATTTTCAACTGCGCAGCCGGGCGTCGTGAAATGCCCGGTCCCAAGCCTCGCCGCGAAATGGAAAACGGGGTGGCCGCATCCGCAACCACCCCGTCCATGTTTCTGAAAACGCTTGCGAAACGCGCTCTATCCCCGGGCGCGGACGACCTGCAGGAGCGGCATTACGTCGGACATGTCCGGGCCATGCGCCTGGCCGGTCAGAGCCTTCCTCAGCGGCATGAACAGGCCCTTGCCCTTGCGGCCGGTGGCTTCCTTCACCGCGGCGGTGAATTCGCCCCATGTCGCATCCGTATAGGGCGGCGGGGGCAGCAGCTTCATGGCCTCGGCGATGAAGGCCTCGTCCTCGGGGTCGATCTGCGGCTCGGCCCCTTTCGAGAAGATCTCCCACCAGCCGGCCAGATCATCCAGCTTGGTGATGTTCTGGGACGCCACGCGCCAGAAACGCTCGGCCTGATCGGCCGGGACGCCAAGCGCCGCGATGCGGTCCTTGACCACCTCGAACGGGCGGTGCTGGTTCGCCTCGCGCGTCAGGGGCCAGAGGTCTTCGGCGTCGAACTTGGTGGGCGAGGCGCCGAATTGCGACAGCTCGAACCCATCCGCCAGCTCGTCCAGCGACATTTTCAGCTCGACCGGCTGCGAGGAGCCGAGGCGGGCCATCAGCGACAGCAGCGCCTCGGGGGCGACGCCGTTCTCGCGCAGGTCCTTGATCGCGAGGACGCCGAGGCGTTTCGACAGCTCCTCGCCCTGTGCGCCGGTCAACAGGCTGTGATGGGCGAAGGCCGGGGGCGTGCCGCCAAGGGCGCGGATGATCTGGATCTGGGTCGCGGTATTCGTCACATGGTCCGCGCCGCGCACGATATGCGTGACGCCCATATCGGTGTCATCGACCGAGCTTGCGAAGGTATAAAGCACCTGCCCGTCGGCGCGGATCAGAACCGGGTCCGAGACGCTGGCCGCGTCGATCGAGATGTCGCCGAGGATGCCGTCCGGCCATTCGATCCGTTCCTGATCCAGCAGGAAACGCCAGTAGCCGTCGCGCCCCTCGGCCCGCAGCTTGGCCACGTCCTCGGCCGAAAGGTTCAGCCCGGCGCGGTCATAGACCGGGGGTTTCCCCATGTTCAGCTGCTTCTTGCGCTTCAGGTCCAGCTCGGTCGGCGTCTCGAACACCTCATAGAGGCGGTTCGCGCCGCGCAGCCCCTCGGCGGCCTCGGCATAGCGGTCGAGGCGGTCGGACTGCCGCTCGATCCGGTCCCAGGTCAGGCCCAGCCATTCCAGATCGCGCTGGATGCCGTCGGCATATTCCTGTTTCGACCTCTCGCGGTCGGTATCGTCCAGCCGCAGGATGAAGGTGCCGCCCGCCTTCCGCGCGATCAGGTAGTTCATCAGCGCGGTGCGGAGGTTCCCGACATGGATATGGCCGGTGGGGGAGGGAGCGAAGCGGGTGGTTGTCATCGGAGGTCTCCTGTCGGCTTCGCTCTTTCACATGTGGCGGTTTTTGTCCATATCGGGGGCCAAAGACGAGGTGCCCCGATGCTGGACTGGAAGAATGCCGAAGCGCCCGACGCGGCGATGATCGAGGAACTGGCGCGCGAGACGATTGCGGGCCTGCCGCCGGAATTCGCCGGCCCCGCCGCGCAGGTGGTGCTGCGGGTCGAGGACTTCGCCTCGGAGGAGTTTCTGGACGAGCTGGAGATCGACGACCCGCTGGAGCTGACCGGCCTCTATGACGGCGTCCCGATGACCGAGAAATCGGCGAGCGACCCCCAGCACTTCCCCGATACCGTCTGGCTGTTCCGCCGCGCCATTCTGGATGAATGGGCGAGCCGGGGGAATATCACGCTGGGTGCGCTGGTCGCGCATGTGGTGGTCCATGAATTCGCGCATCATTTCGGCTGGTCGGATGCCGATATCGCTGCGATCGACCGCTGGTGGGAATAGCGCGCGCCTGCCGCCTGCGACAATCGCCGCACTTTCCCGGCGCCCGGTTTTCTGGCAAATGGCAGTGACCGGGACGGGGAGGGGGATGAGGAACAGGCCGTCAAGCATTGCGAAACCTGCCCTGTGGCGCCTGCCGATGCTGCGGGCGCTGGCGCTTTTGCTGCTCTGGCCGTTCATCAGCTTCTCGCTGATCCAGCCCGGAACCATGCCGGCCAGCGACGGGCATGGCCGGGTGACGATGATCCTTTGCGGCAGCGATGCTCCGGTCGAGATGGCGGTCGCGCCGGACGGGACGGTAACGCCCCTGCCGGATCAGCATGGCAGCTCCGCCCCCTCGCATGACATCTGCGACTGGGCGCCGCATCAGCAGGCGCTGAACGATCCGGGCGATGCCCCGGCGATTGCGCCGAGCCCCGTCGTCCATGCGCTGGCACGCGACCTCGGGTTGCGCGGTCCCCATCCCTCGGCCGCCGCGCTTTCACCCTCGGCAAGGGGTCCGCCCGCATTCCTCTGATCCGTTCGACGAGGGGGCGTCAGCCCGCCTCGGTCCCGTGACATCAGTTGGAATACCCATATGAGACACCCGATTCTCGCCGTCCTGACCGGCGCAACATTCATGCTTTCGGCCCTGCCGGTTCTCGCCCATGCGTCCTTCGAGACATCCGAGGCCCCGGCCGGGTCGACCTTCAAGGCAGTGATCCGCATCGGGCATGGCTGCGACGGCAAGCCCACGCGGGCCTTGCGGGTCAGGATCCCGGACGGCTTCTATGATGCCAAGCCGATGCCCAAGCCCGGCTGGCAGCTCAAGACCGTGACCGGCGACTATGCCCGGCCCTTCGACAATCACGGCACGCAGATGAAACGCGGCGTGCGCGAGATCGTCTGGTCGGGGGGCGAGTTGCCGGATGACTGGTATGACGAATTCACCTTTCGCGGCAGCGTCGGGCCAGAGGTCGTGCCGGGCAGCACGATCTATTTCCCCACCGTGCAGGAATGCGGTGGCAATGCGAAGGAAGCGTGGATCGACGTGACCGGGGCCGAGGGCGCGGCCAATCCCGCCCCCGCCCTGCATGTGACCGAGAAGCGTGCGGAGGGCGGCCATGCCCATCATGCGGCGGCCAAGGCCGAGGAGGTCCGGGTCGGCGATCTCGCGATCACCGATGCCTATTCCCGCGCAACCCCGCCCGGAGCGCCGGTCGGCGGCGGCTATCTGACGGTGACGAATAATGGTCAGGCCGAGGATCGTCTGGTCTCCGCCACGTCTCCGGCAGCGGGTCGGGTCGAGATCCACGACATGGCGATGGAGGGCGAGGTGATGCGGATGCGCAAGCTTGACGATGGCCTGCCGCTGCCCGCGGGCGAGGGGGTCGAGATGAAGCCGGGCGGGCTGCACCTGATGCTGATGGACCTCAAGGCCCCGCTGGCCGCGGGGGAGAGCGTGCCGGTGACCCTGACCTTCGAAAAGGCGGGGCAGGTCGAAGTGAATCTTTCTGTCCGCTCGATGAACGCGAAGGAGGCCGAACATGCCCACCACTAAACCCGCCTCGCTGCGGCCGATCCGCATTCTCCTCTGGGTTCTGGTCGCAATCGCGGTGATGGCGCTGGCCTGGTTCCAGCTCATCTCGCCCCGGTTGCAGATGCTGAGCGAAAGCGGCACCGACAATCTCGGGCGCGGCGACTACCGGCTGGTCGCGACGGATGGGTCGGATTTCACGCAGGAGAGCCTGAAGGGGCAGCCGAGCGCCGTCTTCTTCGGTTTCACCCATTGCCCCGACGTCTGCCCCACGACGCTGGGCGAGGTTGCGGGCTGGCAGGAGGAAGTGGCGAAGCAGGGCCAGAACTTGCGCGTCTTCTTCGTCACCGTGGATCCCGAACGCGACACGCCCGAGGTGCTTGGCGACTATGTCTCATGGGTGCCGGGCGTCGTCGGGGTCTCCGGCTCGGTCGAGGAGATGGAGAAGGCCGTCAAGGCCTTCCGCGTCTATGCCCGCAAGGTGCCGGGCGAGGACGGCGACTACACCATGGATCACTCGGCGATGACCCTGCTTTTCGACGCGGAGGGCAATTACTCCGGGCTGATCGGCTATCAGGAAGCGCCCGAGCGGACGAGGGCAAGTCTCGACAAGCTGTTGAAGGGCTGAGGGAAAAACGAAATGCCGGGTCATCGCCCGGCATTTTCATCTGGTCGTAGAATGCATCCTGGCTTGAACTGGCGAAAGGCTGGAACGGGCGGGGATCAAGGGGGAGGCTGGCTGGCGATACGCTGGCTTGCTTTCCTGATCCCGGACTTAGGTGCGCGACCGGGTAGTGTCAAGAAACAACTTTGAAATCAAATAGTTGATATAAAGACTAGGGTTATTTGGGTGGCAAGCCCGACGCCCCGGCCCGGTTTCACGTGGCGGTGGATTGCACCGGCCTTGACGGCCCCCCATCCTTGGCTAGCTTGGCCCAAACCATGGAGGGCGCGATGGATCTGATGGCGAAGGCGACGGCGGCGATAGGCGCGGTGATGGTGGCGCTGAGGCGCAAGGATACGCCACGGGAACAGGCCTTTGGCAGCAGCCCCGCGATCCCGGTGGCGCGCGAGCAGGGCATCATGACGCTGAAGATGCCGACGGCCCGCGGCTGGGAGCCGGGGCACACGCCCACGGCAGCGCCGGGGCTGCGGGTCAATGCCTTCGCGACCGATTTGCATCATCCGCGCTGGATCGAGGTGCTGCCGAATGGCGATGTCCTGGTCGCCGAAGCGATGCAGGCCGACCGCTCGCCGCGATCGCTGATGGATCATGCGATGATCTCGACCATGCGCCGGGCACGCGCGGTGGGCGAGAGCGCGAATCGCGTCACGCTATGGCGGGACGAGGATGGCGACGGCGTGGCCGAGCGGCGCGAGGTCTTTGTCGCGAACCAGAACCAGCCCTTCGGCATGGCTCTGGTCGGGGACACGTTCTACCTCGGCAATACCGACGGGATCGTCGCCTTTCCCTATCAACCGGGCGCGACCAGCCTGTCGGGCGAGGGCAGGCGGCTGGTCGAGTTCAAGCCGGACGGGCATTGGACGCGCAGCCTGATCGCCTCGCCCGATGGCAAGCGGCTTTATGCGGGCGTCGGCTCGCTCAGCAATATCGGCGATAATGGCATGGAGGCAGAGGAAGGGCGGGCCGCGATCTGGGAGCTTGACCTCGAGACCGGGAAGGCGCGGATTTTCGCGGGCGGGCTGCGCAATCCCGTCGGCCTCGCATGGGAGCCCACGACGCAGGCGCTTTGGACCGTGGTGAACGAGCGGGACGGGCTGGGCGACGAGACCCCGCCGGACTACCTGACCTCGGTGCGGGAGGGGGGCTTCTATGGCTGGCCCTATTGCTATTGGGGCAAGACCGTCGATGACCGCGTTCCGCAGGACGCGGCGCTGGTCGCCTCGGCGATCCGGCCCGATTTCGCGTTGGGCGGGCACACCGCGTCGCTGGGCCTGTGCTGGATGCCCGAAGGCACCTTGCCCGGATTCCCCGCCGGCATGGTGATCGGGCAGCACGGATCCTGGAACCGCGCGATTCTCAGCGGCTACAAGCTGATCTTCGTGCCCTTCGCGAATGGCAAGCCCTCGGGTCCGTCGCGCGACATCCTGACCGGCTTTCTGTCCGAGGACGAGAAATTCAGCTATGGCCGCCCGGTCGGTGTCGCGGTGGGACCGGATGGCAAATCGCTGCTGATGGCCGATGATGTCGGCGACGTGCTCTGGCGCGTCAGCGGAGCCTGAGCCGGGAAGCGTTTGACTTTTCCCGCGCGGCGCAATCTTACGCAGGCTCAGGTCACGGCGCGGAAGGACGAGGACGATGGCAGAGCTGGAACAGATTGCGGAACTGCGCGCCCTGGGCGACGAGGCGAAGGCGGCCGAGATGGCCGCCTATCACAAGGCGCCGCGCGTCTATCTGGGCGTCTCGGTTCCTGCGATCGACGAACTTGCGCGCGGCTGGCGGGCGGATCTGGACGTTCCCGGCCGGGTCGCGCTGGCAGCCCGGCTTTGGGAAAGCGACATTCACGAGGGCCGGATCGCCGCCGCGAAGCTTCTGGTTCAGGCCCGCATCCGCCCGGATGAGGAAGCCTGGCGGCTGATCGCGTCCTGGGTGCCGACCTTCGACGCCTGGGCCATTGCGGATCATGCGATGAAGGCGGGTGAGCGCCGGCTGGTCGCCGATCCCTCGCGGCTGGACGAGGTCGAGGCATGGCTCGACCATCCGAATTTCTGGGTGCGCCGCGCCGCGCTGGTGGGCACGCTGCCGTGGACGCATCTGCGCAATCCCAAGCCCGCGGAGCTTGCCCAGCGTGAGCGGATCCTCGGCTGGCTGGAGCGTCTGGCCGATGACCGCGAATCGTTCATCCAGAAGGCGATCGGCTGGTGGCTGCGCGATCTGTCGCGGCACGATCCTGAGCGCGTGCAGCAATGGTTGGAGGCGCATGGTGCGCGGCTGAAGCCCTTTGCCCGGCGCGAGGCGAACCGCTGGCTGAAAAAAGCTCAGCCGTCATAGACCTCGATCTCGGGCAGGTCGGTCAGGCTGACGCCCAGCATCTGCAACGCCGGCAGCGAGACCTGACTGCCGCCGCTGGCCGGCCCGCCCAGCGGAATCAGCCGCACATTCGCCGATTTGCCGGTGGCCGGGTTGACGATGCGGCCATTCGTCTCGGACCCGACCAGTGGCGTCTTGATCCAGAAGCCCGCTTCCGACGGATCGCCCAGCGAGGCGATGGTCACGCCCAGCCTTTGCCCGCGGCCGGAGGGGGCGGCGGCCTGCGCTTTCTCGGCCCGGCTGGTGGTGTCGAGGGCGGCGGCCGATTGCCCGCCCGAAACCCCGATCGTCGATGCCGATACCGTCTTTCCCGAGCTGCGGGGCGCCGTGGCCCCAGCGATTGCGGCGGATTCGGTCGTCACGCCGATATCATCAGCACCGCCGCCCCTTGCGGATTGTTGGCTGCTATCCCCCCTGGTGCAGGCGGCCGCGATGGCAAGGAGGGCGAGGACACCAAGAAGCCGGGAGAATTGCCTGATCATGTTCGGTTCCTTCCTTCCTCATCCGTTGCCGGGGTCGTGGCCAAGGCTAACGCCGCTTTCCGCGCGCTGTCCACCGCAACTCGCCGGTTTGGTTGCTACAGTGTTAACCGCTTGACCGGCTTGTGCTGATCTTCGGACGCTCTTATCTTCGCTGCATGGACGCGCCGGCACCTCTGATCGACCCCTTTGCCCGACCGATCACCTACCTTCGGGTATCGGTCACGGATCGCTGCGATTTTCGCTGCACCTATTGCATGGCCGAGCATATGCAGTTCCTGCCCAAGCGCGACCTGCTGACGCTGGAGGAGCTGGACAGGCTCTGTTCCGCCTTTGTCGGGTTGGGGGTGCGCAAGCTGCGCGTCACCGGGGGCGAGCCGCTGGTGCGCCGCAATATCATGCAGTTCTTCCGCGCCATGTCGCGCCATCTGGGGCAGGGGCTGGACGAGTTGACCCTGACGACGAATGGCAGCCAGCTTGCGCGCTTCGCGGGCGAATTGGCCGAATGCGGCGTGCGGCGGGTCAATGTCTCGCTCGACACGCTGGATGCCGACCGGTTCGCGCAGATCACGCGCTGGGGACGGCTCCAGCAAGTGCTGGAGGGGATCGAGGCCGCCAAGGCCGCCGGGATGCGTGTCAAGATCAACACCGTCGCGCTGAAAGGCTTCAACGAGGACGAGCTGTTCCCGCTGCTGGACTGGTGCGCCGTGAATGACCATGACCTGACCTTCATCGAGGTCATGCCGATGGGCGAGATGGGCGAGGAGCAGCGGCTGGACCAGTATTGGCCGCTTTCGGACCTGCGCCACCGGCTTCAGGAACGCCTGACCCTGACCCCGCTGGCCGAGCGCACGGGCGGCCCCGCGCGATATGTCAGGATCGAGGAGACCGGCCAGAAGGTCGGCTTCATCACCCCGCTGACCCATAATTTCTGCGAAAGCTGCAATCGCGTGCGCGTGACCTGCACGGGCGAATTGTTCATGTGTCTGGGGCAGGAGGACCGGGCCGACCTGCGCGCGCCCCTGCGGGCGGGGCCGGATGACCGCCCCGTGACCGACGCGATCCGCGAGGCGATCACCCGCAAGCCCAAGGGCCACGACTTCGACTATTCCCGCCGCCATGTCACCGGGCAGGTCAGCCGCTTCATGAGCCATACCGGCGGCTAGCGGTAATCCAGCGCCACGATGTCCTTGATGTGCCGGGCGCCGCGGATGTCGCCCGGCACGACCATGCGCAGACCGTCGGGGATCGGTGCGCCATTCAGTTCATAGGCCAGCAGGATCGGGCGCGCGCCGAAATCCGGGGCGATCTCGCCGACCGAGAAGGCGACCTCGTGCCCGTCGCCCGCGCTGACCAGCAGGACATGGCGCAGCGCCGATTTCGGATCCTCGACCAGCCCGCGCGCCGCAAGGATGTCCCAGAGAAGCACGCCCTTGTAGATGCCGGTCTCGATGCCCTTGGAGCTGCGATAGGCCGAGGCGATCTCGGTCGCCGGAAGCGTCGCGAGGCTGCCCGCATCCACGGTTTCCGGCGGTCGGTCGGGCAGGGTGAGGCGCGCGGAATCAGCCGCCAGAACGGGATCGGCGAGAAGGGCTGAAAGCAGGATGGGGATGATTCGATATGTTTTTGCGAGCATATCGAAAACCTAGCATCGGCCTCCCCATCCGGCAAAGCAAATTCCGCAAATCATCCGTGTTCGCATTTTGTCCCGTTTACGGTTGCGATTCCGCCGCCAATGCCTATCTCATGCGCTTGGCGGAATCAGGACGTGATCAGGACGTGGCGATGGAACAGAAGTTCATCGAGGTTCGCGGCGCGCGCGAGCACAATCTGAAGAACGTGGACATGGACATCCCGCGCGACAAGCTGGTGGTGATCACCGGCCTGTCGGGCTCGGGCAAGTCCAGCCTCGCATTCGATACGATCTATGCCGAGGGGCAGCGGCGCTATGTCGAGAGCCTGTCGGCCTATGCGCGGCAGTTCCTCGACATGATGGGCAAGCCGGATGTGGACCATATCAGCGGTCTTTCCCCGGCGATCTCGATCGAGCAGAAGACGACCTCGAAGAACCCGCGCTCGACCGTCGGCACGGTTACGGAGATCTACGACTATCTGCGGCTGCTCTTCGCGCGGGCCGGCACGCCCTATTCGCCGGCGACCGGCCTGCCGATCGAGGCGCAGCAGGTGCAGGACATGGTCGACCGGGTGATGGAGCTGCCCGAGGGCACGCGCGCCTATCTGCTGGCCCCGATCGTCCGCGACCGCAAGGGCGAGTATAAGAAGGAGTTCCTCGAGCTTCGCAAGCAGGGCTTCCAGCGCATCAAGGTGAATGGCGAGTTCTACGAGCTGGACGAGCCGCCGACGCTGGACAAGAAATTCCGCCACAATATCGACGTGGTCGTGGACCGGATCGTCGTGCGCGAGGGGATGGAGACGCGGCTTGCCGACAGTTTCCGCACCGCGCTGGACCTTGCCGACGGCATCGCGCTGCTGGAAACCGCGCCTGCGGAGGGCAAGGGCGAGCGTATCACCTTCTCCGAGAATTTCGCCTGCCCGGTCTCCGGCTTCACCATCCCCGAGATCGAGCCGCGGCTGTTCAGCTTCAACGCGCCCTACGGGGCCTGCCCGGTCTGCGACGGCCTCGGGATGGAGCTGTTCTTTGACGAACGCCTGATCGTGCCCGACCAGACGCTGTCGGTCGCGCAGGGGGCGCTTGCGCCCTGGGCCAAGTCCAAATCGGCCTATCTGACGCAGACCATCAATGCGCTGGCCAAGCACTACGCCTTCGACAAGAAGACCGCGTGGAAGAGCCTGCCCGAGGAAGTGCGGCAGATGTTCCTGCACGGATCGGGGAAGGAGGAAATCCCCTTCCGCTTCGACGATGCCGGCCGCGTCTATGAGGTCACGCGCCAGTTCGAGGGTATCATCCCGAACATGGAGCGCCGCCTGCGCGAGAGCGACAGCGCCTGGGTCCGCGAGGAGTTCGAGAAGTATCAGAACAATCGCCCCTGCGGCGCCTGCGGTGGCTATCGGCTGAAGCCCGAGGCGCTGGCGGTCAAGATCGCGGGCAGCCATATCGGCAATGTCACCGAGCTTTCGATCCGCGAGGCTCTGGCCTGGGTCACGGATGCGCCGAACCATCTGACGAAGCAGAAGAACGAGATTGCGCACGCGATCCTGAAGGAAATCCGCGAGCGGCTGGGCTTTCTGGTCAATGTGGGCCTCGATTATCTGACGCTGTCACGCGCGGCGGGCACGCTCTCGGGCGGGGAAAGCCAGCGGATCCGGCTGGCGAGCCAGATCGGCTCGGGCCTGACCGGGGTTCTCTATGTGCTGGACGAGCCGTCGATCGGCCTGCACCAGCGCGACAACGACCGCCTGCTGGGCACGCTGAAGGGGCTGCGCGATCAGGGCAATTCGGTGCTGGTGGTCGAGCATGACGAGGATGCGATCCGCCATGCCGACTATGTCTTCGACATGGGGCCGGGGGCAGGGGTGCATGGCGGCGAGGTCGTGGCCAAGGGCACACCGGCCGAGATCGCCGCGAATCCTGACAGCCTGACCGGGCAATACCTGTCGGGCGTGCGCGAGATTCACATCCCCGATGAGCGGCGCGCGGGCAATGGCAAGGCGATCAAGGTGGTCGGCGCGACGGGGAACAACCTCAAGAACGTCACCGCCGAGTTTCCGCTGGGCAAGTTCGTCTGTGTCACCGGCGTCTCGGGCGGTGGCAAGTCGACGCTGACCATCGAGACTCTGTTCAAGACCGCCAGCATGCGCCTGAACGGCGCGCGCCAGACGCCCGCCCCCTGCGAGACGATCAAGGGGCTGGAACTGCTGGACAAGGTCATCGACATCGACCAGCGCCCCATCGGGCGCACGCCCAGATCGAACCCCGCGACCTATACCGGCGCCTATACCCATATCCGCGACTGGTATGCGGGCCTCCCCGAATCGAAGGCGCGTGGCTACAAGCCCGGCCGCTTCAGCTTCAACGTCAAGGGCGGCCGCTGTGAGGCCTGTCAGGGCGACGGTGTCATCAAGATCGAGATGCACTTCCTGCCCGACGTCTATGTCACCTGCGAGACCTGCAAGGGCAAGCGCTACAACCGCGAGACGCTGGAGGTCCAGTTCAAGGGCAAGTCCATCGCCGACGTCCTCGACATGACGGTCGAGGACGCGCTGGAGTTCTTCAAGGCCGTGCCCTCGATCCGCGACAAGATGGATGCGCTGGTCGAGGTCGGCCTCGGCTATATCAAGGTCGGCCAGCAGGCGACGACGCTTTCGGGCGGCGAGGCGCAGCGGGTCAAGCTGTCGAAGGAGCTGTCGCGGCGGGCCACCGGCAAGACGCTCTACATCCTCGACGAGCCGACGACCGGCCTGCATTTCGAGGATGTGCGGAAGCTGCTGGAGGTGCTGCACAGCCTTGTCGATCAGGGCAATACCGTGGTGGTGATCGAGCATAACCTTGATGTGATCAAGACCGCCGACTGGATCATCGACATTGGCCCCGAGGGTGGAGACGGCGGCGGGCGCATCGTCGCTGCCGGCACGCCCGAAGAGGTCGCCGGGATCGCCGAGAGCCATACCGGCCGCTATCTTGCCCCGATGCTCGATGCGGCGCGCCGCCGGGCGGCCGAGTGATCGCGCCCGCGCGGGGATGGCAGCAGGTCGAGGGCGCGGGGCTGGGCCTTGGCGCCTTCGCGATTGCGGGGCTGGCCGGGCCGGGCTGGCCCTGGTGGATCTGGCTCGCGATCCTGCTGGCCCCGGATCTCAGCATGTTGGGCTATCTTTTCGGGCGGTGGATCGGCGCGGCGGTCTATAATGCCGCGCATCTCTACGCGACGCCGTTCCTTCTGATGATGGCGGGGGTGGGCGCGGGCGCGCCCGCCGTGATCGCGGCCGGTGCTCTCTGGCTTTCGCATATCGGGTTTGACCGCGCGCTGGGCTATGGGTTGAAGCTGCCGGACGGCTTTCGCGACACCCATCTGGGACCGATCGGCCCTCGGGAAACTGACTAAAATATTTCGGTTACGCGCGACCGCCGCCTGTCCCGGCGGCAATGTGGTGGCCGCGGTGTCAAGGGCAGGTTACAATGCGCGCTGTTGAGGTCCCCCACCGTTGACCCTGCCCGCGGGCGGGTCTAAAGGGGCGCTAGCCAAACCCATCGCGGGACGCCAGTCGGGTTCCTGCGAGCGAAAGGGAGCCCAAATCCAGTGGAATATCTGCTGCAAGAATATCTGCCGATCCTGGTTTTTCTGGGAATGGCCTCGGCGCTGGCGATCGTGCTGATTCTGGCCGCCGTCGTGATTGCCGTCCGCAACCCGGACCCGGAGAAGGTCAGCGCCTATGAGTGCGGCTTCAACGCTTTCGACGACGCGCGGATGAAGTTCGACGTCAGGTTCTACCTGGTCGCGATCCTGTTCATCATCTTCGATCTCGAGGTTGCATTCCTGTTCCCCTGGGCCGTCAGTTTCGCCGGACTTACCGAAGTCGCCTTCTGGTCGATGATGGTCTTCCTTGGCGTCCTGACGATCGGCTTTGCCTATGAATGGAAGAAAGGTGCGCTGGAATGGGCGTGATGACCGGTGCCAATACGGCCGGGGCGGATCGTGAATACGCCACAGCCGAACTCAATCGTGAATTGCAGGACAAGGGCTTCCTGCTGACCACGACCGAGGACATCATCAACTGGGCGCGCAACGGTTCGCTGCACTGGATGACCTTCGGCCTGGCCTGCTGCGCAGTCGAGATGATGCAGACCTCGATGCCACGCTATGACGTCGAGCGTTTCGGCACCGCGCCGCGCGCCTCTCCGCGCCAGTCGGACCTGATGATCGTCGCGGGCACGCTGACGAACAAGATGGCCCCGGCCCTGCGCAAGGTCTACGACCAGATGCCCGAGCCGCGCTATGTCATCTCGATGGGATCCTGCGCCAATGGCGGCGGCTACTACCATTATTCCTATTCCGTGGTGCGCGGCTGCGACCGCATCGTGCCGGTGGACATCTATGTCCCGGGCTGCCCGCCCACGGCCGAGGCGCTGCTTTACGGCATCCTGCAACTTCAGCGCCGCATCCGGCGCACCGGCACGTTGGTGAGGTAAGCCATGGTCGATACTGCTGCCTTGGCCGAGCTGGCCGAGCATATCTCGCTGCGCCGCCCGAACGATGTCGTCTCGACCGAGATCGCCTTTGACGAGCTGACGGTGAACGTCACCCTCTCGGGTCTGGTCGGGCTGATCGAGTTCCTGCGCACCGATTCGAACTGCCGTTTCTCGACGCTGATCGACATTACTGCGGTGGACAATCCGGCGCGCCCGGCGCGCTTCGACCTCGTCTACCACATGCTGTCGATGTATCAGAACCACCGCATCCGGGTTAAGGCCCAGGTGCGCGAGGACGAGATCGCGCCGAGCCTCTGCGGCGTTTTCCCCGGCGCGAACTGGTATGAGCGCGAGGTTTTCGACCTGTTCGGCATCCTCTTCTCTGGCCACCCGGACCTGCGCCGCATCGTGACCGATTACGGTTTCCGCGGCCATCCGCTGCGCAAGGACTTTCCGACCACCGGCTATGTCGAGGTGCGCTGGAACGACGAGGAGAAGCGCGTGGTCTACGAGCCCGTGAGCCTTGTTCAGGAATACCGCCAGTTCGACTTCCTGTCCCCGTGGGAGGGCGCGAAATACGTTCTTCCGGGCGACGAGAAGGCGCCCGAGGCCAAGAAGTGACCGCAGCGGCGCAGCCTCGACTGCCCGCCACGCACCGCATGTAAGGGATGACCATGGACGGCGACATCCACAAGAACAGCTATGATGACGGATCGGTGGACGCCCTGACCGGCGAACAGAGCATCCGTAACTTCAACATCAACTTCGGACCCCAGCACCCTGCCGCGCATGGCGTGCTGCGCATGGTGCTGGAACTCGACGGCGAGATCGTCGAGCGTGCCGACCCGCATATCGGCCTGCTGCATCGCGGCACCGAGAAGTTGATGGAAAGCCGCACCTATCTGCAGAACCTGCCCTATCTGGACCGGCTCGACTATGTCGCGCCGATGAACCAGGAGCATGCATGGTGCCTCGCGATCGAGCGTCTGACCGGCACGGTCGTTCCGCGCCGCGCCAGCCTGATCCGGGTTCTCTATTCCGAGATCGGCCGCATCCTGAACCACCTGATGGGCCTGACCACCGGGATGCTGGACATCGGCGCGCTGACCCCTCCGCTTTGGGGCTTCGAGGCGCGTGAGCAGTTGATGATCTTCTATGAGCGGGCCTGCGGCGCGCGCCTGCACGCGGCCTATTTCCGGCCCGGCGGCGTTCACCAGGATCTGCCGCCCGACCTGCTCGACGATATCGAGGAATGGTGCGAGCAATTCCCGAAGCTGGTCGACGACCTGACGACGCTTTTGACCGAGAACCGCATCGTCAAGCAGCGCCTTGTCGATATCGGCATCGTCACCGAGCAGGACTGCCTCGACTGGGGTTATACCGGCGTGATGGTGCGCGGCTCGGGCCTTGCCTGGGACTTGCGCCGCAGCCAGCCCTATGAGTGCTATAACGAGTTCGATTTCCAGATTCCGGTCGGCAAGAACGGCGATTGCTATGATCGCTACCTGTGCCGGATGCAGGAAATGCGCGAATCGACCAGCATCATGAAGCAGGCGATCCAGAAGCTGCGGGCCGAACCGGCTGGCGACGTTCTGGCGCGCGGCAAGCTGTCGCCGCCGAAGCGCTCGGACATGAAGCGCGACATGGAAAGCCTGATCCACCACTTCAAGCTCTATACCGAGGGCTTCAAGGTTCCGGCAGGCGAAGTCTATGCCGCCGTCGAGGCGCCCAAGGGCGAGTTCGGCGTCTACATGGTCTCGGACGGCACCAACAAGCCGTGGCGCGCCAAGCTGCGGGCGCCGGGCTTTGCCCATCTCCAGTCGATCGACTGGATGTCCAAGGGTCACATGCTGGCCGACGTTCCGGCGATCATCGCCACTCTTGATATCGTTTTCGGAGAGGTTGACCGCTGATGCTGCGCCGTCTTTCCCCCATCCAGCCGGACTCGTTCGAGTTCACGCCCGCGAACCTCGAATGGGCGAAGGCCCAGATGACCAAATACCCGGAAGGCCGCCAGCAATCGGCGATCATCCCGGTCCTTTGGCGCGCGCAGGAACAGGAAGGCTGGCTGTCGCGTCCGGCGATCGAATATTGCGCGACCCTGCTTGGGATGCCCTATATCCGCGCGCTGGAAGTCGCGACCTTCTACTTCATGTTCCAGCTCTATCCGGTGGGCACGGTCGCCCATATCCAGATCTGCGGCACCACGACCTGCATGATCTGCGGGGCCGAGGATCTGATCCGCGTCTGCAAGGAAAAGATCGCGGCCGAGCCGCATACACTGTCCGCCGACGGTCGTTTCAGCTGGGAAGAGGTCGAGTGCCTGGGCGCCTGCACCAACGCGCCCATGGCCCAGATCGGCAAGGATTTCTACGAAGACCTGACCGTCGAGAAGCTGGCGGCCTTGATCGACAGCTTTGCCGCGGGCGAGGTTCCGGTGCCCGGCCCGCAGAACGGCCGCTTCTCGGCCGAGCCGCTGGGCGGTCCGGTGGCGTTGGCCGACCTGAAGGGGACAGACGAGGCCTATAACGGCAGCGTTGCGCTGGCGGTGAAACTGGGTGACACGGTCAAGCGCATCGACGGCACAGAGGTCGCGATCACGACCCCCTGGCTTGGCGCAGGGGACAAGACCGCGGCGGCGAAGGATGGTATCAACGGCTGAGAGGGCCGGCGGAAAGCGGGGGACGATGGAACGGTCGGACTGCTACAGGAATTGCTGGGTCATGGGGGCGATCGCCGGTGTGGTGGTCCTGCTCTTTACCGCGGGCATCGGCGATCTTGGCTGGGCTGGCGGCCTGTTCCTTGGCCTTGTCACCTTCCTGCTTTTCGGCGCGACTCTGGTCTGGCTGATCGGCGATGACCGTCCCGAGCCTGTCGCCTCCGAAACGGGGATGACGCTTGCGGATTGGGAGCGGGAGGCGGCCGACCGCCAGCCTGCCGCGCTTCTGGCCTCGGGTTCGCTCGGGCCAGAGCAGCCGACCTCGCTGACGCAGATCCCCATTGTCGCGGGCGCCATGCGCCGCAGCACCGCGGAAAGCGCCGAGCCGGTCGAGGCCGCTTCGGTCACCGTGGCTGAGGTCGAGCCGCAAGCCGAACCGGCCGTGGCGGCGGCGACGGGGCAGGCGGACGACCTGAAGCGGATCAACGGCATCGGCCCCAAGCTCTCCGAGTGGCTGGCCGAGAACGGGGTGACGCGGTTCGAGCAGATCGCGGCCTGGGATGCAGAGGCGCAGGCGGAATATGCCCGGCGTCTGGGACGGCGGGGGCGGCGGATCGCCTCGGACGACTGGGTCGGTCAGGCGAAGCTGCTGGCCGCTGGCGGCGAGACCGCGCATTTGCGCGCGGTTGATCGGGGCGAGTCCACTTGATGCCGGCCCCGGCAAAGGATAGCTCCACGCGCGCGGCGGGGAGGCACCCGGCGGATGCGGGCCAGATGCGGCTTGTCGCGGTCGTGATCGCGGCGACGATGCTGCTCTGGCTTGGGGTGCAATGGGTTGGTGGCCAGATGGACTGGCCGGCGAAATTTGCCTTTCTCGCCGATCTGGCGGCGATTGGGGCCTTGATCTGGTCGCTTCTGGTGACCTGGCGGATCTGGCGGCGGCGCAATGCGTCCTCGCAGGGACAAGGATGAATTTGGGATGCTGAACGATCAGGACCGGATCTTTACGAACATCTACGGCATGGGCGATCGCAGCCTGGCCGGGGCGCGTAAGCGCGGCCACTGGGACGGCACCGCCGGAATCATCCAGCGCGGCCGGGACAATATCATCAACGAGATGAAGGCCTCGGGGCTGCGCGGCCGTGGCGGCGCTGGCTTCCCGACCGGCATGAAATGGTCCTTCATGCCGAAGGAATCGGATGGCCGCCCGGCCTATCTGGTCATCAATGCCGACGAATCCGAGCCCGCGACCTGCAAGGACCGCGAGATCATGCGCCACGATCCGCATACCCTGATCGAGGGCGCGCTGATCGCGAGCTTCGCCATGGGCGCGCATGCCTCCTATATCTATATCCGGGGCGAGTTCATCCGCGAGCGCGAGGCCCTGCAGGCCGCGATCGACGAATGCTATGACGCGGGGCTTCTGGGCAAGAATGCCGCCGGTTCGGGCTGGGATTTCGACCTTTACCTGCATCACGGCGCCGGCGCCTATATCTGCGGCGAGGAAACCGCGCTGCTGGAATCGCTGGAAGGCAAGAAGGGCATGCCCCGCATGAAGCCGCCGTTCCCGGCCGGTGCGGGCCTCTATGGCTGCCCGACCACGGTGAACAACGTCGAATCGATCGCGGTGGTCCCGACCATCCTGCGCCGCGGCGGCGAGTGGTTCGCGGGCTTTGGCCGCCCGAACAACGCGGGCGTCAAGCTTTACGGCATGACCGGCCATATCAACACGCCCTGCGTCGTCGAAGAGGCGATGTCGATCCCCATGCGCGAGCTGATCGAGAAGCATGGCGGCGGCGTGCGCGGCGGCTGGAAGAACTTGAAGGCCGTGATCCCCGGCGGCGCGTCCTGCCCGGTGCTGACCGCCGAGCAATGCGAAAACGCCATCATGGACTATGACGGCATGCGCGAACTGCGCTCGTCCTTCGGGACCGCCTGCATGATCGTGATGGACCAGTCCACGGATGTCATCAAGGCGATCTGGCGGCTGTCGAAATTCTTCAAGCATGAAAGCTGCGGCCAGTGCACGCCCTGCCGCGAGGGCACCGGCTGGATGATGCGCGTCATGGAGCGTCTGGTGCGTGGCGAGGCCGAGGTCGAGGAAATCGACATGCTCTTCGACGTGACGAAGCAGGTCGAGGGCCACACCATCTGCGCGCTTGGCGACGCCGCCGCATGGCCGATCCAGGGCCTGATCCGCAACTTCCGCGAGGAGATCGAGGACCGGATCAAGGCGAAACGCACCGGGCGCATGGGCGCCATGGCGGCGGAGTAAGCCGGATGACCCCGACCCCTCTCCATGCGGCACGAGCGACCCCCGGCGGGGATCGCGCGCGCATGTCCGCAGGGGTGGGGTGCCGCGAGGTTTCACGCGCTGGTGTGCATCCCCTGCGCGATCTGCGTGTTATGGCTGAGTATTCCCGGAAAGGAGCACTTGCCATGAAAGCCCTTGGAACCGTCCTGATCGCCGCGACCCTGCTCTCGGCGTCGCCCGCCGCCGCGCTGGAGCCGCTGAGTCAGGAGAAATACGTCAACGACCGGCTGATCGCCGCGCGCATCGCGGACCGCATCCGGCGCAATTGCCCGACGATCGACGCCCGCATCTTCTATGCCTATGGCGAGGCCCGCAAGCTCAAGCGCTATGCCGAGCAGAAGGGCTATTCCGCCAAGGAGATCGACGCGTTTCTCGACAGCAAGACCGAGAAACAGCGCATCTATGCCGTGGCCGAGGACTATCTGAAGCGCAAGGGCGTCCGGGCCGATGACCCGAACAGCTTCTGCGCGCTCGGCAAGCAGGAGATTGCGGCGAAGAATCTGATTGGCAGCTTTCTGGTGGCGAAGAAATGAAAAAGTGGATGAACCGCATCGGCATTGCCCTGATGGCTGCCTCGGCTGCTGCGATGATTGCCGCGGATGCTTTCGCGGGGGAGACGTCGTCGCCCTTCACGCCGACCGCCGAGAAATTCTATCTGCAGTTCACGATCTTCACCCCGACCGGCATGCAGTGCAAAGCCGAAGGGCCGGGGGTCAGGACCAAGCTCAGCCGCAATATCGCGGGCCAGCCCGTGCTGCGCGTCACCGGCAATGCCAAGGGCGCCGAGATCAGCTGCTGGCTGCCCGACGGCACCCGCTACACCACCGACGTGAACCGTCAGGTGAAATACAATACCGCCGGGGCAGTCTATGCCACGGTCCTGTTCGACCGGGGACGCGACGACATGAGCATCGAGCTTCGCCGCGACAATCAGGACGAACGGATCATCTCGCCCGTCATCCCCCGCGCCTTCGTGAAGGTGCGGTGATGGGGGCGCGCGACATGGACATAACGGCGACAAACACAACCGGGCCAGCCTTCGGCCAGCATTTACAACGCGCGGAAACCGCCGGGGACCTCTCCGGCGGGCTTCGTCGGCGCGCGGGATAAGGGAAGTCCAGATGGCAGATCTTCGCAAGCTCAAGATCGACGACAAGATTATCGAGGTCGATCCGAACATGACCCTGATCCAGGCCTGCGAGATGGCCGGGATCGAGGTGCCGCGTTTCTGCTATCACGAGCGGCTGTCGATCGCCGGCAACTGCCGCATGTGCCTTGTCGAGGTCGTGGGCGGTCCGCCGAAGCCCGCCGCCTCCTGCGCGATGCAGGTCAAGGATCTTCGCCCCGGCCCCGATGGCGCGCCGAGCGAGATCAAGACCAACTCGCCCATGGTCAAGAAGGCCCGCGAGGGCGTGATGGAATTCCTGCTGATCAACCACCCGCTCGATTGCCCGATCTGCGATCAGGGCGGCGAATGCGACCTGCAGGACCAGGCGATGGCTTACGGCGTCGATTTCAGCCGCTACCGCGAGCCGAAGCGCGCCTCCGAGGATCTGAACCTCGGCCCGCTGGTCGAGACGCATATGACGCGCTGCATCTCCTGCACCCGCTGCGTGCGCTTCACCACCGAGGTCGCGGGCATCACCCAGATGGGCCAGACCGGCCGAGGCGAGGACAGCGAGATTACCAGCTATCTGAACCAGACGCTGGTTTCGAACATGCAGGGCAACATCATCGACCTTTGCCCGGTCGGCGCGCTGGTCTCCAAGCCCTATGCCTTCACCGCCCGCCCGTGGGAGCTGACCAAGACCGAGACGATCGACGTCATGGACGCGCTCGGCTCGAACATCCGGGTGGACACCAAGGGCCGCGAAGTCATGCGTATCCAGCCGCGCAACAATGACGGCGTGAACGAGGAATGGATCAGCGACAAGACCCGCTTCGTCTGGGACGGCCTGCGCCGCCAGCGCCTCGACAAGCCCTATATCCGCGTGAACGGCAAGCTGCGCCCGGCCTCGTGGCCCGAGGCGCTTGAGACCGCCGCCCGCGCGATGAAGGGCAAGAAGGTCGCGGGCCTGATCGGCGATCTGGTCCCGGTCGAGGCTGCCTTCAGCCTGAAACAACTGGTCGAGGGCCTGGGCGGTCGTGTCGAGTGCCGCACCGATGGCGCGCGGCTTCCGGCGGGCAACCGCTCGGCCTATGTCGGCAATGCCTCGATCGCCGATATCGACAGCGCGAAACGCATCCTGCTGATCGGCACCAACCCGCGCGAGGAAGCACCGGTCCTGAACTCGCGCATTCGCAAGGCCTGGGCGCATGGCGCTGACGTGGCGCTGATCGGAGCCCCGGTCGACCTGACCTTCGATTACCACCATCTCGGCACCGACCGCGCCGTGCTGGCCGGGCTGCTGAATGATCCCGAGGTGACCAAGGGCATCGAAGAGCCGGGCCTGATCATCGTGGGGCAGGGCGCGCTCAGCGAGGCCGATGGCGAGGCCGTGCTGGCCCATGCCATGCGCCTTTGCGAAATCGCGAATTGCAGGCTTCTGGTCCTGCACGTTGCCGCGAGCCGCGTCGGCGCGCTGGACATCGGCGCCGTGACCGAGGGCGGGCTTGCCGCCGCGATCGACGGGGCCGAGGTGATCTACAACCTTGGCGCGGACGAGGTCGAGATCGGCGCTGGTCCCTTCGTGATCTATCAGGGCAGCCATGGTGACCGCGGCGCGCATCGCGCCGACCTGATCCTGCCGGGCGCCTGCTATACCGAGGAGAGCGGCCTTTTCGTCAACACCGAAGGTCGTCCGCAACTGGCCATGCGCGCGAATTTCGCGCCGGGCGAGGGCAAGGAAAACTGGGCGATCCTGCGCGCCCTTTCGGCCGAACTGGGCAAGACCCAGCCCTGGGACAGCCTTGCCGGCCTGCGCCGCAAGCTGATCGAGGCGGTGCCGCATCTGGCCGAGATCGGCTCGGTGCCCGCCAATGATTGGCAACCGCTGGAGCTGCGCGACATGGGCAAGGCGGACTTCCGCCTTGCGGTGAAGGACTTCTACCTGACCAACCCCATCGCGCGCTCCTCGCCGCTGATGGGCGAGCTTTCGGCAATGGCTGCGGCGCGCAAGGCGCCGCCACTGGCAGCGGAGTGAAATCGCATGGGGAGCCGCATCGCGGGTCTGCTTGGCTTGGGGCTGATGGCGTCTGTTCTGACGGGATGCGGCACGGGGCAATCCGATGATTCGCGGCCCCCGGCCAAACCCGAGGAACTGAATGTGGCCGTGCTGCACAGCGATGCGGGCGCGCCAGACAAGCAGGTGCTGTCACGGGGCAGGATCTCGACCAAGTCGGGCGATATCCTGATCCTCGAACCCGATGGTTCGGTCAGCGAGATGACGCTGGACAGTCCCGAAGGCCGGGACGCCTTCGCCGTGACCGAGGCCGATCTGCTGTCGCTCAACGACAATCTCGGGCTTGACCTGTCGGGCGTGGCCGCGATGGGGCCGGTCAGCCGGCGGGGGCCGACGGCGCAGGAACGCGCGCTGGCCGAGTTCAAGGCGCGGACGCAGCCGATGAAGCTGGGCCTGCCCGCAAGCTTTGCCGCCGATCCGAAGGATTTTGAGGGCGCGGCCGTCAAGGCCTATCCCAGCAAGCAGAAATCGGGCGCGAGCCTCGTGGAAGTGACGGCAAATCTTCGCAGTGGGGTGGACGCCGACACGGCCTTCGCCTATGCCACATGCGCGCTGGCCAATTGGGCGGATGCGAACGGCACTCCCTACGCCCGCCACATCAGGACGCTGCGCGACAAACGCAATGGAAAGATGATCGTCGGTTCGGTTTTCACTCTTTCAGAGTCGAAGCCGATGGGGCTGACGGTGATGACAACGAAAGACACCTTGCAGGAATGCAAGTCGCGCGGCATTCCCGCGGCGTGATGAGAGGGACGAAAGATCATGGCTGAATTTTGGGCCTCATCCTACGGTTTCGCGCTGAGCCTGCTGCTGCAGGGCCTGGCCGTTATCGCCTTCGTCATGGGCTCGCTGATCTTCATGGTCTACGGAGACCGCAAGATCTGGGCCGCCGTGCAGATGCGCCGCGGCCCGAACGTGGTCGGTCCCTGGGGCCTGCTGCAGACCTTTGCCGACGCGCTGAAATATGTCGTCAAGGAGATCGTGATCCCGGCCGGCGCCGACAAGTTCATCTTCTTCCTCGCGCCGTTCCTGTCGATGATGCTCGCGCTCTTCGCCTTCGTGGTGATCCCCTTCGACGAGGGCTGGGTCATGGCGAACATCAACGTGGGCATCCTGTTCGTCTTTGCCGCCTCGTCGCTCGAGGTTTACGGCTCGATTATGGGCGGCTGGGCCTCGAACTCGAAATACCCGTTCCTCGCCTCGCTGCGTTCGGCCTCGCAGATGATCTCCTACGAGGTCTCGATGGGCCTGATCATCATTGGCGTCATCATCTCGACCGGGTCGATGAACCTGACCGAGATCGTCCACGCGCAGAAGGGCAGCTACGGCCTTCTGAACTGGTACTGGCTGCCGCACCTGCCGATGGTCGTGCTGTTCTTCGTCTCGGCGCTGGCTGAAACGAACCGCCCGCCCTTCGACCTTGCCGAGGCGGAATCGGAACTGGTCGCGGGCCACATGGTCGAATATTCGTCCACGCCCTACCTGCTGTTCATGGCGGGTGAGTATATCGCCATCTATCTGATGTGCGCGCTGCTTTCGCTGTTGTTCTTCGGTGGCTGGCTGTCGCCCGTTCCGTTCATCGCCGACGGCTGGTGGTGGATGGTCATCAAGATGTGGTTCTGGTTCTACATGTTCGCGATGGTGAAGGCGATCGTGCCGCGCTACCGCTACGACCAACTGATGCGGATTGGCTGGAAAGTGTTCCTGCCCCTGTCGCTGGGCTGGGTTGTGCTGGTTGCCATCCTCGCCCGCTATGAAATCCTGGGCGGCTTCTGGGCCCGCTTCGCGATCGGAGGGTAAGTCATGTATTCCAACAAGCTAGCCGAGGCATTCGCCAAAGCCAGTGAGACCGACAAGATCGAACTGGCCCATTTCCTCGCCAATAATCTCGACTCGGCGGAACATGCGAAGGACAGCGCGCGAGTGCGCGAATATGTCGCCGCATTCGACCGCTTCGCGGCACCCAGGGAAGGGGAGCGTTTCTGATGGCCTTCGATTTCGCGCGGGCGACCAAATATTTCCTGATGTGGGATTTCATCAAGGGCTTCGGCCTTGGGATGCGCTATTTCGTCTCGCCCAAGCCGACGCTGAACTACCCCCATGAGAAAGGCCCGCTGTCGCCGCGCTTCCGGGGAGAGCACGCGCTGCGCCGCTATCCGAACGGCGAGGAACGCTGCATCGCCTGCAAACTCTGCGAGGCGGTCTGCCCGGCACAAGCCATCACCATCGACGCCGAACCGCGCGAGGACGGCTCGCGCCGCACCACGCGCTACGATATCGACATGACGAAATGCATCTATTGCGGCTTCTGCCAGGAAGCCTGCCCGGTCGATGCCATCGTCGAGGGGCCGAATTTCGAATACGCGACCGAAACCCGCGAAGAGCTTTTCTATGACAAGGAAAAGCTGCTGGCCAATGGCGAGCGCTGGGAAGCCGAGATTGCGCGCAACCTGCAACTGGATGCGCCCTACAGATGAGTGATGCGTTCACCAAGCTTTTCGCGCAGATGCTGGCCTCGGGCCAGGAGATGGCCCGTGCGTGGAACCCCGCGCTCGAACATTTCGACATGCGCGCGATGGAAAAGCTGGTGCCCGTGATGCCGGCCGACATGCTTGAGATGTGGTTCGGCAAGACTTTCAACCGCGAGGGGCTGGACGCCAAGACGCGTCTGCTTCTTACCATCGGCGCGATTACCGTTCAGGGCGCGCTGGCCGAGCCGCAGCTTCGCCTGACCATCCGTCAGGCGCTTGCGGCCGGCGCCACCAAACGCGAGATCGCCGAGACGATCTACCAGATGAGCATGTTCGGCGGGCTGCCTGCGATGCAGAAGGCGCTCGAGATCGCCCAGAGCGTCTATGCCGAGGAGGACGAGAAATGATGATCTTCGCTTTCTACCTGTTTGCGATCACCCTCTGCGTGGCAGGTTTCGGGGTCGTGATCGCCCGCAACCCGGTCCATTCGGTGTTGTGGCTGATCCTGGCCTTCCTGTCCGCCTCGGGCCTCTTCGTCATTCAGGGCGCGGAATTCGTCGCGATGCTGCTGATCGTCGTCTATGTGGGCGCGGTCGCGGTTCTGTTCCTGTTCGTCGTGATGATGCTCGACGTCGACTTCGCCGAACTCAAGGGCGAGCTGGCGCGGTCGCTGCCGCTGGCCTTGATGATCGCGCTGGTCCTGCTGGCGCAGCTTGGCATCGCCTTCTCGGGCTGGGCGCCTTCCGAGGCGGCCGAGGGCCTGCGCGCGGCGCCGATCGTCGATACGGTGCACAACACCCAGGGCCTTGGCCTCGTCATCTATGACCGCTACCTGCTCAACTTCCAGATCGCGGGCCTGATCCTGCTGGTCGCGATGATCGGGGCGATCCTGCTGACCATGCGCCACCGCCGCGGCATCAAGCGCCAGAACGTGCTGGAACAGATGTGGCGCGACCCGGCCAAGACCATGGAACTGAAAGACGTGAAGCCGGGGCAAGGGCTGTAAGCCCGCCCGACCGGCAACCGAAAGCCAACACGGGGCCGCCGACCGGGCGGCCCATCCAGCGAACGGATATTCAACGGGTGTGCGACCCGGAGGGACCAGGAAGATGATCGGATTGACACATTATCTTGTCGTGGGGGCGATACTATTCGTCACCGGCATTTTCGGGATATTCGTGAACCGAAAGAACGTCATCGTCATCCTGATGTCGATCGAACTGATGCTTCTGGCGGTGAACGTCAACTTCGTCGCCTTCTCGGCGCATCTGGGCGATCTGGCGGGGCAGGTTTTCACCATGTTCATCCTGACTGTCGCCGCCGCCGAGGCCGCCATCGGCCTTGCCATCCTGGTCGTCTTCTTCCGCAACCGCGGCACCATCGCGGTGGAAGACGTGAACGTGATGAAGGGTTAAGACGGCATGGAAAAGATCGTCCTCTTCGCGCCCCTTCTGGGTTCGCTCATCGCCGGCTTCGGCTGGCGCGTGATCGGCGAGAAAGCCGCGCAATACCTGACCACCGGCATCCTGTTCCTGTGCTGCCTGCTCAGCTGGATCCTGTTCCTCGGCTTCGACGGCGTGCCGCGCCACATCCCGGTCATGGACTGGGTGGTCGCGGGTGACTTCGTTTCGGAATGGTCGATCCGGCTGGACCGGCTGACCGCGATCATGCTGATCGTGGTAACGACGGTTTCGGCGCTCGTGCATCTCTACTCGGTGGGCTACATGGCCCATGACGAGAACTGGGAGCACGGCGAGCATTACAAGGCGCGCTTCTTCGCCTATCTCTCGTTCTTCACCTTCGCCATGCTGATGCTGGTGACGGCGGACAACCTCTTGCAGATGTTCTTCGGCTGGGAGGGCGTCGGCGTTGCCTCCTATCTGCTGATCGGCTTCTACTACAAGAAAGCCAGCGCCAATGCCGCCGCGATGAAGGCCTTCATCGTGAACCGCGTCGGCGACTTCGGCTTCCTCTTGGGCATCTTCGGGCTTTACTGGCTGACCGGCTCGGTCGGGTTCGACGCGATCTTCGCGCAGGTGCCGGAAATCGCGCAGACCCAGATGCATTTCCTGTGGACCGACTGGAACGCCGCGAACCTCCTGGGCTTCCTGCTCTTCGTGGGCGCGATGGGCAAGTCGGCGCAGCTTTTCCTGCACACCTGGCTGCCGGACGCGATGGAAGGCCCGACCCCGGTTTCGGCGCTGATCCACGCCGCGACCATGGTGACGGCGGGCGTCTTTCTGGTCTGCCGCATGTCGCCGCTTTATGAATTCGCCCCCGACGCCAAGAACTTCATCGTGATCGTCGGCGCGACCACCGCCTTCTTTGCCGCGACCGTCGGTCTGGTGCAGAACGACATCAAGCGCGTCATCGCCTATTCGACCTGTTCGCAGCTGGGCTACATGTTCGTGGCCGCGGGCGTCGGCGTCTATTCGGCGGCGATGTTCCACCTGCTGACCCACGCCTTCTTCAAGGCCATGCTGTTCCTCGGCGCCGGTTCGGTCATCCATGCGATGCATCACGAACAGGACATGCGGAACTATGGCAACCTGAGGAAGAAGATCCCGCTGACCTATTGGGCAATGATGATCGGCACCTTCGCCATCACCGGCGTCGGCATCCCGCTGACCCATATCGGCTTCGCGGGCTTCCTGTCGAAAGACGCGATCATCGAAAGCGCCTGGGCGGGGAACTCCTATGCCTTCTGGATGCTGGTCATCGCGGCTTGCTTCACCAGCTTCTATTCGTGGCGGCTGATCTTCCTGACCTTCTACGGCAAGGAACGCGGCGATCATCATGCGCATGAACATGCCCATGAAAGCCCCTCGATCATGACCATCCCGCTGGGTGTCCTCGCGATCGGCGCGATCTTCTCGGGCATGATCTGGTTCGGCCCCTTCTTCGGCGACCACCACAAGGTGACGAGCTTCTTCCACATGCCCGTGACGCATGAGGCGAGCGCCGAGGGCGAGGCTGCTGCCCCGGCCGAGCATGGCGCGGCCCCGGTCGAGCATGTCGCAGCCGATACCGCCGCCGAAGGCGAGGCCGCGACGGCCGAACACGCGACCGAAGGCCAACATGCCGAGGTTGCCGCCCCGGTCGGTGGCGCGATCTATATGGCGCCGGACAATCACATCATGGACGAGGCGCATCACGCCCCCGCCTGGGTGAAGGTCTCGCCCTTCATCGCGATGCTGATTGGTCTGTTCACCGCCTGGATCTTCTATATCCGCAGCCCGGACATTCCGGCCCGACTGGCAAAGGCCCAGCCCGCGCTTTACCAGTTCCTGCTGAACAAATGGTATTTCGACGAAATCTACAACTTCATCATCGTCCGCCCGGCGCTGTGCCTTGGTCGCATCCTTTGGAAAAAGGGCGACGGAGCGACCATCGACGGGGCGATCAACGGGGTTGCCATGGGGATCATCCCGCGCCTGACGCGCGCGGCGGTCCGGGTGCAATCGGGCTATCTGTTCCACTATGCCTTCGCGATGGTCGTCGGCATCGTGGGTCTCTTGATCTGGGTGATGATGCGGGGCGCGCACTGATATGACGAACCTTCTTTCCATCATCACCTTCCTGCCCATCGTCGCGGCGGGGATCATGGCCCTGTTCCTGCGCGGCCAGGACGAGGCGGCTGCGAAGAATGCCAAATGGCTGGCGCTGCTGGCGACCACGGCAACCTTCCTGATCTCGCTTTTCGTCCTTTTCGGATTCGACCCGCAGAATACCGGCTTCCAGTTCGTCGAGGACAAGGCCTGGATCATGGGCCTGCGCTACAAGATGGGCGTGGACGGGATCTCGGTCCTGTTCGTGCTGCTGACCACCTTCATGATGCCGCTGACCATTCTTTCGACCTGGACGGTCGAAACGAAGGTCAAGGAATACATGATTGCCTTCCTCGTCCTCGAGGGGCTGATGATCGGCGTCTTCACCGCGCTGGACCTCGTCCTCTTCTACCTGTTCTTCGAGGCGGGCCTGATCCCGATGTTCCTGATCATCGGGATCTGGGGCGGCAAGGACCGCATCTATGCGGCGTTCAAGTTCTTCCTCTATACCTTCCTCGGCTCGGTGCTGATGCTGGTTGCGATGATCGCCATGTATCGCATGGCGGGCACCACCGACATTCCGACCCTGCTGACCTTCGACTTCCCGCATGAGACCTATCGCCTGCTGGGGATCACGGTCATCGGCGGCACGCAGACGCTGCTGTTCCTTGCGTTCTTTGCTAGCTTCGCGGTCAAGATGCCGATGTGGCCGGTCCATACCTGGCTGCCCGACGCGCACGTTCAGGCGCCGACCGCCGGTTCGGTCCTGCTGGCCGCGGTGCTTCTGAAGATGGGCGGCTACGGCTTCCTGCGCTTCTCGATCCCGATGTTCCCGGTCGCCTCGGACATCCTGCAACCGCTGGTCTTCTGGCTCTCGGCCATCGCGATCGTCTACACCTCGCTGGTGGCGCTGGTGCAGTCGGACATGAAGAAGGTCATCGCCTATTCCTCCGTCGCCCATATGGGCTATGTCACCATGGGCATCTTCGCGGTCAATCAGGTCGGCGTTGATGGCGCGATCTTCCAGATGCTGTCGCATGGCTTCATCTCGGGCGCGCTCTTCCTTTGCGTCGGCGTGATCTATGACCGGATGCACACGCGCGAGATCGACGCCTATGGCGGCCTCGTGAACCGGATGCCGGCCTATGCGGCGGTGTTCATGTTCTTCACCATGGCGAATGTGGGCCTGCCCGGCACCTCGGGCTTCGTGGGCGAGTTCCTGACGCTGCTCGGCGTCTTCCGGGTCAATACCTGGGTCGCGCTGGTCGCAACCTCGGGCGTGATCCTCTCGGCTTCCTATGCGCTCTGGCTCTATCGCCGGGTGACGCTGGGCCAGCTGATCAAGGAAAGCTTGAAGTCGATCACCGACATGACCCCGCGCGAGCGCTGGATCTTTGTTCCCCTGATCGCGATGACGCTGATCCTGGGCGTCTATCCGCGCCTCGTGACCGATGTGACCGGCCCGGCTGTCGCCGCGCTGATCAATGACTACAACCAGGCCCAGCCGGTGGTGGAAACCGCCGCGGCTGCGACAAGCCACTAGGGGGCGGACATGACCTCGCTCGATTTCACGACCATTCTGCCCGAGGCGCTGCTGGCGGCCTATGCGCTGGCCGCCCTCATGGTCGGGGCCTATCTCGGCAAGGACGGTATCGCCCGCACGCTTCTGTGGTCGACGGTCGCGGCCTTCCTGATCGTCGCGGCGATGATCGGCCTTGGCAATCGCACCGACGGGACGGCCTTCTATGGCATGTTCATCGATGACGGCTTCTCGCGCTTTGCCAAGGTGGTGATCCTGGTCGCCGCCGCCGCCGTCCTCGCGATGAGCATCGACTATCTCGACCGCCGCCGGATGCTGCGGTTCGAATTCCCGATCCTCGTGACGCTTTCGGTCATCGGCATGATGCTGATGGTTTCGGCGGGCGACCTGCTGACGCTTTACATGGGGCTCGAGCTGCAATCGCTCTCGCTCTATGTCGTCGCCGCCATCCGCCGCGATTCCGCGCGTTCGTCCGAGGCTGGATTGAAATATTTCGTGCTGGGCTCGCTCAGCTCGGGCCTGCTGCTTTATGGTGCGTCGCTGGTCTATGGCTTCGCGGGCACGACCAGCTTTGCCGGGATCATCACGACGATCCAGGGGGGCGAGCTTTCGCTTGGCGTCCTCTTCGGCCTCGTCTTCATGCTGGTCGGCCTCTCCTTCAAGGTCTCGGCCGTGCCGTTCCACATGTGGACGCCGGACGTCTATGAGGGCGCGCCAACGCCCGTGACCGCCTTCTTCGCCACCGCGCCCAAGGTCGCGGCCATGGCGCTGATCGCGCGGCTGGTCTTCAACGCCTTCGGCCAGGTCATCGACGACTGGAGCCAGATCATCGCGGCCCTCGCGGTCATGTCGATGTTCCTCGGTTCCATCGCGGGGATCGGGCAAACCAACGTCAAGCGGCTGATGGCCTATTCCTCGATCGCGCATATGGGCTTTGCGTTGGTCGGCCTTGCCGCCGGCTCGGCGATCGGCGTGCAGGCCATGCTGATCTATATGGCGATCTATGCGGTCATGAACGTCGGCACCTTCGCCTTCATCCTGTCGCTGGAGCGTGATGGGGTGCCGGTCACCGACCTCGCCTCGCTGAACCGCTTCGCCTGGAGCGAGCCGACCAAGGGCCTTGCCGTGCTGGTGCTGATGTTCAGCCTTGCCGGGGTTCCGCCGACCCTTGGTTTCTTCGCCAAGTTCGGGGTGCTGAATGCGGCGGTCGATGCCGGGATGGGCTGGCTGGCGGTGCTGGGCGTGATCGCCTCGGTCATCGGCGCGTTCTACTATCTGCGCATCGTCTACTACATGTATTTCGGCACCGAGAACGATGGCGTCACCAGCCGGATGGGACCGGTGCAATATCTGGCCCTGATGATCCCGGCCGCCGCGATGCTCTTCGGCGCGATCAATATGCTGGGCGTCGATGCTGCCGCCGGGCGGGCCGCCGAAACGCTGGTGGCCCCGGTCACCGCCGGGATGGCCGCGCCCGAGGCCGTTCTGTCGGCCGAGCCCGATCACGTTGAGTGATCGCTGGCCCGAAGGGGTGGGCCGGCATGTGCTGGCCCGCACCGACAGCACCAATGCCGAGGCCATGCGCCTTGCCCCCTCGCTGAGCGGGCCGGCATGGATCATGACCCATGAGCAGGTGGCCGGTCGTGGCCGCCGTGGGCGCGAATGGGTGATGCCGGCGGGGAATTTCGCCGGCACGCTGGTTCTCAGACCCAAGGGCGGCCCCGAGGCTGCGGCCCAGCTTTCCTTTGTCGCCGCGCTCGCGCTTTACGACGCGCTCGCCGATGCCTGCGGACCTGCCGCGCGGCTTGCGATCAAATGGCCGAATGACGTGCTGCTGAACGGCGGCAAGATCGCCGGTATCCTGCTGGAAAGCATCGGCTCGGGCCGCGAGGTCGGGGCGATCGCGATCGGCATCGGTGTCAACCTCGCCGCCGCCCCCTCTGGCGACGCCGTCGAGGCGCGGGCCGTGCCCCCGGTTTCGCTGCGCGGAGAGACGGGCTTCACAGTCGGCGCCGAGGAGTTTCTCGACCTGCTGGCCCCGGCCTTCGCCCGCTGGTTGGCGCAATTCGAGACCTATGGCTTCCAGCCGATCCGCACCGCATGGCTTGCCCGTGCCGCGAAGCTGGGCCAGCCGATCATCGCCCGCACCGGGCGCGAGGAGACGCAGGGCGTCTTTGACGGCATTGATGAAACCGGCGCGCTGGTGCTGACCACCGCCTCCGGCCGGCGGACCCTGCCTGCCGCCGACGTCTTTTTCGGAGGTTGAGCGATGCTGCTCTGCATCGACACCGGCAACACGAATACCGTCTTCTCGGTCTGGAACGGCGAGCGTTTCCTCGCGATGTGGCGGATCTCGACCGATCATCGCCGCACGGCGGATGAATATTTTGTCTGGCTCTCGACGCTGATGTCGGTCCAGAAGTTCGAGCTGGACATCACCGACTGCATCATCAGCGCGACAGCGCCGCGCGTGGTCTTTAACCTGCGCGTGCTCTGCAACCGCTATTTCGACACCCGCCCGCTGGTCGTCGGCAAGCCCGACTGCCTGCTGCCGATCCCGCCCCGCGTCGATCAGGGCACGACCGTCGGTCCCGACCGGCTGGTGAACACCGTCGGCGCCTTCGACCGCCACGGTCCCGACCTGATCGTCGTCGATTTCGGCACCGCCACCACCTTCGACGTGGTGGATACGGACGGCGCCTATGTGGGGGGCGTGATCTCTCCGGGCGTGAACCTGTCGCTCGAGGCGTTGCATATGGGCGCGGCAAGCCTTCCGCATGTCGACGTGACGATGCCTGCCAAGGTCATCGGAACCAATACCGTTGCCTGTCTGCAATCGGGGATCTTCTGGGGCTATATCGGCCTTGTTCAGGGTATCGTCGAGAAGATCCGGCAGGAACGCGCCCGTTCGATGAAGGTGATCGCGACAGGCGGGCTTGCGCCCCTGTTCGATCAGGGGTTTGATCTTTTCGACGCGATCGAGGATGACCTGACGATGCATGGTCTGCGCCTGATCCATGATTTCAACAAGGAGATGGCACATGGCTGAGCGCCTGATATATCTGCCGCTGGGCGGCGCGGGCGAAATCGGCATGAACGCCTATGTCTACGGCTATGGTGAGCCGGGGCGCGAACGCCTGATCGTCATCGATCTGGGCGTGACCTTCGGGGACATGGAAAGCTCGCCGGGGATCGACCTGATCATGGCCGATGTCGCCTGGCTCGAGGAGAACCGCGACCGGATCGACGCGATCTTCATCACCCATGCGCATGAGGACCATGTCGGCGCGCTCGGCCTGCTCTGGGGCCGGATCCAGAAGCCGATCCATTGTCGCCGCTTCACCGGCGCCATCGCGCGGCTGAAGATGGAGGAGATGGGCCAGCCAGTCGATCAGATCCACATCCACGCCCCCCGTCCCGAGGTCGTGAACGCGGGGCCGTTCCAGGTGCAGTTCGTCCCGGTCAGCCACTCGATCCCCGAAAGCTCGGCGCTGATCATCGACACGCCGGCCGGGCGGATCGTCCATACCGGCGACTTCAAGCTGGACGGAACCCCGGTCGTGGGCGAGCCCTTCGACCCGATCCTCTGGCACGAGATCGCCAAGGAAGGGGATGGCGTCAAGCTTCTGACCTGCGATTCCACCAATATCTTCTCGCCCCATCCCGGCCGGTCCGAGGCGTTGCTGGCGAACCCGATCCTAGATTTCGTCATGTCGCAGCGCGAGATGGTCGTGGCCACCACCTTCGCCAGCAACATCGCGCGGCTCAGGACGCTGGCCGAGGCCGGGGTGGCTGCGGGCCGCAAGATCTGCCTGCTGGGCCGGGCCATGCGCCGCATGGTCACGGTCGGGATCGAGACCGGCATCCTCGACCGCTTCCCGCCGGTGATCAGCCCCGAGGAAGCCTCGGACCTGCCGCGCGAAAAGGTCATGCTGATCGTTACCGGTAGCCAGGGCGAGCGTCGCGCCGCCAGCGCGCAACTGTCGCGGGGCCGCTATCTGGGGATCGAGCTGAAGGAGGGGGACAGCTTCCTCTTCAGTTCGCGCACCATCCCCGGCAATGAGCGCGGCGTGATCCGCATCCAGAACCAGCTGAGCGAGATGGGCGTCGACCTCTATGACGCCGAGGATGGCACCTATCACGTCTCGGGCCATGCCAACCGCCCGGATATCGAGGCCGTGCATGACCTGCTGAAGCCGCAGATCGTGATCCCGATGCATGGCGAGCATATGCATCTGCGCGAACATGCGAAACTGGCGGCAGCGCGCGGCATCGCCTCGATCGTCGCGACCAACGGCACGATGGTCGATGTCACCGGCCCGGTGCCGCGTGTGGTCGACCAGATCGACACCGGCCGCCTCTATCTCGACGGCCATACCCTGATCGGTGCGATGGACGGCGTGGTCCGCGACCGTATCCGCATGGCGCTGAACGGTCACGCCATGGTCTCCGTCATCATCGACGAGGATGACAACCCCTTGCCCGATGCCTGGGTCGAGCTTTCCGGCCTGCCCGAGCGCGGCCGCGGCGGCGTGCCGCTGTCGGACAATATCGAATCCGAACTGGCCGAGTTCCTTGAACGCGCGGATGACCGCACCGTGATGAACGACGACCGGCTGGAGGAGGCGATCCGCAAGATCACCCGTCAGGCCTCGATGGAGGAGATCGGCAAGAAGCCCGAGGTGACGGTGATCATCTCGCGTCTCGCCGCGGAATGACTTGACCTTCTGCCGCGCGCTTTCTATGCGCGCGGCATGAGCGAATTCGATCCCAACCCGCCGCGCCGCAATTTCTACGGCCGCCGTCACGGCAAGACCCTGCGCCAGAGCCAGAAAGGCTACCTTTCCGAGGATCTGGGCAGCCTGCGTCCGCGCGGCATCACCCAGGCCGACAACCCCGAGCGCAAGCTGGTCGATCCCGCCACGATCTTTGGCGACGACCGCCCGATCTGGCTGGAGATCGGCTTCGGCGGGGGCGAGCATATGGTCCATATGGCCGCGACCTATCCCGAAATCGGCATCATCGGCTGCGAGCCCTTCATCAACGGCGTCGCCATGCTGCTCGGCAAGATCCGCGCGGCGGGGGTCGAGAATGTCAGCGTCCATCCGGGCGATGCCCGCGACCTGATGGATGTGTTTCCCGATGCCTCGGTCAGCAAGGCCTTCCTGAACTATCCCGATCCCTGGCCGAAATCGCGCCATCACCGCCGCCGCTTCGTCACGCCCGAGCATCTGATCCCGCTCGCCCGCGTGATGAAACCGGGCGCCGAGTTCCGCGTGGCGACCGACATTCCCGACTATGTCCGCCAGACCCTCGAGGAGGTGCCGCCCGCCGGTTTCGATCTGGTGGCCGAGGGGCCGCAGCCCTGGGACGACTGGCTCAGCACCCGCTATGAGCAGAAGGCGCTGCGCGAAGGGCGGGTGCCGCATTACGTCACCTTCCGCCGCAAGGGCTGAGGGGATCGCGGCTGATTGCAAGCCGCGCGCGTGACCGCTATCACCGGGGCCGACCACCAAGAGGGCCTCTCATGTCACATTCCGCCGAACCGCGTCCGATGACCGCCCACCGCTCCGGCCCGCTTTCGGGCGAGGCGCGGATCCCGGGCGACAAGTCGATCAGCCACCGCGCCCTGATCCTCGGCGCGCTCTCGGTCGGCGAGACGCATATCACCGGCCTTCTGGAAGGGCAGGACGTGCTCGACACCGCCAAGGCCATGCAGGCCTTCGGGGCACAGGTCGAACGTCTGGGGACCGGCGAATGGAAGGTCAACGGCGTCGGCGTCGGCGGCTTTGCCGAGCCGGAGGGCGTGATCGACTGCGGCAATTCCGGCACCGGCGTCCGCCTCATCATGGGCGCGATGGCGACGACGCCGATCACGGCGACCTTCACCGGCGATGCCAGCCTCAGCCGCCGCCCGATGGGCCGCATCACCGACCCGCTGGAGCTTTTTGGCGCCGAGGTCACCGCGCGCGAGGGGAAGCGCCTGCCCGTCACCATCAAGGGCGCGGTCGAGCCGGTGCCGGTCCGCTACAAGACCCCCGTGGCCAGCGCGCAGATCAAATCCGCCGTGTTGCTGGCCGGGCTGAACGCGCCGGGCGAGACGGTGGTGATCGAATCCGAACCGACCCGCGACCATACCGAACGGATGCTGACCGGCTTTGGCGCGACCGTCACCACCGAAGTGACCGAAGAGGGCCGGGTCATCACCCTCAAGGGCCGCCCGGAACTAATCCCGCAGCCGATCGCCGTGCCGCGCGACCCGTCCAGCGCTGCCTTTCCCGTCGCCGCGGCGCTGATCGTCCCCGGCTCGGAAATCCGCGTCCCCGGCGTCAGCCGCAACCCGACCCGCGACGGGCTCTACATCACGCTGCTGGAAATGGGCGCCGACATCACCTTCGAGAACGAGCGCGAGGAGGGGGGCGAGCCGGTCGCCGATCTGGTCGTGCGCCATGGCCCGCTCAGGGGCGTGACCGTCCCCGCCGAGCGCGCGGCCAGCATGATCGACGAATTCCCGATCCTCGCGGTCATCGCCGCCTTTGCCCAGGGCAGCACGATCATGCAGGGCGTCCATGAATTGCGCGTCAAGGAAAGCGACCGGATCGAGGCGATGGCGGTCGGCCTCAGGGCAAACGGCGCCAGCGTCGAGGATACCGAGGACATGATGACCGTCCACGGCACCGGGGGCCTCTGCGGCGGGGCCTGCGCGAAGACCCATCTCGACCACCGCATCGCCATGTCCTTCCTCGTCGCCGGTCTGGCCTCGGACCAGCCGATCAGCGTCGATGACGGCAGCCCGATCGCCACCTCCTTCCCGGACTTCCTGCCGCTGATGCAGGGCCTCGGCGCCCGGATCGACTAGGCGCGCGCCGGCTTTCACCGTTTCCCAAATACCCAATCGCGGCGCCTGTCAGGGGCGCCGCGCCCACCTTTCGGGCAAGCCCCCTCAACCAGCCTGCGAACCACCCGGAAAACCAAGCCCCCGCAGCGCCTTGCGGATCCCGTCCAGCGTATCGGGATCGTCGATGGTCGCGGGAACCTTATACGCCTCGCCATCGGCGATCTTCGTCATGGTCGCGCGCAGAATCTTGCCCGAGCGTGTTTTCGGCAGGCGATCGACCACGCAGGCCAGCTTGAAGGCCGCGACCGGGCCGATCCGGTCCCGCACCAGCTTGACCGCCTCGGCCACCACCTGCTCCTGCGAGGCCGTGTTGCCGCTCTTGAGGCAGAGAAGACCCAGCGGCACCTGACCGCGCAGCGCATCCGCGACCCCGATCACCGCGCACTCGGCGACGGCGGGATGGGCGGCCAGCACCTCCTCGATCGCCCCGGTGGACAGGCGGTGACCCGCGACATTGATCACGTCATCGGTGCGGGCCATGACATGCAGATAGCCGTCCTCGTCGATGATCCCGGCATCGCCGGTCTCATAATAGCCCGGAAAGCGGGACAGGTAGCTCTTGCGGAAGCGGTCCTCGGCATTCCACAGCGTCGGCAGGGTTCCGGGCGGCAGCGGCAGCCGGATCGCCAGCGCGCCCAGCGTGCCGGGGGGCACCGGCTCGCCCTCCGCATCCAGAACCTGAAGGTCATAGCCCGGCATCGGCACGGTGGGGCTGCCCAGCTTGGTCGGCAGGGTCTCGATCCCGATCGGGTTCGCGGCGATGGCCCAGCCCGTCTCGGTCTGCCACCAGTGATCGACCACCGGCACGCCCAGATGCTCCTGCGCCCAGCGGACCGTCTCGGGATCGGCACGCTCGCCGGCAAGAAACAGGGCCTGCAACTCATGCAACTTGTAGCGGCGGATCCATTCCCCGTCCGGGTCCTCGCGCCGGATCGCGCGCAGCGCGGTCGGCGCGGTGAAGAAGCTCTTGATCCGGTGGTTCTGGATGGTGCGCCAGAAAACGCCGGGATGGGGCGTGCCGACGGGCTTTCCTTCGAAGACCACGGTGGTCGCCCCGGCCAGCAGCGGGCCATAGCAGATATAGCTGTGCCCCACGACCCAGCCCACGTCCGAGGCGGTCCAGAACCGATCGCCGGCCTCGATATTGTAGATGTTCTTCATCGACCATTGCAGCGCGACCAGATGGCCGGCGGTGTGGCGCACCACCCCCTTTGGCTGGCCGGTGGTGCCGGAGGTATAGAGGATATAGGCCGGATGGTTCCCCTCAACCGGGACGCATTCGGCGGGCTTCACCCCGTATTGGAAACCGTGCCAGGCGAAATCGCGGCCCTCGACCAGCTTCGCCGCCTCTTGCTCGCGCTGGAAGATGACGCAGAATTCCGGCTTGTGGCTCGCGATCTCGATCGCGCCGTCCAGCAGCGGTTTGTAATGCACGATGCGGCCCGGCTCGAGGCCGCAGGAGGCCGCGATGATCGCCTTGGGCTGGCAATCGTCGATCCTGACCGCCAGTTCGTTCGCGGCAAAGCCGCCAAAGACCACCGAATGGATCGCGCCCAACCGGGCGCAGGCCAACATCGCCTCGATCGCTTCGGGGATCATCGGCATGTAGATGATGACGCGGTCGCCCTTTTCCACGCCCCGCATCCTCAGCGCCCCGGCCAGCGAGGCGACGCGCTCCTGTAACTGGCGGTAGGTGATGCCCTTGGTGGTAAGGGTGATGGGGCTTTCATGGATGATCGCGACCTGATCGCCGCGCCCCGCGAGGACATGGCGGTCGACCGCGTTCCAGCAGGTATTGATCAACCCGTCCGAGAACCATTCGTAGATCGGCGCCTTCTCGTCGAAAAGCGCCTTCGAGGGCTTGCGATACCAGTCGAGCGCCTCGGCGGCCTGCATCCAGAATTGCTCGGGATCGGCCCGGCAGGCCTCGTAAACTTCTTGATATCCCATCCCGTTCTCTCTCTCCCCATCGAACATGGGGAGAGTTAGGACCGCCATTTCGCGCGCGGCAAGAATGTTCGCGTTAGCAGCGGCGGGAAATCTGCGAAGAAGGGCCCGGCAACCATGCCGGACCCGGTTTTTCAGCCGTAATGGCCGACAGGCGTTCCGGCAAGGACGCTCATGTTCAGCAGGCCGCGCGTCGTGACCGAGGGGGTGACGATATGCGCGCGGTTGCCCATGCCCATCAGGATCGGCCCGACCTCCAGCCCGTTCGCCTTCATCTTGAGCGCGTTCCTGACGCCCGAGGCCGCATCGGTCCCGGCGAAGATCAGGATATTCGCCGCGCCTTCGAGCCGCGAATGCGGCATCAGGCGTTCGCGCACGGTCGGGTCCAGCGCCGCGTCGACATGCATCTCGCCGTCGAACATGAAATCGACCTCGCGGGCATGGAGGATCTCCAGCGCCTCGCGCATCCGGCGACCGGAATCGGTGTCGAGATTGCCGAATTGCGAATGGCAGCACAGCGCGATCTTGGGCGCGAGGCCGAAGCGCCGCACATGCCGCGCCGCGCCGATGGCGCTTTCCGCGATCTGCTGCGGGGTCGGGACGTGATGGACCTGCGTGTCGGCGATGAAAAGCGGCCCGTCCTCCAGGATCATCAGCGACAGCGCGCCATGCGGGCGCAGACCGTCGCGGGCAAGGACCTGGCTGATATAGTTCAGGTGCCAGCTGAACTGGCCGAAAGTGCCGCAGATCAGGCTGTCGGCCTCGGCCCGGTGGACCATCACGGCGCCGATGGCGGTGGTGTTGGTGCGCATGATCGCGCGCGCGACCTCGGGCGTCACGCCGCGGCGCGCCATCAACTCGTGATAGGTGCCCCAGTAGTCGCGATAGCGGGGGTCGTTCTCGGGGTTCACGATCTCGAAGTCGCGGCCGGGGCGGATCGGCAGGCCGGCGCGCTCGGCCCGGACCTCGATCACCTCGGGGCGGCCGATCAGGATCGGAACATCGGTCGTTTCCTCAAGCATGGCGTTCGCCGCACGCAGCACGCGTTCGTCCTCGCCCTCGGCAAAGACGATGCGCCGCTTGACCGTCGCCGCCGCCTCGAAGACCGGGCGCATGATCATGGCCGAGCGGAAGACCGACCCGTCGAGCTTGCGCTTGTAGAGGTCGATGTCATCAAGCGGGCGGGTGGCGACGCCGGTTTCCATCGCGGCCTTGGCCACGGCGGTCGAGACGACGCCGATCAGGCGCGGATCGAAGGGCTTCGGGATCAGGTATTCCGGGCCGAAGGTCAGCGTCTCGCCGCGATAGGCCATCGCCGCCTCGGCGCTGGTGGTGGCGCGGGCCAGGGCCGCGATCCCCTCGATGCAGGCAAGCTGCATCTCGTCATTGATCGTGGTCGCGCCCACATCCAGCGCGCCCCGGAAGATGAAGGGGAAGCAAAGGACGTTGTTCACCTGGTTCGGATAGTCCGAGCGGCCGGTGGCGATGATCGCATCGGGCGCGACGCTGCGCACGTCCTCGGGCAGGATCTCGGGCGTCGGGTTCGCCAGGGCAAAGACGATCGGGCGCGGGGCCATTTTCGCGACCATCTCGGGCGTCAGCACGCCGGGGCCCGAGAGGCCGAGGAACAGGTCCGCCCCGCCGATCACGTCATCCAGCGTGCGAAGGTCGCTTTTCTGGGCATATTCGGCCTTCTGCGGCGTCATCTGCTCTTCCCGGCCCTCATGGACGAGGCCGGCGATGTCGCAGAGCCAGACGTTCTCGCGCTTCACGCCCAGCTTCAGCAGCATGTTGAGACAGGCGATGCCGGCGGCGCCCCCGCCGGTCGAGACCACCTTGATCTCGTCGAACTTCTTGCCGGCGATGCGCAGCGCGTTGGTCGCGGCGGCGCCGACCACGATGGCGGTGCCGTGCTGGTCGTCGTGGAAGACCGGAATGTTCATCCGCTCACGGCAGAGCTTCTCGACGATGAAGCAGTCGGGGGCCTTGATGTCCTCGAGGTTGATGGCACCAAAGCTCGGCTCCAGCGCGCAGACGATCTCGGCCAGCTTTTCCGGGTCGGGCTGGTCCAGCTCGATGTCGAAACAGTCGATATTGGCGAATTTCTTGAAAAGGACGGCCTTGCCCTCCATCACCGGCTTCGAGGCCAGCGCGCCGATATTGCCAAGGCCCAGAACGGCTGTCCCGTTCGAGACGACGGCGACGAGGTTGCCGCGCGCGGTATAACGCGCCGCGGTGGTCGGGTCGGCCTTGATCTCGAGGCAGGCTTCGGCCACGCCGGGCGAATAGGCCCGGCTCAGGTCGCGGCCATTGGCAAGGGGTTTGGTGGCGCGCACCTCAAGTTTGCCGGGGCGGGGAAACTCGTGATAATCCAGCGCGGCCTGCCTTGCGCTATCCTGCCTGCGTTCTTCCATGACGCGACCTCCTCTCAAGATGGTTCAGCGTTAAACTATTTTCCGGCCGACGAACAGGGGGCCTGCCCGCTTCGTGTCGGACTTGCATCACCATGGGGCCGGGCGCAATGATGAAGGCGGGGATGACGGCGATGTGAAAGGTGGGCCATGACGCTTCTGGATGCGGCGCGCGAGGTGCGGGAACGGGCCTATGCGCCCTATTCCCGGTTCAAGGTCGGCGCGGCGGTTCGCGGTGCCTCGGGCGCGATCTACCAAGGCTGCAATGTCGAGAACGTCGCCTATCCCGAGGGCACCTGCGCCGAGGCCGGGGCCATCGCCCTGATGGTGGCCAGCGGCGAGACCGAGCTGACCGAGGTTGCCGTGATCGCCGACAGCCCCAGCCCGGTGCCGCCCTGCGGCGGCTGCCGGCAGAAGCTGGCCGAGTTCGGGCGGCCCGACACCCCGGTCCTGCTGGCCACCACGGCGGGCAGGACGCTGGCGACCACCATTGGCGAGTTGCTGCCGGGGCGGTTCGACATCTCTCACATGTCGGGCCTCGAATGAATCCAGCCGATCCGCGTCCGGTGATTGCGGCGGTCCGCGACGGGCGCGGGCTGGATGAGGAGGGCGCGGCCCTGATCGCGCGCGGCTTGGCCGAGGGCTGGGTCAGCGATGCGCAGGCCGGGGCCTTCGCCATGGCGGCGCTGCTCTCCGGGCTGGGGGCAGAGGGCCGCGTCGCCCTGACCCGCGCCATGCGGGATTCGGGCAGGGTTCTGCGCTGGGATCTGCCCGGCCCGGTCGTCGACAAGCATTCGACCGGCGGCATCGGCGATACGGTCAGCCTGATCCTTGCGCCCGTCCTTGCCGCCTGCGGGGCCTATGTCCCGATGATCTCGGGCCGGGGGCTTGGCCATACCGGCGGCACGCTCGACAAGCTCGAGGCTATTCCGGGCTTCCGCACCACGCTGCCCGAGGCCGAGTTCCGCAGCGTCGTCGGGGCGACCGGCTGCGCCATCGTGGCGGCGGGACGCGACCTCGCGCCCGCGGATGCGCGGCTTTACGCGGTCAGGGATGAAAGCGCGACGGTGGGGTCGATCGACCTCATCACTGCCTCGATCCTGTCGAAGAAGCTGGCGGCGGGCCTCGATGCGCTGGTCCTGGACGTGAAGCAGGGCAGCGGGGCGTTCCTGCGCTCGGACCGGGCCGCGCGGGAACTGGCGCGCGCGCTGGTCGAGACGGCGAATGGCGCCGGTTGCCGCGCCCGCGCCTGCATCACCGACATGGACCAGCCGCTTGCCCGTGCGGCCGGTAACGCATTGGAATTGCGCGAAGCCATCGCCGTCCTTCGGGGTGGCGACGGTGCGCTGGCGGAACTCTCGGTCGGTCTTTCGGCCGTCTGCCTTGCGATGGTCGGGGGGCAGGGCGCGGCCGAGGCGCTGGCCTCGGGCCGCGCGGCCGAGCGTTTCGCCCGCATGGTCGTGGCGCAAGGCGGCCCCGCCGATCTTCTCGAACGGCCCGATGCCCATTTGCCGCCCGCGCCGGTGATCCGTCCCATTCCCGCGCGGGGCCGCGTCGCCGCGATTGATGTCGAGGCGCTGGGTCATGCCGTCGTGGCCCTTGGCGGCGGCCGCCTTCATGCCAGTGACCGGATCGACTCCCGCGTGGGCCTTGCGGAACTTCTCCGCATCGGCGAAGAGGCGGGCCCGGACCGGCCGCTGGGTTTCGTCCATGCCGCAAGCGATGCGGCGGCCGAGGCGGCGGTCGCGACCGTCGGGGCCGCCTATCTGATGGGCGACGGCCCCGAACCCGGCCCCCTGATTCGAAGCGAGGTGCTGCCCGAATGATCGACCCGACCCAGAGGCGCGCCTTTCTGGTGGTGATGGATTCCGCAGGGATCGGCGGTGCCCCCGATGCCGCCGGCTATTTCAATGCCGGGCGACCCGATACCGGGGCGAACACGCTGGCTCATATCGCGCAGGCGCGGCCTCTGCACATGCCGAACCTCGACGCGCTGGGGCTGGGGGCCGCGATCCGGCTCTCCAGCGGCGAGGATGCGCCCGGCCTCGGGGCCGAGCCACAGGGCCTTTGGGGCGCGGCGACGGAGACCTCGCCCGGCAAGGACACCCCTTCCGGCCATTGGGAGATCGCGGGCGTGCCGGTGCCGTGGGAATGGCACTATTTCCCGAATACCCGCCCAAGCTTCCCGCCCGAGCTTTCGGCCGGCGTCGCCGCGGCGGCGGGGACCGAGGGGATCCTCGGCGACGAACATGCCTCGGGGACCGAGATCATCGCCCGACTGGGCGAGGAGCATCTGCGGACCGGCTGGCCAATCTGCTACACCTCGGCCGACAGCGTGTTCCAGATTGCCGCGCATGAGGAAAGCTTCGGCCTCGACCGGCTCTATCGCCTGTGCGAGGCGGCGGCGAAGATGGTCCATCCGATGCGCGTGGGCCGCGTCATCGCGCGCCCCTTCACCGGCAGCCCCGGCAATTTCACCCGCACGCCCAACCGGCGCGACTACGCCATTGCACCGCCCGGCCGCACCATCCTCGACGCCGCGCAGGAGGAGGGCAGGGCGACCCATGCCGTCGGCAAGATCGGCGACATCTTCTCGCATCGCGGGATCGGCGCGCTCCACAAGGGCAAATCCGACGCCGATCTGGGCGCGCATCTGCTGCGGCTGGCGGAGGAGGCCGAGCCGGGCAGCCTGACCTTTGCCAATTTCGTCGAGTTCGACAGCCTTTACGGCCATCGCCGCGACATCGCGGGCTATGCCGGGGCGCTGGAATGGTTCGACGGCATCGCCGGGCAGATGATTGCCCGCCTGCGTCCGGGGGATCTGGCGATCTTCACCGCTGACCATGGCAATGACCCAAGCTGGACCGGCACCGACCACACGAGGGAGCGCGTGCCGGTCCTTGGCTGGGGCTATGGTCCGCGCGCGATCGGAGAGGTGGGCTTCAGCGATATCGGCGCCTCGATCGCGGCGCATCTTGGATTGCCCGCCGTCGGGCCGGGAAGGTCGTTTCTATGAAATCCCTCAAGAAGGTCGAGCTTCACCTGCATCTGGAAGGCGCCGCGCCGCCCGCCTTCATCCGTGGCCTCGCCTCGGAAAAGCGCGAGGATCTTTCGGGCCTTTTCGATGAGCGTGGAGGATATGCCTATCGCGATTTCCGCGATTTCCTGCGCGTCTACGAGGCGGCGACGGGGATACTCTCCGGCCCCTCGGACTATGCCCGCCTGCTTTCGGCCGTGCTGTCGGAATGCGGCGAGCAGGGCGCGATCTATGTCGAGCTTTTCGTCTCGCCCGAGTTCTGCGGCCGGGGCGATCTTGGCGCATGGCGCGACCATGTCGCCGCGATGGAGGAGGTGGCGCGGGCCTATGCCCTCAGCGGCGTCGAAAGCCGCGCGGTCGCCACCTGCATCCGCCATCTGGGCCCGGACCGCGCCCGGAAGACGGCGCTTTGTGCCGCTGAAACCGCTGGCGGATGGGTCGCGGGCCTTGGCCTTGCCGGGGCCGAGGACGTGGGCGAGGCCGGGGATTTCGCCTGGGCCTTCGATTGCGCGCGCGAGGCCGGGTTGGGCCTGACCGCCCATGCCGGCGAATGGTGCGGCCCGGCCTCGGTCCGCGCGGCGCTGGATCTGGGCGTCACCCGGATCGGCCACGGCATCCGCGCCGCCGAGGATCCGGCCCTTCTCCGCGACCTTGCCGAGCAGGGCGTGACGCTGGAGGTCTGCCCCGGCTCGAACGTCGCGCTGGGTGTGGTCCGCGACTGGAAAAGCCATCCGATCGCGCGGCTCGCCGATGCCGGGGTGCGCGTCACCGTCTCGACCGATGATCCGCCTTTTTTCCGTACGACGCTGGGTCGCGAGTACGAGATGCTTGCGGAAACCTTCGGTTGGGCGGAAAGCGAATTCCGCCAGATGAACATCTGGGCCGTCGAAGCAGCCTTTTGCGACGCGGCCACCCGTGACCGCCTGAAACAGGAGCTGACAATATGAACCCGCCCCATCTGACCATCGTTGACCACCCGCTGGTGCAGCACAAGCTGACCCTGATGCGCGACAAGACCACCTCGACCGCCAGCTTTCGCCGCCTCCTGCGCGAGATCAGCCTGTTGCTGGCCTATGAGGTGACGCGCGAGCTGGAGATGACGACGACCAGCATCGAGACGCCCCTGATGCCGATGGACGCCCCGCTGCTGGAGGGCAAGAAACTTGCCCTTATCTCGATCCTGCGGGCCGGGAACGGGCTGCTCGACGGCATCCTCGAACTGATCCCGGCGGCGCGCGTGGGCTTCATCGGCCTTTACCGCGACCCCGAGACGCTTCAGCCCGTCGAATATTACTGCAAGGTGCCGAAGGAACTGGACGCGCGCATGACCATCGTG